>DXMD01000009.1:8028-76430 GCA_019414385.1 Collinsella sp. | reverse complement strand
CCGCCAACACCGCCCAAGCCCTCCTCGACACCCTCCCACCCGCTCTCTAATCAAAACCACCACAAAGGGGACAGGCACCTTTGTGGTGGTTTCTCGACTGCAAAGGAAGCAACCATGAAAGCACTCGTCATCAACGGCCCCAACCTCAACATGCTCGGCATTCGCGAGCCGGGCATCTATGGCAGCGACAACTACGACCGCTTAGTGCAGATCTGCCAGGAAGCGGGCGCCGCACAGGGCTTCGACGAGGTCGAGGTCTTCCAGTCCAACCACGAGGGCAACATCGTCGACAAGATCCAGGAGGCCTACGGCAAGGTCGACGGCATCGTCATCAACCCGGCTGCCTACACGCATACGAGCGTGGCGATCCTCGACGCCCTCAAGGCCGTTGCCATCCCTGCCGTCGAGGTGCACATCAGCGCCGTAGAGACGCGCGAAGACTTCCGCCAGGTGAGCTACGCCCGCCTAGCCTGCTTCGCCACCATCACCGGCGAGGGCCTGCAAGGCTACGCCCACGCGCTGGAGCTGCTGAGGGAACGTCTCGAAAAGTAGCCTCGCGAGCAAATCCATCAACGCGATTCACACGCTAATAATGCCAGTGCCGCCAGCAGCAACCTCGCTACTGGCGGCACTTTATTACTGGCATATAATCATTGCAGTCACACAACGTCTGGAGACGCGCATGTTAAGCATCCATCTGGGGGATTACCCCGGTTCCATCTACGATACCGAAACCTATTTTAGGAACTCATACTTGGACTCATGGTTCGAAGACCCTATGGCCGCACAGATTATTAAAAGCGTGGACGGATCAGAGCTCATCGGTCCCCACAACATCGTAAGCAAACAGCTGGGCTCGATCACCCCACTCGAACTGTCCGGCGGCGTTAAGACGCTGCTGCTGGTGCGCAATCTCCCAAATATGGTGTTCAACGCATCCACCTGCGGAGACAACTGTGCCCGCTGGCTACTCAAGATCGGCAAAGAGCAGGATGTGATGGTGACCTTATACCACATCATGAAATTCCCCTGGAAGAGCTTTGAAATCCGCATTGAAAACGATGGCCGCATCGTCAGAAACATGCAGGAGTTTGTCGGCGCCACGAATGACTTTTTGGATGTTGATGAGTAATGAAGGGAACGCATACCGTTGTCGTAGAGCGTGCAAAGGTCAAATACACACTCACGTTTAAGCGCAATATTTCCTTTATACGCGGCAACAGCGGCACGGGTAAAACGACGCTCATCTCGATGATTCGCGACTACAACGACCGAGGACCGGAAAGCGGCGTTGCACTCAGTTGCGACGTGCCTTGCGAAACGCTTTCCGGCAGACGCTGGGAGCGCGAGCTATCGATCATCGAAGATTCAATCGTCTTTCTAGATGAGGGTAACGAGTTTATCTACTCAAAGGACTTCGCCAAAGCCGTCAACGGCTCGTCCAACTATTTTGTTCTGATATCTCGTCGCGATGCCAACGAGCTCCCCTACAGCGTTGATGAGATCCTGAAGCTAGTCAACACGACAAGTAAAACAATCAATGGCCGCAAGAGCGACAGGCGCTTCTACTCGGTGACCAAGCCGCTATATGACCACACGGCAAGTATGCTGTATCAGGATCTAAATGTTGGATTCGAGGTACCCGACGCCGTAGTTGTCGAGGATAGCAAATCTGGCTATCAATTCTACGACGCTCTTTGCAACCGACTCGGGATCCCCTGCTATACCGCCACCGGCGTTGCGAATCTAAAACGTACGATTCACGAATGTCCCGAGCAAAACATCCTTGCTATTGGAGACGGAGCAGCATTTGGTCCCTACATCGAAAAGGTGCTCGGACAGCGCGTTTACAAGAACGTACGCTTGTTCCTCCCCGAATCATTCGAGTGGACACTCCTGCAATCTGGCCTCATTCCCAGTAACGATATCTTAAAAATCCTCGAGGATCCCTCAAGCTATATCGAAAGCCGCGACTACCTGAGCTGGGAGCGGTTCTTCACCGATGTGTTGATCAAATACTCGGCAGACACTCGCTACGCCTACAGAAAGGTAAAGCTCAATGAGCAGTACCTGAGGCCGCAGGCGATGAATGCAGTTGCAAACGTCTTGCCCGAGTGCCTGAAGGCAGACTAGATACAGCGGGGAGGGCCAAGTTGGTCCTCCCCGCTTTTGTTACGCCTTCTTGATCACGTACGCCAATCCAATATCGCAGGCACAGCGTACGATTGACGCGAAGAACCACGATGCTGGCAGCGTCATAAGCAGAGGCTTGCTCACGCTCGGCTCCAGCCCCCTTTGGCGCGCCGTATAACCAATCCACATCAGCAGCACAATAGCAGCTCACGCCACGGCTTCGGCCTAAACGTATACCCGGCAAGAACAAAGAACACCGGCATGTGAAAAAGCCCAGACCACCAAGCGGTCTGGGCTTAATAAACGATGGTGCTCCATGGCGGATTCGAACCGTCGACCTTGGGATTAGAAGTCCCCTGCTCTATCCAACTGAGCTAATGGAGCAAATAGCCGCACGCCCAAGCAAGCGCAAGCCTGTCAGGCGCAAGTAATTATAACCTAGTTGAACTGCTCGCGATACGCCTTGCAGACCTCATCAACCGGGCCGTCCATGCGAAGGTCACCCTTCTCAATCCAAACGGCACGCTGGCAGATGCGCTCAACCTGCTCCATAGAGTGCGAAACGAACAGAACCGTCACGTCGCCGCTCTGGATAAAGTGCTGGATACGGTCCTCGCACTTCTGCTGGAAGAACACATCACCGACGGACAACGTCTCGTCAACGATCAGAATATCGGGCTCGGTAATCGTCGCGATTGCAAAGGCGATACGCGCCACCATGCCCGAGGAGAAGTTCTTAAGCGGCATATCGACAAAGTTCTGCAGCTCAGCGAATTCGATAATGCCGTCAAAGTTGGCATCGATGAACTCCTTGGTATAGCCAAGCAGGGCGCCGTTCAGATAGATGTTCTCGCGGGCGGTCAGCTCGGGGTCAAAACCAGCACCAAGCTCAATCAGCGGCGCGATGTTACCGTGCACCTTAACGCTGCCCTCGCTTGGCTCAAGCACGCCAGCGATAATCTTGAGCATCGTAGACTTGCCGGAGCCATTGGTGCCGACCAGACCCACGACCTCGCCACGATGAATATCAAACGAGATATGCTTAAGCGCCCTAAACTCCTCAAAGAACAACTCATGCTTGGCAAGCTTAATGAAGTACTCCTTGAGGTTGGTCAGCGACTCGGACGCCATGTTAAAGATCATGGTGACGTCGTCGACCTCGACAGCCAGAGGCTGCTCGCTGTAATCAACAACAGATTCAGTCATCACAGCACTCCTTAGATGTAGAGGATGAACTTGCGCTCGGACTTATGGAACACGGTATAGCCAATAATAAGCGCAAGAACCGCCCAGGCAACGCACATACCAAACGTCATAAGCGAGGGCGTAGTCTGGAACAGGAAGATATCGCGCATAAACTGCAGGTAGTTGAACATGGGGTTCGCATACATCAAGATACGTACGAGATGCGGCATTTGCGCAATATAATCAGTCGTCCAGAAGATGGGCGTAATGTAAGTCCACGCCGTAATGACGACGCTCCACAGATGCATAACGTCGCGGAAGAAGACCGTAAGGGCAGAGAGCATCATGCCCAGGCCCATGCAGAAGCACATAAGCAGCAGCAGGCAAACCGGCAGCAGAATCAGGTGCCAAGAAGGCATAACGCGGAACCACAGCATGACGATGGCGACGGCGACCAGCGAGAAGGCAAAGTTGACCAGCGAGAAGAGCACCTTCTGCACCGGGAAGACCCAGCGGTGCACCTTAACCTTCTTGAGCAGAGGGGCAGCGCCCACGATCGACGTCAGGGCCTGGTTCGTAGACTCGGACATGACGGCAAAGGTAATGTTACCCACGATCAAGTACAGCGGGTACATCTCGGGCGTCATTGAGCCATTGCGACCCTGGCCAAAAATCGTCGAGAACACGATGGCCATGACGATCATCATCAGCAGCGGGTTGAGCACCGACCATGCGACGCCCAGAACGCTACGGCGATACTTGATCTTAAAATCCTTGGTAACCAGCTGACGAAGGATAAACGCGTCCTTCTCAAATTCGTTCTTAGCAAACGTCGCAGGCAGACTGCGAGTTTCTTGTTGCTTTGTCTGATCCGACACGGATGCAACTCCTTTACTCGTAATCGTTGACAAACGAACAGTATAGACCCGACGGCCATGCAAACGATTCGCGCAACAAAACTGGAGAACTAACCCACATCTTAGGATGCCAAGCCCAAACGGCTATACTTTCAAGGATTGAACGTATAAGGAGCATTGAGTGAATTCTGAATCCATCGCCGTCATCATCCCCTGCTACAACGAAGCGCCCACGATCGGCAAAGTCATCGACGACTTTCACCGCGAGCTTCCGCAAGCGACGGTCTATGTCTATGACAACAACTCGTCGGACGATACCTCACGCATCGCCACCGAGCACGGCGCCACGGTCCGCTTTGAGCCCCGTCAGGGAAAGGGCAACGTATGCCGCCAGATGTTTCGCGACATCGACGCCGATTGCTACCTGATGGTCGACGGCGACGACACCTACCCCGCCGAGGCGGCCAAGGCCCTCTGCGAGCCCATCCTTAACGGTACGGCCGACATGACCGTAGGCGATCGCCTTTCAAACGGCACCTACGCCGAGGAAAACAAGCGCGCCTTCCACGGCTTTGGCAACAATCTGGTCCGCGCCATGATCAAGTGGATCTATGGCTACAGCTTCGATGACGTCATGACCGGCTACCGCGCCATGAGCCGCCCGTTCGTTAAAACCTTCCCAGTGCTTTCCGAGGGCTTTCAGATCGAAACCGAGCTCTCGATCCACGCCGTCGACCACCGCTGGCGCATCAAAGATGTGCCCATCGAGTACCGCGACCGTCCCGAGGGTTCCGAGTCCAAACTCAACACAGTGAGCGACGGCATTAAAGTCGTTGCGATGATCGGCACGCTGTTCAAGGACTACCGCCCGCTGAAGTTCTTCAGCCTCGTAGCGCTTCTGTTCGCGGTATTCGGCCTCGCCCTGGGCATGCCCATCGTTGTCGAATATTTCCAGACCGGCCTCGTCCCGCGCTTCCCCACCGCTATGCTCGCCGCCTCGTTTATGTTCCTGTGCGGCCTGAGCCTTGCGACCGGCTTCATCCTAGATTCTGTAGCAAAGGTCGAAAAAAAGCAGTGGGAGGTCAACGTGTACAGCAAATACGCCTACGACGACCAGCCCGGCCACCCTACTTCCAAGCCAAGCGAGAGGTAGATCTTCCGCAAAATACTATTGGCAACACTGCGCAGATAGCCACCAACAAGAAAAGCCACCGTTAAAGAACGGCGGCTTTTACTCTCGAAAAGTTAATAGCGCCTAGAGCGTCTTGATGTACTCCCCCAGCTCTTCCTCCCAGTCGGGCATGTGGAAGCCGGCAGCCTCGAGCCTGGACAGGTCGAGCGCGGAGTGGACCGGGCGCGGGGCGACGGGGCCCTCGGCGCTCGCGTAGTAGTCGGCGGTCGATACCGGCACGACCCTGTCCCCGTTGCCGTTGGCGGCCTCGAAGACGGCGCGGGCGATATCGGCCCAGGACTTGACGGTGCCGGAGCCGGTGCAGTCGTAGGTGCCGTAGGGGGCGTGCGTCCCCAGCACGTGGAAGATGGCCTCGGCCATGTCGCGCGTGAAGGTCAGGCGGCCCAGCTGGTCGTCAACGACCGTGACCTGCGTGAGCTTATCCTCCGGGTCGGCGACGCGGTCGGACAGCCCCTTCATGGTCTTGACGAAGTTGTGCCCCTCGCCGATGACCCAGGAGCTGCGCATGACGTAGTGGCGCGGGCACCCGGCCACGGCGATGTCGCCGGCGGCCTTGGTCTGGCCGTAGACGGACAGCGGAGAGAAGGGCTCGTCCTCGTCGTGCACCTCGGCGGTGCCGTCGAAGACGTAGTCGGAGGACACGTGGACGAGGGTGATCCCGTGCTCGGCGCAGGTGCGTGCGAGAAGAGCGGGACCGGCGGCGTTGGCCTTCCAGGCGGTCACGCGGCCCTCGGGGGTCTCCGCTTTATCCACGGCCGTGTAGGCGCCGCAGTTGATCACGGTGCCGTAGAGCGACCAGTCGTATTTTGAGTAGGCGTCCGGGTCGGACATGTCGAAGGTGTCGATGTCGCAGAAGTCGAAGTCCTTCGCCACGCCGCGCTCCTCGGCGAGCGCGCGCACCGCATGGCCCAGCTGGCCGTTGCAGCCGGTGACGAGCGTGCGTTTCGGCGCCATCGGGACGACGTCCTTGAGCATCGGGTGGTTGAGGTCGGCCTCGGATACGGTGGCCTCCTCCAGCGGGATGGGCCACTCGATGGCGAGCTCGGGATCGGCGAGGTTCACGAAGGTGTAGGTCCTCTTGAGCTCCAGCGACCAGTGGGCATCCACCAGGTAGGTGTAGGCTGTGCCGTCCTCCAGCGCCTGGAAGGAGTTGCCCACGCCGCGCGGGACGTAGATGGCCTTGCTCGGGTCGAGCACGGTCGTGTAGACCTTCCCGTAGGTCTCGCTGCCCTCGCGCAGGTCCACCCAGGCGCCGAAGACCGAGCCGCGGGCGACGGAGATGAACTTGTCCCAGGGCTCGGCGTGGATGCCGCGGGTGACGCCGCGGCTGTCGTTGTAGGAGATGTTGTTCTGGACGACGCGGAGGTCCGGGATGCCCAGGGCGCACATCTTGGCGCGCTGCCAGTTCTCCTTGAACCAGCCGCGCGAGTCGCCGTGGACGGCGAGGTCGACGACCTTGAGGCCCCCGATGCCGGTCTCGGCGACGGAGAGGTCCTTTTCGAATGCGATGTCTGCCATGTCTCTCTCCCCTCCTACTGCCCCTGGGCGCGGTAGCGCGCCTCGGTGGCCTCCTTGGCCGGGCGCCACCAGGGCTCGTTGGCCACGTACCATTCGATGGTGGCCTTCAGGCCCTCGGCGAAGTCAGTGTGGGCCGGCTTCCAGCCGAGCTCGCGCTGGAGCTTCGTGCTGTCGATGGCGTAGCGGCGGTCGTGGCCGGGGCGGTCGGCGACCCAGTCGAAGTCCTCGGGGTCGCGGCCCATGGCCTCGAGGATCATGCGCAGGACCGTGATGTTGTTCCTCTCGCCGTTCGCACCGATGAGGTAGGTCTCCCCCATGCGGCCCTTGGTGAGGATGTCCCAGACGGCCGAGGAGTGGTCCTCGGTGTGGATCCAGTCGCGGACGTTTTCGCCCTTTCCGTAGAGCTTGGGGCGCAAGCCGTCGATGATGTTCGTGATCTGCCTGGGGATGAACTTCTCCACGTGCTGGTAGGGGCCGTAGTTGTTGGAGCAGTTGGAGATCGTGGTGCGAAGCCCGTAGGTGCGGGTCCATGCGCGAACCAGCATATCGGAGCTGGCCTTGGTACTCGAGTACGGCGAGGACGGGTGGTACGGCGTCTCCTCGGTGAACTTGGCCGGGTCGTCGAGCGCCAGGTCGCCGTAGACCTCGTCGGTGGAGACGTGGTGGTAGCGGACGCCGTACTTCCTCACGGCCTCCAGCAGGCGGAAGGTGCCCTCGACGTTGGTGCGCAGGAACGGCTCCGGGTCGGCGATGGAGTTGTCGTTGTGGCTCTCGGCGGCGTAGTGCACGATGGCGTCGTGGCCCGGGACGATGCGGTCGAGCAGCTCGGCGTCGCAGATGTCGCCCACGACGAGCTCGACGCGGTCGGAGGGCAGCCCCGCGATGTTCTCGGGGTTGCCGGCGTAGGTCAGCTTGTCCAGGACGGTCACGTGGACGCCCGGGTGGTTGTCCACGACGTAGTGCACGAAGTTGCTGCCGATGAAGCCGCAGCCGCCCGTGACGATGATGTTCCTGGGGGAGAAGGTCTCCTCTGCCATGTTCGTATCTCCTTGTTTCCTAGTACTCGCGCGGGCTGTTGACGATCTCGCCGGCGGCGACCTTCTTGAGGTGCTGCCCGTAGACCGACTTGCCGTAGGCCTCGGCGGCCTGCTTGAGCCCCTCGGTGGTGATCCAGCCGTTCTCCCAGGCGATCTCCTCGGGCACGGACACGGGAAGGTCCTGGGAGTGCTCCACGGCGCGGACGAACTCCGCGGCCTCGTGGAGTGACTCCATGGTGCCGGTGTCCAGCCACGCGTAGCCGCGGCCGAGGGTGACGACGGACAGCGTCCCCTCCCCCAGGTACATCCGGTTGAGGTCGGTGATCTCCAGCTCGCCGCGGGCCGACGGCTTCACCTTGTGTGCCTTGGCGGCCACGTCGCCCGGGTAGAAGTACAGGCCGGTGACGGCGTAGGAGCTCTTGGGCTCGGCGGGCTTCTCCTCGATGGAGACGGCCCTCCCCTCGCGGTCGAACTCCACGACGCCGAAGCGCTCGGGGTCGTCCACGTGGTAGCCGAAGACCGTGGCGCGGCCCGACTCGGCGTTCTGGACGGCGCGCGTCAGGTGGCGCGACAGGCCGTTGCCGTAGAAGATGTTGTCGCCCAGCACCAGGGCGCACGGCTCGCCGGCGATGAACCCTTCGCCGATGGTGAAGGCCTGCGCCAGGCCGTCGGGGCTCGGCTGCTCTGCGTAGGAGAGGTTCACGCCGTAGCGCGAGCCGTCCCCGAGCAGGCGCTCGAAGTTGGGCAGGTCGGTCGGCGTGGAGATGACCAGGATGTCGCGGATGCCCGCCAGCATGAGGGTGGACAGCGGGTAGTAGATCATGGGCTTGTCGTAGACCGGCAGCAGCTGCTTGGAGGTCACGAGCGTGAGCGGGTACAGGCGCGTGCCGGACCCGCCGGCGAGGATGATGCCTTTCAAAGTTATCTATCTCCTCTATTCATTAAAACTAAAAGGTCATAGTTTTATTCGGTCTATCGACGGCCGAAAACCGCCTTAAGACGTCTAAACGAGCTATGAACTACATCCCTATTGAGAATTAGGAAACAAGAGTAAAGAAGCAGGTAACCGAAAATCGCAATATGCACTGGAGCCCACAAGGTAAAAGAAATGAATACGAATGTTAAAACAACCTCCTGTAGGGGATTATGTGTCGGGAAGGCATGTAAGCACTTATTCAAATAACGCTCCGAACAGAATGACCTTAAAACAATGCACGCAACCGCGCCAATCAGAACCGCTTCGATTGACCCGAAGCAATAAACGCCTATCAATGAGAAAATGGCACTTCCCACAACCGTTGTCAGATTCACCGCAAGGAGAAGTTTCTCTTTGCGCAAGACCTTGAAATACGTTGTGCAGCAAATATCCATCTTGGTATTGAAAACGCAGATCGGCAAGAGAAGTGCGAAATAGCCCATACTCGCAGCGTATTGCGGAAGCCAGATAGAAAGGAGCATCACCATTGGGAAATAGAACAAGTAGATTGCTGGGAAAAACACCTCCATCGCGTCTCTAATTCCCTGATAGAAAGAGCGCCTCTCATCTTCCGATCCCTGCCTTAACGCAGGAAAGAGAACCATACTTGCTTGAGAAACAAATGAAGTGAAAAAATTGACGATGGAAAGAGAAAAAGAAACGTTTCCGAAAGCCTCGATTCCCCAAGCACAATCAACCAAAGCCCTAGCAATTCCTAAAATGAGTATGTTGGCAACATTAGCCAGCATAAGGCCAAAGCCGATTTTGATGCTCGAGGCGGCAAGCCTTATCGAATTCTTGAGATCAAGTAATCCGGCTTTAAAAAATTCTCTGCTATGCCAGCAACAGTACACTAATGCGCAAAACCGCGATAAACAGTAGAGAATGATGTAAGGTCTGAAATCCGAAAGACGAAGGACGACAAAGATAATAAGCGGAACCAAGAAAACAAGTCGATCGAGCATGGTCGAAAACGAAAAGAGCCTAGTCTCATTCATAGCTTGAAAAACATAGCCAAGATATAGTTGAAGATTTGATATTACGGTATACAGTGAAAAGGCATAGATTACGAAAGCCCTCTCCTCTTCGGGCGTAATCATTATAGATAATATGCAGAATGCGATTCCGACTAAAACTTGCAGCAACACTGCAACCCTAAACTGGGAATTGATGGCTACTTTATTAATTTCATTTCTCGTTTTTCCACCCTCAACTAGATAAACGCCGTCGTTCAGACCAAAGTGGAAAAACCCTGAATATCCAGCATAGAAAATAAACAGTTGCCAATATCCATAGCTTGTTACCCCAAGAACTTTGGGGACGAGTAGGGACATAACAAAACTTACAACAAGAGAAATACCCTGTGCGGAAAAGGCAACGAGTGCATTCGTCACAAGCTTCTTATAGTTCATCCGTTAATAAAACCCCCAAAGAAACCAGCTAGTAATGAGAGGTCTCATTACTAGCTGCCTACATATCGCCTTTCAGGCCAGAACTTTCCTCGGTACGAGCAAATCTCATTAGAAAGAGCACCGAAACTGCCATGAAGATGACAGTTAAGAGAGATGTTGGATTCATGTATTGATGGAAAAGAAAGTCTGCAATCGGAAGATATGCCACCGAAATGCCGACCCAAGAATAAATCAACAGCAGAATGATCCGCCAACGAACGGAAATCTTCACGCCAGAGTTACGTAAAACATTGTACATAGAACCAAATAACAAGCCCTGAAAGGCCAAAACAATGCACATCCCAATTGGACCGAAATCATGAAGGTAATAACGGAAAGCTGTGTAAAGGTTGCCAATGTTGACATTATTGACAAACCTGTACTCAAGCTGGAATGTGTAAGTCCAATCGGAAATTACGAATGTCTTGCCTAAAAATAGCCAGAGACCTTGAAACGTTTCAGAGCCGAACAGATCGGCTGGGGCAGTGGATAACTCCGGCTTGGCAATAAATTGGTCTAGTCCGATTATCGACCCACCCAAATAAGTCATGAGAGAATCAAAGGGAGTCTTGACGGTCACCCTACCCACGGCGTCTGCGCCGAAAACAAAAATAGCGAGACCGAAAACCACAGCCGCAAGAATGAGCATCACCGCACCGAAATTAATGCGTACCGCATTGACACTCACGCAATTTCGAAGAATCCAGAACATGATGACGCCGGCAAACAGCATAACGATAATCTGACCGCGAGAAGACTGCCCCAGCGAGGCTAAGCAATATATAACGGGTGGAACTAAATACGCCCATCGTTTCTCCTCGGAAACAAGAAGCTCGTTCACGAATGCGAACACGTACACATAGCCAACAGCCATAAATAGGCGGAAGCCATAGTTGATCGGCGTTGATATTCCAGAGCTGAAATTATCATCAAAAGAAGTATGCCATCTGTACGCTTGCATGGTCTCCGACCAAGAACCCCTCATTCCGACGCTGTCAACGATGGCATGGATATAGAGGTAAGAAATAACGGCGCCGAAAAGACAAATGATAGCTGTTACATTATTTGGGACATCAATATGCAGGGACCATTTCTGCGACTGAGTATTTAAATTAACAGTTTTTCTTTGTCGATGGTCGCATGCCAATGTTGCCGGGCCTACGAAGCTTATAAGGCCAACGCAAACTGTAAGCACGGTCACAAGGTTAATCCCGGTGTTCCATGCCCAACAATCATAAATCGACGCACCAGTGCATAACAAAAAAGCGAAGCACGCAAGGGAAGAAGGGCATAATAAGTCGCCATCATTAAAATAATAGACGAAGAAAGTGACAATAGCGACGAGTAAGAACAGAATAATAGACTCAGCCATATTACCTACAGCCTGTTCAAAACGGCTTTTATTGCAAAGGCGCGAGCCATACTTCGCGTTGGGAAGGGGCAATGGAGAAGCTTCATCCCGATTTTTATGCGCAAATACAACGACGTTGGCATCTTCGCATACGTCCTAACAAGATTGGCTTCGTCTCGTCCCATGACATTCTCGTATCCATCTAGTAGATAAGCCGCAACCCGAGTTTGGCAATGTGTGCTCTTCTTGATGATGCGCTTCCAACGTGTCGCGACAGACTTAAATGACTCCGTTGACTCTAAATTACGCTGGCCAACTTGATTGTCTCCAGAAATTCGTCTTTTGATATAAGCATCGCCCAAATCCGCTACAACAGCACCAGAAACCATGGCAATCAAATGAATCCAGCTATCATGGATTCTTGGATATGTACGAGGCTCATAAGTGATAATCTGCTCCCTAAGTTGGGAGTTAAACACCATAGTGCAGCCGGACGCCCAATTAACAGTTAAAGCAGCAATTAACCATTGGCTGCATCCAATCCAGGAAGAGTACTCCCTTGAGCCACCGCTAAGGTCACAATTGACATTCTCAATATCCGAATAGTATTGCGCAGGCTCGTCATGAACCTGCGCTTCAATCTGACGAATAGCATGTATCAGCTTTTCCGGGAGCCAGACGTCATCTTGATCTGAAAAGGCATAATAATTGAAGCCAAGCGCTTTATCGTCGTAGACCATATCCATGAAGTTTTTAGCCAAGCCTTTATTTACCTTGTTAACTTCAAACAGAACATTGTCGTACTTCGAAGCATACGATTCACATATAGAAGGAGTTGAGTCATTTGATCCGTCATCGCAGATACGAAGGGTCACATGAACGTCCTTCTGCGCGAGGATACTGTCTATCTGCTCATCGATAAACTTCTCACCGTTGTAGCTGGCCATCATGACTAGCACGGTGGGCTTGTCGTCTTTAAACGCATCATTCATGCTCTGCCCACCCCGCGAACATGGCAGAGTACATTTCGTGAAGAGTATGGCTTGGTTGCCAGCCAAGATTCATGAGCTTGGAACAATCAAGATCAAGGACCGCGCCAGGCCTGAACGTCTTTGCCCTCTCGGCATCTTGCCCGAACACAACAGTGCTCTTGCCCAATCCAAAATCTTCAACTACCATCTGCGCCATCTCTAGAATGCTACAGAACGTAGCAGGATTTGCAGCGTTGTAGGCCTCTCCGCTATTCCCATGGACGAGCAGGAATAAGATGGCGGTAACAGCATCGTCAACTGAAAGATAGGAGTTCCGCTTCGATCCATCAGAGAGCAAAACGATATCCTGGCCTGAAACGACACTCCGGCCGAACTCAGCGAACACCCGGCCGTCATCTCGAGGAACACCGACGCCAAAAGTCTGTGCAAGGCGCACTACACTAATCGGAACTCCCAGCTCAGAAGAAGCTGAAGCGAACAAGCATTCCGAAAGGCGCTTGGCCTCAGGATAGCTCGACCGGGGATTCATCGTGTCCAAAGCCCCATTCATCCGCTCGTCAACGCGGCCCTCAACCGATCCGTATACCTCCATAGTCGAAAGACAGACACATTGGCGGAAGGAAGAGGTCGAAAGCAGGTTTATGACTGCATGGGCGGAATCCACTATGTCGGAGATAACCTCAATCGGACTGTGGAGGAAAGCCGTACTCGAAGTCGGACAAGCCGCGTGAATGAAATAATCGCCCTTGACTGCATCAGAAAATGAATCACCAATTTTCCAAGGGACATAATAAATCGAGTCTGAACGACCAAACATCATCTCCGCTTTAATCACGTTTCTTACGGGAAGAATCAGTTTGATTGATCCGTGGAAATTGTTTGTCCGTTCAATAAGGGTCCTAACGACTTGTGAGCCAATCAGCCCCGTCGCTCCTGTAATGACTACAGTCGACCCATCTATCTTACCCCAGGGCATCGCCTGATTTGCCGCGATATCATGCGCCGTGCGCTGCGCCTCGCTCATCGCCATATCTGCTCATACTCCTTTAAGTCTACGAAACCCTTGAACGTGAGAAAGTCTCGCGGCGTCGTTATTTTTATATTCTCTTCAGGACCATCGACAACAAAAATTTCATGACCGTATGCGCTCATCATTGAAATGGAATCGATGAAGTCGCGTCGCCCTTCTTCGAGTGCTCTCAAATGTGCGCCGTACAGCTCATTAAATATGAATCCTTGTGGCGCCCTCGCTAATCGGCACTTTGCCCTGTCAGTGACGCCGACAACTTTTCCACCATCGACGGTCACGATCGTTTCAGTGGCGGGAGCAACAGTAGCCGTAGGACCGCAATTTCTTGCAGACTCAGCACAAGCAATAATAGTTTCGCAATCGATAAGGGGTCTCACGCCATCGTGAATGAGAATGACAGTATCTTCATCGGCAAGTTTATTTCTCTTTATATAGGAAAGGCCGTTAAAGATAGACTCCTGTCCGGTTTCACCTCCGGGAATCGAGGCGAGCACTTTGTGGTAGCCCCTTTGCGCTAAAAGATCCCTGAGGTAGTCGAGCCAGCTCTCGACGCAGACAATGACTATCCCGTCAACGCAGGGTGCTTCCTCGAACTTGTCAATCACATGACAGATTATCGCTTCACCGCCGAGTTCGAGGAATTGCTTCGGCTTGTCAGCACCACTCATTCTCGATCCAACACCGCCTGCAAAAATAACAGCATACGTTTTACTCATCGTCATCATCACCAAAATCAAGCTCAATGAGACAATGAACCTCGCGTTTGTCCTCAGGAGGCACTTCTTTCCAATCCCCGTACAATTTGGTCAGATATCTGTCGTAATCGCGAGGGACGGGCCAAGAATGATCGCCGAAAGGAAGATATTCGGGCGGGAAATACGAATCTCGACGGATCAGCTCTCCAAAGTAGTACTTACCGCCTGAAGGTATCGTCAGGAATCTAGAAGCCTCGTTTTTACAGAGACCGTTTGCCTTATATGAAAGAAGCGACCAAGAATGCGCGCTTGAAAACGAGAAGATTCTTCCAACAAAAAAGCGCTTACGGTATCCAGCCATTGCTTCGGCATTTTTACCAAACACGCTCTCAATGTAGGCTCTCTGTTCATAGAGTCGCACACAGGAAGCGATATATCGCAAACCTTGGCATAAAACACCATGACAAAGTCTTATAGCGCCATTATCAGGTGCGTTTTCAAGTAAAAAAATATCAACAAATATACCGTTCGGCTCGTTTGGAGCATGTGCGATTTCGCGAAGTTTCGTACCGCGTTTATATATTCGAATTGCGTTAATCACCGCATCACTAAATGAATCGGGGGCATAAATAAAGTATTTTTCCTCGAATCGTTCCTGAAAAACTGGAGCGAAAACTTCCCATTCTTTGCGCGTTATATTTAAATCAATGTCATCGTCCCAGGGAACGAAACCACGGTGCCTCGCAGCCCCTAGAACTGAACCGCCGCCCAATGTGATTGAAAGACCCAATTCATCCGCAAGGGAGATAACGTCGTCGGCAATATCGGTCATTTCTTTATGCAGCCGCTGCAGCTCTTCACCAGTAATCTCGTGTAAAGGGATAGAAGATTGCCCTGCACGTTTTATATAATCATTTAATCTCATTACGCAAAACCAATCGTATAGGTATTTCTAACCAGCCTTTGGCACAAGTACTTTCGCAGGCACGCCGATGGCCGTGGAGTCTTCAGGGACATCGCAGAGGACAACGGCTCCCGCGCCAATCTTTGCCCCTTTATGGACGGTAATGTTGCCGAGCAGCACTGCGTTGGCGCCAATCATGACATCGTCCTCAATGATGGGAGCCCCCCCTCGAGAGCTCCGACGGTGACGTGCTGATAGAGCATGCAGTTCTTTCCAATCACGGCTTTCTCGGAGATGACACATCCCACACCGTTGTGCTGGAACAAGCAGCCTTCACCTATCTCGGCATGGCTTCCGATATGGCATGCAAAGAGAAGCTGCGACAGATGCCTGAAAACTCCAGCCAACGGACGAACAAACTTTGGCCCTTTGGTGCAGGCGTGAGCAGCTTTGTATAGTTTGAAGCATTCATTCATGCTGCTATCCTCTCAGCACGTCCGCAATTCGCTCGCTAGCATGTCCATCTCCGTAAGGGTTGGAGGCGTGACTCATGGCCTCATACTCGGCCTGATCGCTGAGCAAACGGCTGAACTCGCGGTAGATGACGTCCTCCTCGGTGCCGACGAGCTTCAGCGTGCCGGCCGCCACGCCCTCGGGGCGCTCCGTGGTGTCGCGCATGACGAGCACCGGCTTGCCCAGACTCGGGGCCTCCTCCTGGATACCGCCGGAATCGGTGAGGATGAGGTGGCTCGCGGCCATGAAGTTGTGGAAATCGAGCACCTCGAGCGGGTCGATGATGTGCAGGCGGTCGAAGCCGTCGAGCTCCTCGTGGGCGGCCTTGCGGACGAGCGGGTTCATGTGGATGGGGTAGATTGCCTTTGTGTCCGGATGCTCCTCCATCACGCGGCGGATGGCGCGGAACATGCGGTGCATGGGCTCACCCAAGTTCTCGCGGCGATGCGCCGTGATGAGGATGAGGCGGGAGCCCTCAGCCCAATCGAGCTCGGGGTGGGAGTAGCCCTCGCGCACGGTAGTGCGCAGTGCGTCGATGCCGGTGTTGCCGGTGACCCAGATCCCGGACTCGAGCTTGCCCTCGCCGAGCAGGTTCTGCTTGCTCGCCTCCGTGGGCGCGAAGTAGTACTCACTCACGATGTCGACCGCCTGGCGGTTGAACTCCTCCGGCCAGGGGCTGTAGATGTCGTGCGTGCGCAGGCCGGCCTCCACATGCCCCACGGGGATCTGCAGGTAGAAACACGCGAGCGCCGCGGCGAAGCTGGTCGTGGTGTCGCCGTGGACCAGGACCACGTCGGGCGTCTCGTCCTCGAGGACGGCCTTGAGCTTGAGCAGCACGTCGCACGTCACGTCGAACAGCGTCTGGCCCGGCTTCATGATCGCCAGGTCGTGGTCGGGCTTCACGTCGAAGACGCGCAGAACCTGGTCGAGCATCTCGCGGTGCTGCCCGGTCACGGTCACGACGGTCTCGAACTCATCCGCACGCGCCTTCAGCTCGTTGGCTAGCGGGCACATCTTGATTGCCTCCGGGCGGGTGCCGAAGACGAGCATTACTTTCTTCTTAGACATTGGCCTTGCTCCTCTTTGACTCCTTGCGGAGAAGCATGTAGAAACGGGTGTTACCGACTAGATAGCGCTTCACCAGGCGCTTGGGCTCCTGCATCATGCGGAAGAGCCACTCCAGGTTCGCGCGCTGCATCCACATCGGGGCACGCGGGATGTTGCCGGAGACGACGTCGAACGAGCCTCCCACGCCCACGAAAGCGCCCTTGGCGCCCAGCTCGCGGAAACGCTCGATAAGGCGCTCCTTCTTGGGCGAGGTGATGCCCACGAACACGATGTCGGGCTCGGCCTGGTCGACCTCTGCGACCACGGCGTCGAACTCGTCGTCGCCGAAGTAGCCGTCACGGTAGCCGGCGAGGACAATGTTGGGATACCTCTCGGACAGTACCCCTGCGGTCTTTGCGACCACCTCGGCCTTGGCGCCCAGCAGGTAGACCCTGTGTCCCTCGCGCTCAGCCAGCCCGCACAGCTCCCACATGAGGTCGATTCCGGCCACGCGCCCGGGCAGGTCCACGCCCAGCTTCTTAGCGGCCATGACCATGGACGCTCCATCGGCGTTCACGATCTCGCAGCGGCGCACGCACGCGTCCATCTCGGGATCGTCGCGCATCTGCAGCAGCTTGTCGGCGTTCACGCCGATCAGGTGGGCGAAGCGCCCCTCCTTGATGAGGGCGTCGGTCGCCTCGACGGTCTGTTCCATCGTCCAGGGGTCGACGGGCGTACCGAGCACTTCGACGCGCTTTGGCAGACCAGCGTTAAAACTAGCGTCCTCGTATTTCTCTTGGGTATCTTTAGAAAGCACCATTTCCGCTGACAACCTCAATCACTGTGAGTAGGATTATTTTTAAATCGAACAATGCGCCCCGCTTGGCGATATATTCCAAGTCGCGACGGACCATACCGTCGAATCCCGTCGAATTGCGTTCGGTGACCTGCCACCAGCCGGTGATCCCCGGCTTGACGGCCAGACGCTGCAGGTCGTACTCGGTGTACTCCGCCACCTCATTAGGCAGCGGCGGCCTGGGGCCAACCACGGACATCTGACCCAGAAACACATTCAGGAACTGCGGGAACTCATCGATGGAGTGCTTGCGAATGAACTTCCCGATCTTGGTGACGCGCGGATCGTTCTTCATCTTGAACATGGCACCTGCGATCTCATTCTGTTCCTTGAGCTCGGCGAGGCGTTGGTCGGCATCTCTGTACATGCTGCGGAACTTCCACATGCGAAAGGTGGTTAAACTACCGTCGGAACGGGTGCGGCCCACGCGGATCTGGCTGTAGAACGGGTTGCCCTCGCTCTCCAAGCGGATGAGCGCCGCGAGCACCAGGCTGGGCACCGCGATGACGGCCAGCACGCAGCCGCTGAACACGATGTCAAAGGCGCGCTTAACGGCGCGATAGGTCAAGCGCGAGCGGTCCCAGTCCATGATGGATTGCATGGCCTTGTAGCGGCCGGCGCCCTCGCGCCGGTCCATGGCCTGAGCAATGAGCGCCGCTCCCGCGGGTGCATCCGTTGCATATTCTGTTTTATCCGACATGTTCTCTTCCAACACTACGTCCCCGCCCCCGAGGATCCTCCCTGTTCTGTGTGGTGACCGCCCGCACTTAGGCGATCGCCTTTTTAAGGTTGCGCATGACGCGCTGCTCACTTGAAAGCACGGCAAGGCCAACGCGCGTAGTCACGCGTCGGCCGCACAGGTCGAGCTCCAAATAAGCAGTGCTCTTGCGTCTGTTAATGGTTTTGATAAGGCCCTCATGGCCCAGCAGCGGACCTGCCGTCACTACGACCTGGTCGCCGTCTTTTAGGGCTTCGCTCATGGGCACTACGCGGTCTCCCCTATGCGTAAAGCCGCCAATAAGCTGGACCTCTTCTTTTGCCAAAGGCACAAACTGACCGTCCTGGGAAAGCACCCGGGCAAAGTCGTCCATGCGCAGCAGATACTGTTGCAAGGTGCGGGGATCTGCCGTATCGCAGATAAGATAACCGGGGAACAACGGCTTGGTTGTGTTGACCCATTCGCCGTGTACCTTGATTTCGGTCTGATATTGGGGATAAAAGAGCTCTTGCATGGCACCAGCCGGCACCACGCGCTCGATGCGCTCGCGCATTATGTCTTCGCGACCGTTAATGACCTGAATCACATACCACACAAGCATCACCCCCTTGCTGTCTTACGTGTGGCTCATGGGGTTTGGATATGGCTTCGCCAGGGCGCTTGTGCGCGGAGGCGCTCCATATTCAAACCCTGAGCCCAGTCAGACAAGCACGTGGCTCTGCCCCACCGTGAACGGTATGTATAAGCGCAGTTGCTGGAGACGCGGACGTGTATCGCAAAATGTCCGCGTCTCCAGCTGGCTGCGTGCGACCCAGTCAAGCGGGTACAAAACTGGACCGCACGCAAACAGCTACAGGACTGCTACGCATTAACACGCAAACTACTAAATGCATCTTTGAATTAACTCAATGCAAATAACGTCGCATGACTTCTTTATTGGAGCTCGTGGTATTTCTGGCACCGCCGTTACGGCCGGATGCTGATCGACCCTGCGCTTTGCAACTTGCTGGAGCCGCGAGCACAGTTGAACTCATGTAACGTTAGGTATCCTAGCACAAGCGGGGAGCGAAACAGATTTGGGCTGCGTTTGACAACATATCGTTCATTTGGCGTGCTTAAGGGGGTTATTTTGGGATGTTGTTCACGTTGGCGCAGGTTATTGGGGTGCTGACGATAATTAGAAGCGTTCCTGAAGTCCAAAAGGGGCAGCGAGGTGCACTGGTAATTGCGTTTGTCTAACAAACTATGTACAGACATGGGAAATAAATTGTGCAACTTTTTGTTGGTATGAGTGCCGTTTGTTCGCGTGGTGTTTGACATGAAAAAAGGCCTTCGGAATTCCGAAGGCCTTTGGATTCACGATGGTGGAGACGAGGGGGATCGAACCCCTGACCTCTTGACTGCCAGTCAAGCGCTCTCCCAGCTGAGCTACGCCCCCGTGACGAGGTAGTACTATAGGGGAATGTTTGCGGGGATGCAAGAGGTTTTTGTTGAAACTTTTTCTTACGGGTTTTCCTGGGACGGGGCTGAATTGACTGATTTTGACTTCGGCAAAATCAGTCAATTAACCCACCGTCCCGATAAAACCCTCACGTAACAAATACGCTATTACAGTTCCTTGGTGGACGGTAATCTTTGCGGTTGACCTGACTATGTTGCTGATGCCTGTGTCGGCCAACAAGTCCAGCGGGGCGTGATCTAGTTCCCACTCTAGACCGTGTTCGCTTACCACCGTCCCAGGCGCTATGGCGATGATGGAGAAGGTGCTGCCCTCGTGGCCTTCGATGATCCAGGATTCACCTGCGCGAAGGATGCGGGCGACCACCTTGTCCTCGGCGATCCAGATGGGGGCATCCTCGTAGCCCGCGAGCAATCCTAATACGGACAGGGCCATGTCGGGACGGCCGCCGGTGGCGCAGGTCGCAACTACCTCCGCGCCCGGCCAGCGACGGCGGACGGCATCGAGCGCCAGCGCCAGATCGGTATAGTCCTTGTAGGGGTCGTGGCGTTCTACCTCAAAGGCTTCGGCGGCATCGACTAGCGCTCGGCCTCCATCGCTTACCGTGTCAGCGTCGCCGACATAGACCTCACAGCTCAAGCCGGCACCCAAAAGGGCGTCCAGGCCGCGGTCCACGGCGACGACGTGGTCGCACTTCCCTGCTAACCTGCGCAACAGATCCGCGCTCGCCACCACGGGCGAGCCGCAGACCACTAATACCTTGCAAGCCACAGCCCTCGCCTATCCCTCAAACGAAAGGACGCGGGCCAAATCCAGGTCCTCATAGCTGTCGATAAAGATATCGCAGTTGTCGCGCACATCGTCGCGCTTCATGCGGCCATGCGGGTCATAGATGCCTACGCGCTCAAAGCCAGCGACCCCAGAGCTCTTAAGGCCAAAGACGGCGTCCTCAAACACCCAAGCGCGCTCAAACTTGTGCCCATGGCGCTCCTCCAGGCGGCGCAGCGCCAGCTCGTATACGTCGGGGAACTGCTTAGAGCGACCTGCCTCGCCCGTGGTGGTCACAAACTCCATGTAGGCATCGAGCCCGGCACCAGCGAGCGCGGACTGCACCAACTCAGCCGGCGTGGACGTAGCCACACACATGGCAATGCCCGCCGCCTTCGCCTGCTCCAAAAATGTCAGGAGCCCGTCGCGCGGCGGCACCTTGGAGTAGCCATCGATCAGGATGTCGCTCAACTCACGGTAGAGCTCCTCGCCATTCGTGCCAATGCCCCATGTGTCGTGGTAGGCCTGGCACTCGTCCTCCAGCGACAGGTGCTCAAATTGGGCAAAGTCATCCACGGTCACGTCAATCCCGTGGCGGTGCAATAACTCGGGCTGGGCATAGGCCCAAACGGGGGTGCTATTAACCAGCGTGCCATCGCAATCGAAAATAAAAGCGACCTTGGGAGTGGCGGTATGGGGCATAAACGAACCTTTCGATGTCAAATGGTAAACAACCTGCTAAAAACGTTTTACCAAACGTCAGCCTAACATTTTTGAAACCCTAATTGGTAAAACTGTCAAGAGTTTTACCACGGCAATTCTGCCAGTGGTCTAAACATGGCGCTTACCGATTAAACGCTCCCGCAAATCCACTTTCGTCCATAAAACTAACGCACAGGTGTTATCGTAGTTTCTGCCGAAAGTTCCACCGAGCACGAGAGGTGGAACGAATCACAGAAACATTCGCCGTCCCTTCGATTCGTGCAGCCTTGGACCTTTCGCATCTAGTCACCAAGGCAACACGCTGCCGCGTCATGATGGGATCAAACGTGAGCGATACAAAGCTAAAGCCAGCAACCAAAAAGCCCGCTACCCGTAAAGCCGCCCCGCATGCACCGGAGCTCACCAAGGACGATGTCTACCTGTTTGGCATTGGAATGTGGGAGCGCAGCTGGGAAAAGATGGGTGCGCATCCCGACACGCAGAACCGTACGCGCGGCTGGCGCTTTTGCGTTTGGGCGCCCGACGCAAAGAGTGTCCATGTCATTGGCGAATTTAACGACTGGGATGAGGAAGCCAACCCGCTGGTGCCCGTGCATACGAGCGCTATTTGGGAAGGCTTTATTCCTGGTGCCGAGCAGGGCCAGCTTTATAAATACCTCATCGAGACCAACGAGGGCGAAAAACTCTACAAGGCCGATCCGTATGCCTTTAAGGCCGAGTGCCCTCCGGGTACCGCCAGCGTGCTGTGGACCCTCGATGGCTACAAGTGGAACGATGCCGCGTGGCTCAAGCGCCGCGCCGGCCACAACCATATGTCGCAGCCGCTCAATATCTACGAGGTGCATATTGGCTCGTGGAAGCGCCACGGCGATGCGCCGCAGGGCGAGCCGGACGAGTACGGCAACTACCCCGGTCCCATGGACCCCTTCCCCGCGCAGCGCGGCGAGTTCTACACCTACGACGACCTGTCGGTGGAGCTCGTGGACTACGTGCGCGACATGGGCTATACGCATATCGAGGTCATGCCGCTTATGGAGCACCCCTTCGATGGCTCTTGGGGCTACCAGACGACCGGCTACTATGCCGCCACGTCGCGCTACGGCAACCCGCAGCAGCTCATGCACTTTATCGATGCGTGCCACGAGTCTGGCATCGGCGTGATCATGGACTGGGTGCCTGGCGGTTTTTGCGCCGACTCCCACGGCCTTGCCGCTTTTAACGGCCGCATGCTGTTTGAGCACGAGATTCACCCCAACTGGGGCACGCACAAGTTTGACTTCGCCCGCGGCGAGGTCCGCTCTTTCCTGGTCTCCAATGTGCTGTTCTGGCTCGAGAACTTCCACGTGGACGGCATTCGCATGGACGGCGTGTCCAGTATGCTGTATCTCAACTTTGGCATCGACGATCCGGGCCAAAAGAAGTTCAACAAGTACGGAACTGAGGAGGACCTGGACGCCAGCGCGTTTATCCGCCAGGTCAACTGCGCCGTGGAGGCCCACTTCCCCGACGTGATGATGATGGCCGAGGAGTCCACCGCCTGGCCGCTCGTGACCTATCCGCCACAGGACGGCGGCCTGGGCTTCCACTACAAGTGGGACATGGGCTGGATGAACGACACCCTGCACTACATGCAGACCGATTTTCCGTGGCGCCCCGGCAACCACGGGCTGCTCACGTTTTCTATCATGTACGCCTTTACCGAGAACTTCATTTGCCCGCTGAGCCACGACGAGGTCGTTCACGGCAAGTGCTCGCTGATCGGCCGCATGCCGGGCGACTGGTGGCGCCAGTTTGCCGGCCTGCGCACGCTGGCCTTCTACCAGATGACGCACCCCGGTGCCAAGCTCAACTTTATGGGCAACGAGATCGGCCAGTTTATTGAGTGGCGCTACTACGAGTCCATCCAGTGGTTCCTGACCGAGGAGTACGAGACCCACCGTCATCATCAGGCGTTTATCAAGGCGCTCAACCACCTGTACACCGCCGAGCCCGCCCTGTATGAGCGCGGCTACACCGACGACGGCTTTACATGGATCGACGCGGACAACTCCAAGCAGTCCATCGTGAGTTTTGTGCGTCAGGGCGAGGACGTCGATGACGATCTGGTGATCCTGATTAACTTTGACCCGGCGAGCTACGAGAGCTTCCGCGTGGGCGTGCCGCGTGAGGGTGACTGGGAGGTCATCTTCGATTCCGACCGTCCTGAGTTTGGCGGCAGCGGCTATGCCGGCGAGGAGCCCTACACCTGCTCGAGCGAGCCCTATCCCTGGAACGGGCAGATGGACTCCATCGAGATTAAGGTGCCCGGTCTGGCAGGCGTGGTGCTTAAGCGCCGCGGTCCCAGCAGCTTCAAGCCGCCCGTGGTCGAGGAGCCCAAGAAGACAACGCGCAAGCGCACGTCCTCGGTGAAGCCCAAGGTCGCGGCTGCTAAGAAGGCTCCGGCTAAGGCGAAGGCTGCCAAGTCTGCCGCCAAGGCTCCGGCCAAGTCCACTGCGGCCAAGAAGACAGCCACCAAAAAGGCTGCTCCCAAGGCCAAGGCAGCTGCTGTTAAGGCTCCTGCCAAGAAAGCGTAACAAAGGTGTTACCACTGTAATTACCCGCCCCGCGGGGGCGTAGGATACAAGTCATAACCGTTCCGGGAGAAACATCCCCGGGGGAAAGGAACGTATGAATAAGATCTTCGATAACAAGCAGGAGTTTACCGAGCTCTATCGCGATGCCGTCATGAGCATCAGTGGCAAGAGCGTCGAGGCCGCCAGCGACCTCGATCGCTTTAACGCCCTGGCCAAGCTCGTGGCCGAGAAGGCACGCACCGTTGCCACCAAGAGCGACGCCCGTGCGGCCGCCGAGGGCAAGAAGCGCGTGTACTACTTCTCGATCGAGTTTTTGATCGGTCGCCTGCTCGACAACTACCTGCTCAACTTT
The DNA here is from genome assembly GCA_019414385.1 of Collinsella sp. GTDB lineage: Bacteria > Actinomycetota > Coriobacteriia > Coriobacteriales > Coriobacteriaceae > Collinsella. The sequence goes on along the minus strand of DXMD01000009.1, from coordinate 52,100 downwards.
GGCGTGCGCGACATGGTCGCCGAGGCGCTCGACGACATGGGCTTCGATCTGTCCGTCATCGAGAACCAGGAGCCCGATCCGGCACTGGGCAACGGTGGCCTGGGCCGTCTGGCCGCATGCTTCCTGGATTCCATGGCAGCCGAGGGCATTGCCGGCTACGGCAACGGCATGCGCTACCGTTACGGCCTGTTTAAGCAGGAGATCGTTAACGGCAGCCAGGTCGAGGCCACCGACGAGTGGCTCACCCATGGCTATCCCTGGGAGGTCCGCCGTCAGGACAAGGCCGTGACCATCAAGTTTGGTGGCCATGTTGAGGGCTTTGAGGAGAACGGCCGCACGTTCTACCGCACCGTGGACACGCAGGACATCCTGGCCGTCCCCTACGACATCCCCGTTGTGGGCTATGCCGGCGAGACCGTCAATAAACTGCGCGTCTGGGCCGCCGAGCCGGTCGAGGAGCACTTCGATCTGGAGGCCTTCAACCGCGGCGACTATGCCCTGGCCGACGCCGAACGCGCCGAGGCCGAGGCCATCAGCGCCATCCTCTACCCCAACGACGCCGGCGAGCACGGCCGCCTGCTGCGCCTGAAGCAGGAGTACCTGTTTGTCTCGGCCGGCATCTACAGCCTGCTCGACACCTTTGAGAAGGAGCACGGCGAGAACTGGGAGCTGCTGCCGCAGTTTGTGGCCATCCACACCAACGACACACACCCCGCCATGTGCGGACCCGAGCTCATGCGCATCCTCATCGACGAGAAGAAGCTCGAGTGGGACGACGCCTGGAACATCGTGACGCAGGTCGTGAGCTACACCAACCACACCATCCTGCCCGAGGCCCTGGAGAAGTGGCCCATCGGCATGTTCTCCAAGCTCCTCCCCCGCGTGTACCAGATCATCGACGAGATCAGCCGTCGTTGGCACGAGTCGTTCGACACCACGCAGGAGGGCTGGCAGGAGCGTCTGCGTCAGACCGCCATCCTGTGGGACGGCGAGATTCGCATGGCCAACCTGTCCGTGATCTGCAGCCACAGCGTCAACGGCGTGGCCAAGATCCACTCCGACATCATCAAGAACATCGTGCTCAAGGACTTCTATGCCCTGACGCCCGAGAAGTTCAACAACAAGACCAACGGCATCTCGCACCGTCGCTTCTTTGCCGAGGCCAACCCCACCTACGCCAAGCTCGTGACCGAGGCCATTGGCGACGGCTGGCTGAAGAACGCCTTTGAGCTGGAGAAACTCAAAGAGTTCCAGAACGATACCGGGTTCCTGAAGGCCGTGGGTGCCTCCAAGCGCGCCAACAAGGAGCGCCTTGCCGCCTACGTTAAGGCCGAGACTGGTCTGGTCATTGACCCCAACACCGTCTTCGATGTTCAGGTAAAGCGCTTCCACGCCTACAAGCGCCAGCTCATGAACATCATGAAGGTGATGGACATCTACAACCGTCGCATCGCCGATCCCAACTTCCACGTAACGCCGACGACCTTCATCTTTAGCGGCAAGGCTGCCTCGAGCTACACCTTTGCCAAGGAGACCATCCGCCTCATTAACTCCGTGGCCGACGTCATCAACAACGACCCGCGCGTCAACGAGGTCATGAAGGTCTGCTTTATCCCCAACTTCCGTGTGAGCAACGCCCAGCTCATCTACCCTGCCGCCGAGATCTCGGAGCAGATCTCCACTGCCGGCAAGGAGGCCTCGGGCACGTCCAACATGAAGCTCATGATGAACGGCGCCATTACGCTGGGCACCCTCGACGGCGCCAACATCGAGATCGCCGACCTGGCCGGCCGCGAGAACGAGGCCATCTTTGGCCTGACCGCCCCCGAGGTCGAGCAGCTCTGGGCATCGAACAGCTACTTTGCGTGGGATACCCTCAACAACGATCGCGAGCGTCTGGGTCGCGTGATGGACGAGCTCAAGGACAACACGTTTGCCGGTCTTTCGGGCAACTTCGAGAGCATCTACAACGAGCTCATGAACAACAACGACCCCGACCTGGTCATGGCAGACTTCCGCAGCTACGTGGATGCGTGGGAGAAGCTTACGGGCAGCTATGGCGACCAGGAGACCTGGAACCGCAAGGCCCTGCTCAACACCGCCTCGAGCGGCTGGTTCTCGAGCGACCGCACCATTCGCGAGTACCGCGACGAGATCTGGCACGCGTAAAGGCGCTCGAGCTCCCCTATGCCAGCACGGCATTACTCGACGGGCGTGACGTTGCGCCGCGCCCGTCGCAAATGGGTTTAGGAACATCGATGACAGAAGGAGAAATCGATGAGTAAGAAAGAATGCATCGCGATGCTCCTCGCAGGAGGACAGGGTAGCCGATTGGGGGCACTCACCCAAAAGATCGCTAAGCCGGCGGTTAGCTTTGGTGGCAAGTTCCGCATTATCGACTTTTCGCTCTCCAACTGCTCCAACTCGGGCATCGACACGGTGGGCGTTCTGACGCAGTATCGCCCCTACCTGCTGCATGCCTACGTGGGCTCCGGCGAGGCGTGGGATCTGGACAGCCGCGACGGCGGCGTGTCGATCCTGCCGCCGTACGAGACGCAGACCGGTGGCGCCTGGTATGCGGGCACGGCCGACGCCATTACGCAGAACCTCGACTACATCAAGGCCAACGACCCCAAGTACGTCCTGATTCTTTCGGGCGATCACCTGTATCGCATGGACTACCGCAAGATGCTCAAGACGCACATTGAGAACAACGCCGACCTCACGGTGAGCGTTATGCCCGTGCCGTGGGAGGAGGCCAGCCGCTTTGGCATCCTAACCACCGACCCCGAGGACGGCCGCATCACCAAGTTCACCGAGAAGCCCGATAAGCCCGATTCGAATCTCGCGTCCATGGGCATCTACATCTTCTCGGCAGACGTGCTGATCGAGGCGCTCGAGGAAGACGCTCTGGACCAGCGCTCGAGCCACGACTTTGGCAAGGACATCATCCCCAAGCTGCTCGGCGAGGGCAAGCGCCTGTACAGCTACGAGTTCCACGGCTTTTGGAAGGACGTCGGCACCATCGCCAGCTTCCACGAGACCTCGATGGACCTGCTGGGCAACAACCCCGAGTTCGATCTGTTCGACAAGCACTTCCCCATCATGTCCAACATCACCACGCGTCCGCCGCACTACATTGGCCCGGACGGCCGCCTGGACGACTGCCTGGTCTCCAACGGCTGCAAGATCTACGGCACCGCGCGCCACTCGATCCTTTCGACCGATGTCATCATCGAGGAGCGCGCTGTGGTCGAGGACTCCGTGCTGCTGCCGGGTGCGCACGTTAAGAGCGGTGCGCACATCTGCCGCGCTATTTTGGGCGAGAACTCCACGGTCGAAGAGGGCGTGAAGCTCGGCTCTGTCGATACCACCAAGGATACGGCCGTCGTTGGAAATGACGTCGTTATCGGGAAGGGGGAATGATCCGATGATCAATCGCAAGGCCATCGGTTATATCACCGCTAACTACTCTTCGACCTACGGCAGCGTGCTGCTCAAGGACCGCCCCATCGCGTCCGTTCCGTTTTTGGGCCGCTACCGCCTGATCGACTTCCCGCTGTCCAACATGATGAATGCCGGCATTAAGACCGTCGGCGTCGTCATGCCGGGCAACTACCGCTCGCTGATCGACCACGTGGGCTCGGGTAAGGACTGGGGCCTGGACCGCAAGAAGGGCGGCCTGTTCATGGTGCCCGGCAACGCGTATGGCACCACCAAGGGCGGCATGCGCTTCCTGCTGCGCGACATTATCTCCAACAAGACGCTGTTCCAGCGCTCGGACAAGCCCTATGTTGTGATGATGGGCACCAACATCATCTTTAACATGGACCTCAACACCATCATCGATGCGCACGAGAACTCCGGTGCACAGATGACCGTGGTGTACTGCAAGGCCACGCGCAACGTCGATGACGAGACCAAGCTCGACATTAACGAGAACGGCCGCCTGACGGGCGTGAGCGCCGGCGTCGTGTACGGCGACAACGCCTCCATGGACTGCTGCATCGTCAACCGCGAGACGCTGCTCGAGATCATCGACCACTACCAGGCCGCCGACTATCTGGACCTGCTCGAGGCACTCCAGGGCGACTTTGGCAACATCGACGTGTGCAGCTACGAGTACAAGGGCGAGGTCGTGGGCGTGTTTAGCGAGAAGTCGCTGTATCGCCGCAGCATGGACCTGCTCGACCAGACCGTGGCCGACCATCTCTTCGATCCCGAGCGCCCGATCCTGACCAAGGCTCACGACGTGCCGCCTTCGCGCTATGCGACCGGCAGCCACGCGTGCAACTCGATCATCTCGGCTGGCTGCATCATCAAGGGCACCGTGCGCAACTCGATCCTGTCGCGCGGCGTCGTGGTCGAGGAAGGCGCCTCGGTGACCAACTCGATCATCAACCAGAGCTGCATCATCAAGAGCGGCGCCCGTGTTGAGAACGCCATCCTGGACAAGAACAACGTGGTCCCCACCAACACCGAGCTTCGCGGCACGCCCGAGAACATCCTGGTGCTGGGCAAGGCTCCGTTAACTTCCGATACCACCATCGTACGTTAACGTTGGCACCGCAACATCGCTCGTAACATGTAGAATAGCCGCCCGGTTAGCGCCAGGCGGCTATTCTCGAATTGCAACATGGGAGACAATATGGCTGATTCCAGCAAAAAGATGCAGATCGTGTTTGCCTCGGCCGAGTGCGCGCCGTTTGTGAAGACCGGTGGCCTGGGCGACGTAGCGGGCTCGCTGCCTGCGGCGCTTGTGCGCGCCGGCGCCGAAGTCATCGTGATGGTGCCCAAGTACGCCACCATCAAGGACGAGTACAAGGCGCAGATGGAGCACTTCTCCGACTTTTACGTGAGCCTGGGCTGGCGCAATGAGTACTGCGGGCTCGAGAAGCTCGAGCACGACGGCGTCACCTATATGTTCATCGACAACGAGCGCTACTTTGCGCGCGACTATCCGTATGGCTTCTTTGACGACGGCGAGCGTTTTGCGTTCTTCTCCAAGGCCATCACCGAGAGCCTGCAGCACCTGCCGGCCGGCTTTGAGTGCGACATCCTGCACTGCAACGACTGGCAGACGGCACTGGCGCCCGTGTTTTTGCGCGAGTTCTACCAGGGCCTGCCGCTGTATGACCGCGTCAAGACCGTGTTCTCGATCCACAACGTGGCGTTCCAGGGCCAGTTTAGCGATACCGTGATGGAGGACATCCTGGGTGTGGCGCACATTCCGGCCGCCGCTTCGCAGCTGCGTTGCGACGCCTGCAGCATCAACTACATGCTGGGCGCCCTACGTTATGCCGACGCCATCACAACGGTGAGCCCCACCTATGCCAACGAGATCCAGACGCCCGAGTTTGGCGAGGGTCTGGATGGCGTGCTGCGCGAGCGTTCGTACGCGCTGCAGGGCATTTTGAATGGCATCGACGTCGCGGGCTTTGACCCGGCGACCGACAAGCGCATTGCCGCAAACTACACGGTTGATGACCGTTCCGGCAAGGCCGTGTGCAAGGCCAAGCTTCAGGAAGAGCTGGGGCTCGAGGTTCGCGACGACCGCCCGCTCATGGTGATGGTCACGCGTCTGACACGCCAGAAGGGCATGGACCTGGTCATGTACGCGCTCGACCGCATCCTGGCCGGCGGTGTGCAGGTGGCGGTGCTGGGCACCGGCGACCGCGACTACGAGGACGGCCTGCGATATTTCCAGGACAAGTACCCCGGCACCATGGCCGCACGCATCGAGTTCGATCCGGCGCTGTCGCAGCGCATGTACGCCGCCGCCGACATGTTCCTGATGCCTTCGAAGTTTGAGCCCTGCGGCCTGTCGCAGATCATCGCCATGCGCTACGGTACCCTGCCCATCGTGCGCGAGACCGGCGGCCTGAAGGACACCGTGATCCCGTACAACGAGTTTACCGGCGAGGGCACGGGCTTCTCGTTTAGTAACTTTAACGGCGACGAGATGGGCGACGCCGTGTTCCGCGCGGCACGCCTGTTCTGGGACAACCGCGAGGCCTGGGATCAGCTGGTCACGCAGGCCATGAGCCAGGACTTTAGCTGGACGCGCTCGGCCGATAAGTATCTGGACCTGTACTTCTTTATGCATCCGGAGATTGAGAGGCCGGCGGCAGTTGTCGACGAGCCTAAAGCTGTTGCTGAGCCGGAGTCCAAGGCCGAGGAGAAGCCGGTTGAAGCTGAGCCCGCAAAGGCCGAGCCTGAGGTGAAGGCTGAGGTTGCTCCTGAGGCAAAGGCTGAGGTCAAGCCCGCTGCAAAGCCCGCAGCTAAGAAGACCACGACCCGCAAGACGACCACTAAGAAGGTTACGACGACCAAGTCTGCCGCGACTAAAACAACGGCTGCCAAGGCAACGACCACGCGCAAGCGCACGACCGCCGCTGCCAAGAAGGCCGCCGAAGCCGAGGCTGCTCCCGAGGTAAAGGCCGAGGTCGCTAAGGCCAAGCCGGCCACCAAGGCTCCGGCAAAGACTGCTGCCAAGAAGACAACGGCAGCCAAGAAGACCACGGCAACGAAGTTGACGACCACGAAGGCCGCCACGACCAAGTCAGCCGCAAAGCCGGCAGCCAAGGTCGAGGAGACGCCTGCAGAGTCCAAGGCGGAGGTAACCGTCGAGACCAAGCCCGCCGCCAAGACCACCACGCGAAAGCGCACGACGACGGCCAAGAAGACCACGGCAAAGACCACGACTCCCAAGGCAGAGACTAAGCCAGCTGCTGCCAAAGAGGAGCCCAAGGCCGAGGTAAAGACTAAGCCGGCGCCGAAGGCCGCTGAGGTCAAGGCCGCACCGAAGGCAGAGACTAAGCCCGAGCCTGCCAAGGAGACCCCGGTCTCCCCCGCCGCTCCGGCAGAGAAAAAGGCCCCGTCCAAGAAGACGTCCGTCCGCAAGGCAACGGCCACCCGCAAGCGCCGCTAGCCCACAGACGATCCAAAACCTAATCAAACCCTATGCAAGGGGCGCTCCAACCGGGCGCCCCTTCTCTGTAGGTAGTTGGTAAAACGATTTTCTAGGACAACCGTTCGCCGATGGTAAACGGATGTTGTTTATACAGCCTGTGTACAACAGATATACTTACATCCTGTGCGTAAAGCCCATGGCCCGCAGGCCGTGATTCTATTGAACTGGACCGTATTATGAGATTGATTCACAACAGCCGTCTGCCGCAGTTTCGTACTCCGTTTGGCGCTGTGACCACTGGAACTTCCGTTTCGCTATCGGTGATTTTGGAGGATGCCGACCCCAACCAGGCAACGCTTACCCTGCGTACCTGGGTCGATGAAATCGGTGAGTCTCTGTATCCCATGACGCACGAGGGCGACGGCATATTTACCGTAGAGCTTGAGTGCACCGAGCCCTGTCTTATTTGGTACAGCTTTATCTGCAACATCGAGGGCCAGCCCGAGGTCCGCTTGGGTGCACCGCAGGGTCGCACCGGTGGCGAGGGTGTGACCTACGATTACGCCGAGGTCCCGTCGTTCCAGATTACCGTCTACAAGCATCGCGAGAACCGTCCCACCTGGTACGAGCGGGGCATGGTCTACCAGATCTTCCCCGACCGCTATGCCCGCGACGAAAACTGGCGCGAGCGAACGCTGGCCGAAGTTGAAAAACCGCGCAACGGAATCCAGCGCCGCATGGTCGAGGACTGGAACGAACCGCCCGAGTACGAGCGTGCCGAAGACGGCTCCATCAAGACCTGGGATTTTTACGGCGGCTCGCTCAAGGGTATCCAGAATGACCTGCCTCGCATCGCCGAACTGGGCTTTACAGCCATCTACCTCAACCCCATTTTTGAAGCCGCGAGCAACCACCGCTACGACACCGCCGATTACACCAAGATCGATCCGATTCTGGGCACCGAGCAGGACTTTACTGAGCTGTGCGAGGCGGCCGAGAAGCTGGGCATTTCCATCATTCTGGACGGTGTGTTCAACCACACGGGCGACGATTCGATCTACTTTAACCGCTACGGCAACTATCCCGGTGTCGGCGCGTGGCAGAGCGAGGACTCTCCGTGGCGTGATGCGTTTTATTTCCACGAGGACGGCTCGTACGACTGCTGGTGGGGCGTGGGCAATATGCCCGCCATCAATGAGAGCTCCGAACTGGTACGCGAGCGGATTCTGGGCAAGGACGGTATCATCCGCAAATGGCTGCGCGCCGGTGCCCATGGCTGGCGCCTCGATGTGGCCGACGAGCTTTCCGATGACTTCCTGACCGAGATCAAAAAGGCCGTGCTCGCCGAGAAGCCCGACGCGCTGCTGCTCGGCGAGGTCTGGGAAGATGCCTCCAACAAGATCAGCTACGGCCATCTGCGTCGCTATCTACAAGGCTCCGAGCTCGACTCGGCCATGGATTACCCCTTCCGCGACATGGTCATCGGCTTTTTGATGGGCTACAAAAACGCCTACCAAGCAGCCGAGGATATCGAGACCCTGCGCGAGAACTACCCGCGCGAGGCATTATCCTGCGCGCTCAATCTGCTGTCGAGCCACGACCGCCCGCGCATTATCTCGGTGCTCGGCGGTGGCCCCGACGAGTCGCAGCTGCCCGAGAGTGAGCGCAGCAAATGGCGCCTGGACGAGAACTCCATGGGCCTGGCCAAGAGCCGCTTTTGGCTGGCGACGCTCATGCAGATGACGTTCCCGGGCGTGCCCTCGATCTATTATGGCGATGAGTACGGCCTGGAGGGCCTCACCGATCCGGGCAACCGCCGCACCATGCCGACCAAGGAAAACCTACACGACTTCGATACGTTTGCGATCGTCAAGAATGCCTCGGCCGTGCGCCGCGCGCTGCCGTTTATGATCGACGGTGAGATCAAGGCCTTCGCGCTCAATGACGAGGTGCTGGCCTACAACCGTACCGGTAAAGACGGCGAGTCCGCGACCGTCATCATCAACCGCAGCCTGCGCAATTCGCATCGCGTGACGATCCCGGCGCTCGGCGAATGCGCGAGTGACGTGATCAGCGGTCACGAGTGTGAGATCCATAACGGTACGGTCACGCTCGATCTGTATCCGCTGGGCTCGTCGATCATCTATCACCATGCCGAGCAGCGCCTGCAGGAGCCGCTCGATCACGGTGCGGGTGTTGTGTGCCATATCACATCGGTGCCGACCGACGACGACGGCAAGCCCGGTACGATCGGTGCGCCCACGCGTCGCTTTATCGACCATCTGGCCGCCATGGGCATGCGCTACTGGCAGGTTCTCCCCGTCAACCCCACGGACTTCTTCCGCTCCCCATACGCCGGTCCTTCGGCCTTTGCAGGCAATATCGACCTGCTACCCGAGAGCCACGAGGAGCTGGCCGCCGACTTTGAGACCTGGAAGGCCCGCGGCGGCGAGGATGCCGACCCGCTGTACACAGCGTTTAAACATCGCAATGCCGATTGGCTCGAGAAATACTGCGTCTATATGGCCGTCAAAAAGTACTTTGAGGGCGAGTCGCGCCACAATTGGCCGGCAGATGTCGCTCGCTACAACGAGCATCTAATCGACGACAAGCGCTTCCACAACGAGGCCGAGCTTCAGGCGTACATGCAGTACCGCTTTGACCTGGCCTGGTGCGAGCTCATGAACTACGCGCACAAGAAGGGTATCGAGGTTATCGGCGACATTCCTATGTACGTGTCCGACGATTCGGCAGACGCGTGGAGCGAACCCGAGAACTTCTGGCTGTCCGATACCGGCAAGGCGATTGAGATTTCCGGCGCGCCGCCCGACAACTTTGCGCCCGAGGGTCAGGTATGGGGCAACCCGACGTTCCGCTGGGACCACATGAAGCAGAACGGCTATAGCTGGTGGATGGATCGCCTGCGCCGCGCGTTCTCGCTCTACGACCGCGTGCGTCTGGATCACTTTCTGGGGTTCCACAGTTACTTTAGTATCCCCGCAGGCAAGGCTTGCGCCGAAGGTCGCTGGTTGGCGGGACCGGGCAAGGACCTGTTCCAGACCGCTTATGACGAGCTGGGTCCGCTCAACTTTATCGCTGAGGACTTGGGCTATCTGACGCCCGGTGTTCGCGCCATGGCATCGACCTGCGGTTTCCCCGGCATGGACGTGCTGGAGTTTAGCGACTACGACGTTCGTTGCGGTGTGCATCCCACGCCCGGCAAGATTCTGTACACCTCGACGCACGACACGTCGACGCTCGCCGGCTGGTGTACGCGTTCTTTTGCGGGCGGCGATGAACCGAGCGGTGTTGAGGTGGCGGCCAAGCTGATGAGCGACGCGCTAGCAAGCGACGCTCCCCTGGTGATGATGCCGCTGCAGGACGTGCTGGGGCTGGGCGACGACGCACGCATGAACGTGCCGGGCGTGGCCACGGGCAACTGGACCTGGCAGGCTGACGAGGCGGACATTGCAGCCGCCGAGGGCAAAACCGCGCGGCTCCTGCGCAACAACCATAGATTCTGGGGCGAAGCGTGATAAAACCCCCGATATAGGGTACAGTTACAGACGTTTGAATTTTTGCGGGCAGAGTAATCTGCCCGCTTTGTGCTGAAAAGGAAGTATTTATGGCGCGCTACGATTACAAGTGCTCGAGCTGCGGCAACGTGTTTGAGGTTGAGCATCCCATGTCCGAGACCCCCGAGGTCGTGTGCCCCAGCTGCGGTGCCCCGGCGGCCAAGACGTTCTCAGCCAGCGGCATAAAATTTGAGGGCAGCGGTTTCTACAACACCGACCAGCGAAGCGGCGGCTCCAGCACCAGCGCCACGAGCGGCTGCTGCGCCAACTGCCCGCACAGCCACTAGAAACAACGCGGCCCCGCGATCAACGCCGATCGCGGGGCTATTTCTTTGCTCTATGGGTAGCTAATCAAGCTACCCAGGTTTCCTTGTGAGTTGCGGTGAAATAAGGACTGTTTGGCGGACAGAAGCGGCTTTTCAATCCCTATTTCACCGCAACTTAGTCGTTACTTGTGGACCAGCCTGGCGCAGAAGTGGCCGTCGTAGGAATCGGCGTTTACCGGCACGCTTTGGAAGAGGCCTCGATCGTTCTGGCGTACGGAAACGAGCTTCTTGGCCTGATCGAACTCGGGGAGTTGCAGAATCTGCGCTTCGGAAAGCGGCGCCACGCTAAAGCCGGTGCCCTCGGGAGAGTTCAGGAAAGCATCCACCACCTGCGTGTTCTCCTCGTCGAAGACCGAGCACGTCGCATAGATGAGCTCGCCGCCGGCAGCCACGCGCGCGGCGGCTTCCTTGAGCATCGTCAGCTGCAGTTTGGGCAGCTCAATCGCCACATCCTTTTCGGTCAGTCGCCACGGGATCTCGGGATGACGGCGCATAGTGCCGGTGCCCGAGCACGGCGCATCGATAAAAACCGTGTCGAACTTAACTGGCTCGCCAAGCATGGCATCAAACGATGTGAGCACCTCATCAAGCTCGCAGGCATCACCCGAAACCGTACGAACGCCCTGAATACCGGCCTTATGCAGGCGAGCGAGATTCAGATCGCACTTGCGATCATGCAGATCGAGCGCCGTATGCTGACGCTCATAGCCTGCACGCTTGGCCTGGCACATCATCACATAGGTCTTGGTGCCACGACCGGCACCAATCTCAAGGCAGCTTCCAGGGCGCGTGGCAGCTGTGGCGATAAGCTGCGCGTTGAGATCAGATGCCACCGCGGCAGCACGCTCAAACACACCCGAAGCAACGGTAACCTGGGCATCAACCGGGGCATGGCAGCCCGGGAAGACAGGCGCGACGAGCTGCGAGATATACGGATCGGGCTTGGTCGCAAAGGCGTTCTTATGCAGGGCCAGCGGCGCGGGGGCCAGATTACCGGCAAAGCTAAGCGCGCCCTCCGGTGTGTCAAACGAAGCCATAATACGAGCGCACAGCCAACGCGGCAGACCCATCAGGCGCGACAGACGAACCAAGCGTCGCTCAGACTCATCTACATCGGACGCAGTGGCAAAGTCCTCAACGTTGTCCGCGACCTTATGCAGCACGGCATTGGCCAACCCAGCGGCGGACTTAGCTCCGCTGCGCACCAGCTCAACGCCCTGACTCACCGCAACGCGGCCAGGCGTATGCAGATAGAGCATCTCGAAGGCCGAGATACGAAGTGCCATGCGAACACGCGGCGCAACCTTTTTAGGCTTATCGAGAAACTGATCGAGCAGCTCGTCCAAAATACCCTGGGTAGCCGCAACGCCCAGTGCCAAACGAGCGGCAAAAGCGGAATCGCGCTGGTCAATAGCCTTGGCAGATGCGCGAGAGGACAGCACGTCGCGCGCATACATACCGCGGCGATCGGCCTCCATCAGCACATCGAGCGCAAGCTTGCGCGCGGGAGACAGCTTGCTCATGACAAACCACCCCAGATAAGATCGGCGCCTTGCAGCCCAGCAGCCCAAGCAGAAGCGGCCATGGCACGCTTGCCATCGGGCTTAACCTCGAGCAGTTCAACCGCACCATCGGAAAGGCCAAGGAAAACACGCTTATTCTTAACGTCAACGCCGCCCTTGCCAAGCGAAACATCGGTCAGCGCAGCATCGAGCACACGCACGGTCTTGCCGGCAATCACGCAACGAGCGGGAGCGGTATCGGATGAGGCCAGCACATGACGCACGCAATCAAGCGCCGCCATCTGCGGATCCAGGCGCATCTCCTGTTTGGAAATCTTGGCAGCATGGGTCACAAGCGACTCATCCTGCTCAGTCCAAACAGCCGAGCAATCGGCAAGCGACGGAAGCGTATCAGCAAGCAGTTTGCCGCCAAGCTCGCCAAGCTCCATCGTGAGCGCCTCGGCATGCTTACCGGCAACAGGCGTGGAAGCCTGAGCACAATAAGCACCAGTATCCACACCATGCCCAATGCGCATGATAGAAACGCCAGCAATCTCGTCACCAGCGAGAATCGCACGCTGAATAGGAGCGGCGCCACGCCAACGAGGCAGCAGCGAAGCATGAACATTCACAATACCAAGCGGCGCCATTTGCAGCACCTCATCGGGCAAAATGCAGCCATAGGCAGCCACACAGAAAATATCGGCATCTGCAGCCTGGAGCGCCTCAACTACCTCCGGCGTCATACGATTAACCTCAATGACCGGCAACCCCAGCTCCAGTGCCTTAGCCTTAACAGGAGACGGCTCAAGCTTCTTACCACGCCCACGAACAGCATCAGGACGAGTAACAACAAGCGCAATTTCATTCCCAGCCTCAACAAGCGAAGTCAAAGAAGGCACAGCAAAATCGGGCGTACCCATAAACACAATACGCATAAAGAACGTCTCCTCTCAACCAAAGCCGAGACGGCTACAAAGAACAGCGGAAAGCCAAGTCACCAGCCCATCCGCAATAACATTTCAACAAGAACAAATATACCCAAAACCAAAGAAAGAGCCGCAATAAAAGCAGCTCTTTCAGCAAAGCACCTATCAGCGAAGACGCCCATCCCTGGCCCGACGGCGCCCCGGGGACGGACAAACCTACTCAGTCTCGCCCGGTCGAGCGCCGCGGGCCAGGGCGTCCTGGTACTCCTTGACGGCCTTGATCCTCTGCATAGGCTTAAGGCGCTCGAACATGGTGTTGCCATGCAGGTGATCGATCTCGTGCTGCAGGCACACGCAGAACAGGTCGCCCGTAGCCTCGTAGCGAATCAGGTTTGCGTCCAAGTCGTACGCCTCGACGACGACATGGTCGGGACGCTCGATCTCGCAGCTAATGCCAGGGATGGACAGGCAGCCCTCGCTAAACGGCACCAGATGGTCGCTCTGCTCCACGATCACGGGGTTGATGAGCACGTACGGGTCATAGTCGTTCTTGTCGGTGTAGTCGCAGTCGATGGTGACGAGCTGGATGAGCTCGCCGATCTGCGGGGCAGCAAGGCCGCAACCGCCGTTCTCGAACATCATCTTCTTCATCTTCTCGGCAAGCGCCTCGATCGCCGGAGTGATCTCCTCGATGACGGCGCACTCCTGACGCAGACGGGGGTCGGGCGACAGTACGATTCCGTTGGCTTCCATGGCCATCCTTTCGGGTTGTTACATCAAATCATAGGCGTCGACGTCAACACTCACGCTCACGCCGCGCACGGAGCCCACCTCTTTGAGGCAGGCGTCGATATCGTCAGAGACATGGTACCCCACGGGCGACTTCACAAGCAGGTGGAAGCGATAACGGTCCTTGGCTCTCTCGATTACACACGAAGCCGGGCCCAGCACCTGCGGCACGGCACTCCCCGCCCGCAAAAAATCGGGCGCGGCGGCATGCCAGCGGCGCTTAAGAAGCTTTGCGATACGCCCAATGTAGTCCTGCGCGTCATCCGCGTTCGTCGACCACACCAAGATGTTGACCAGGCGCACAAACGGCGGGTACAGCGCGTCGCGACGCTGGTCCAGGTCGGAGTCGGTAAAGATCGAACGGTCGTGCTCGGCGACGGCGCGAATGACCGGGTCCCCGGGCAGGTAGGTCTGGATGATGACCTCGCCAGGGCGATCGCCACGACCGGCGCGGCCCGCGACCTGCTCCAGCAAATCGTAGGCGCGCTCCCCTGCGCGGAAGTCCGGCAGCTTGAGGGCGAAGTCGGCATTGACCACGCCCACGAGCGTGACCTCGGGAAAGTCGAGACCTTTTGCGATCATTTGGGTGCCCAGCAACACGGCGCAATCGGCCGCATCGAACTGCTCGAGCAACTTTTTGTGCGCATCCTTGCCGCGCGTGGAATCGGCATCCATGCGAACAATGGCGACGTCCTCGGGCAGCATCTGGTGCAGCGCGTCCTCGATCTGCTGAGTGCCCAGCCCCATTTTTGCCAGGTAGCGACTGCCACATTTGGGGCAACGGCTCGTGGGCGCGGGATACGGCTGCACGCGCCAAGACGAACCGCATGTGTGACACCGCAGCGTGTGCGTGCGCTCGTGATACGTAAGCGCGGTGGAGCAGTGGTTGCAGGTGGGAACGCAGCCGCACTCGCGGCACATCAAAAACGGCGCAAAACCGCGGCGGTTATGCAGCAGCACGGCCTTCTCGCGGTGCTCTACAACGCGCTCCAAACCTTCAATCAGCGGTTTAGAGAACATTGAACGGCTACCGTGCGAAAACTCGCGGCGCAGGTCGGCAATGCGAACCGTAGGCAGCACGGCGTGTCCCGGGCGCTCGGGCATCTCGACGCGCGTCCAGTTGGCGCCGCTGTACGCGCCGCGGCGGCAGCGGTCGAGCGCTTCGGCAGAAGGCGTGGCCGAGCCCAGCACGAGCGGGCAGCGATAACGGCGCGCCATCTCGGCAGCAACCTCGCGCGCATGGTAGCGCGGACTGGAGCCCTGCTTGTAGCTGGTCTCGTGCTCCTCGTCGATGATGATGAGGCCCAAGTCGCTGAGCGGGCAAAAGAGCGCCGAGCGAGCGCCGACGACCACGCGGGCCGCACCGCTGGCAACCATATCCCACTGGTCCAGGCGCTCGCCGGCCGAAAGCCGCGAATGGAACACGGCGACCGTCTCGCCAAAGCGCGAGCGGAAGCGGCCGACGGTCTGGGCTGTCAGCGATATCTCGGGCACCAGTACGCAGGCTGAGCGGCCGGCCGCGAGCACGCGCTCGATAGCGGAAAGGTAGACCTCGGTTTTGCCGGATCCAGTGACTCCATCGACTAGGACCACGTCGCCGTGAGCGTCAAGGCGTGCGCGCTCAATCTGCACGAGGGCCTGTCGCTGACCGTTGGTGAGTGCCATCGGGGCCTTGCCGCTCGCCGAGGACAGCGTGGTCTGCTCGTTGCAGCCACGCCAGGCGCGGCGCTCCTCCACAACCACGACGCCGCGTTTTTCGAGCGCCTTGATGGTCGCCGACATGCTGTTATAGAGAAGGTTGAGGTCGCGCGTCGTGACCGGGCCGCACTGGAGCGCCTCGATGAGTTGGCGCTGGCGGACCGCGGTCTTGGGCGGCGTATAGTCGAAGCCTTCGGGCGTGAGCATAACCCAGCGATTTTGGATGGGTTTGACGGCTGGACGTTCAACCGTCCACACGCCGTCGTCACCCTTGACCACACGCGGACTGCCGCCCGGGGGCAAAAACAGGCGCAGGCACTCGGAAAGCGTTGCGACGTACTCGTGGCTCATCCAGCGTGCGATACGGGCGGCTTCGGCGGTAAAGAGCGGTTTGCTGAGGATAGCCTCGACGGCTTTAATGCGCGCGGGGTCGAGGGCGTTGTTACCCTGCAGATCGCCCAGCTCAGGCGCAATGTCGACGACATAGCCCGCGGCGGCACGGTTACCAAAGTGAACCAGGACCGTAGATCCGATCTGCGCCTCGTTGGCAAGGGACTGGGGAATGCAGTAGGCGAATGGCTCGGACAGCGCTCGGGTAGGAATGTCGAGAACCACGCTCGCGTAGGCAGCGATGGGCTCAGGTGCAGGCTTAGGCTGAACCGAGGCAGCGGCAGGCATGAGCTTCACCAGAGCCTCCTCCGGTTCCGGCGAACCAAACAGCGACAGTTGTTGAGCCATACACCACCTCTAACGAACGGACCTGAAAGGACTGGGACAAAATAATCAGTAGTGTTTGTCCCATGGCCGATACGAGTGTCGAGCTTGTTGCGTCGCTCGAATATGGGACAAACACTACTGATTATTTTGTCCCAGCAACCCACTCATCGGTACAGAAACAAGAGCCCCGCTCGGGGTGAACGGGGCTCGGATACATGCATTTGCGCGTCTACTACAGCGCCATCGTGCGAGCGCGGTCGATACGCGCCAGGCAGTCGTCGCGGCCGACGAGCGCCATGGTCTCGCCCAGCGGAGGGCTCACCATGTTGCCGCAGACGGCGACGCGCACGGCCTGGAACACCACGCGCTTCTTGAGGTCCATCTGCTCGGGCAGCGGCTCAAGCGCGGCGTCGATGGCCTCGGCAGTCCACTTGTCCACGCCCTCGAGCGCGGCCTTGGCGGCATCCAGAATGGCGCCCATGCCTTCCTTAGCCAGGCCCTTGTTAACGGATTTCTCGTCATACTCGAGCGTCTCGGCCGTAGCAAAGATGGGAGCGGCGACGGTCACGGCGTCGGCCGGCATCTTGGTGCGCGGCTTGACGATGGCGGCAAGCGCATCAATCCAGTCCTCGCCGTACTCGACGTTGCCCTCGATGAGACCTGCCTCGTGCAGTTCGGGGACCATGATTTCATCGGCAAACTGCGCGTCGGACATGCCGTTGATGTACTCGGCATTGACCCAATCGAGCTTCTTGGGATCGAAGGTCGCCGGGTTCTTGGAGATGCGGTCGAGCGAGAACTTGCTGGCTAGGACATCGCGCGGGATGATCGTGGTCTCGCCGTCGAGCGACCAGCCGAGCAGCGCCAGGTAGTTGACGAAGGCGTCGGAAAGGTAACCGGCGTCGCGGTACTCCTCCACCGAAGTTGCGCCGTGGCGCTTGGAGAGCTTCTTACCGTCGGCGCCCAGGATCATGGAGATGTGGGCGAACGTGGGCACGGGCGCGCCGAGGGCCTCGTAGACCATGACCTGGCGCGGGGTGTTGGACAGGTGGTCGTCGCCGCGGATGACATGGGTGATCTTCATCATAGCGTCGTCGACGACGGTCGCGAAGTTGTACGTGGGCGTGCCATCGGAGCGGAAGATGACAAAGTCGTCGAGCTCCTTGGCGTCGAAGGTCACCTCACCGTGAACGGCGTCGTGGATGACGACGTCGCCGCGGTCCTCGGGCACCTTGATGCGCAGGACGTAGGACTCGCCGGCCTCGATGCGGCGGCGGGCCTCCTCGGGATCAAGATCGCGGCAACGACGCTGATAGCCCTGGAAGGGGTCCTTGCGCTCCTGCGCGGCCTTGCGGTCGGCGTCGAGCTGCTCCTTGGTGCAGAAGCAGGGATAGGCCTTGCCCTCGTCCCAAAGTTTCTGGGCGGCCTGCTTGTACAGGTCCAGGCGCTCGGTCTGGGCGTAGGGGCCAAAGTCGCCGCCTACCTCGGGACCCTCGTCCCAGTCCAGGCCCAGCCAACGCATGGCACGCAGGATGATCTGCTTGTTCTCGTCGGTGGAGCGGGTGGGATCGGTATCGTCGATGCGCAGGATGAACGTGCCGCCGTTAGCACGGGCGAAAGCCCAGTTATAGATAGCGGTGCGGGCGCCGCCGATGTGCAGCTTGCCCGTCGGTGAGGGTGCAAAGCGGACGCGAACGTCTGATGCCATGGAAATCTCCTCGGTTGCAGGATGGATGTCTAACCGCACCAGTATAAAGCATCAAAGCAACCTCCGCACAAAGGGCACCGACCCACTCATTGGGGACTACTCATTGGGGACAGACTTAAATGACCAATCGTTGTAGTCATTGGGGACATTCTTGGTTTAAGACTGGTCATTTAAGTCTGTCCCCAATGAGTACTATTGGCTGGTCATTTAAGTCTGTCCCCAATGAGTACTATTGGCTGGTCATTTAAGTCTGTCCCCAATGAGTAGGTGCGGAAAGGGTGTGAATGTTTGATTTACGCGCTATGATGTGCCCTTGCATAGAGAGCCCGGCGGAATGGTAACGGTCGCTGGGACACGTTTTTGAAAGGACAATCATGTCAGAAGAACTTCGTTCCATCCCACCCCAACACGGGTCCTTTGTTTTTACGTCGGAGTCGGTGACCGAAGGTCATCCCGATAAGATCGCTGACCAGATCAGTGACGCCGTCCTCGACGCAATCCTCGCCAAAGAAATAGAGCTCCAGGAGCAGGGCTACATCGCCCCCAACGGCGTGCCTGCCAACGTGGAGAACGTCCGCTGCGCCTGCGAGACCCTCGTGACCACCGGCACCATCATCGTTGCCGGCGAAATTCGCACCCAGGCCTACGTCGACGTACAGGAAATCGCCCGCGGCGTCATCCGCCGCATTGGCTACAACCGTGCCAAGTTCGGTTTTGACTGCGACACCTGCGGCGTTATGAGCCTCATCCACGAGCAGTCGCCCGATATCGCCCAGGGCGTTGACGAGTCCTTCGAGACCCAGACCGGCGCTACCACCGACCCGATCGACCTGATCGGTGCCGGCGACCAGGGCATGATGTTCGGTTATGCCTCCAACGAGACCAAGACCCTCATGCCCATGCCACACTACCTGGCAAGCCGCCTGGCCGAGCGCCTGGCCGCCGTGCGTCACGACGGTACCCTCGCCTATCTGCGTCCCGACGGCAAGACCCAGGTCACCGTGCGCTACGAGGAAGGCAAGCCCGTCGAGGTCACGACCATCGTCATCTCCACGCAGCACGCCGCCGAGATCGAGGACATGGGCAAGATCAAGGCCGACCTCATCGAGCACGTCATCACCCCGGTCATGGCCGCCGAGAACATGCCGTGGGACAACGCGGAGATCTACGTGAACCCCACCGGTCGCTTTGTCGTGGGCGGCCCCATGGGCGACACGGGCCTCACCGGCCGCAAGATCATCGTCGACACCTACGGCGGCTACGGCCGTCACGGCGGTGGCGCCTTTAGCGGCAAGGACTGCACCAAGGTCGACCGTTCCGCCGCGTATGCCGCGCGCTGGGTCGCTAAGAACGTGGTCGCCGCCGGTCTGGCCGACCGCTGCGAAGTCGAGCTTGCCTACGCCATCGGCGTTTCCAAGCCCCTCTCAATCATGGTCGACACCTTCGGTACCGCTAAGGTCGCCGAGGACAAGATCGTCGAGGCCGTTGAGAAGACCTTCGACCTGCGCCCGGGGGCTATCATCCGCGACCTAGACCTGCGTCGCCCCATCTACGAAAAGACGGCAGCCTACGGTCACTTCGGCCGCGAAGACGCCGACTTCACCTGGGAGAATACCGACCGAGTCGAAGAACTCAAAGCAGCCTGCGGCCTGTAAGCCAACGGCAAAAGCTGCAGCCACATATCGATGCACCAAAAGAAGTACCGGCACCAACCGGTACTTCTTTTTTATATAAACGGTGGTGAAGATGTCTCGATAAGCAAGGTAAGACACGTCCCTAGCTAATGAATTTTGCCATCTAGCAACTCCAACCATGTATCCTTAGTCCCGAGGGGCGGGGCATAAGGTCGATCGCGAGTTCCGCACGAGCCGGAGAGCACTTAATGTGCTCTCCGTGCGAGTCAGGACTGTCCGAGCAGGCGACCTTATGCCCCGCCCCTCGGGACGACGAGCCACGTAAAGGAGCACCCATGGCAGGCAAGCCGCAAACACTAGCTACGACCTCGGCATTCGAGATCTTGGGCCCCGTCATGGTCGGCCCCAGCTCATCGCACACCGCCGGCGCCCTGCGCTGCGCCCAAGTTGCCGCCAGCCTGCTGGAAGGCCGCATCACTAAGGTCACCTTTGGCCTGTGGAACTCCTTTGCCCACACCTACCGCGGCCACGGCACCGATCGTGCGCTCGTCGCGGGCATCCTGGGCCTCGACACCGACGACGAGAACATCAAGCAGGCCTTCGACCTCGCACGCGAGCAGGGCCTCGAATATCACTTTGACATCAAGGGCGACGACGCCTCCATCCACCCCAACACCGTCGACATTGACATGGTCGACGACACGGGTGCGACGGCACAGGTCCGCGGTGAGAGCCTGGGCGGCGGCAAGATGCGCATCAGCCGCATTAACGGCGTCGGCGTTGACATCTCGGGCATGTACTCAACGCTCTTCGTGGCGCACTACGACGTCCCCGGCGTGCTCGCCGCGCTCACCAACCTGCTCGCCTACGCACACGTGAACATCGCCTTCTGCCGCACCTACCGCACCGAAGTGGGCGGCCAGGCCTACTCCGTCTTTGAGACCGACGGCGCGCCCGACGACACTGTTGTCCCGATGCTGCGTAAGCTCGACAATGTCGATTACGCGACCTTTATCGAGCTCCCCGGTTCTGCTTCGTCGCTCTCCCCCGGCGTCTCGGCCAAGGAAATCTTCGACGACGGCGAGCAGCTGCTCGATGCGTGCGAGGAACTGGGGCTCAGCATCGGCGCCGTCATGGCCGTTCGCGAGGCGCGCCTGACCGGCGAGGCCCACGCCGTCGCCGCCATGCGCCGCGTGCTCGACGTCATGCGCGAGGAGACCACGGCCCCCATTTCCAATCCGCAACGCTCGCTCGGCGGCCTCATCGGCGGCGAGGCAAAGCTCGTCGATGCCACCGGCCGAAACGATCTGAGCACAAGCCTGATGGGCGCCGTCCAGACCGACGCCGTGGCCCACGCCATGGCCGTGCTCGAGCGCTCAGCCACGATGGGTGTGATCGTCGCTGCCCCCACGGCAGGCTCCGCAGGCGTCGTACCCGGCTGCGTGCTGGCGCTCGCCGACCACCTGCAGCTCGACGACGAACAGGTCATGGACGCGCTCTACTGCGCCGCCGCCATCGGCCTCAACCTCACCACGAGCGCCTGCGTTGCCGGCGCCGAGGGCGGCTGTCAGGCCGAGGTCGGAAGTGCGGCCGCCATGGCCGCCGCCGCGCTGGTGCAGATGCTCGGCGGCACACCCGAGCAGGCGCTCGACGCCAGTTCCATCGCGCTAAGTAATCTGCTGGGCCTCGTTTGTGACCCCGTCGGTGGCCTCGTGGAGGTGCCCTGCCAAAACCGCAACGCCATCGGCGTGGCAGCCGCCTTTAGCTCCGCACAACTCGCCCTCGCCGGCATTAAGAGCCTGGTGCCGTTTGACCAGATGGCACACGTCATGCTCTCGGTGGGCCACGCGTTGCCGGCCACGCTGCGCGAGACGGCAAAGGGCGGCATCGCGCAGGCTCCGGCCGCACTTTCGGCCTGTGCAAAATGCGGTGTGTGCGGATAGCGACAAAGAACGACTCGAAGGTGGGACAAATGTCCCACCTCTTTTGAATGCCACCGTTTCCATACCACAAACAACTAGGTAATCGCTATAATGCAAGCCCAGTAAAAACACGATGAGCCGCAAGGCGAAATTCGAAGGATATGCATACGATGTCGCAAAACGATCGAACTCAACTGATTCCCGATCCGCAGCAGCCGAGCAGGCACACCGGCGGCGTTCAATCGCCGCGTCCTATCGCGCCGAGCCGCGGTCAGCAGCGAGGTGCGGCAAACGTTTCCCAACGTCCGAACAAGCAGCATCAGCAGCGCCAGACAAATGGCAATGCGCCCAAGCAGCCCCCCACGCACGCTCGAGGCGATCGCGGCCCCGCACGCAAACCCGCCGAGAACAATAAGTCGGGCAAAAAGACGACGCTCTTTGTCGTTCTGGGTCTTATCGTCATTGTCTATATCGTAGGCGTCGTAGCGTTTTCGCAGGTAGCCTACCCCAACACCACTATCGCCGGCGTCGATGTCTCGTTCTCCAACGCTTCGTCTGCCGCCACCAAGGTCAACTCGGCTTGGAAGCACTATAAGCTCACCGTGACAGGCGATGACTTTAGCTGGACCTATCAGCCCGAGTCCGATGAGCCCATTGTCGACGGCGAAGCTGCCGCAAAAGAGATTATCAGCCGCAACGAAGCCATTGTATGGCCGGTTCGCCTTGTAGAATCCTTAAGCGGCAAGACCAAAACAACCGCTAGCTCCAACGAAGTCGATCTTGATCAAGACGTCGACCTGTCCATGCTCTCCGACACCTTTGACCAAAAGCAGTTTGAGAAGGATCTGGGCGCCGCCATCGACGAGTTTAACGAGGGGCGCTCGGGCACGTTCGAGGCCAATAGCTCCTATGACGAGCAGGCCGGCAAGTTTACCGTCGAGAAGGCGCGCTCCAACGAAAAACTCAACCGCGAGCATGTCATTAAGTATGCCGAGCTCGAGCTTGCCTCGCTGGCCGAGACCGTAGATCTTTCCAAGCTCGGCAACGATGCCTATGAGCCGCTCAATGGAACGCTGACCGATGATCAGATTCAGGCCGCATGCGATGCCGCCAACAACTTCTTGGGCGTCAACGTGACCCTCAAGCTCAACGGCGAGGATGCCGGAAAGGTTGATGGCAGCTCCGTGTTGCAGTGGATCAGCTTTGCCGATCCTGCCAACCCCACGCTCGATACGTCGCAAATCAGCAGCTGGGCAGCCGAGCTCGCGAACGGCTTTAATACCGTGGGCTCCACTCGCTGGTGGACACGCGCCGATGGCAAGCAGTGTGCCGTTGAAGGCGGTGACTTTGGTTGGTCCATCGACAGCAGCTCGCTCGCCAAGCAGGTCGAGGACGCCATTAACAACAAGCAGACCGGCGAAATCGAGATCAAGTACTCCCAGAAGGCCGACACCTTTACCGCAAAGGGAGAGCCCGACTGGAAGGCGTATATCGACGTCGATCTGTCCGAGCAGCACGCGCGCTACTATGACGAGAACGGTAATATCGTTTGGGAGGCCAACTTTATTTCTGGCAAGCCGGGAGAGGACGCCACCCCCGAGGGCGTATGGCAGATCAACAGCAACAATGGCGCCAGCAAGCTTATCGGTGCCAAGGACCCCGAGACCGGCAAGCCCAAATACGAGAGCCCGGTCAGCTATTGGATGCCGTTCGAGGGCAATATGGTCGGATTCCACGACGCCACCTGGCAAAACGACAAGAGCTTCGATAATGCCGAGTCGTACAAGTGGTGCGGCAGCCACGGTTGCATCAACCTGCGCCTGGCCGATGCAAAGGCACTTCACGACTGCATCAAAGTCGGCCTGTGCGTGGTTGTCCACTCGTAGTGCAACGCGCGCATTCCCACAACGTGGAGCCGCTGCGACCAATCTAACAGTTCCGAAAGAATCCGCCATATGCGCCCGCCTTACGCGACGGGCGCATATACTTATTGAGGAACTTTCTATAAAGGAGACGCTATGCCGAATGTCCCCACCATCACCCCAGGCCCGGATGATGCCGAGTACACGCCCGAAGGTGCCACCGAAACGATTCCTTTTATTACAAACGTACATGCCGAAAAGCAGAGCGGACGCACGAACGATACCGCCGAGATTTCCGATGAAGAAGCCTATGCAAAGCTCAAGGCAAAGCGTGCCGAGCGTCGGCGCAAAAAGCTCATCCGACGCGGTATCGCCGTCGGTGTCGTTGTTGCCATCGCGCTCATTGCCATCATCGCAACGCTGGTCATCAACGCGCAACCCGCAGGCACCAACGGACCGGTGACCGACATGGTCACCGAAGGCACGTTTACCACCACAGTCGAAGCCAAGGGACAGCTCAAGCCTATTTCAGCCTCGGTCGTCTCCCCTTCCGTCGATGGTACGGTGGCGCAGATCAACGTGCAGGCCGGACAGAGCGTCAACGAGGGCGACGTGCTCATGACCATTAAGAACGACGCGCTCGATAGCGCTGTTTCCGAGGCGCAGCGCGCGGTCGCGGCCGCCCAGGAAGACCTGAACAATGCAAAGGCGACGCTCGCGGCCGCACAGGCCGCACCGACAACGGACAGTGACGGATCGACCGGCCCATCGGACGCAAACGCCAACGCAAATGCCGTCTCGACCGCCCAGCGCAACCTCGCCTCGGCCCAGGCAACGCTGGAGCAGGCAACTGCAAAGGCGGCCGAGCGCACCGTAAAGGCCCCCAGCTCGGGCAACATCGTCGAGCTCAACGCCAAAGTCGGTGCCACGGTGACCGGAGGCACGATCATGGGCGAAGGCGACACGAGCGGCGGCAAGCAGTGCATGCAAATCGCCGACCTGTCCAAGATGAAGGTGACGGTTCAGGTGGGCGAAAAGGATATCGCCAAAATTGCCGTGGGCCAAAGCGCCAACGTGACCTATCCCGCGTTTCCCGATATCGTGAGTCAGGGCACCGTCACGGCTATCGCCTCGGTGGCAAACTCTGACTCCGGCTCCGGTAGCGGCGGCAGCGTGACCTTTAACGTCGACATCCTCATCGAAGCACCCGACAGTCGCCTTAAGCCGGGTATGACTGCCGAGGTCTCGGTAGTGACCGAGAAGCTCGACGACGTGGTTATGGTGCCGACCATGGCGCTGATGACCGAAGATGGCGAGCACTATTACGTCAATCTGGCCACCGATTCGGAAGGCAAGAAGACGCGCCGCGTGAAGGTGACCGTCGTGACGCAAAACGACAACGAGGCTGTAGTCGGTAAGACGCAGGTCAAGCGCGACGACCAGGGCAACGAGATCAACCCAGACGTCCCGGTTACCAAGTTACGCGACGGCGACACCATCGTGACGGATACCGGCACAGGCATGACGGCAGACGGCGGCGACAGTATGTCTGCCGACGAGGGCAAGTAATGCGTCCCGTCATCGACATCCGCAACGTGCACCGCATCTTTGAGAGCGAGGCCGGTTGCGCCCACATCCTGCACAACGTGAGCCTGGCGGTGAACCCCGGTGAGTTCGTCGCCATCACCGGCCCCTCGGGCTCGGGCAAGTCGACGCTCATGAACATCCTGGGCTGCCTGGACAAGCCGACGGCGGGTGATTATTTCCTGCAAGGGCTCAACGTCGCCGAGCTCGACGATGATGAGCTCACCGAGGTGCGCGCGCTGAGCATCGGCTTTGTCTTTCAGAGTTTTAACTTGCTGCCGCGTCTGACGGTGATCGAAAACGTCATGCTGCCGCTGTCCTACACCAATGTGCCGCGTAGCCAGCGCGAGATGCGCGCCGTGCACGCGCTGCAAGCCGTCACACTGCCGGTCGACCATTGGGACCACCGCATATCGGAACTCTCGGGCGGACAGATGCAGCGCGTCGCCATCGCGCGCGCCCTCGTCAACGACCCGCCCATCATTTTGGCCGACGAGCCAACGGGAAATCTAGACTCGACAACCGGGGCGCTCGTCATGGAAACCTTCCACAAGCTCCAGAAACGCGGCAAGACCATCGTACTCATTACACATGACCCCGGCATCGCCGCCGAGGCCGATCGAGCCGTAACCATCCGTGACGGGCGAATCCATGACGGCGCATATGTCGCGCATACACCGAATACGTTACGCGGGGCCGTCAAAAACCTGCCCGCGATTTCTGCAACCACCAATCAGCCGAAAGGAGCGAAGGCATGAGCACCCGCGATCTTGTCCAAGAAGCCCTTCACTCGCTCGAGGCCAACAAGGGACGCAGCCTGCTCACCATCCTTGGCATCGTCATTGGCATCGCCTCGGTCATCGCCATGACTTCGCTCATCGGCGGTATCCAAAACAGCCTGGTCAACAGCCTGGGCCTCAATGCAGCCCGCATGGTTGAGATCTATTCGTCCCAAGAACTCACCGATTCGGATGTGGAAAAGCTTCGCAAACTGGTGCCGCAGATTGAGCAGATCGGCATCGTCGATAGCGCCTATTCCGAGTACAAGGTCGGGGATAAAAGCTATACCGTCATGGCACACGGCGTCGATAGCGACATGCTCGATGCCGTGGGCGCCAGCAAGCTCGTTGCGGGACGTGTCTATTCACAGGCAGAGTCTCAATCAGGCTCGCGCGTGGCGCTCATCAGCCGCGGCGGCGCCGATCAGCTTTACGGCAACGAACAGGACGCACTGGGGAAAACCATCAAGGTGTCCAACGGCGAGGTGCAGATTGTAGGCGTGATTGATGGCGGCAGCGACTCCATGGGCTCGCTCACGCTGTATATGCCACGCGAAACCATCTCCGGCCTGTTTGGCGACGAGAATCCTTCATTTCCCAGCGTGACGGCACTTGCCGCCGAGGGCACAGACATGGACGAGCTCTGCAAGACCATCGAGTCTAAGGTGCGCGCGATGAAGGGCATCTCGGAGGATGATGAGTACGACAGCGTATCGGCGACCTCCATGAAAAGCGCCATCGATGCACTCAACTCGTTTATGGGCGCCTTCTCGCTCATCATGGGCGCTGTCGCCAGTATCTCACTGCTTGTCGGCGGAATCGGCATTATGAATATGATGCTTACCAACGTGACTGAGCGCATCCGCGAGATCGGTATTCGCCGTGCCTTGGGCGCCAGTCGCCGCGATATCACCGCGCAGTTTTTGGCCGAGTCCTCGGCGCTGTGCGTCACCGGTGGCCTGCTGGGTGTCCTGATTGGCTATCTGCTGGCCTGGGGCCTCGCGATGTTTGCCGCAGGATCAGGGGTTCTCAACGAGCTCGGTGCCAGTGGGGAGATCACACCGAGCTTTTCAATCGCCACGGTGCTGCTGGCCTTCGGCGTCTCCGTCGGCATCGGCGTAATCTTTGGCTTCTACCCCGCTCGCCGCGCGGCAAAGCTCAACCCGGTGGAGTGCCTACGCTACCAGTAAGCCACCACCAGCTACCAGTAAGCCACCACCAACAAGTTGCGGTGAATTAGGGACTGAATATGCTATCTAGCAGCAAAAACAGACACTATTTCACCGCAACTTATTGAAGGGCTGTTTGCGCCAGTTCTGGGCGTCGTCCTCGAGCTATTGATGGATGACGGGCTTGTACGGGTCGAGCTTGCTCGGGACGCTCCTCCTCGCGGGCGGGAGGGCGCGCAGGCGCGGCAAGCGCCTAGCGCGCGAACTCCCGTAAGAGCGCGTCTTCCACTTCCCGAAGCGAAAGGGCCCCGCTTCCCTCGGCGGGACGGGTGACCACGATGCAGCGCGCTCCCACGTCGCGCGCGGCGGCGAGCTTCTCGGCCGTGCCGCCTACGGTTCCCGAGTCCTTAGTCACAAGCCACTGGGCGCCCACCTGCCGAAGCATCGCCTCGTTGAGCTCGCGGGTGAAGGGCCCCTGCATGCCGATGACGTGCGACGGCGAAAACCCCGCGTCGATGCACTTCGTTATAACGCCGGGCAGCGGGAGCACACGCACGAAGAAGCGCTCCGCGAAATCGGCGACGCGCGTGTAGGGAGCAAGCTCCTTGCTCCCCGTCGTGAGAAGCGCACGACCCGGGTTCTCGGAGAGAAAGCGCGCCGCGCAGGCGATCGACGCGACCGGCACGACGCCTTTGGGCAGCGCCTCGACCGGGCGCGCAAGGCGCAGGCATCGTGCACCCACGGCGAGCGAAGCGGCCCGGATGTTGCCGCTTGCGAGCGTAGCGAAGGGGTGCGTGGCGTCGACAACGATGCACGCGCCGGAAAGCTCGCGCTCCATGTCGGCATCGTCGAGCCTGCCCGCATGCACCTCGATGCCCGGAAGCTCGCCCAAAAGCTCGCCTCCGTACTCGGTTGCCGCGTAGGCACGGGCGGGGATGCCCGCCCTGCTCGCCCATTCGCACAGAAGGCGGCCCTCGGTGGTGCCGGCGAAGATGCGCAGCGCCGGCGCGGATGCGGGCGCCGTCACTTCGGGCCGCCTGGGCGCGTGATCTGGTAGAGCAGCGCGTTCATAATGGCAGCCGCCACGGTCGAGCCGCCCTTGCGACCCCTCGCGACGATGGCTGGCACGCGTCGTGCGAGTAGCTCCTCTTTCGCCTCGACCACGTTCACAAACCCGACCGGCACCCCAACGACGAGCGCGGGCGCGATCTTCCCCGCGTCCATGAGCTCGGCGAGGCGCAGAAGTGCTGTGGGAGCGTTGCCGACGGCCACGATGAGCGGACCCTCGATGCCGCAAGCTTTGTCCATGCTCGCAACGGCGCGAGTCGTGCCCGCGGCGCGCGCAGCCGCGGCGACATCAGGGTCGGCCATGAAGCACACGGCCTTGCAGCCGAGCTTCGCGAGCGCGGGCTTGCTTATGCCTGCGAGCGCCATGTTCGTGTCGGTGAGCACCGTGGCCCCTGCGCGCAGTGCGTCGAGCGCACAGTGCGCGGCGTCATGGGTAAACACGAGGGAATCGGCGTACGAGAAGTCGGCAGTGGTGTGGATGACGCGCTTCACGACGGGCTCTTCGAGCGGCGGGAACGTGCGGCCGCCGAGCTCTTCGGTGATGATCTCGAAGCTGCGCCGCTCGATGTCGCCGGGCGCCATCTCCTTGGAATCCATCTAGTACTCCACTCCTTCCCTTGCACATATCCCCTGCTCGTAGGGATGTTTCTTGCACCGCATCTCGGTTATGTAGTCGGCCTTCTCCGCGATCTTGCGGGAAGGCGCGCGCCCGGTGAGCGCTACTTCGACGCCGCGCGCGGACATATCGAGCGCGCGGTCCACGAGCGCCTCGTCGACAAGCCCCTTCGAAAGCGCGTCGAGCGCCTCGTCGAGCACGAGCAGTCCCTCTTGCGCGCCCTCGAGCTCGGCGAGCGCGGAAGCGAGGTTCCCATCGTGCAGCTCGCACGTCGCGGCAAGTTCCTCCGACGTCATCGACCAGGTAAACTTGTCCGACGCCTTCCCCGCGAACACGGGCACGCCGAAATGCTCGGCGAGCAGGCGCACCTCCCCGCTTTCGCCGTCTTTCAGGAACTGCACGACGACGACGCGGCGGCCTGCAGCGAGCATGCGAAGGGCGAGCCCCATCGCCGCCGTGGTCTTGCCTTTGCCGTCGCCATGATACACGTGGATCATACGCCCTCCTCGATAATGCGGTAGACATACTCCATGTCGAGCGCCCCGCGCACGACGTCGGCCAGGCGGTCAAACTCGCGCGCACGGTGATCGGCCGCGGACGCCGCGCCCGCAGCACCCACGACGCTCTCGGGCAGGCCGCGCATGCGCGCGAGCGAGCGCGCGAGGGCGAGCGCAACCCCCGGTTCGTCGAACAGGCCGTGGAGATAGGATCCGAACACGTTTCCGCAGGCCGCGCCTTCCGGTTTGCCGCCAATCGTGCCCGCAGGAGCGCAGGAGACGGTCGTTTCGCCGTCGTGAATCTCGTACCCGCGCGCCGTCATGCCGTTCCACACCGAGAACGCGCCTTGGGCGCCCGTGATGCGCAGCTCCGACTGGGCGAGGCGCTTTTCCTCCTTGAACACCGTACTTGCAGGGATGAGCCCGAGCCCGCGCGCGGTGCCAGCGCCTTCCCTGCCGTGCGGGTCGGAAAGCTCGTCTCCCAAAAGCTGGTAGCCTCCGCATATGCCGAGCACCGGCGTGCCCGCGCCCGAAAGCGCGCGTACACAGGCTCCGATGCCGCTAGCCGCAAGCCAGCGCGCGTCGTCGAGCGTAGTCTTCGAGCCGGGAAGCACCACCAGGTCGGGTCGGCCCAGATCGGTCGTCGAGGAAACGTAGCGCACGCCCACGCCGGGCACGCGCGAAAGCGGGTCGAAGTCGGTGAAGTTCGACAGATGCGGAAGGCGCACGACGGCGACGTCGATGACGCCGCGCGCCTCGCGGGCAGATAGGCGCGGCGCGAGCGAGTCCTCGTCGTCCAGGTCAAGCGTAAGATACGGCACGACCCCCACGACGGGAACCCCGCACATCTTCTCGAGCGGGGCCAAACCCGGGCGCAGGATTTCCACATCGCCGCGGAACTTGTTCACCACAAGCCCCCGCAAAAGCGCGCGGTCCTCGGGCGCAAGGAGCGCGACCGTGCCGTAGAGCTGGGCAAATACCCCGCCCGGGTCGATGTCGCCCGCAAGCAGCACGGGGGAGGACACGGCGCGCGCGAGCCCCATGTTGACGATGTCGTTTTCGGCAAGGTTGATTTCGGCGGGGCTGCCGGCGCCCTCGATGACGATGACGTCGTTATCCTCCGCGAGCGAATCGAACGCCTCCAAAATCTGCGGCATGAGCGCCTTCTTTCGCGCGAAGTAGTCCCTCGCAGCGAAGGCTCCCTGCGCCTTGCCGGCCACGATGAGCTGGCTTCGGTGGTCGCTTTCAGGCTTGAGCAGGATGGGGTTCATGCGCACGTCGGGCGCGATGCCGCACGCCTCGGCCTGCATGATCTGGGCGCGCCCCATCTCGAGCCCGTCGGCCGTGACACCGCTGTTGAGTGCCATGTTCTGGCTCTTGAAGGGAGTCACGCGCAGGCCGTCCTGCGAAAGTACGCGGCACAGCCCCGCCGCAAGCAGGCTCTTCCCCGCGTTCGACATGGTGCCCTGGATCATGATGGGCTTGGCCCTACCCACGGGTATCGACCTCCTTCGCCGAGCCTCGGCCATCCGCGCCCGCCATAGCGCCGCTGCAAGAAGCGCCGCCCCGTTCGTCGGGTTCGTCTTCGCCCGATGCGCCTTCCGCCCGAAGCACGCGGCTGAACGCCATCGCAAGCCGGGCATTCTCCTTGCGCGTGCGCACCGCGACGCGGCACCAGAAACGGGACAGCACCGAAAACGAGTCGCACGTGCGGACCAAAACCCCCAGTTTATACAGGCGCTCGGGGATGTCTTTCGCCGGCGTGCGGACTAAAAGGAAGTTCGCATCCGACGGCACGACGGAAAGCCCGAGCGAGGAGAGCTCGTGGGAAAGCCACGCTCGCTCGACCGCCAATACATCGCGCGTGCGTGAGACGTATTCGACGTCTTCCAGGGCGGCGATGCCCGCGGCCTCGGCGACCGAGGAGACGGGCCACGCCTGCCCCGCCCGGCGAATCCCCTCGATGAGTTGGGCGTTTCCGCTGATCAGATATCCCAACCGCAACCCCGCCATTCCGTAGAGCTTGGTGAACGCGGAGAGCACGGCCACATGGCGCGAACACGCGGCGCGTGCGGCCACGCTCCTTTCGCGGGCGTCGGGCGCAAATCCGAGGAAGCACTCGTCCACGACGAGCAGCGCGCCCACCTGCTCGCAGCGGCAAGCTGCGGCATCGATCACGCTGGGGTCGACGAGGCGCCCCGTCGGGTTGTTCGGATTGCAGAGGTACGCCACGTCTCCCGGCCCCTCGATCGCGCGGGCGAAGGAGGTGGGCACGTCGAAGTCGTCCGCTTCGGAGAGCGGGAACTCCTGCACGCATGCGCCGTAGTACGATGCCGCCTCCGCATATTCAGAAAACGTCGGCGCGCACACGACGATGCGTTTCGGGCGCACCGCCGCGGCGAGCCGCCAGATGATGTCGGACGCGCCCGCGCCGCAGACGATAGTATCTTCGGGAATGCCCTGGGCGCGCGCTAGGGCGCGAACGAGGGCGAGACTTTCCCTATCGGGGTAGGCGTCGATTCGAGAAAGCGCCTTGCGAGCTGCGGCGACGGCGCGCGGCGAGGGGCCTGCCGGATTCACGTTCACCGAGAAGTCAATGAGGTCGGAGGCGCCCCTTTCACAAGCGATGCCGAGCGATTGCGCGCTGCCCCCATGCGTACGGGCGCGCAGGATCCCCCCGGCAGCCCGGGGCGCGGCGTGGTCTTCCCTCATAACATCGCCCCCACGGCGAGCACGACCGCCGCGCGCGCAGCGCCGAAGACGACGAGCGCGCATACGGACGCGGCGAGCATGAGCCTTGTCGCCCGGGCGATGTCGCCCCACTCGATTTCGCGGGACGCGTCGCCTATCGTCGGTTTCTCAACGAGCTTGCCGAAATACACCGCGGGTCCTGCCAGGCGCAGCCCGAGCGCGCCCGCGCACGCTGACTCGGTCTGTGCCGCGTTCGGGCTCGTATGGCGACGCCTGTCGCGGCGCCAGATGCGCGCCGCCCCGTGCGCATCGAGCCCGACGATCGGGCACACGGCGATCATGAGCAGGGCCGATAAGCGCGAGGGAATCCAGTTCACCGCATCGTCGAGGCGCGCCGAGGCGCAGCCGAAGTCGATGTAGCGCTCGTTTTTGTAGCCCACCATGCTGTCGAGCGTGTTCACCGCCTTGTACGCCATGCCCAAGGGCGCACCCCCGATCATAAGGTAGAAAAGCGGCGCGATGACGCCGTCGCTCGCGTTCTCCGCCACCGTTTCCACGGCGGCGCGCGCGACGCCCTGCTCGTCGAGAACAGACGTGTCGCGTCCCACGATGAGCCCGACGGCTTCGCGCGCCGCGACAAGGCCGCCCTTCGAGAACGCACGGGCCACGGCCAGGCTCTGGCGGCACAGCTCGCATGTCGCGAGAATCTGATAGCTCGCCCATGCCTCGACCACGAAGCGCAAGCCGGAGTGAACCATGCCGCAAACATGCAGGATTCCCCAGGTCAAAAGCCCACACGTAAGCGGAAGCGCCACGGCGAGCACAAGCCCTGCGGCGCGCGTGCCCGCGGACGTTTGCGGGAATGCGCCCCGCAGGCGGCCTTCGGCCCACGTGATCGCGCGCCCCATGGCGACGACGGGATGGGGAAGCCAACGCGGGTCGCCGAAGGCAAGGTCGGCCGCGAACCCGGCGGCGACGGCAAGAATCGTCATCACCGGGCATCGCCCCCCGAAGCGGGGCGAACGTCGCGAAGGCAGCGCCCATCCCAGGTGGCGGCCCATGCGCCGCCCGGCTCGGTATGCACGTCGAAGTATCCCATTTTCGGGACAGCTAGCTCGGAGAGCAGCGCTTTCACGGTACCCGCGTGAACGACGAAGACGGCGCGCCCACTCCCCTGGGCGCGCTCCGATTTGCATGCCTCCCGAAACGCCGCGACGACGCGGCGGGTGAAATCGCTCTTGCCCTCGCCATGCGGGCAGCGCGTCTCGCACCAGGAGTCTACCCAGGCGCGGTAGCGCGCATCCTCTTTAAGCTCGGCGGCGCTTCGCCCCTCGAAGTCGCCGAAATCCATCTCGCGCAGACCGGGGCACGCCATAAGCTCCGCGTTCGGGAAGAGGATGCGCGCCGTCTGGTCGGTGCGGACCATGCCGCTCGTGATAACACGGAACACGTCACGATCGCACGCGAGGTCGCGCAAAGCGCGCTCGCCCGCAATCGACAGGGGCTCGTCGGTGCCCGCCCCGCTGTAGCGATGGTCTTCCGTGCCCGCCGTGGAACCATGGCGCACGAAGACGACTTCCAAAGGCGCGCCCGCGCCCTGCGTCCCTCGAGGCGCATCGGCAAGGTTTCCTTTGATGACCTGGGGAATCCCACACGTCATACGCACGACGACGTCGGCGCGCGCAGCGAGCGCGCATCCCAGGCGCCCCGCGCGCTCGCGCCATTGGGCGTCTTCCGCACGCATGGGGACGACCCCCGAGCCGACCAAGGGCAGAATCACTGCGTCGAAGCCGATCAGCCGCTCGAGCGCCCGGTCAGCGTCGAGCGCGCGTACGAGTTCCTCAGCACGGTACGCGACGCGGCCGGCAAAAGCCGCGGGCACGCCGCCCTCCGCAAGCTGCGCCGCGTCGACGAAATCGTCCGCCGCGAACCCGAGCTTTTCACGCACGAAGGTCCTCTTCCCCGAATGCGCGCCACCTACCACGAGCATCATAGGAGCATGCCCCCCGCCACCAGCATGGCAAGCATCGCGAGCTCGGCCCATTGCAGAAACCATCCGGCCAAATCCCCCGTCACCCCGCCGAAGCGGGACAGGGCAACATGGCGGTACCACGCGAGCGCCAAAAGCCCCGCCACCGCCATAAGGGCGCCGACGGCCTGAGCGCACGCGACCATCCCTGCAGCCGAAGCCGCAGCGAAAGCGCAAAGCGGCACGACGATCGCCGCGCGCTTCTTCGCAGGCGAGAGCCCCGCGGCCATGCCGTCCGCCCGCGCGGCAGGCCAGCATTCAACGGCGAGCCCCGAAAGCGCGCGGGAGAACACGAACGAGCACCCCCGCCGTAAGCGGCAGCGCGGTGAACAGGGAAAACTGCAGAATAAGGTACACAACAACACCGATGACCCCGAAGGCGCCCGCCCGCGGGTCGTGCATGATCTCGAGCTTTCGCTCGCGCGGGGCCCAACTTGCAAGCGCATCGGAGGTGTCGCAGAGCCCGTCTAGGTGGATGCCTCCCGTCACCGCCACAGGCAGCGCCACGAGCACGGCCGCGACGATGGTCGCGGGCACGCCGAGCAGGTTCGCAACGTGTCCCCACGCCGTCATGAGGAACCCTTCCGCAAGGCCCACCAGGGGAAACGCGGCAAGCGCATGGGTTGACCCGAAATCGGTCCAGGCCGATTTCGGGACGGGGATGCGCGAGAACGTTCCGAACGCCGCGCCGATTGCCTCTGCTATCTTCACCTTGTAGGTCCTTCACCTTTCATCCACACGGGAATCCCGCATACCACTTCGACTGCGCGGTCGGCCAGCGCCGCCACGCCCGCGTTCACGCGCGCGAGCGCGCGCCTCCATGCCTCGGTCCCCTCATCGTAGCGCATCTCATCGGCGAACACGTCGACGGTGACCACCACCGTATACGCAGCGGCCTGAGCGAGCCGTTCGATGCCTCCGAGCACCTCGCGCGCCGCAGCGTCGGGGTCACGTGGGGACAAGCCGCCTTCCGCGAAAAGCTCGTTCGCAACCAGGTTGCCCACGTCCTCCAAAAGAAGCGTGCAGCCGCGCGGAAGCCCGGGCACCGCGGCGCCCACGTCACGCGTGCGCTCGAGGGTGGAAAACCCCTTGCCCTCGCGCAGCGCCCGATGGCGCGCGATGCGGCGGGCGCCCTCTTCCCCGAAGGGCTCCATCGTTGCCAGGTACACGCGGGGGCCGTCGTGCCCGAGGCACAGGGACTCGGCGTAGGCGCTCTTGCCGCTCGCGGCGGCGCCGATGACGAGCGTCACCGTCATTTCCCGGCCTCGAAATGCTCGTAAGCAGCCATGCCAGTCGCCGTGAACGTCTTCCCATCCCGGTACACGCGCAGCGCCGAATCCAGAAGGGGGAGATACGCCATGGCGCCCGCGCCCTCGCCCAAGTGCATGCCTGCGTCGAGGGGCGCCTTTATGCCGAGCTCGCGAAGGAGCTCCCGGCTTGCGGGTTCGCTTGATGCGTGGGTGCCCACGAGGTAGCCCAAGGCGTTGGGGCACAGGCGCGCCGCGCACAGGGCCGCCGTGCAGGATATGACCCCGTCGAGGAGCGCCGGCGCCTTCGAGACCGCGGCCCCCAGGTAGAAGCCGCACATCGCAGCGATGTCGAAGCCGCCCACCTTCGAGAGCACGTCGATCGGGTCGGCGGGATCGGGCGAGTTCGCGTCGATAGCGCGCTCGACCACGTCGCGCTTGCGCGCGAGCGAGGCGTCCGAGAGCCCCGCGCCGCGCCCGACAAGGCTCCGCGCGTCCGCCCGGATGAGCACTGCGGCCACCGCCGCCGAGGTGGTCGTGTTGCCGATGCCCATCTCGCCCGCGGCGAGAAGGCGCACGCCGGCGCGGGCAAGCCCGCACGCGACGGCGATTCCGACCTCGATCGCGCGCACGGCCCCATCGCGAGACATAGCGGAGCCGAGAGCGATGTTGCCGCTCCCCCGCCGCACGTTCGCGCGCACCATGCGCGCGTCTTCTATGCCCCGGGCCATACCCACGTCGACGGGCACGACCTCGGCACCCGCGAACGCCGCCATGCGGCAGGCGCTCGCGGCCCCCTCGCACATGTTGCGCGCGACGGCTCGCGTCACATCTTGCCCGCTTTGCGACACGCCTTCGGCAACGACCCCGTTGTCGGAGAAGAATACCGCGAGCGCACGGGGAAACTCGGCCACCTCGGCGCTCCCCTGAGCTGCGGCGATACACGCGACGGCGTCTTCAAAGTCGCCCAATCCCCCCAAGGGGTGCGCGATGGAGTCCCACGCAGCGTACGCGGCGGCACGGGCGCACTCGTCTGCGGGCGCGATCCGGGAAAGCGCGGCTTCGAGCACGGCACCCGGCGCCGACGAGAACGCGCGCTCGACTTCCTCGCGGATGCAGGCAAGCGCGGTTTCGGTTGCTTCAGCCATGCCGCCTCCTCTCTGCGAACGACGCTGCGGCAGACGCGAACGCGCGCGCAACGTCGGGGTTCGCAGGATAGTACACATGCGGGAAGCCCGCCACCAGGGACGGGGCGGTCGTCATGCACGGCCAGCCCTTGTCGCGCCGGGGCTTCTGCGCCCAAAAGTCGCCGCCCGGGCAGGTGGACTGCCAGTAGTGGAACTCGTGAGCGCGGATGCGTGTGCCGCGCGGCCCGTAGAGCCCGTCGCGTTGGGAAGTAAGCTCCACGTACCCGAAATGGGACAGCCTTCCCCAGTTCTCGCTTGCGCCCTCAAGGGCGCCCGCAACAGGCCAGCGCCGCCCCTCGCTATCGGCGATTTCGCGCTGCAGGTACAGAAACCCACCGCATTCGGCGACCGTCGGCATGCCGGATTCCACCGCGCGCCGCACCGCCTCGCGCATCGGCGCGTTCTCGGAGAGCTGCCGCGCATGGAGCTCCGGGTAGCCGCCCCCCAGATAGAGGGCGCTTGTCCCCCGGGGCAACTCGCTATCACACAGGGGGCTGAAAAAGGCCAGCTCGCAACCCAGATCCTCGAGCGCGCGCAGGTTCTCCTCGTAGTAGAACGAGAACGCCTCGTCACGCGCAACGGCGACGATGGGCCGCGCTCCCGCGATCGGCTCCAACCGGTAAGGTTCCTCGCGGATATCGGGTGCCGTCGCCGCTATTTCGAGCAAGCGGTCGACGTCGACGCTCTTTTCCACCAGCTCGGCCATCTTGTCGATGCGCGCGGAGAGCTGCTCGACCTCGTCGGCGGTCACAAGCCCCAGATGCCGGCTTTCGAGCGAGAACGCCTCGTCGGCGGGGATATTCCCCAAAACCGCGACGCCCGTGTGCTTCTCGATCGCAGGCGCCGCGTAGGCGCAGGCAGCGGCGCTCGTCTTGTTCAGCACGACGCCGCGCACGTTCGCACAAGGCAGGAACTCGGCGATGCCGCGGATTACGGCGGCGAGCGATAAAGACGCCCCGCGCCCGTTCACCACTAAAACGACCGGCGTTTCCGTGTCGCGCGCAACCTGATAGCTGCTCGCGTCGGCCACGCCGGGTGCCATGCCGTCATAGAAGCCCATGACCCCCTCGAGCACCGCGACATCCGCGCCCGCGGCGCCGCGTGCGAGCAGGGCGAGCAGCGTCGGGGCGTCGGTGAAGAAGCCGTCTAAATTGCCCGAGCGCGCACCCACGACGCGGCGATGAAAGAGCGGGTCAATGTAGTCGGGGCCGCATTTGAAGGCCGCGCATGCAAGGCCGCGGCGCGCGAGCGCGCGCAGGAGCGCGCACGTTACGACCGTCTTGCCGCTCCCGCTCGAGGGCGCAGTGACCATGAAGCGCGGGATGGACGTGCTCACCGGGCGCCGCCTTCCCCACCTGCGGCGCTGCAGTTAGCAAGCGAGACCACCTCAACGGATGGGTTCCCCTCGACAGAGAGGTCCTCCCCGACAGGCGACTCAGCAAGCGCGCCGACTTCGGCAAGCTCCTCGGCATCCGCGCCCGCACCACGCGCGCTGACGAGGAACACGGGGTTTTGCGCCTTCATAAGATGGTGCGAGCCTACAGCCTCGGCACGGGCGGCCGACACCTGGCACGCCTCGAACCCCTTAAAGCGCGAACCCGAGAGGAGCGCGAACGCCTCGGTGAGCGTCTCAACGGTGACGCATGGCACGCACAGGCGAACCTGCGAGTTCTTCTCGAGCGCCGCCTCCACGATGGAGGGAAGCTCGCCCGCGCTCCCGCCGACGAACACGGCGTCGGGGACGGGCAGTTTCGCGAGCGCTTCGGGGGCGACACCGGGGACCGCATGAACGTTGCCGCACCCGAATGCATCCGCGTTCTCTCGGATGAGCCGCACGCCGGCCGCGTTGCGCTCGACCGCCCATACCGACCCCGCTCGCGCGACGAGCGCCGCCTCGATCGACACGCTCCCCGTGCCGGCGCCGACATCCCACACGGTGTCGGTCGCGGTAAGGCGCAGCTTCGCGAGCGCGACGGCGCGCACCTCCTGCTTGGTCATGGGAACGTCGCCGCGGATGAAGAGCTCGTCGGGAATGCCCGAGGAAGCGTACGGCCAGCGGGAGCTCGCGGCGCGGGATGCGCCCGCAGAGTCCGCCGCGAAAGAAGCCGCCGCGGGCGCAGACGCGCCGGCCGGCGCCTCGGAGGCTGCGCTAGAGCCCGCAGGCGAACCGGCGCAGCCTGCGAACTCGATAAGCATCACGTTCAAGTCGTCGAACGTCTGACCTGCGATTTCACTTGCGGTCGCGCAGGTGATGCGCTCGTCGGGGTACGACAGGCGCTCGGCCACCGTCACGCGCGCGTCCCCGAAGCCCGCCTGCACAAGCTCGCCCGAAAGCCGCGAGGGGTCTTCCCCGCCCGACGTGGCGAGGAAGAGCTCACCTGCGCGCTCGGCCTCGGCCACGATGTCGCACGCCACGCCGTGAGCGCTCGCGAAGCGCCAATCCTGCCATGGACGCGCGAGGCGCGCGGCGAGATACGACGCTGAGCTTATGCCGGGAATGACGCGCACGTCCACCTGCGCGTCGCCGGAGAGCGCCTCCACCAGGCGGCGCGCGCCGCTGAACAGCCCCACATCGCCCGTCATCACGACCACGGCGCGCTGCCACGACGCCGCATCGGTGAGCGCGGCGACGATGTCCGCCGTCTTCACGAGCTCGCATCTCACCACGTCGGGCGGCACGTCGATGCTGACAAGCGCGCGATGAGCGCCGATGACCACGTCGGCGATGTCGATCGCGTCGAGCGCCGCGCGCGAGAGCAAGTCGGGGTTTCCGGGCCCCGCCCCGATGATCGTTACCTTTCGCATGGAATCTCCCGATACCCGCGCGGCGTGACCATACGGCCGCCTACGCGCTTCGTGTCCGCGTTGCCGACGAACACGGTGGTGAACATGTC
The DNA here is from genome assembly GCA_019414385.1 of Collinsella sp. GTDB lineage: Bacteria > Actinomycetota > Coriobacteriia > Coriobacteriales > Coriobacteriaceae > Collinsella. The sequence continues at coordinate 12,764 of DXMD01000009.1, read as the reverse complement.
GGCGTCGAACTCCCCCAGCTCGGAGAGCCTGCACATGCCCGACTGCTGCCCCTCGCGCCCGATGTTGCGTACCCAGCCGCAGAGCGTGTCGGGGGCCTTCCATTCGAGCATAATCTTCGCCGCGCGCGAGAGCCTGTCGGCGCGCTTTCTGCTGCGCGGGTTGTACAAACAGATGCAGAAGTCGGCGCTCGCCACGGCGGCGAGCCTGCGCTCGATGACCTCCCACGGCGTGAGCAGGTCGGAGAGCGACACGACCGCGAAGTCGTGGGCAAGCGGGGCGCCGAGCACCGCCGACCCGCTCTGAGCCGCGGTGGCCCCGGCGATAACCTCCACGTCTACATCGGGGTAGTCCTCAGCAAGCTCCAGCACGGGGCTCGCCATGCCGTACACGCCCGCGTCACCGCTGCACACAAGCGCCACGGCTTCTCCGCACTGCGCGCGCGAAAGCGCCAGGCGGCACCGTTCGACCTCGTGCATCATCGGCGTCGCGAGATGCGCCGCGTCGGGCACGGCGGCGAGCGCGAGCTCCACGTATTTCGTGTACCCCACAACGATGTCGGCCGCCTCGAGCGCGCGCCGGGCCGCAATCGTCATGCCGTCGGGGCCGCCCGGGCCGATCCCCACCACGAAGAGCTTTCCCATCACCGCTCCTTAAACGAAAGTTCGATAGTTACCTTGGAAAACGCGACGGTCACGCCGCCGTGAGCGAGCTTCGGGAAGATAAGTTTGCCCCCGCCCGCGAGCGCCGCGCGCTCGCACACATTGTCGACCCCCACCGTCGCGCGGACGAAATCAGATGGCGAAACGCTACCTTCGACCTGCGACAACTCCTCTGCGGAATACGTCGCAAGCGGAATCTTGCGCGCGCGGCAGAAGGCGAGCAGACCCTCCTCGTGCGCCTTCACGTCGATCGTCGCCGCCTCGCGCACGGCCGAAGGCGAGATACCCGCCCGCCCGCACGCGAGAAGAAACGCCTCCCCGATCGCTTCGGTGCACGCACCGCGACGGCACCCTATGCCCGCAACGAAGCAGGGCACGACAAGGCGAAGCGGCTCGGGCGCAGGCACCTGCATTCGCGCCAGCGAACGGCGACACGACGATATCGGCCCGAGCGCGGTCGGACGCAATGTCAACCCCCTCAGGCGGCTGTCCCGAAATCGGCATGTCGGAATAGAGCGCCACGCGCCCGCCCGAAAGCAGCCGCGCCGACACTCGCTTGATGGCCTCGGGATTCGAAACGGCGAGCCCCGCACAGCGCGCCCACGTATCCACCGCCCACACGCCGCGGACGTCGGTCGCCGTGGTGATGACGGGGATGGCCCCTGCCGCGCGTGCCACAGTTTGCGCAAGCTCGTTCGCACCGCCCAAATGCCCCGACAAAAGCGGGACGGCAAAGCGCCCCGCCTCGTCGATCGCCACAACCGCGGAATCACTTGCCTTCGAGGCGACATGCGGCGCGATCGCCCGCACGGCGATGCCCGCCGCGCCCACGAACAGAAGCGCGTCCGACGCTTCCCACGCGAGCGCCGTCCATGCGCGCAGGTCGGCCTTCCCCTCGCCGAACCCGCGCGAAACGGAAACGTCCCAGCCAGGGTCATCTTCACCTGTCTGCGCGCAATCGGAAAGCGCGTGTGCGGTGCGCTCCGCCAACGCATACCCCCTCTCAGTGAACGCTATGCAGGAAACCCTCATCTAGCGCACCACCATCGTCGAGAAGTAGCTGCCCCGATCGGGCACATCGTCGAGCGAGCGGTACACGCGCTCGCCCGGAAGCTCACAGTCCTCTACGAGCTCGGCACCGTCGAAGGCGCCCTCCTCGCGAAGGATGCGCTTCGTGTCCGCAAGCGAGCGGCGCGCCTTCATGACCACCTTCGTCCCCGGCCAGCCGATTGCGCGGCGCACGTCGTCGTAGCCGCCGGGCACGATGTGCAGAGGCGACGACATCTCGGGCGTGAGGTCGCGCTCGAGCGCTGCGGCGACCGCGCAGAAGCTCGGCACGCCGGGAATGGCGCGCGCCTCGAACCCGCAGGCGCGCACGTCGGGCGCTATGCGCTGGAAGGTGGCGTAGATGCTCGGGTCCCCCAGGTTCAGCAGCGCGACGTCGCGGACCGCATCCAGGTGCGCGACAAGCTCGCGAACAAGCGAGGCATGCTCGGCCGCGCGGCGCTCGACGTCGCGCGTCATCGAGAATCGCACGGGGATCACCGTCTTGCCTGTAAGGTCGACGGCGCCGCGCACGGTGTCGAGCGCGACCATGGCCCCGTCCGCCGTCTGCGGTGCGGCGATGACCGGACACGATTCGATTGTGCGGACGGCCTTGATCGTGAGCAGCTCGGGGTCGCCAGGCCCCGTGCCCACCCCGTACAGCACGCCTTTACTCATACGTAGCCCCCAATTCCCCGATAACTGCATCGGCGCCCGACGTGCGGAAAAGCTCTCGGCGCTCGGCGTCGAACACGACCGCGGCGATGTCGCATGCGCCCGCCGCGCGGCGGCGCAACCTGTCCTCGATTGCCACAGCGAGCGAGGCGGACGCAGCGTCCCCCACGCCGGCGGCCTCGATTACCTCGAGCGCCGCCGTGGTCGTGACCGACGACATGATCTCGCGCACGGTCTTCGTGCACGCGCCGGCCAAGGCCGCGTGGGCGGCCAGAATCTCCGCGCGGCAGTCGGCGGTACGCGAATGGGTGTCCATGATGCCGCCCGCGACCTTCACCAGCTTGCCGATGTGTCCCACAAGAAGGACATTGGTAAATCCCTCGCGAACGCAGCAATCAATCGCATCGCCCACGAAGTTGGAGATGAAGACCACCGGCGCACCGTTTAGGTGGAAATGCCCCGAGATGAACTGCGCGCCGTAGTTGCCGGGCGTGAGCACGACTCCGCGCCGCCCCATAGCCGCATGCTGCCGGATCTCGAGCTCGATGCTGTCGCGCAAGGCAGCGAGGCTGCGCGGCTCGACGATGCCCGTCGTGCCCAGGATGGAGATGCCGTCCTCTATCCCCAGGTGCGGGTTGAAGGTCTTTTCGGCAAGGGCAACACCCTCGGGTACCGAAATCGTCACAGCAATATTTCCAGAAAAGCCGTGCGCGGCGCACACCTCGCGCACCGCCGAAGCGATCATCGCGCGCGGCGTCGCGTTGATGGCGGCCGCCCCCACCGGCTGCTCGAGCCCGGGCAACGTCACGCGCCCCACGCCCACGCCGCCATCGACGGAAACTTCCGATTCGCGCGCGGGCACGCCCTTGCTGCCCGCAGCGCCCGTGCCCGACCCCGCATGTTCCACGCGCGCGTACACGAGCACGCCGTCGGTCACATCGGCATCGTCGCCTGCGTCCTTTCGCACGGCGCACTGGGCGTACCCCTCGCCGATGCATGCGTCGACCACGTTCGCCTCGACGGGCAGCCCGCCGGGGGTGACGATCGACACGCGGCCGACGGGCTTTCGTGACAAGAGCATCTCGCAGGCCGCCTTCGCCGCGAGCGCGGCGCAGCTCCCCGTGGTGTAGCCGCAGCGCAGGCGGGTCGTCCCGGTATATATGTAGTGCTCGAAGGCCACGCTAGCTGCTCGCCTTCCGATACCCCGTGGCAAACGAAGGGTCGTATAGCTTGCTGCGCTCGTACGACTCCGCTTGCGCGCCGTTGTGCGCAAGCCCGCCGCGAGCTCCGAGCACGCGGCCCACCACCACGAGCGCCGTGCGGTCGATGCCCTCTCGCGCGCCCGCATCGGCGAGCGTGCCCACTGTGCATCGCACCACGCGCTCCTCAGGCCAGGTCGCCTTGTACACGAGCGCCGCCGGCTCGTCGGAGCTGCGGCCTGCGGCCAAAAGCTCGGCGGAAAGCTCGGCGAGCATACCCGAGCTCAGGAAGATGACCATAGTCGAGCCGCTTTCCGCCATGGTGCGCATGCCCTCGCCCGCGGGCATGGGGGTACGTCCGGAAAGCCGCGTGATCACGACCGACTGGCTGATTCCCGGCAGCGTGTATTCCTGACGAAGCGCCGCCGCGGCACCGCAAAAGCTCGACACGCCGGGCACCACCTCGTAGTCCACGCCGCGCGCGTCGAGCGCGTCCATCTGCTCCTGGATGGCGCCGTACAGGCACGGGTCGCCCGTGTGCAGGCGCACCACTTCCTCGCCCCGCGCATCTGCCGCGCACATCACGTCGAGCACTTCCTCCAAGGTCATGTGCGCGCTGTCGTAGACGATGCAGGGTTCCTTGCACTCAGCGAGCAGCTCGGGATTCACAAGGCTTCCCGCCCAAACGACCACGTCGGCCGCGCGCAGAAGGCGCGCCCCGCGCAGCGTGATAAGGTCGGCGGCGCCCGAGCCTGCGCCAACGATATGAATCATCCGAGCCTTCCCTTCCCGTTTCTCATCGCAACCGTTTACGCCGCCATTCGCGCAGCGGGCAAAACACGGCGCCTGCGGCGGCAATCGGAGCAAATACGCAGGCAGGAGGCGCAATGCCGCCCGCCCTGGCTTTGACACGTTCACAAGTGCCCACTATCATAGTAAAAGTTTCGGCAACGAGCATATGACAATCGGATAAAAGGAAATGACCGGCGCGGCGCCCGCACAGCCCGCGCTGGCTTGCGGAGGGAACCAGGTGGGAATCCTGGGCAAGGGACATTACTGTATAGGACGCGCGGGCGAACCGCCTCGCGCCCCAAGCCAGACTGCTTCGCCTTTTCCTCACGGCATCGCCGTGGCGTTAGCTCCTTGTGAACCCCGAGG
>DXMD01000009.1:6741-7928 GCA_019414385.1 Collinsella sp. | reverse complement strand
GCGCTTTTCTTTCGCTTGTGCCGACAAGCAACTGTCGCCGGGGGACCGGCAAACCGAGGAAAGGAAAAACCATGTCCGACCAGATGTCACGCCGCGGCTTCATGGGCGCCGCAGCAACCGGAGCCGTCGCGCTCGCCGGAGTCGCGCTCGCGGGCTGCTCCAACACCTCCGCGAGTTCCGAGAAATCGAGTGAAAAGGAGAAGGCCGTGAAGCCGGTCATCCTCGTCACGAGCTTCGGCACGAGCTACAACGACTCGCGCCACATCACCATCGGCGCCATCGAAGACGCTATCCGCGAGAAGTACTGGCAGGACTACGACATCCGCCGTGCCTTCACCGCGCAGATCATCATCGACAAGCTGAAAAAGCGCGACGGCATCACGATCGACAACATGACCGAGGCGCTCGACCGCTGCGTGAAAGACGGCGTGAAGGAAATCGTCGTGCAGCCGACGCATCTCATGGGTGGCCTGGAATACACCGACGTAAAAGACGAGCTCGACAAGTACGCCGACAAGTTCGACAAGATCTCGCTCGGCGACCCGTTGCTCACCTCCGACGACGACTACAAGAAGGTTGCCGCAGCCATTAAGGAGAACATGGCGTCCTTCGACGACGGCAAGACGGCGCTGTGCCTCATGGGCCACGGCACCGAAGCCGATTCCAACGCCGACTATGCCAAGATGCAGGAAGTGTTCAAGAACGAGGGCTTGACGCAGTTCTTCGTCGGCACCGTCGAGGCTGAACCGACCTGCGAGGATGTTATCGCCGCCGCGAGCGCCGCAGGGTACAAGAAGGCCGTGCTCGCGCCGTTCATGGTGGTCGCGGGCGACCACGCGAACAACGACATGGCAGACGAGACCGACCCCGACAGCTGGGCTGCGAAGTTCGTGGCCGCCGGCTTCGAAGTGACGTGCCTGCTCCAGGGTCTGGGACAGAACGTCGCGGTCGACGACATCTACGTCTCACACGTGGACGACGCCATCGCCAAGCTCTAAACTCGCCGCGCACGGGGGCGCCGGTCGCGTCCCCGTGCAACGGGCATGCGCCTTCCCCGACCGACGGCGCATGCCCGTTGCATTCGCATCCCGCCCGCCCACCGCACGGCGCGGGCGGTCGAAGCGATTGAAAGGAACCCCTCCATGTTGAAGAAAACCCTCGCCTTCGCCCTGTCGGCGGCGCTTTTC
>DXMD01000009.1:0-6731 GCA_019414385.1 Collinsella sp. | reverse complement strand
GGCAAGCGATGCCGATTCCCAGGAAAAGACCGAACAGGCGGCCGATGCGCCCGAGGGCGCAAGCGCTGCCCCCATCACCGCCGACAAGGTGGCCGACGGCACCTATCCAATCACCGTAGATTCCAGCTCGAACATGTTCAGGATTGTGGACGCCCAGCTCATCGTGGAAAACGGCTCCATGCACTGCGTGATGACACTTTCCGGCACGGGCTACGGCAAGCTCTTCATGGGCACAGGCGACGAGGCTGCCGCCGCGAGCGAGGCCGACTTCATCCCCTATGTGGAAAACGCGGAAGGCAAGTACACTTACGACGTGCCTGTTGAAGCGCTCGACGAGGACACCGCCTGCGCCGCGTGGAGCATTAAAAGGGAGCGGTGGTACGACCGCACGCTCGTGTTCGAATCCGCCGGCGTCGATCTGCGCGCCGACGCGCTGAAGTAACGCCATGCGGTTGATTCTCCCCAAGGGGGAAAACAGGAAGCGCCACAGCATCGCGGCGCGCGTGATCACCTGCGTTCTCGTCGCCCTGCTCGCGCTTCCCTTCGCGGGGTGCAGTGCGAGCCCGAACGCGACCGGTGGCACGGCGGGCTCTCAGGAATACACTGTGAATGTCTCGCTTTCCGGCGGGTCAGGGCGCGCAAGCATCGCCTCACCCACCACAATTGTGAAGGATGGCGACACCTACACCGCGACCATCACCTGGTCGAGTTCGAACTACGACAAGATGACCGTCGACGGCGTGGACTACGCACCCGTAAACGACGGCGGCAACTCCACGTTCGAGATACCCGTCACGCTCGACGAGGACATCGCCGTGTCGGCCGAGACCGTCGCCATGTCGACGCCGCACACCATCGACTACACGATCCACTTCGACTCATCCACCATGAAGGAGAAATCGGGCGACGATGCAAGCGGCGGCTCCCCTGCGGGAACGGCTTCAAGCGCCGCGGCCGACTTCCACAACGCCGATTTGGGCTGTGGCTGGGAGCCGACGGGGGCGCTTCAGCTTGAATACGCCGAGCACTTCACTGTCGACGAGTTCGAAGGCGGTCTGCGGCTTATCTGCGTTTCGAATGGAGAACGTTTCCTCGTGGTGCCGCAAGATGCGAAGGTACCTGATGGGTTGAGCTCCGACATCGCGGTCATAAGGCGCCCCGCCAACAAGGTGTACCTCGTGTCGTCGGCGACGATGTGCCTAGTCGACGCGCTCGATGCGAACGACAATATCATCATGTCGGGCACGAAGGCCGACGACTGCTCGGTCGTGGGCTTCAAAAGCGCACTCGAAAGTGGGGCGATCGCCTACGGCGGCAAGTACAGCGCGCCCGACTACGAGCGAATATCGGCCTCGGGCTGTACGCTCGCCATCGAGAACACCATGATCAACCACACGCCCGATGTGAAGGAAAAGCTGCAGAAGCTCGGGCTCGTCGTGCTCACCGAACAGTCGTCGAGCGAGCCCGAAGCACTCGGGCGCGTCGAGTGGATTAAGCTTTTCGGCGTCCTGTTCGACAAGGAAGACGAGGCCGCGCACCTGTTCAACGAGCAGAAGGCCCGCGTCGAGCAAACGTCGGGGCTCGCGTCGTCAGGTAAAACCGTGGCGTATTTCTACATTAACTCGAACGGGGCCGCCGTCACGCGGCGGGCGGGCGACTACGTGGCGCAGATGATCGAGCTTGCAGGCGGCAGCTATGCGCTCGATGACGCGCAGACGGCGTCGACGTCAGGTTCGTCAGTAACGCTCGAAATGGAGCGCTTCTACGCGACGGCGAAGGATGCCGACATCATCGTCTACAACGGCACCATCGACGAATCGATTGCCACCTTGAACGACTTCGTAGGCAAAAACGCGCTATTGTCGCAGTTCAAAGCCGTGAAGAACGGCAACGTCTGGGTCACAAGCGCCGACATGTACCAGCAGATGACTTCTACCGCCGACATTATCGACGAGCTGCACGGGGCGTTCACCGGCGATGACGCGAGCGACTTCCATTATCTGAGGAAGCTCGGTTAGCGCCATGAGAAGCCGGCTTTCCATGGCATACGACGAATCGGGGCGCGCCGCGCGGTGTCGCGTCGTGACGGCGCTGCTCGCTGTTGCCCTCATCGTGCTCGTCGGGGCCAACCTGTGCATCGGGAGCGTGCTCGTGCCCGCAGACCACATCCCCGGCATCCTTTCGGGCGGCGCGGCCAATTCCATGGAAAGCCAGGTCATCTGGGAGATTCGCCTGCCGCGCGTGCTTTCAGCCGTGCTTCTCGGCGGGACACTTTCGCTTTCCGGGTTCCTGCTGCAGACGTTTTTCAACAACCCCATCGCCGACCCGTTCATCTTGGGCGTCTCCTCGGGCGCAAAGTTCGTCGTCGCGCTTACGATGATCGTACTTCTAGGCGCGAACCAGGCCATGTCCTCGCCGGCCATGGTGGCCGCAGCGTTTCTGGGCTCGCTTATCACCATCGGCTTCGTGCTCCTCATCGCACGGCGCATAAGTTCCATGGCCATGCTCATCGTGGCGGGCGTCATGGTGGGATACATCTGCTCGGCGGCGACGAACTTCCTCATCGCCTTCGCCGACGACCAGTCCATCGTGAACCTGCACAACTGGTCTTTGGGTAGCTTCTCGGGTTCGAGCTGGGACGACATCGCGATCATCGCGGTCGTGGTGATCACCGTGAGCGCATGCGTATTCGCGATATCGAAGCCCCTTTCCGCCTTCCAGCTGGGAGAAGCCTACGCGAAAAGCGTCGGCGTGAACGTCGAACGCTTCCGCGTGGTGCTCGTCCTTCTAGCGAGCATGCTCTCCGCCTGCGTGACCGCGTTCGCTGGTCCGGTGTCGTTCGTAGGCATCGCGGTTCCGCATCTCGTGAAGTCGGCGCTAAAGTCGTCGAAGCCCATCCGCGTGATTCCTGCGTGCTTCTTGGGAGGCGCCATCTTCTGCGCGGGCTGCGATTTGATCGCGCGCACGCTGTTCTCTCCCGTCGAGCTTTCCATCAGCGCCGTCACCGCCATCTTCGGCGCTCCGGTGGTTATCGCGCTCATGTTGAAGAAGCGGGTGAGGTAGATGGGGGAATTCGTGCCGCGGCCCAAAACGCTCGGAGGGGACATTCCATGCTTAGACAGTCCTGAGCTCGCACGAAAGCGCCAGAAGGCACTTTCGGCTCGCGCGGAACTGCGCGCGGAACGCCTCCTCCGAGCGGAGCCGAACCTCGAAACTACGGTCGAAACGCAGACTGACGGAGCGCCGCTTTTCCGCATAAGCGACCTGTCGACGGGCTACGACAAGAAGGTTGTAGTCGAAGGCCTCGATCTGGAGGTTCGCGCGGGCGACGTCGTGGCGCTCATCGGGCCGAACGGCTCGGGCAAGTCGACCATCTTGAAAACCATCACACGCCATCTAGCACCGCTTGCCGGCGCGGTCGAGCTCGACGGGCGGGAGATTTCCCGATGGAAGACGGCGGAATTCGCAAGGAACCTTGCCGTTATGCTGACAGATCGCCCCCGGACCGAGCTCCTCACCTGCCGCGATATCGTAGAGGCGGGAAGGCATCCCTACACCGGGCGAATGGGCACACTCTCGCCCGACGACCATAGTCGGGTCGACGAGGCCATGAAAACCGCACATGTGGAAGAGCTCGCCGAGCGCGACTTCATGCAGATAAGCGACGGGCAACGCCAGCGCGTCATGCTCGCACGCGCCATCGCGCAGGATCCGCGTGTGCTCGTGCTCGACGAGCCCACGTCGTATCTCGATATCCGCTACCAGATCGACCTGCTGCGAATACTTCGCCACCTTGCGAAATCGCGGAATGTGGCTGTCATCATGTCCATCCACGAACTCGAGCTCGCACAGAAAAGCGCCGACAAGGTGATTTGCGTGAAGGACGGCCGGGTCTTCCGCGCCGGCGCACCCGAGGACATATTCACGCGCGAGACGATTGGCGAGCTCTACGGCCTTCAACATGGCACCTTCAACGAGCGCTTCGGCAGCGTGGAAATTGGGCGCCCGCACGGCGATGCGCACACGTTCGTCATCGCCGGCGCAGGTACGGGGTCGGCTGTGTTTCGCCAGCTCATCCGGCAGGGCAAAGCGTTCTACGCGGGCGTTCTGCACGAAGGGGACATCGACTGCGAGCTCGCGCGCGACCTGGCGGCGGAATTCGTGGCCGAGCGCGCCTTCGAACCGATCGGGGATAAAACCATAACCCGCGCCAAAGAGCTCCTCGTCCACTGCGCGCGCCTTATCGTGTGCCCCGCCGCCTTCGGCACCATAAACGCCCGCAACGCAGAGCTCGTCGAGTTCGCACGCTCGCACGGTATCGAGGTCATGCGAGCGTGCGAAGGCGCATCGGAGGATTCCCAATTGGAGTGGGAAGGATAAACTGGGCTTTCTTTTAAGAATCCTCAGGCCACAGCTCCTACGCCGGCGAGGTCTCCAAGGCACCGGAGAACCTCGTGAACAGGAATTTCCACGCCGACGAGCCCAACTAGGCCTAATCCAAGCGAGATTCCAGACTCGACAGGCCATTGAGAGTCAGGTCGTTGGCGACCTCCGAGACGCGCTCGATAGGAACCGAGTCGTCAGACAGTGCCCATGTGCGATAGATTCCGATAATACCCGACAGCAAAAACGCCAGATAGTAGTCGAACATCTCGTCCTTGAGACCGTGGGGCAGCAGATCGCGCTCGGCAATCTCGTGCTCGAGCGGCGCACGAAGACGAGCCATAAAATCATTGAGCGGAATGTTCTCGATCAGCTGACGATTGAGCACCAGGTTGTTGCACAGCGCCTCGTTAACGGTTTTAAAGAAGGTCGCCGCCGCGCCCAGGGCGCGTTCATTGGTGTCGCCGTCCATGGAGGCAAGCGTTTTCTCGACCGAGTCGACAATCATCTCCACCACATCGACGGCAATGGCATCGAGCAGGCCGTCAACCGTACCAAAGTGCACGTAGAAGGTTTTACGGTCGACATTGGCCTCGCGCGCGATGGCACTCACCGTAATGTCTGCCAGCGGCTTTTCCATGAGCAAGCGCTCAAAAGCGGAAAGGATGGCATTGCGGCTGCGAACGATACGGCGATCAATACGCGGTTTACTGGTGGCCATGGGTGTGTCCCTTCGATATGCGAGCATTCATCAACAGATGAGAGATAATCTACGTAAGAGGATTATCCCCCATACAGCTCAAATATGCCCCGCATCATGAAGAACGCACGACTACCCTACCGCGACTTAGGGTGCTTCTTCTTATTGAGCGCCGACGGAGATACGCGGATACCGTCGCCCGTCTGGCGCACATAGGCTTTATGAGCCGGCTTAGCGGTCCCAGAAGCCTTCTGAGCGTGCTTCCTGGGATCAACGGTTAACAGCATTCGTGGGGTGCGGCTTAGTGGGCGCAGAGGGCGTCTGAGGCTCGCGGCCGAGCTTGCGCATCACGCGATCCCAGCGCGCATGGATGCTCTCGTTGTGGGCGCTCTTAAGGCCCAGCAGGGGCGCAGCCAAAATGGTCGGCGCAATAAATGTAATGAGGCGCCACAGCAGATAGCCGGCGGTCGAAGCCGACCCAAAGAAATGACCCAAGAACAATGCAAAGCCGCCCTCAGCGCCACCAGTTCCACCGGGCAAGGGAACCGCAGAGCTCAGCAGCTGGACAAAGGCGCTCGCGGCCATGACCGAAAAAAAGTCGACCTCGTGGTGGCCAAAAGCAAGCATCAGGAAATATGGAACCAGATAGAAAAACGCGAGCTGCAGCATGGTGATAAACACGGTGAGCAGCATGGAAGAAAAATGTCCGGCCGAAAGCTTGAACTTCTCGGAGAAGGAGTAGATCTCGCCGTCGACAAACGTGCGCCATCCCTCGATCTTAGTGGCCGAGACACCTATGCGCTCGAGCCAATTGATGATGCAATGGGCGACGCGCGTGACGGTCTTAGGCATGAGCGCGACGGCGAAGATACCAAGCAAGATGCAGCAGTGGCCGCCAAAACTAAAGACGCACAGCAGCGTCATGTCGCCATAGCGCTCGGCAAAAAACGGCATGCGAGCAAGCAATAGGATAGCGCCCCAGGCAACAAGGCCAAACTGATACACGATAAAACGCGTGAACTGCGTGGCGCCGGCCTCGCCGACATTTTGGCCCGCTTTGGTCAGGCGGTAGATCTGGGCAGGCGTAGAGCCCATCATCATGGGTGTCAGATTACCAAAGAAGATGCCACTCGCCTCGACCGAAATGAGGTCGCGGATACCGACGGGCGAATTGGGGTCGAGCCAAACGGCAATCGCGTACGCCACGATACCAAAAAAGAGGTATAGAAACATGCAGAAGCATGCAGCGAGGAGCCAGGGCGCCTGGACGCTCGACATAGCAGCCCAGAACTGCCCCATCTGCCCGGTTACCACCAGATAGACGATATAACCCACCAGCACAACGCCGATAAAGATTGCGCCGCGGCGTGCGCTCTTATTGTCATCGCCGCCCGAGGCCTCAACCTCGACCTGGGGCTTAGACGTATGCTGAGAGGACTTCGTCATGAGACTCCTTCTAACAGTCAAAATATCTTGGATATTGTACCCGTAAGGGCCATAGGCAGAACGCAAAGCTCTGGTTCAAACGGGAATTGCAGACGGTTGTTTGAAAATAAAAACCGGGCTTCCATAGGAAGTCCGGGTATCAGATGCGTGGTAGCCCGTACCAGATTCGAACTGGTGATCTCCGCCTTGAGAGGGCGGCGTC
>DXMD01000008.1:58255-78492 GCA_019414385.1 Collinsella sp. | reverse complement strand
GCCCGACACCCCCGCCGCGGCCCCCAAGCCTGCCGAGGGCAAAAAGACCAAGGAGCAAAAGCGCGCCGAGGCCCAGGCCCGCGCCGCGCTCAACAAAAAGCTCAAGGGCGTGCGCAACCAGCTCAAAAAGATCGAGGCGGAGCTCGACAAAAAGCGCGCCCGCTATGACGAGCTTATGGAATTGATGGCAAGCGAAGAGCTTTATGCCGATCAGGACAAGTTCAACGCCGCGCTGGGGGAATATAACGGCCTTAAGCAAGAGCTACCCAAGCTCGAGGACGAATGGCTGGAGCTTTCCACCCAGATCGAAGAGGAGACCGCGCGTGAACTCTCGTAAGGCCGCTGCCGTGGCAATGAGCATCATCGCCATCGCCTGTCGCATCTGCGGCATCTTTATGAGCGCGATGACCGTGCTGCTGTGCTTTAGCGGCCTCACCGCTAAGCTGCAGATCGTGGGCTTTGTCGTTGAGCTTTCGCGCGCGCTTCCGAGCGCCATCGCCGGCTACGGCGTCATCACGTCGCCCTTTGGCGGTGTGTTCCGCCTGGATTACGCCATCGTCGCCGTAATCCTGTTTGTGATCGACTACCTGCTCACGCGCGCCTCGCGCCGCGTCCGCTAGGGGAGTGCCATGTCCAGCAGCTACCTCATGAACCTGCTCGCCAGCGCCGTTGCCGTCATCGTGGGTATTGTCATCCACGAGAGCGCGCACGCCGCCGCGGCCTGGGCGCTCGGCGACAAAACGGCCCGTTCGCGCGGCCGTGTCTCGCTCAACCCGCTTAACCACATCGACCCGTTTGGCACCATCCTCCTGCCGCTGCTTATGCTCGCGGCCGGCGGCCCGGCATTCGCCTTCGCCAAGCCCGTGCCCGTCTACCTCAACAACCTCAAGCACCCCAAGCGCGACGAGGTCCTGGTGAGCGCGGCCGGCCCTGCATCGAACATCGCGCTCGCGTGCCTCGCGGCCGCCCTCATGCACGCAGCGTATGGCAACCTCTACGCAAGCATGTCCTTTGCCGTGGTGTCCCAAATCATGAACTTCGGTGCCACGTTTATCGTGGTCAACCTGTCGCTCGCGTTCTTTAACCTCATCCCGATCCCGCCGCTCGATGGCTCGTCGATCATCGTCCCATTCCTCAAAGGCAAGGCGCTCACCAACTACTACCATCTGCAGCAATACGCCATGCCTATACTCATCATCGTGCTGTATCTGCTGCCTATGTGGACCGGCATCGATGTGATCGGCCGCTATTTCGACGTTACCGTGTATCCGCTGGCTGAGCGGCTGCTCGACTTCGCAATCGCCGGCATCTAGGGTAAACTTACAGGTCGACCGTGCAAAACGGTCGCAGCATGCACCCAAACCGCGCCGCGAAGGCGCCGTCAAAGGAGGTCGAAGATGTCGTATCGCGTGTCGACGCAGGTCTACAGCGGACCATTCGACCTGCTGCTGCAGCTGGTAACCCGCCAAAAAGTTGATATCGGCGCCATCTCCATTAGCGAGGTGGCCGAGCAATACCTGGCCGAAGCCGAGCGCATCGAGGCGCTGGACCTAGACGTGGCGAGCGACTTCTTGCTGGTCGCGGCAACCCTTCTGGACATTAAGGCCGCCTCGCTGGTGCCCCAGGAGGCACCGCGCAACACCGACGACGATTACGAGGACGACGAAGACCTCGAGGAACTCAGTGCCCTCGACGGCGATGCCCTGCGCGAGGTCCTGATCCAGCGCCTGATCGCTTACAAACAGTTTAAGGGCGCGGCGGCAGCCCTTGGCGCGCGGATGCAGGCCGAGAGCCGCATGCATCCGCGCGTTGCCGGTCCCGACCCCGAGTTTTTGGGCCTTATGCCCGACTACCTGGCCGGCATCACCCTGCGCGGCCTCGCCGTCATCTGCGCCGACCTGGACGGCAAGCGCCAGACCTTCCTGCTGGAGGCCGAGCACGTGGCGCCGCATCGCGTGCCGCTCGACCTGACGGTGGCCTCGGTCGACCGCTTTACCATGGCGCACCAAACCTGCACCTTTCGCGAGCTGCTGGACGGCGACGCCACCACCAAGCAGCTCGTCGTCACCTTCCTGGCCATGCTCGAGCTCGCCAAGCGCGGCTCGCTCACGCTGAGCCAGGACGAGATCTTTGGAACCATTCAAATCAACCGCGTCGAGGGCGCCGAGGCATACGTGCCCGGCGAAGGCCCCGAGCTCACCGAATAGGAGCGACCAACCATGTCAACCCTTTCCACGCTGGAGTCAAACAGCCTCAAAGGCGCCCTCGAGGCGCTGCTGCTGGTTTCGAGCGACCCCGTGAGCGCGCCCGCGCTGGCAGGCGCGCTGGATATTGCCCCCGGCGAGTGCGCGTCGCTGCTCGCCGAGCTCAAGGTTGAGTACGAGGAGGCCAACCGCGGCTTTCAGCTGCGCGAGGTCGCCGGCGGCTGGCGCCTGTTTACGCACCCCGCCTACCACGACGTGGTCGAGGCCTACGTGCTGAGCTGGGACACACAAAAACTGTCGCAGGCGGCGCTCGAGACCCTGGCCGTCATCGCCTACCACCAGCCCGTCACGCGCGAGGTGGTCAAGGGCATCCGCGGCGTCAACTCCGACGGCGTCATCGCGTCGCTCGTGGACAAGGGTCTGGTGCGCGAGCTCGGTCGCGACCCCGAGCGCGGTCAGGCCATCATCTACGGCACGACCAACGCTTTCTTGGAAAAGTTCGGCCTGCGCTCCACTCGCGACCTGCCCGATCTGGAACAGTTTGCCCCCGACGAGCAGTCGCGCCAGTTTATCCGCGAGCGTCTGAGCGGCCGCAGCATTCAGTCCACGCTCGAGGAGCAGGCCGAGGACCTGGACGAAGAGCGCGAACTGCTCGATACCGATGTTGAAGATGTTGAGGCAGTCGAGGACTTGGAGACCCTGGTCGTCGACGAGACCTCGGAGGATTTGCATGACGAGGACTAACGAAGTAGGGGGGACGCGCACCGCCGGCGTCGCGGGCGCGCCCGCGACCGATGCCCAGCCCGTCTACCCACACACGATGCGCCTACAGCGCCTTTTGGCTCGCGCGGGCGTGGCGAGCCGCCGCGGCTCGGAGGACCTGATGACCGCCGGCCGCGTGACCGTCAACGGCCAGGTCGCGACCGAACTGGGTACCAAGGTAGACGTCGACCGCGACCATATCGAGGTCGACGGCATGCCCGTCAAGCTCAACCAGGGCGCCGCGTACCTGATGCTCTACAAGCCGACCGGCTACCTCACCACCATGAGCGATCCGCAGGAGCGCCCTTGCGTGGCCGACCTGGTCCCGCGCGACCGCTTTCCGGGGCTCTTCCCGGTGGGTCGTCTGGACCGCGACACCACGGGCCTTTTGCTCTTTACCACCGACGGCGACCTGTCGCAGGATCTGCTGCACCCCAGCAAGCACGTCTACAAGACCTACCAGGCGCTTGTGGACGGCCACCTGACCGATCGCGACTTGGAACCGCTCCGCCGCGGCATCGAGCTCGACGACGGCCTGTGCCAGCCGGCGATCTGCCGCGTCATCGGCGCGCGCGAGGCCGAGGCCGTGGCTCCGCAGGGCGTCAAGCCCGGCACCACCGCCGTGGAGGTCATCATCCGCGAGGGCCGCAAAAACCAGGTCAAGCGCATGCTGAGTAAGATCCACCACCCGGTGATCCGCCTGCACCGCTGCAACTTTGCCGGCCTGGAGCTCAAGGACGTGGCCAAGGGCTCGTGGCGCGAGCTCACCGACCGCGAGATGCAGATCCTTAAGGCCGGCGGCATCCCGCCCAAGCAGGCCGCTTCCGAGCGCGCCGCCACGCCCGCGACCAACACCGCGGCCCACACGCGTCACCACGGCAGCCACGGCTCCGCACCCAAGCGCAACACCTACCGCGAGCGCTACACAGGCTAGGCAACCCGCCGCGCCCCAGCGCCCGCGAACCATACCAGCACGTCAACCATCGAAAGGAAGCATTGCATGATCGTCGCCATCGACGGCCCCGCCGGTTCCGGCAAGTCCACCATCGCCAAGGAGATCGCCCGCCAGCTTGGCTTTAACAAGCTCGACACGGGCGCCATGTATCGCGCCGTCACCTTCGCCGCGCTCGACCGCGGTATCGACCTGGACGACGAGGCAGCCATCGACGCCCTCGCCGAGCAGATCGAGATTCGCTTTACCAACGGTACCGGCGAGGACACGCGCCTGACCATTGACGGCCAGGACGCTTCGGCCGCCATTCGTACCCCGCAGGTCGACGCCAACGTGTCCAAGGTCTCGGCCTACCCAGGCGTACGCGCCGCCATGCTCATCCACCAGCGCCGCGCCGCCGAGGACCGCGATATCGTGGCCGAGGGTCGCGACATCAGCACCGTCGTGTTTCCCAACGCGCAAGTCAAGGTCTTCCTGACCGCCGACCCGCGCGAGCGCGCCCGCCGCCGCGTGCTGCAGCGTCACCAAAACGACGCCCAGCCGCTCACGTCCGAGCAGCTCGAGGCCGAGGTCGACGAGACCCTCGACGCCCTCAAGCAGCGCGACAAGCTCGACAGCAGCCGCGAGGTCGCCCCGCTCGTCCCCGCCGAGGACGCCGTGCACGTTGACTCCACCGCCCATACCATCGACGAGGTCGTCCGCATTATCGAGGGCCTCATCAACCAAAGGAGGTAGCCCATGCGCCTGTTTAAGCAGACGCCCGAGGATTATTACAACGCCCCCTATGACGAGTTTCCGGCGCTCATCCGCGGCACTGTCGTCGTAGTCATGGCCATCCTTTGGGCCTTCTCCAAGCTCATGTGGCGCTGGAAGGTCGAGGACGCTGACTTGCTGTTTGAGCGCCAGGAAGGCCGCGGCAGCGTGGTCATCTGCAACCACACCTCGATGGCTGAGCTCTTGGCCGTGGAGACGGCGCTGTTCTTTGGGGGCCGCCGTATCCGTCCCATCTTTAAGTCCGAGTTCGCCAAGAGCAAGATTGTGCGCTGGGCCTTTAGCCGCGTTGGCGGCATTCCCGTCGAGCGCGGCACCGCCGACATGAAGTGCCTGCGCGCCGCCCAGCATGCGCTGCAGCGCGGCGAGGACGTCCTGATCTTCCCCGAGGGCACGCGCATCCGCTCGCGCGAGATCAAGCCCGAGGTCCATGGTGGCTTTGCGCTCATCGCCCAGATGGGCAAGGCGCCCGTCAACCCACTCGCCATTTGTGGCTGGTCCGACATCACGCCTGCGGGCAAAAAGCTCATGCGCCCCAAAAAGTGCTGGATCCGCGCCGGCAAGTCCATCTCGCTATCCGATGCTCCGGCCGAGCTCAAGCGCAAGGAGCGCCTGGCTTGGTTTGAGTCCGAGGCCATGGGCCGCGTCTACGCCATGCGCGACGACCTGTGCGCCGAGCACCCGGGCAGGTTCTAGCCATGGGTGAGAACGTCATGAATACCGCTGCGGCCGCCGCTGAGGAGGTCGTCCCCACCATCGAGATCGCTGCCCACGCGGGCACCTGCTACGGCGTACAGCGCGCGCTCGACATGGCGCTAGCCGCCGCGCCGCAGGCAGAGGAGAGCACTCAGGTCCACACCCTAGGGCCGCTCATCCATAACCCCATCGTGGTGCGCGAGCTTGCTGAGGCAGGCGTTGGCCTGGCCGACACCTTGAACGACGCCGCAGCGGGCACCGTGATCATCCGCGCGCACGGCGTGGTGCCGCAGGTGATCGATGCCGCACGCGAGCGTGGTCTCGACGTGGTCGACGCCACCTGCCCCTACGTGAAGAAGGTCCATGTGGCGGCTGAGCGTCTGGTGCGCGAAGGCTACCGCGTAATCGTCGTGGGCGAGCCAGGTCACCCCGAGGTCGAGGGCATTCTGGGCCACGCCGGCAATGATGCGCAGGTCGTGAGCTGTGCCGCCGACGCCAACGCTTTGTCGCTCAAGGGCAAGGTAGGCCTCGTCGTGCAGACCACCCAGACCGCCCAAAACCTCGCCGAGGTCGTTGCTGCCATCACCCCACGCGTGCAGGAGCTGCGCGTGATCAACACCATCTGCGCAGCCACGAGTGAGCGTCAACAGGCAGCAGCCACACTTGCCAACCGCTGCGACTGCATGGTCGTGGTGGGCGGCAAGAACTCGGGCAACACCCGCCGCCTGGCACAGATTTGCGCGGACGCCTGCGAGCGCACGTATCATATCGAGGAAGCCTCCGAGCTCCAGGCCGTGTGGTTTACCAACGCTCACCACATCGGCATCACCGCCGGAGCCTCCACCCCACAAGAGCACATCGAACGCGCCGTTGCGCGCATCAAGGAGCTTTGCCGCTAATCATGGACCAGACCGTACCCGCATACGCCGCCGAGGTGGCCGATTACGGGCGCAGCCGCGACCCCGAGCCGGGTGAGGGCGCGCTCGTTAAGAACGTGCGTCCCGAATCGCCCGCATGGGATGTGGGTATCGAGCCGGGAATGCGCGTGCTCACGGTCAACGGTGAGGCACTCACCGACATGATCGTGTGGCTCTGGGAGGCCGACGACGACACCGTCGAGCTGGAGGTTTTCGACCCGCGCGACAACAGCGTCACCCCCGTGGAGCTCGACCGCTTCCCAGGAGAGGACTGGGGCCTTGAGTTCGACGGCCCCATCTTTGACGGCATGCGTACCTGTGTCAACGCCTGCGTGTTCTGCTTTATGACGATGCTGCCCAAGGGCGGCCGCTCCACGCTCTATATTCGCGACGACGACTATCGCCTAAGCTTTTTGCAAGGCAACTTTGTCACGCTTACGAACCTCACCGACGAGGACGTGCAAAACGTCATCCAGCGCAACATGAGTCCCATGAACGTGTCGGTCCATGCCGTGAGCCCCGATGTCCGCCGCCGCATGATGGGCCGCAACGCCCAGCGCGGCATGGACGTGCTCGAGGCCATCATGGCCGCCGGCATCGAGATTCACGCGCAGATCGTGTTGTGCCCCGGCTTGAACGACGGCGAGGAGCTGGAAAAGACCCTGCGCTTTTGCGAGGAGCACGAGCAAATCACAAGCCTGGGCATTGTGCCGCTCGGTTTTACCAAGCATCAGAACCGTTTTAGCTGGTCCTACAGCGACAAGCCCGAGCTAGCGCGCGAGACCATTGCCATGATCCGTCCCTACCAGGACCGCGCCTATGAGCGCTTTGGCCGCCACACCTTCCAGATGAGCGACGAGTTCTATCTGGACGCCGGCATCGATCCTCCCGAGGCAGACTTTTACGACGGTTACCCGCAGTACTACGACGGCATCGGCATGATCCGCTCGTATCTGGACGAGACCGACGACGTGCTGGCTACCGATGCCGAGCGACTGGCCCGCGTCCGCGAGGCCATCGCCGCCCGCAGCCAGCACCTGCTGTGCCTCTCGGGCGCCAGCGCACGCGACACGGTGGCCCGCTTTGTGGAGTCGCCCAAGGGACTCGCCGGCACTGTCACGGCCATCCAGAACCACTACTTTGGCGGCAACGTGGACGTGACCGGCCTCATCGTCGCCTGCGATATCTTGGAGCAGCTGCCGCAGGACCTCTCGGGGGTTATGCTCTTTGTGCCTAAGCTCATGTTCAACGCTGACGGCATGACGCTTGACGAGTATCATCGTGACGATTTACTCGCAAGCCTTACCAGTCGCGGTGCCGAGGTTCATGTGGTGTCGACCATGCCGCATGAGCTGCTCGATACCCTAGAGCATATCCTTGGCATTGTGCCTGCCGACTCTAACACTTCCACTGAACCTACCCATTAAAGGAGAGCAGATGAAACCTATCGTCGCCGTCGTCGGACGCCCCAACGTGGGCAAGTCCACGCTCGTTAACCGCCTGGCCCAGACCTCGGACGCCATCGTCCACGAGTCCCGCGGCGTCACGCGCGACCGCTCGTATCACACGGCCGATTGGAACGGCCGCGAGTTCACCATCGTCGACACGGGCGGTATCGAGCCGCTCAAGAGCGACGACGTCTTTGCCACGTCCATCCGCGACCAGGCCCTCGCCGCCGCCGAGGAAGCCGCCGTCATCCTGTTTGTGGTCGACGGCCGCACCGGTGTCACCGAGGAGGACGAGTCGGTCGCCCGCATGCTCAAGCGCTGCGACAAGCCGGTCTTTCTGCTGGTGAACAAGCTCGACAACCCCGATCGCGAGAACGACAGCATCTGGGAGTTCTATTCGCTCGGTATCGGCGAGCCCACGCCGCTCTCGGCGCTGCACGGCCACGGCACCGGTGACCTGCTCGACGACATCGTGGCCCTGCTTCCTGAGGAAGAGGACGAAGTCGCCGACGAGTTCCCCGATGCGCTGAACGTGGCCATCATCGGCCGCCCCAACGCCGGTAAGTCCTCGCTGTTCAACCGCATCCTAGGTGCCGACCGCTCCATCGTCTCGAACATCGCCGGCACCACGCGCGACGCCATCGACACGGTCGTCGAGCGCAACGGCAAGCACTACCGCATGGTCGATACCGCGGGCATCCGTAAGAAAAGCACCGTGTACGAAAACATCGAGTACTACTCCATGGTCCGCGGCCTGCGCGCCATCGACCGCGCCGACGTGGCGTTGCTCGTCGTCGACGCCTCCGTGGGCGTCACCGAGCAGGACCAGAAGGTCATGGGCTTGGCCATCGAGCGTGGCTGCGCCATCGTCGTGCTGCTCAACAAGTGGGACCTGCTCGACGACGACCGCAAGCGCGAGGCCTGCATGGAGACCGTCGACCGCCGTCTGGGTGTCATGGCTCCCTGGGCCCAGTACCTGCGCATTTCTGCCCTGACCGGCCGCAGCATCGAGAAGATTTGGGCAATGGTCGACGCAGCCGAAAAGACGCGCTCGCAGAAGATCAGCACCTCGCGCCTCAACACCTTCCTCACCGACCTGCGCGAGTTCGGCCATACCGTGGTGGACGGCAAGCGCCGCCTGCGCATGCACTATGTGACCCAGACGGGCGTCAACCCGCCGACGTTCACGTTTTTCGTCAACCACAGTGACCTGGTCAACGACACCTACCAGCGCTATGTAGAGAACCGCATGCGCTCGACCTTCGACTTTGCCGGCACACCCATCCGACTCTTCTTTAGGAAGAAGGAACAGAAGGATGCATAATCCGATTCTGCTGACCGCCATCTGCGCCGTGGTCTCGTTCTTTATCGGGGCGATTCCGTTTGGCCTGATCTTGGGCCGTGTGTTCAACCACACGGACATTCGCAAGGCGGGCTCCGGCAACATCGGCACCACCAACGCGCTGCGCGTGGCCGGCCCCAAGGTGGCCGCACTCACGCTGCTGCTCGACTGCCTTAAGGGCGCCATCTGCGTCCTTATCGCCCGTCCGCTCATCGCCGACTTGGGCTATGGTTTTCCGCCGAACATCATGGCGCCTGGAGCCCCCGGCGACTGGATGCTCGGCGTCATTTGCCTGGCAGCTGTATGGGGCCATATCTTCTCGCCCTACCTCAACTTCCATGGCGGCAAGGGTATCGCCGTTGGTCTGGGCGTGATCCTTGCCTGGTACTGGCCCATTGGCCTGTCGCTGCTGGGCATGTTTATCGTGGCCGTCGCCATCACCAAGTACGTGTCGGTGGGCTCGCTTGCCGCCGCCATCGGTCTTCCCATCGCTGCCTGCGCGGTCTTTCCGTACAGCAGCCTGGGTCTCAAGTTTTGCATGGCGATGATCGGCATCACCGTGGTGTGGGCCCATCGCTCGAATATCCAAAAGCTCATGGCCGGTAAGGAGTCCAAGCTCTCGTTTACCAAGCGCGTCACCGAGCCCGACGATAAGTAGGAGAGAGTCATGAATGTTGCGCTGATTGGCTCCGGCTCCTGGGGAACCGCCGTCGCCGGCCTCGCCGCAGAGCGAGCCGAGCGCGTGACCATGTGGGCCCACAGTGAGCAGACGGCCACCGGCATCAATGCCGAGCACCGCAATCCCCGGTATCTGGTGGACTACGAGCTGCCCGGCAACGTTGTCGCCGCCACGGACCTGTCGCAGGCGCTCGACGGCGCCGAGGCCATCATCTTTGCCGTGCCCTCCACGCACCTGCGCAGCGTATGCCATCAGGCAGCACCCTTCATCGCCGCCGACACCCCGGCACTCTGCCTCACCAAGGGTATTGAGCCCGAATCCGGCCTGCTTATGAGTGAGGTAATCGCCAGTGAGATCGGCAACGAGTCGCGTGTCGCGGCGCTCTCGGGCCCCAACCATGCCGAGGAGATCTGCCGCGGCGGGCTTTCTGCCGCCGTCATCGCCAGCAATGATCCACAGGTAGGGGAGACCTTTAAGGACCTGCTCCTATCCACGGCCTTCCGCATCTACCTGTCGCAGGACATGACCGGCGTCGAGGTTTGCGGCGCCATGAAAAATGTCATCGCCATCGTGTGCGGCATCTCCGCCGGCACCGGTGCCGGCGACAACACGCTTGCCCTTATCATGACGCGCGGCCTGGCAGAGATCAGCCGTCTGGTGCACGCCCGCGGCGGGCAGGCCATAACTTGCATGGGACTCGCCGGCATGGGCGACCTCATTGCCACCTGCACCTCGGAGCATTCGCGCAACCGCACCTTTGGCTACGAGTTTGCCCACGGCATCTCGCTCGACGAGTATCAGACGCGCACGCATATGGTGGTCGAGGGCGCCGTCGCGGCCCGCAGCGTCAGCGAGCTTGCCCGTTCACTGGGCGTAGACATTCCGCTCACCTTTGCCGTGGAGCAAACGCTCTACAACGGTGTTACTTTGGATAGGGCGCTCGAGATTCTCACAGATCGCGTCCCTTCTCAAGAGTTCTACGGACTCACCGACTAGCGCAGAAAGGCTTCTACCATGGGTTCCATTAAAATCGCTCCGTCCGTCCTTTCGGCCGACATGGCCAACCTCAGGGGCGAGCTCGACAAGATCGCCGGTGCCGACTACGTGCACTTCGACGTTATGGACGGTCACTTTACCGGCAACCTCACCTTTGGCGTTGACATCCTCAAGGCCGTCAAGCGCTCCACCGACGTGCCGGTCGACGCGCACCTCATGGTATCGAACCCCGATGAGACGGTCGATTGGTACGCCGACGCCGGTGCCGACATGATCACCGTGCACTATGAGGCCTCCACGCACCTGCACCGCACGCTCACGCATCTTCAGCAGCGCGGCGTCAAGGCCGGTGTGGTGCTCAACCCCGCCACCCCCGTGTGCGTGCTCGAGAGCATCATCGACGTCGTCGATATGGTGCTGCTGATGAGCGTGAACCCCGGCTTTGGCGGCCAGAGCTTTATCCCGGGCACCATCGCCAAGCTCCACGAGCTCAAAGCCATGTGCGAGCGCCACGGCGTGTCGCCCATGATCGAGGTCGACGGCGGCATCTCTTCCAAAAACATCGCCGAGGTCGTCAAGGCCGGTGCCAACGTGCTCGTGGCCGGCTCCGCCGTATTTAAGTCCGAAGATCCCGCTGCCGAGGTTGCGCTGCTGCAGAAGCTGGGCAACGAGGCCGCACAGGAGGCATAAACCCTTATGACCGCAGGTCAAAACCGCATACCCGTTAATCTTGACTATGCCGCCTCGACGCCCATGCGCGCCGAGGCGCTCCTTGCGCAGCGCGAGTACGACGACAGCGAGCTTGCCGGCGTCAACCCCAACTCGCTGCATTCGCTCGGCCGCAAGGCCGCTGCACGCCTGGAAGTGGCGCGTCGAGAGATTGCCCGCAGCTTTGGCGTGCGCCTCCGCCCATCAGAGATAATCCTGACCAACGGCGGCACCGAGGCAAACCAGCTGGCGCTGCTCGGTCTTGCCGAGGGCGCCCGTCAGCGCGATCGCAAGCGTAACCGCGTGATCGTATCTGCCATCGAGCACGATTCGATTCTGGACAACCTGCCGCTGCTGCGTGCCGCCGGTTTTACCGTCGACCTGGCGACGCCTTGCCGCGCGGGCTACATTGAGCCTGCCGCGCTTGTCGAGCTACTAGGCGACGACGTGGCGCTCGTGAGCATCATGGTTGCCAACAACGAGACCGGCGTGGTGCAGCCCATCCGCGAGCTTGCCGCGGCCGCGCATACCGTGGGCGCCCTTTTCCACACCGATGCCATCCAGGGCTATCTGCATATTCCGCTCGATGTCACCGAGCTGGGCGTCGATGCCATGTCCGTTGCCGCGCATAAGATCGGCGGCCCTGTGGCATCCGGCGCGCTCTACCTTAAGAACCGCACGCCGCTGCGCCCCCGAATCTTTGGCGGTGGACAGGAAGCCGGACGACGTGCCGGCACGCAGGACCTGCGCACGCAGCTCGCCTTTGCCGCTGCCGCCCGCACGCTGACGCCCCATGTGGCCGAGGAACGCGAGAAGCTACAAGCCCTTTCCGACAAGCTCTACGCCACGCTTACGGCCCATCCGCGCATTCACGCCACGATGGGCGACTATGCGCATGCCGACCGTCTGCCCGGCATGGTATCGATCTACATTGACGGCATGGACTCCGAGGAGCTCATCATCAAGCTCGACGCTGCCGGCTTTGAGGTATCGGCAGGCTCGGCATGCTCGAGCGGCAGTATGGACCCCAGCCACGTTTTGAGCGCGATGGGCATCGGTCGCGAGCAGGCATTGGGCGCACTGCGCATTTCCTTTGATGACCGCGTGAATCCGGGCGATCTGGACGAATTTGCCCAGACGCTACTCTCGATCGTAGGCGCCGCATGATCGTCGCCGAGCTTGAGCGCGCGCTGCTGGCACGCTATCCCAAGGCGGACGCCGAGGGCTGGGATCACGTAGGACTCTCCGTTGGCGATCCGGCCGCGGAGATCGCCGGCGTTGCCTGCGCACTCGATGCGACCGAGGCTAATGTTCGCCGCGCCCAAGAAGCAAGCGCCAACGTGCTGCTGACGCATCATCCCATATACATCAAGGCGCCCGAGGCCTTTTGTCCGGCGGATGCCACACGCCCCCAATGCAGCGCGGCGCTCTACGAGGCGGCCCGTTGCGGCGTGAGCATCATATCGCTCCACACCAACCTGGACCGTTCGCACGAAGCCCGTGTCTGCCTGAGCAAGCTGCTGGGTGCCGCACCCGTGAGCTCACTGGAGTACGTGGACGACCCCGAAGCCACCGGCCTAGGCGCGCTTGCGACGCCCAACGACCCGTGCACGCTGCGCGATCTTGCCACCCGTGCTGCCACGGCTTTCGGCAGCGACCCGCGTGTGTGGGGCGAAGCCGATCGCCCGTGCCGCACCGTCGCCATTTTAGGCGGCTCCCTGGGCGACTTTGGAGAGCTCGCCATCGCCGCGGGCGCAGATGTTGTCGTGACGGGCGAGGCGGGCTACCACGTGGCGCAAGACCTTGCCTTGCGCGGGCTGTCGATGATCTTGCTCGGCCACGACCGCTCCGAGGAGCCGTTCGTTGATATATTGATGAACTCTGCAGTTGACGCCGGGGTCAACCCCCGTCATGCGATTAAAATACTGAACCCTTGCCAATGGTGGACTGTGACAAAAGGAGAGAACTTATGAGCGCCGGCGCTACGCTACTCAAGCTGCAACAGATCGATTTGGAGCTCGCCCGCAACAAGAGCGAACTTGCCAATATGCCGGAGCTCAAGGAGCTCGCTTCCAAGCGCAAGACCCATGTGAAGCTCAAGTCCGAGATGACCAAGCTCTACGCCCAGCGCAAGGATCTGGACATTGAGCTCGACGATCTCAACACCACCGAGATTCAGACCAACAACGCCATCGAGGCTGCCAAGAAGCGCCATGTCGACGGCTCCGACTACCACGAGGTTCAGGACCTGGAGAATGAACTCGCCACCCTGGCCAAGCGTCTGGACAAGATTGAGCACACCCGCAAGGACGTCGCTGTCGCCCATAAGGAGGCGCTCGACCGCGAGGCCCGCGCGCAGGCAATCATCGCCAAGTTCGAGGAGGGCGTGAAGGCCGATACCAAGGCTGCCCGCGCCAAGGCTGCCGACCTGCAGGCTCAGATTGACGCCGCCACTAAGGAGCGCACCGCGCTTGCCGCTACGCTGCCGGCCGACGTGCTCACCGACTACGAGCGTCTGCTCAAGCAGTTCCGCGGCCTGGCCGTCGAGACCATCCAGGGCAACATCCCCACGGTCTGCCACACCGCGCTGCAGGCATCGTCCATGAGCGACCTCAACCACGACGGTAGCGAGATTACGCACTGCCCGTACTGCCACCGCCTCCTGGTACTCCCGAGCAAGGAAGCCTAGCGATGACGGCGGCACCCAACAATTCAATGCAACTTGAGGGAAAAACGATCCTGCTGAGCATTACCGGCGGGATCGCCGCCTATAAGTCGTGCAACATCGTGCGCCTGCTGCAAAAGCGCGGTGCGCGCGTTAAGGTCGTTATGAGCGAGCATGCCACGGAGTTCGTGGGGCCGCTCACCTTCCGCGCGCTCACCAACGAGCCCGTTGCTGTGGGCCTATTCGACGATCCCTCCGACCCCATCCACCACATTTCGCTTGCGCAGGAGCCCGATCTGGTGGTCGTAGCGCCCGCGACGGCCAATATCATCGCCAAGATGGCCAACGGCATCGCCGATGACCTTATCTCCACCACGCTGCTGGCGACGCCGCGACCCATCGTGATCGCACCCGCTATGAACAACGGCATGTGGAAGGCGCCGGCGACGCAAGCCAACATGGCCACGCTGCGCGAGCGCGGTGTCCATGTGGTGGGACCCGGCAGCGGCTACCTTGCCTGCGGCGACGTGGACACGGGACGCATGAGCGAGCCCGAGGACATCGTCGAGGCTGTCTGTGAGGTGCTCAACCCCGTGCCGCAAGACCTGGCGGGCAAGCGCATCGTCATCACTGCCGGCCCCACGCACGAACCGATCGACCCGGTGCGATTCATTGGTAACCGCTCTTCGGGCAAGATGGGCATCGCACTGGCAGGGGAGGCGGCTCGCCGCGGTGCCGAGGTCACGCTCGTGTTGGGACCGACATCGCTCGATGTTCCCCGCGGCGTGGAGTGCGTGCGCGTGCAGACCGCCGCAGAGATGCTCCAGGCGGCCCTGAGCGCCTTCCAGACGGCCGATGCGGCAATTTGTGCGGCTGCCGTCGCCGACTATACCCCGGCGGCCCCTGCCGACCATAAGCTCAAAAAGGCTAACGAGCGCCTGGATCGCATCGAACTGGTCGAGACAGTCGATATTTTGGCCGAGCTCTCGCGCCAAAAGGGGGAACGGTGCGTGATCGGCTTTGCGGCCGAGACCGATAACGTCCTGGAGTACGCACAGCGCAAGCTCACCCGCAAGGGTTGCGATGCCATTATCGCCAACGATGTCTCGCGCGCCGATTCGGGCTTTGGAACCGACACTAACAAGGCCTGGATTGTGAGCACAACGGGCACGCAAGAACTTCCCGTGCTAACAAAACCCCAGCTCGCAGATACAATTTTGGACTTGCTTCAAAATTTATAAAAAAGTTCTTGCACAAGTCCAAAGTTTCGGGTTAATATACTCCCTGTTGCGAGCGAGAGCAGAGCAACAAACAATAGCTTCGGGACGTGGCGCAGCTTGGTAGCGCACTTGACTGGGGGTCAAGGGGTCGCTGGTTCGAATCCAGTCGTCCCGACCAGAAGTTTGCAGGTCAGGCACCTAGTGCCTGACCTTTTTTGTTTTAATCACCATGATTATTTTGCTTAAAGTAACAACGTTCCCGATCGATGTAATCACCGAATCAAAACGTGTACATTAGCCACCAAAATCGACATTTTTCGACATGTTTGGAGGCAGATGTACACGAATGCGAAATCCCCCGCCTAATAGCGCCCTCCACATGTCTGGACTCTCTATGGCTGCGCTGGATAGACATCGCCGGAACGGGTATAGTATCGAAAGTTTTGTCGTTAACCAGCGGGGGAGTCCTGTGGGCATCAAAAAGAAGATCAAAAAGGAGCTTATCGGCACTTCCGATTACCCGTCGAATAAGATCTTTACGATCTCCAATTTCATCACCTTTACGCGCCTGATCCTCACCCTGGTATTTCTGTACCTGTTTGTGACGGATAACAACCGCGTCATCGCCATCGTTATCTACGCCGTTGCCGCCTCCACCGACTGGATGGACGGCCAGATCGCCCGCATGACTAAGACGGTCTCATGGCTCGGCAAGGTCATGGATCCCATTTGCGACCGTGCGCTGCTGTTCACCGGCGTCTTGGGACTAGTGGTCCGCGGAGAGCTGCCCGTCTGGGTCTGCGTGCTCATTATTGGCCGCGACATCTATCTGGGCATCGGCACGCTTATCGTTCGTCATTATCACCGTCGCCCCATCGATGTCGTCTTCCCGGGAAAGATTGCCACAGCGCTGCTCATGACTGGTTTCTCGCTCATGCTGCTCGGTTTCCCCGTTATTGACGGCCTGCATCTTTTACCTTCATCCCTTACGGCCTTCCCGGGCCTCAACGGAAGCTCGGTGCCCCTCGGCATCTTCTTTGTGTACGGCGGCGTGATCTTCTCCATGCTCACGGCTGTCATCTACTCCATTAAGGGCGGAGCGGCCATTAAACAGGCTCTCGCGCATCCCGAGAACGAGGACATCGACTTTCTGAACCCTGAAATCGAAGACTGATTCGTTGGGGTATGATTACGTACGGTTCATTATTTGCGGCAGGTCCGCGATAAGTTAGGGGTTGTCATGGACAACATGGTTAACAATATGCCTCAGAATGATAAGACCGCGGACGCTACCTGCGTATTCCGCGTTCCTTCAAGCGACGTCACCGTTCCCGACCTCATGGCCAACGTGCGCATCACCGCCCCCGTTCTGTCCATCGTCAAGGGTCCGCAGACTGGTGCCGCTTTTGAACTCGAGGACGACGTGACCACCATCGGCCGCGATCCTGCGAACGGCATCTTCCTCAATGACATGACCGTTTCGCGCAGCCACGCGCGCATTATTCGCGAGGGCCTCGGCGCTCGCATCGAGGACTTGGGCTCGCTCAATGGCACCTGGGTCGACGGTGCCATCGTCAATGCAGCCCCGCTGCACGACGGTTCTTCCGTCCAGATCGGTACGTTTACGCTCATCTACCACGAGAGCACGCCGGAGCGCATCGAAACCGGTGAGTAGGGCATGGCCGAACGCAACTATCTGAGTATCGGCCAAGTCGTCAACCTACTTCGAGGCGCATACCCCGATCTTTCGAACTCAAAAATTAGATTTCTAGAGGATGAGGGGCTCATTACCCCTCATCGTACGCCAAAGGGATACCGTCAGTACTCCAAGGAGGACGTTGATCGCCTGGAGGTCATTCTGCACCTGCAGAAGACCCGCTATATGCCACTCAACGTGATTAAGCAGCGCTTGGAAAACGCCACGGACCTGTCAACGCTCGCCTACGAGGTGGGCTTGCTGTCCGATGTTCCGCTCAAGACGGAGCCCAAGGAGACTAAGCAAAAGCTGCATCCCATCGAGACCATTCCCGATATGCTGGGCGTCGAGATTTCGTTTATCCGCTCGCTCGCCGAAAACGACCTCATTCGCATCATCAAAAGCCCGCAGAACCGCGAGCTCGTCGATGGTCGCGATTTTCCGATCATCCGTTACTGCTCCGAGCTGTCACGCTTCCATATCGAGCCGCGCAACCTGCGTCAGTACGTGTCTTCCGCCAACCGCGAGTCCTCCATGTTTGAGCAGGTGCTCGTGAGCATGCTCGGAATGGATACCTCCGATGACGAGCGCGACGCCAAGCTCGAACGTGCGTTTAAGAAGCTTCACGACCTAACGGAAGGTGTGCACACCGCACTGCTCAAGAACCGCGTTTTTGAGTCGCTCAACGCCGTGGTCGAGGACGCCGACATCGATGCACTCGATGAGGAAATCACTCGTTCCGAGTCCACCAAGGCCAAAAACGAAGAGATAGCTGCGCCGGCTCCACACGAGGATTCTCTCGTAAAGCCGCTCAAGGTTGTCGCCCCTTCGCACTCCGGAACCGCCACCGCGGGCAAATAACAGCTGCTGTAATTTCGGCAACCCATTGAAAGGTCATGCAATGTACGACTTCGAATCTCAAATCGTCGATATCCCCGACTATCCCGAGCCCGGAGTCATCTTTAAGGACATCACGCCGCTCTTTGGCAATCCCGAGGCGCTCAAAGCCATGACCGATGCCCTCGCCGAGCACTTTGCCGGCATGGGAATCACCAAGGTCGTGGGTCCCGAGGCTCGCGGCTTTATGGTTGGCGTACCGGTGGCTGTAGCCCTTGGCGCTGGCTTTGTTCCTGCACGTAAACCGGGCAAGCTGCCGCGTGAGACCGTAAGCCAGAGCTACGAGCTCGAGTACGGCACCGATTCAATTGAGATCCATGCCGACGCTATCAGCTCTAAAGATACCGTGTTGATTCTGGACGACTTGGTCGCGACGGGCGGAACCGTCGAGGCAACAGGTAAACTGGTGCGAGATATGGGCGCAAAGCTTGTCGGTTACGGTTGTATCCTTGAGCTTGCGTTTCTCAACCCGCGCGAGAAGCTCACGCCGTCTAATGACGATGTGGAGCTCTTTAGCCTGGTGACGGTAAACTAGCCGTTACCCTTAGTTACTGGAAAGGAAGCTACATGCGCACAGCAAACACGCACAAAAACATGGCACGCTGCGCTGCTACGGCAACCCTCGCTTGTGTTTTGGGCTTGGGCCTCGCGGCTCCTGCCTACGCCGATACCGCATCCGACCTTGCCGCTGCTCGTACGAAGCTCGAGCAGATCGGTACCCAAACTCAGCAGATTTACGATGAGCTCGCCACGCAGACGCAGGCGCTCGATCAGACTGCCGGCGAGATCACGCAAAAGCAGCAGGAGATCGCCGATGGTCAGGCCAAACTCTCGACCTATGTCGCCGGCGAGTACAAAACCGGCGGTCTGAGCCTGCTTCAGGTTCTGACGGGTGTCGATGATCTGAGCGATATGCTCAACCGTTTGTTCTACTACGGCAAAGTTTCCGATAAGCAAGCTCAGACCATTCAAGAGGTCAAAGAGCTTAAGCAGCAGCTCACCGATAAGCAGGCCGAGCAGGAGAAGAACGTCGCCACCACGCAAAAGAAGGTTGACGAGCTTAACGCCCAGCAGGCTGAAGCCCAGAACGTCGTAAACTCCCTGGATTCGCAGCTGCAAGCCGAGCTTGCCGCAGAGGCCGAGGCCAACGCCGCGCTGCAGGCCGGCATCAACGCCAGCACCGCCGAGAAGGCCACGGTGAGCAACGAGACTGCCGGTACGACCGAGAAGACCAACAACGGTGGCCAGACCAGCAATAACAACAACCAGGGCGGCAACACTCCGGCTCCTACGCCGGCACCTGCTCCGACGCCGCAGCCCTCCACACCTGCTCCGGCTCCGACGCCTTCTGCTCCGAGCCAGTCCGTCGACGGCGGTTCTGTTGTATCGCGTGCATACAGTAAGCTTGGTTGCGCTTATTCCTGGGGCGGAATTGGCCCGAACAGCTTCGACTGCTCTGGTTTTGTTAGCTATTGCCTCACTGGTCGCTATTGCCGCCTGGGCACCACGGGCACCTTTATGGGCTGGACGCGTGTGTCCGATCCGCAGCCCGGTGACGTTGTGGTCAACTCGTACCACACCGGCATTTACATCGGTGGTGGTCAGATGATTCATGCTTCCGACTACAACACGGGTGTTATCATCAGCTCCGTTGCCGCCGGCATGAACAATAACTACATCTTCGTGCGTTACTAAGTATTCAGATAATGCAAACGGATATGGACCTCGTGGCTTTGAGTCATGGGGTCCATTCTTTTGCCTTTAGTGCAGGCCGCTATCTAGTTTTGAATACTAGATAGCGGCCCAATCGGTCTGCAAGATGGCTATAATTGAATGGGAACAATTAGAAAGGACCCTCTATGAGCTGGGCACTTATCTCCGATTCAAGCTGCAACCTCCGCGATTGGCAACCGACCGCGCCCCATACCACCTTTGCATTTGCGCCCCTCAAAATTCGAGTGGGGGAGCGTGAATTCGTCGATGACCTTTCGCTCGATGTTCATGAGCTCAACTGCGCTGTTCAGGCGGAGACGAACGCCTCTTCGAGCGCTTGTCCCAGTGTAGGGGAGTGGGCCGAGCTCTTCAAATTGGCAGACAAGACCATCTGCATGCCGATCTCTGAGGGCGTGTCAGGCAGCTACAATGCGGCAGCCACGGCTCGCGATATGGTTCTTGCCGAGGAGCCCGACCGGCAGATTCATCTAGTCAATTCACGCGCAGCTGGCGGCAAAATGGACCTCATTTTCTTGCTGTTCGACCGCTATCTTGCAGACAATCCGAATGT
>DXMD01000008.1:54685-58245 GCA_019414385.1 Collinsella sp. | reverse complement strand
TCTTCAGTTTGTGCAATTACGAAAACCTCGCCAAAGCCGGACGTATCCCTAAGGCAGCCGGCGTCATTGCCAACAAGCTCAATATCCGCATTTTGGGCACGGCGAGTGAGGCCGGTAAAATCGAACTCGTGGGGCACACGCGTGGCGAAAAGAAGATGCTCAACAAGATCATCGACACTATGGAAGCCGAGGGCTTTACGGGCGGTGAGGTCATCATCGATCACGTTGAGAACGAAGCTGGAGCCCAGGCGCTTACTGACCGCATAGTCGAGCATTGGCCCGGCTCCAAGACCATCATCATGCCCTGCAATGGCCTGGATTCCTATTACGCCGAGATGCACGGCCTCATCATCGGCTACGGCATGGGCGTAGCTTCGGGCCAATAAAGTCAAACCAAGCAAAAAATACGGGCGGGACAAAGCGACAGATGACTCTTTGTCCCGCCCGTTTTATACGTCGGCTAGCTATTAAACCCGTTGAACTTGAGATAGCTCATCAGGTACGCCTTCGAAACAAAGGACGATACGGCACTGCGCACAAGCAGCGACTCACGCGTTACCTGATGCGCCGTATCGGGAACCGGCGTCTGCTCGACAGAAAACGCCGAACGAATCGATGCCTCGAGCTGATCGACCACATAGTCGAAGGCCGTCGGGGCATCGTAGCTCAAACGCTGAATGTTAAAGAGCGCCTGCACCGCAGCAATAGGTAGCACCTGCTTAAAGATGCAGATAGCGATCAGGCGGGCAATCTGCTCGCGACCATACTGCTTTTTGACCGGAGCAGGCACCAGGCCGACCTTCACGTAGTTATTGATCATCGATGGCGTAATGACAGGCTGCTCAACGCAAATAGACAGCGGCTCCATCCACAGCGCAACATACTCAATGACCTGGTCGCGGTAGAGCGTCACATTGGGCAACTGGTCATAGCGCGGCAGACTCAACGTATTGAGTTTACGCACGATATCGGACTGAATAAATGCATCGGGCAGCACAGTGGGCTGAATATCCTCAGGCTTAATGCTGACCGACGAATCGGACATCGGGATAACGCGTTTGGCGTGGTTCATAAGGATCCTCCGTTCATTAGCTATATTGTATTCTAGGTTATCTAGTTTTGCATACTATATAGCAGGAAAGTAAA
Source organism: Collinsella sp. (assembly GCA_019414385.1). Classification (GTDB taxonomy): domain Bacteria; phylum Actinomycetota; class Coriobacteriia; order Coriobacteriales; family Coriobacteriaceae; genus Collinsella. The sequence continues at coordinate 57,099 of DXMD01000008.1, read as the reverse complement.
AGTGGTTGGACAGCACATTGATGCACCGTCCAACCACTTTGTTTTAAAGATAGCAACTTTACATAAGATATATTATCGTACTTATCCACGGAGAAATGCGTATGCGCTCGTTGCCGCTATGGCTCCGTCCGAAACAGCGGTCACAACCTGGCGTAAACGTTTGGAACGGATATCGCCAGCGGCAAATAGACCTGGCGTGCGGGTCGCCATGGATTCATCAGTCAGAATGCCGCCATCAGGCGCCAGGTCGACTAGATGCTCAACAAGCTCGGTATGTGGCTGCGTCCCCGTAAAGACAAAGATGCCAAACGAGCCGGGCTCAAATGACTCGGCATGAGTTTCCCCAGATGCATTGTCCTTAAAGGTAATCGTCGTTGGCATGGCTTCGCCCGATAGCTCCACAATACTAGTTTGGTACCTAACTGTAATATTGTCCTTTGCGAGTACTTTCTGAACAACACCATCGGGCGCACGGAACTGGTCGCGGCGCAGCACGATGGTCACACTGCTGGCAATGTCGGACAGGAACAGCGCCTCTTCGCATGCCGAATTGCCACCACCGATTACAAAAACCTGCTTGCCGCGGAAAAACATGCCGTCACATGTTGCGCAATATGAAACGCCACGACCGCGATACGTATCCTCGCCTGCGAAACCTGCCGGACGCGGCGTGGCACCCATGCAAGCGATAACGCTCGAGGCCAGCGTATCGCCCATATCGTGATGCACCGTAAACAACGCTGCATCGGCATCGTAATCGATACCCGTAACCATGCTCCATGTAACCTGTGCTCCCAGGCCCTCTGCATGCTGCTGAAAACGCTCGCCAAGTTCGGCGCCACTCAGGAGCGGGAAACCCGGATAGTTCTCGACCTCATTGGTTGTGGCGATCTGCCCTCCCGACATGCCCTGCTCAATCACGGTCGTCGTCAGGTTGGCACGCGCAGCATAAATGGCGGCAGCATAGCCCGCGGGGCCGCCACCGATAATCGCAACATCGATCGGCTTATCGGTAGTCATGAAGCGTCCTTTCGTCGAAACGTTGTCGTTCTTTGCGCTCGTACCCAAATTTACGTGAACGTGACACTCATGCACTACAATGATAAATCCGTATTACAAAGCTGAAGGGGAGTTATCGATGGACCAGGCGCAGACGAGTGACGACGCTCCCCTGCTCACGCACAGCACTCCCCAATCGGAGCAAACCACGCTCCTGGCTCAACAAAAACCTCTCGTGACCATCGTGCACGCCTCCGTTGGCTCGGGCCACAAGGCCGCCGCAAATGCGATAGCGCAGGCATTCGACCTCATCCGCGGCACCAATGGCATCCCCGAGGATATTGAGATTGAAGTGCTCGATATCCTTGATTTTGGACGTATTAAATTCGACGGCAATAAGACCGCGGCTTCTTTTACGGGAGCCACGCGCCCCATTTACGACCTGACCTGGCGATATACGCTTACGGGGCATCTTCTCTGGGGTGGCGGAACGGCATGGTCGCGAATTATGTTCCCCGCCTTCAACGAATATATTCGTAGCCGCAGGCCCATAGCCGTGGTTGCAACGCACATCACAGCAGCCAATGTTGCCGTGGGCGCCCGCGTAATTACGGGTATCGATTATCCGGTCATCTGCGTACCGACCGACTACGAAGTCGAGGGATGGTGGCCCCACAAGGACACCGATTTATTCTGTGTTGCCAACGAATTTATGGCCGAAACGCTGCGTCCGCGCAAGGTGCTCGAGACAAAGATTCGCATTACCGGCATTCCTATTCGCGCCGGATTCGACACGGATTACGATCGCGAGGAAGAGCTAGCTAAGTTCAACCTCCCCACCGACAAGACCGTCGTGCTGGTAATGGTCGGTGCCAGCTTACCTCAACCGTACGTTCGCTTTCGCGCGGAGATGGACCGCACCCTCCCCTTCCTACGCAGCTTCGAAGACATGCACTTTGTCTTTTTGCCGGGCAAAGACACCGAATATGCCACCCGCCTCAAAACGCTCTTCGACGCCATGAAGCTCGAAAACGTCACGGTTCTGGACTATGTCGATGATATGGCAGCGCTTATGCACGGCTGCGACCTGGCAATTCTCAAATCGGGCGGACTCACCGTCACCGAATGCCTGTGCGCACACCTGCCGATGATCCTGCTGGGCAAGTCCTATGGCCAGGAAAAGGCCAACACCACCATGCTCACCGGCATGGGCGCCAGCATGCATGTCACCACCGCACGAGAGCTCATCGTTACCCTACGTCACTTGCACGATCATCCCGAATCACTCAAAGCCCTACTCATCAACGGCGAAGTACTACGCCGCCCCCACGCAGCCGAAGACATAGCCATCGCAACCATGGAACTCGTAGGCAAACCCCAAAAGCGCAAACGAGCCTTCTGCCGCTTCTACTGGG
>DXMD01000008.1:902-54675 GCA_019414385.1 Collinsella sp. | reverse complement strand
TATCAGGTAGTGATTTACTGTCCGCTGACCGGCCCGACCCGCCTATATATCATCCCATGCTCAAACATTCTCGCTGCGCTGCGAAACTGCGCGTGGGACGATATATAGGCGGGTCGGGCCGGTCAGCTGCGTTTACGCACCACCAGCTGCGCCGGATCCCCCTATTAGAAGCTGCAAAGGCAAACCAAAGTAACCAAATGCAGTTAGCCGGTGCGACAAAGGGACTGTTCCTTTGTCGCACCGGCATATCAAAAAGATTGATTATTGCTTTCAAGCGAGTAACCGCCCGCCTGCCTCTCACACATATCGTTCCACGCGCAGTTTCGCAGCGAGCGAAGCGACGCGAGAATGTTTGAGCATGGAATGATATAGGTAAGCCCCGGGCGGGAGGGATACGAGCGCCCTAGGCGATGCCGCTGGAGCCGAAGCCTCCGTTGCCTCGGTCGGTTTTGTCTAGTTCTTCTACTTCTATGAGGTTGACCGTGGGGACTTCTTGGATGACGAGTTGGGCTATGCGGTCGCCTTTATTGATTTGAATGTTAATGGAGGGATCCAGGTTGATGAGGATAACCTTGAGTTCTCCTCGGTAGTGGGCGTCGATGAGGCCCGGCGTGTTGACTATAGACAGGCCCTGCTTGATGGCCAAGCCGCTGCGGGGCTGAACGAAGCCGGCGTAGCCATCGGGCAGGGCGATGGCCAGCCCCGTAGAGACCAGACGGCGTTCGAAGGGCTTCAGGACGCAGTCCTCGTTGGAGCGCAAATCCAAGCCGGCATCGGTGGGATGGGCGTATTTGGGAAGCTCGACGGTGGGGTCGAGACGCTTTATGTTGACGGTAATGTTGGACATGGAATCACCTTAGCTTGTCGAGCTCTTGCAGAAATTCATCGACGTCTTTGAAATCGCGGTAGACCGAGGCAAAACGGATGTACGCAACCTTGTCGATCTTGGCCAAGCGCTTGAGCACCATGTCACCCAACTCATGGGACGTGACGGCCGTCAGCGTGCGAGAGCGAAGCTCGACCTCGATGTCATCGATAATCTCATTGAGCTTCTTAGTGTCGATATCGCGCTTGATGGTGGCGCGCATCAAGCCGACAAGAAGCTTATTGCGATCGAACCGCTGCTTAGTTCCATCTGACTTAATGACCTCGATAGGGTCCTCGCATCGCTCAAACGTTGTAAAGCGGTAGTTACACGAGCAACATTCGCGACGGCGCTTAATGGTGTTATTTGACTCCTGCATACGGGAATCAACGACGCGGGTATGTGCCTTACCGCATTTGGGACAGCGCATGGTACCTCCTCTTAAACGATAACAAGGGTACCATGCGCAGCGCGATAATGATTACGAACGAGCAGGAACCTTAAGATGCGCACCGGCGGCGAGCGAACCATGCTCCAGATGATTGACGCTACGGATCATGTCGGAAGTCTCTTGCGTGGAAAGGCCTTCGATTGGATATTCTTCGGCAATCGACCAAAGAGAATCGCCAGGCTGAACGCGAATGGTCTCGTAGGTAATGTTGGAAACGGACTCGGCATACGCGGCGTGACGAGTGCTAAAGACCGACATAGCGAGGACAAAGAAGAGTGTAAGCGCAACGGCGACGGCGACAATCGTCGGAACCTTCAGGGCAACGCGGGCCGGCGCGACTACAGCCTGCTGATTGCGCGCAGGCTTTACGGTCAAAGGCTGAAAGCCGGAGCGGCCACCCTGAACAACCGTAAAAGTGGGTTCTGCAGGCGTCTCGAGCTTAAGGGCGAGGTTTCCCTGGACCATATTCGTTACGTTCATCATGTTCTCCTCTCGCGTGTTTTGCTGAGAACAGTTTTATCAAGCCGCGCGGACAAAAATGTCTAGCGCGAGAACGAATGTTCGGTTATTATTATCTTCGAACAGTTGTTCCTGTCAAGCAAAATTCGAACATTTGTTTGACATGGGTAGAGAGGATGCCCTGATGGCTCGCAAAATTACCAAGCGTCAGCAGCAAATTTACGACTTCATCAAGGAATATCAGCAGGAGAAGGGTTATCCGCCCAGCGTGCGCGAGATGGCTTCTGCCGTGGGCCTTTCCTCCCCCAGCACCGTGCACGCCCATCTCTCTGCCCTTGAAGCGCGCGGGCTACTCAAGCGCGATGCCACCAAACCGCGCGCCCTGGAACTCTTTAACGAGGATGGTTCCTCTGTCTCAATTTCCAAATCTGACGAGCCCACCGCACCTCGCGGAACGGTCTCGCTACCGCTCGTTGGTCGCGTCGCGGCTGGGATTCCCATTCTGGCAGAGCAGAATATCGAAGACACGTTTACTATCCCGACCGAAATCGCCACTGATCAGGGTTCCTTTATCCTTGAGGTGCATGGGAGCTCAATGATCAATGTCGGCATCTTCAATGGCGATTACATCATCGTCCGTGAACAAAAGAGTGCCATGAACGGCGAAATTGTCGTGGCCATGATTGATGGTTCGGCGACCGTCAAGACGTTCTACAAGGAGCAGGGGCGTGTGCGCTTGCAGCCCGAGAACGACACCATGGAACCTATCTATGCAACGAATCCCGTTATCCTGGGCAAAGTCGTCGGCTTGATGCGCCGATTCTCGTAATGCAAAAACGCATAACCATCTTTGATACCGTCCGCGGGTTTACGATGATTTCTATGGCAGGTTTTCACGCTTGCTATGATCTCGCCTACCTGTACGACTGGGATATGCTCTGGTTTACCCAGACCGTCTTTCAAGACATCTGGCGCGCCAGCATCAGCTGGGTATTTTTGTTTATCGCGGATTGGATGTGCACCCTTTCGCGCAACAATATCAAACGTGCCGCCAAATACGCCTTAGCAGCACTCGTCGTCTGGCTGGCAACAACACTTGTCTCAGTCGACGATTCGGTTAATTTTGGCATCATCTACTGCATGGCCGCATGTACCGGCATCGTGGCGTTGACCGATCCCGTCCTTAAGAAGATATCGGCGAGATGGGGCATGTCGCTATGCCTTGTGTTGTTCGCCCTCACCTGGAGTATCCCCAAAACGATCTACCCTGTCCCCTACCTGGCGTGGCTGGGATTTCCGAGCCTTGGGTTTGTTTCAGGTGATTACTACCCCATCATCCCGTTTATCTTTATGTATCTTGCAGGATACTTCGCCGCACATATAGCGCAGGGAATCGATAAGACCGCCCTAAGCTGGGCCTACGCCAACCCCCTGCCGGCGCTCGCCAGCCTTGGACGTCATGCACTCCCCTTTTATCTGCTGCATCAACCCATTATTCTGGGCTTTTTGGAGCTCGTCTACTCGGTGCGATAACGCTTGAGCCGCGGCGCGATACGGGCCGGCAGCTTCGCCACAATACGAACGCCGTCCTCAAGATATTCCTCGTGCAAAAGGGTTCCCTGCTCATGCACCAGCGTGATGAGGGCGCCCTCGCGATACGGGATATCAGCAGAGAGCAACACATCGGTAGCAGCCGCCTCACGAGCAATACGGTCGACGAAATCGTCGAATCCCTCGCCCGTCTGGGCCGAGAACAGCACGGCCTCGGGATAGCGACGACGGAAGCTCAGGCGATCAACGCTATCGAGAAGATCGATTTTATTGAATACGGTCAGCGTTAAACGCTCTCCAGCGCCGATCTCATCAAGAACGCGGTCGACAGCCTCAAGCTGCCGCTCATAGTCCTCGTCAGACGCATCTACGACTTTGAGAATTAGATCGGCACCCAACACCTCGGACAGCGTCGATTTAAAGGCATCGACCAGACCATGCGGCAGCTTTTGAATAAAGCCGACGGTATCAGTAATCGTCATGCCGCGACCGCCGGGCAGGCGATACGAACGCGTCGTCGGGTCGAGCGTAGCAAACAGCTTGTCCTGCGAAAGTACCGTAGAGCCGGTCAGGCGATTGAGCAACGTCGATTTACCGGCATTGGTATAACCGGCTAACGCGACGCGAAACGCCGGTGACTCAATGCGGCTCTTGGACTGGACATCGCGACGCTGTTCAACCTGCTTGAGCTCACGACGAAGCGCGGCAATCTTATTGCGAATCAAGCGACGGTCAACCTCGAGCTGGCTTTCACCCTGGCCAAAGCGCGAACCGATGCCGCCGCGCGTCTGCTCCTTGGCAAGATGGCTCCACATGCCACGCAGACGAGGCAACAGATATTGAAGCTGCGCCAGCTGTACCTGTAGGCGTCCCTCACGCGTCTGAGCATGCAGGCCAAAGATATCCAAGATCAGTGCTGTACGATCGATAATCTTTACCGGCTCGCCCACGGCTTTCTCCAAATAGGATTGCTGCGAGGGCGTCAGGTCGTCGTCAAAAATAACGACATCGGCATCCATGCGATGCACCAGGCCGCACAGCTCTTCAACCTTACCGGAACCGATAAACGATTTTGGATACGGCTTAACCAGACGCTGTGACAAACGCGCCACGCACTGGGCGCCAGCCGCATGGGCCAGGCGCTCAAGCTCGTCAAGCGAACGATCGAGCGGCCATGCATTGTCGCGCCACTCAACACCAACTAATATGGCACGCTCGGGCTCGGGTGCCGTGGGAACAAGGGGGAAACGGGCCATTAGGCAGCCTCAATACGATGCAGGATGTCCTCAACGACCTCATCGATCGTAAACTCGTCCATATCGAACCACACGATACGGTCATCGCGCTTAAACCACGAAAGCTGACGTTTGGCATAGCGACGCGAACGCATCTTGATGAGTTCGCGAGCCTCATCCATAGAAATCACGCCATTGAAAGCATCAATGATCTCTTTATAGCCAATTGCCTGCATCGAAGTCAGGGCATCTCCCAGCCCCTGGTCCATAAGACCGCGAACCTCATCGACAAGACCCTGCTCAAACATCAGATCGACGCGCAGGTTAATGCGCTCGTAGAGCACCTCGCGATTACGCGTCAGACCAAACCATAGAGCATGATAATGCTCGCGCGGAACACTAAACTGACTTTTTTGCTGTGCATAGGAGATACCATCATCATGCATCTCGAGCGCACGAATCACACGGCGCACATTATGGGGATGAATAACAGCAGCCGATTCTGGGTCGCGCTCGGCAAGCAGGGCATGCAGCTCTTCCTCGCCAATACGCTCGGCAAGCTCCTGATAGCCCATACGACGATCGTCCTCAAGTTCACCCGAAGGAAAGTCCATTTCATCGAGGGCGGCCTTGAGATACAGCCCCGTACCTCCGCAAAAAACCGGCAGGCAACCCGAACCAAGGAGACGTTCAACATGCGCGCGAGCGTCAGCCTGATAAAGCGCAGCAGAATATGCCACACCCGGCTCTACAATGTCGACGAGACGCAGCGGCACCGTACACTCATCGGGCGCCATCTTTGCGGTACCGATGTCCATGCCGCGATAGATTTGCATCGCATCGCACGACAGCACTTCGGACGAAAGACGAGCTGCCAAACGGTCGGCAACATCACTCTTACCAACCGCCGTCGGACCGACGATCGCAACGGCGGAAATTCCTGCCCTGGGAGAAACCATTAGCGCGGCTCGCCCACAACGGAGCCGGACAAATACCAGGTCTTGGCAACGTCAACGTCAACATCAACGATCTTGCCAACAAGCTGATCGATGCTGTAACCCTCGGGGATAGGCGCATGCACGGTCTGATTCTTGGGACTCTTGCCCAGCAGGACCGCGTCGTTCTTTTTACTCGTTCCCTCAATGAGCGCCGGCACCACAGTATGAAGCTCACCCTGGTTATACTCGTGTGCCGTAGTCTCGATAACCTTAACCAGACGGTTGAAACGCTCGAGAATAACCTCATGCGGCGTAGGATCGTCAATCTCTGCGGCCGGGGTACCGGCGCGCTTGGAATAGATGAAGGTATAGGCCTGAGCATAGCGGACCGTCTCGGCAAGTGAGAGCGTCTGCTCAAAGTCCTCTTCAGTCTCGCCCGGGAAGCCAACGATAATATCGGTCGAGAGCGCGATATCGGGCATGCGGTTGCGAATGCGATCGACCAGGCCCAGATAGTCCTCGCGTGTATAACGGCGATTCATCTCTTTGAGGATACGCGTGGAGCCCGACTGAACGGCCAAGTGAAGCTGCGGCATGACGGCGGGCGTCTCGGCCATGGCGTCGATGGTCTCGGGCAGCAGATCCTTAGGATGAGAAGAGGTAAAGAAGATGCGCTCCACACCCGTATCACCCACGGCACGCAGCAGATCGGCAAAACGCGGCTTGCCAAACAGATCGCGACCATATGAGTTAACGTTTTGGCCCAGCAGCGTAATCTCGCGCACGCCCTGGCGCACCAAACCGGTCACCTCGTCGACAATTTCCTCGAAGGGGCGGCTCTTTTCGCGACCGCGCACGTACGGCACGATGCAATAGGTACAGAAATTATTGCAGCCCGTCATAATGGGTACCCAGGCGTGATACTGGGTCTCGCGATGCCACGGCATGCTCATGGCATCCGTATCCTCATGCTCATTGGTGCGGATATGACGCTTGCCATCAAGGAACGCCTCGGCAATGAGCTCGGCCACATGTGCGATGGAATGCGTACCAAAGATGACATTGACGTTATCGACGTTGATGAGCAGGCCCTCGCCATCGCGCTGCGCGATGCAACCACCAACGGCAACCACACGCTTGCCCGAGGGTGAGGGCGGGAGGCTCTTACAAGAGTTGCACTGACCGTACAGGCGAGTATCGGCGGCCTCGCGCACGCAGCACGTCATGAAGACAACGATATCGGCATGCTCGGGATCGAGCGCCATGAGGCAACCATACGAATCGAGCAGACCGCTCACGCGCTCAGAGTCGTGCTGATTCATCTGGCAGCCAAAGGTGCGGATAAAGTAGGTTTTACCGGCAAGAATATCGCGTACGGAACGCTGGTCCATGTGCATAAGTCCTAACGATGGAGAGGGGGGGGGGCGAATCGAGGCAAGCAGAAGCTATGCCACAGGCTTAACATCATCCATGACGACGTTATCCATAGCAGCTCGATTGATCTGGTGAACGTAAATAGAAAGACGGATGGCCGTGCGCGACTCCCCGTTAATAAGGATGTCGGAGAACACGGGCGCGCAGGAAATATCAAAACCGGTTGGAATCAAAAAACCGCGCGCGATAGCCACAGCCTTTATGGCCTGGTTGACCGCACCGGCGCCGACACACTGAATGTTGACGGGCACACCATCCTTGACCATGCCGGCGATGGCGCCGGCAACGGACGCGGGCGATGATTTGCTTGATACCTTCAGGCAATCCATGAAGAAACTCCTGCGTTTGAAAGTACGTTTTAACTGCAATAACTGTATCGTACCGAGTGGACTCGGTAAAGGCACTATTCCTCTTTGGCAAGATCGAAGGTCACAGTGATTCGATCACGCGAAACGCGAATCTTTGGGTCGCCGCAAAGGTTGAGATAGTACCGGGCGGCAAGGTCATTAAAGTCGCGCTCCACAGCACGCGAAAACTGTGCCATGTCATCCTTGGCAATACGAAGCCCGCGACGATCCTTCGCGAGATCGACAGGAGCCGGCGCATGCGAGGACGAATCACGCTCGCGCAGCAGACGCGCGGTCACACCGCGAACGGGCTTAATCTGCCCTGCCAAAATGCGATGGGCCGTGCGCTCGGACATCTCAAGACCCAAACCCGAACAAATACGGATAAAGTCCTCGGCATCAGAAGCAAGGCCTAAACGATCGACAACCGGAAGCTCGCTCTCGTCATCAATGAACAGGAGACGAGACGTATCGAGCCGACTTGACGCTTGAGCATAAAGGGTCGCGGCAATCTCAGACGGAGAACCGAGATAGACATCGCAACCACGCAACTCCTCGAGCGCAAACTCACAAGCAGCGCGAATAATATTATGTGGACCGCGAGCGCAGACATAACGTCCGTCCTCATCCTTGACGGCCTGGGGCCAGCTGGACTGATCGGCACGCTCACTGAGGTGGTCGGCCGCAACGCTCACCTTGAAGGCTGAACCAAGATCGACGCCGGACGTGACCACACGGGCCTCGTCGGTGTTCTGCTTAATCGAAAACAATGCCATGCCACGACCGTGAACGCCCCAACGGTCCATCTTCATGCTCTCGAGCTTGGAGGTAACGCGGGCATCAAAGATTCGCTCTTGCATATCCTGCGGAACGCCAGAACCGTTATCCAGAAAGACAAGCGTGCGGACGCCATCTTCCTTGGTCGTGGCGAGATAGACCTTGTCGGCGCCGGCATCGCGAGCATTACGGAGCATTTCGATGACGATGTCCTCGACATGCTGAATGTCGTGCTTAGCCTGGCGCCGCTCGGCCTCCGAAACGCGGAGGCGGACATACCCCTCGCCAAGGTTCTCCTCGACGCGAAGGTTGCCCTCCCCCGACATCGACGCGATAAATGAGATGAGCTCGTTCGCGTCGCTCATGTTATTTAGCGATATCGACAGCGCGGCTCTCGCGAATCACGACGACGCGCACCTGACCGGGATACTCCATCTCTTCCTCGATCTGATGGGCGATATCGTGAGCCAGGACCGTGGACTGGGCATCGGAGATCTTGTCCGGCTGGACCATGACGTGGACCTCGCGACCGGCCTGCATGGCATAGGTACGTTCGACGCCGTCATGGGAGTTGGCGATCTCCTCAAGCTTCTCAAGACGCTTGATGTAGTTCTCGGCAGACTCGCGACGGGCACCGGGGCGAGAGGCAGAGACAGCATCGGCGGCCTGCACCAGGACATCGAGCACCGTGTTGGGGTCGACATCGGCATGGTGAGCCTCAATAGCGTGGACGATAACGGGCTTCTCGCCATAACGGCGGGCAAGCTCGGCGCCGATGACGGCATGCGGGCCCTCGACGTCGTGGTCGATTGCCTTGCCCAGGTCATGAAGCAGGCCGGCGCGCTTGGCGGTCACAACGTCCAGGCCAAGCTCGGAAGCCATCACGCCGCACAGATCAGAGACCTCGAGGGAATGCTGAAGCACGTTCTGACCAAACGAGGTACGGTAGCGCAGGGCACCAAGGGTCTTGACGATCTCGGGGTGCAGATCGTGGATGCCGGTATCGAAGGCAGCCTGCTCGCCAGCCTCGCGCACGCGCTGCTGAACCAGGTCGGCGGCCTTGTGATACATCTCCTCGATACGGGCAGGGTGAATGCGGCCGTCGGCGATAAGGTTCTCGAGGGCGACGCGGGCGGTCTCACGACGGACCGGGTCGAAGCTCGAAAGAACGACGGTCTCGGGCGTGTCGTCGATCACGAGGTTGACGCCGGAAACCTGCTCGAAGGTCCGGATGTTGCGACCCTCGCGACCGATGATACGGCCTTTGAGGTCATCAGAGGGAATGTGCACGGAGGTAACGGTGACCTCGGCAGTGTGATCGGCAGCGCAGCGCTGAATCGCCAGAGACAGAATCTCCTGGGCGGTCTTGTGGCACTCGGCGCGAACCTGCTGCTCGGACTCGCGAATGATCGTGGCGGCCTCGTGGGTGACCTCGCCGCGAACCTTATCAAGGAGCTCCTTGTGCGCGTCCTCGCGGGTAAGGTCGGCGATACGCTCGAGCTCGGAGGTCTGCTTTGCGCAGAGCTCCTCGAGCTCACGGGAGCGCTTCTCGACCTGACCGGCCTGGCTGGACAGCTGATGCTCGCGCTTGTCGAGAGCGTCGTTGCGGCGATCGAGAGATTCCTCGCGCTGCATCACGCGGTTCTCGAGCGTACGAATCTCGTTCTTACGCTGCTTGTCCTCGGCCTCAGCGGCCTGCTTGTTCTTGATGATCTCCTCTTTAGCCTCGAGCAGAGCCTCTTTTTTGAGGGTCTCGGCCTGACGCTTAGCATCACCGATCAGGGACTCAGCCTGTGCGTGTGCCGACTGGATTTTTTCGTCGGCCTCGTGAAGACTACCCTGCTTGGCGGTGCGCATGTAGGCAATGGCGGCGATGGCACCCAAAACGATGCCAACGAGCGCTGCGATGATAGGCATGCTCACTCCTTTTTATGGATTCGTTACACAACAAAGCGAACCGTCCTTACGAACGGCTCGCGACATTTGAGTAATATGGGCGCAGCTTATGCGGGTCGGATACAGATAAACATATAAACAAACTCATCACAGATGAGCACATATCACAAAGCAAATGACAGTGTTTATCGTACGTTGAACCACAACAACTGTCAAATAAATGGCCCCAGCACGGCGGCTAAAACGCGGTGAACGGCAGGGCCACAAAACGCATACGCCTAAACCGCACATTCCTCACGTTCGGCATCGAGACGTGCCTTAACGGCATCGGCGGCGATGTGATACGAGAAGCCCTTGCCCATCAAAAACCGAACCAGTTTTTCGAATCCGCGCGTCTCTGGAACACGCCGCTTGGCGAGCAGGGCTGACGCACGCGCCAAATCGTCTTCGACGGCAAAATAATCCTCGGGATAACCGGGAATGTCATCGAGCACGACATGACGGCGCTTGAGCTCGGTCTCGATTTTACGCTGTCCCCAACCGCGCCGCTTGCGTTCCTCGATAAAGTACGAGCAAAAGTGGTTCTCGTCTAAAAAGCGATACTCGGTGGCGCGCTCGACGGCGAAATCGATCGCGGGCTGGCGAAAGCCGTAGCGTGCCAACTTGTCACGGACCTCACCCGTCGCATGGTCGCGGCGCGATAGCATCTCGGTCACCATGGTAAGTGCACATTTACGCTCGATGAGCTGCACCGCTTCACGAAAGTTATCCCAATCACAGGGAAGATCGGGGCGATTTTTGACATACAAGCGCGCGACCCGCACGGGAATCCAAATGGACCGCTCAAAACCGCCCTCAAGCTCACAATCGATATGTGCGCAAGGCTTTTTGGACGCATACCCGCTCGAGAACGAGGAGGCCGCCTTCTTATCGGGAAAGACGACCGTGGCCTCGGTCACAGTATACGACATGAGCGTAACCGCTACTCGTCGTCATCATCGAGCATGGCGGAACCATCGATGGCGTAAAGCTCGTCAAACTCCTCAGGCGCAGGCTGATCGGTCAGCTCGACCTCGGACGGAGCATCGTCGTCAAACTCAAGCCCGCAGGCAAGGCGGACCTTATGCTCAATCTCGTCGGCGCAATCGGGGTGTTCGCGCAGGAACGCCTTGGCGGCCTCGCGACCGTTGCCGAGCTTGTCCTCGCCATAGGCAAACCAGGAGCCCATCTTCTTGCAAATGCCGCACTCGACAGCCATGTCCAGAATCGAGCCCTCCTTAGAGATGCCCGTACCGTACATGATGTCGAACTCAGCAGAACGGAACGGAGCTGCCACCTTGTTCTTAACGACCTTGGCGCGCACGCGGTTACCGATAACCTCATCCTTAAGCTTAATGCTGTCGATGCGGCGAATGTCGATACGCACCGAAGAGAAGAACTTAAGGGCGCGGCCGCCCGTCGTGGTCTCGGGGTTGCCGAACATGACGCCGATCTTCTCTCGCAGCTGGTTAATGAAGATGCATGTCGTGTTGGACTTGGACAGCGAGCCGGCGAGCTTGCGGAGCGCCTGACTCATCAGACGAGCTTGCAATCCGACCGTGGTATCGCCGATCTCTCCCTCGATCTCGGCACGCGGGGTCAGCGCGGCGACGGAGTCGACGACGATGGCATCGATGGCGCCGGAACGCACGAGCATGTCAACAATCTCGAGCGCCTGCTCACCCGTATCAGGCTGGGAAATCAGTACCTCGTCGATATCCACGCCAATGCGCGCGGCATACGTGGGATCGAGCGCGTGCTCGGCATCGATAAATGCCACCACGCCACCCATTGCCTGGGCTTCGGCCAGGATCTCGAGCGAAAGCGTCGTCTTACCGGAGGACTCAGGACCGTAAATCTCGACGATACGGCCGCGCGGCACACCGCCGATACCCAGAGCGGCATCGAGTGCCAGAGCGCCCGTGGGGATGGCCTCAACCTCAAGCTCGGGGCCGCCGTCACCATACCTCATGATGGAGCCTTGACCGAACTTCTTCTCGATCTCGGCCTTGGTGGTGGCGATCATCTCATCGCGCTCTTTACCCGTCGTGCGAGCATGAACGGTACGTACGGGACCTGAATTCTTGGCCATGAATAGCCCTCCTCTTAACAACCTGCATCGATAATAAACGAACGGCTGTTCGTGGTCAACCGTTCAGGCCAATCATATGCAGGCAGTCTTTCCAAAACCCAACCAAACGCCGACCAAACACTGACCAAATGCTTGACCACAAAGGGGCAAATAAGAACAAGAAAGGCAAAAATACACCTATGACCAGCGCAAACGCTAAATTCGTCAGGGGTCCCTATCTCCACATTTAAGGGGCCCGAAGGCCCCTTAAAACACGTCTATTCCATAGAGTTAAGCACAAGGGCAATGCGTCCCAATGCCTCCGCGACCGCATGGGCACGAATACACGAACGGTCGCCCTCATAGTGGCAGCGCACAGAGTCCACGACCGGCACTTCCCCATCAGCCGCGCGATACGCCCAGCCAATATAGAAAGTGCCAGCCGGATCGTCCTCAGTGCCGCCGCCGGGGCCGGCATAACCCGTTGCGCTCACTGCAATATCGCTCTGGTACAGCTCCAGCGAACGCGCCGCCATCTCGCGCGCGGTCTGATGCGACACCGCGGTATAGCGGTCGAGCGTCTCCTGATCAACACCCAAAACGCGATGCTTGATCTCATCGCAGTAGGTCACCGCACCGCCACGCAGCACCGCCGAGGCGCCCGGGATATCGGCAATCGTCGAGGCGATCATACCTGCTGTCAGCGACTCAGCCGTCGAAACCGTCACGCCCCGAGCGCTCGCGCGCTCGACAATATGACGCGCCAGCTCCTCGTTATGTGCGGAAATCTGCTCAAAAGAGTCCGTCATACCCACCAGAACCTAGACCGAAAAGACGATCTTGCGGCAGTTCCAGAAGTACTGGGCGCCCGAGATAACGGTCAGGACAACGGCAACGGCGTACAGGAAGCGCGACACCGAGTAGATGCCGAGCGTCAGCGCCAGCGGGCCAAGGTGCAAGCCGGCCATCGCAAAGACGCACAGGTAACCGCAGATGGAGACCATCGTGGTCGCCGTCTTGTACTTGCCAAGCTTATCGGCGGCAACGACCACGCCGGCGGCACTCGCAACCATGCGCAGGGCGCTTATCAGCAGCTCGCGGAACAAGATGATGAACACGGACCAAACCGACACGGCACCAAAGTCCAAGAATAGCAGCAGGGCCGAGAATACGAGCAGCTTGTCGGCGATGGGGTCCAAGAATTTACCGAAGTCGGTAATCTCGTTGCGCGAGCGCGCCAGGTAGCCGTCAACCTTATCGGTGCACGACAGGATGACGTACAGAATGAAGGCAGCGGCGGCGAGCGGGCCGTCGAAGGTGCTCCAATCTGTACCGGCAACACTCGTGTGAGAAAGCGCCGACACAATCATGAACACCGGGATAAAGACGATGCGAACGCACGTCACGATGTTGGCGGGCGTCCAAACACTCGTCAGTTCCTTATTGCTCTCGTTTGCCACGACGCTCTCCTACTCCACAACATGGCCGATAAGCTCATAGCAGAAGCTATCGGTAAACTCGACCGTCAGAATATCGCCCACAGATGCCTCGCTGGCATCCAGATGCACCGCGCCATCGGAATCAGGCGCCTGGAACCAGGCATGTCCGATCAGCTCGGCGCCGTCCTCGGTCTCTTCGATACCGTCGACAATCACCTGGGCGCGCTCGCCCACATGTGCGGCAGTTGCAGCAAAACCGAGCGACTCGGCCAGGTCCATGGCCTCCTGGGCGCGCTCGAGCTTGACCTCTTCGTCGACCTGGCCCTCCATCTTGGCGGCCAGGCTGCCCTCCTCCTGCGAGTAGGCAAAGACGCTCGTGTAGTCGAAGCCGACGGTGTCCATAAAGTCGATAAGGTCGCGGAACTCGTCGTCGGTCTCGGTCGGGAAGCCGACCATGGCCGTGGAACGGATCACGATGCCGGGGATGCGCTCACGCAGATCGCGGAACAGGTCCTCGAGCTCCTGGCGCGAACCAGAACGGCGCATAGCCTTGAGGATGCGCGCGTCGCAGTGCTGCACGGGGATATCGATATAGGGCAGCACCTCGGGCGTATCACGAATGGTCTCAATGAGCTCGTCGGTCATGCCCTCGGGCTGCAGGTAGAGCACACGGACCCAGACGTTCTGCGGACGCACGGCCTCGGCGACGGCGCGCAGCAGCTGCGCCAGATTGCGCGGCGAGCCATCGGTGACGTCTTCGTCGGCAAAGTCGGTGCCCCAAATACCCGTGTCCTGGCCGATCAGCACGATCTCGCGCACACCGCCGTCAACCAGGTCGCGTACCTCGGAGATAATGCTCTCGGCATTGCGCGAATGATAGCGACCGCGAATATAGGGGATCATGCAGAAGCTGCAGAAACGGTTGCAGCCATCGGAAATCTTGACGTAAGCAACGGCGCCCTCGACAGTGCGCTTGACTTGCGGAATATAGGCAGCGATCTCACGCTCGACACCCAGCACGCCATCGATGACCGCCACGATGCCGTCCTCCTCGTCGGCCTTCACAAAGGCAGCGACCTCGGGCAGCTCGTCAGGCAGGTCGTCGCCATAGCGCGACGGCACACAGCCGCACATGACGATGGGACAAGAACGAACGCCGTCCTGAACCTCGTTGGCGAGCTCGAGCGTGGTCTCGATGCTCTCGGACGTTGCGGAGGCGAGGAACGAGCATGTATTGACGATGGCGATATCGGCATCCTGTGGGTCGAATGCCTCCTCGTAGCCCGCGGCGGTTAAAAGAGAACGCATGCGGTCGGTGTCAACCTCGTTCTTAGCGCACCCGAGGGTGATGTAGAGCACGGAGCCCAACGGTGTATCCATGTTGGAGAGCAGTCCTTTCGAATGATATTAGCGGTAGTTGGTGAACTGCAGCGGCTGGCCGTAGTCCTGGTCGCGCAGGAACTGGATAACGGTCTGCAACGCGTCCTTCGAAGCAGAGGAAACACGCAGCTTCTCGGCCTCGATGGTCACCTTGACCTTGAGCTTTTGGTCCTTGATGTCCTTATTGATCTTCTTGGCGGTCGCCTGGTCGATACCCTCGACGATATGGCCGAGCACGCGCACGGTGCCGCCCGATGCCGCCTGCGGAGCATCCCACGAGACAGCCTTGAGGTCGATGCCGCGCTTGATGAGCTTGGAGCTCAGGACATCGATGATCTGCTTGGAGACAAAGTCGGCCGGGGCGTTGATCGTAAAGAGCTTGTCGCCCTTCGAAAGCTCGATCGTGGCGCCGGAATCCTTCAGGTCATAGCGCTGGGAAATCTCGCGCGTGGTCTGCTGGAAGGCGTTGTCGACCTCTTGCATGTTGACCTCGGACACGACGTCGAAGCTGGAATCTTTAGCCATGATGTTTCCTTTCGCGTACGAACGGCTTAGTAGCTATCGTACGAATAGTCGGTAGAATCGGTGGGCGTCTGGCCGTCAGTTGCGGTATCGGCGCCATCCGTGGACTGGGCATCGGTGCCGTCGGTGGTGTCGGCACCATCAGAACTTTCACCATTCTCGGAATCAGTCGTCTCCTTCTTGGGAACGGTGATCGTCACGCGCGCCACGCCCGAGGTCTTGGTATCGTAACGGACCTTTTCGCCGTTCTTTGTAACGATGACATCGGAAGGCTTAGACGTGGTGATCTCGATCGAGGACTCGGGCGTGTACTCCTGCTCAAAGGGGCCAGTCGCCTGAGCGCCATAAACCGACTTTCCGTCGACCTTGACCTCAATCCACGCGGTTTTTCCCTTGGCAACGGAGACCTTAACCTTTGTGACCTCGTTCTCTTCCTTCTTGGCCGTCGTCTTGGCGGCGTCCGAATCAGTCGACTCGTCAGTCGGCTCATCGGTGTCTTCGTCCTCGTCGACCGTTTCGGTCTTCTTAGAAGACTTCTTGGTCGTCGTCTTGGTAACAGCGGGCGTCTCGGGCGTGGTCTCGGGCGTCGAAGATGCGCAGCCGCGCAGAAGTACCACGATGAGCACGATCAGCAGCAACGCCACGGCACCGATACCGGCGTAGACGATACGCGGATCGAGCCCGTTGTTTTGAGGAGCACGGGAACCGCCGCGTCCACGACTGGAACTGTTGCGGCCGCCTCCCTGAGGCATACGGCCACGATTGCTATCGGAACGGCCGCAATAGCCACCCTGGCCCTGAAGGCTGCGCTGACCCGAGCGGGGCGCAAGTTCACCGCGGCCTTGATAGCCACGCTGGCCCGCACGCGGAGCCGAAGAGCGCTGGCCATACGGCTGTGGTTGAGAGCGAAGACGCGGCGTCACCTGCGTGGTATCGGCGTCCGCATAGCCACTGCGAGAGCGTCCGGTGGAGATACCACGGTGACCGCGATCGGAATAGCCGCCGTCGCCGTAGCCGGCACGAGGGTCACGCGCCACGCCGCGGGCAGCGGGAAGTGCACGGTCCTCGGGCATCGGCGTACTGCGGAACCGGTCACGCTGCGAGCGAATCTCCTCGCCCGAACCCGTCTCGGTAATATAACCGGCCTGCTGAGGACGCTGTCCATAGCGAGTCGAACGACCGCCCTGAACCATCAGAAAGCGCCCGTTATCGACAGAGGAACGCGAATTGACGTAGCCGGCGGCGTCCTGGAAACGACCGCCCTGCTGCGACGTCTCGCGTTCGTATGCCATCAGTTCGTCAAAGTAGGCATTGACGACCTCGCGCGGATTGAGTCCCAAAAAACGAGCATAGCTCGAAATCATGCCCTGCGCATAGCCGCGCGGCGGCATCGAAGCAAAGTTACCGGTCTCGAAAAACTCGATGATCTGCGGCCTGATTTTGATGGTGTTGGCGACCTGCTGAATGGAAAGGCCCATTCGGCGACGCTGCTCGAGCAGCATGTCACCAAAGCGTGCAGCCATCAGAATCCTCCAAACTCACGATCTTCACGTGCCATCTCGGCGTCGACAGATTCCAGCGCGGCAAGCCCCTCCTCGTCCAACAGGACCTCGCGCGGCTTAGAACCGTCGGGCGGGCCGACGACACCCTTTTCTTCCAGCATGTCCATAATACGCCCGGCACGCGCATAGCCAACCTTCAGACGACGTTGCAGGCCAGATGTGGAGCCAAGCTGCGATTCCACCACAATATGGGCGGCTTCCCAAATGAGCGGATCATCGTCTTGCGGCTCGGCGACTCCGGTGCGGACAATGCCGCCGCCACCAGCCATGGACATGGAAGCGGGCGCCACGGCGGACAGAATCTCCTCGTGGTAGTCGGGCTCGCTCTGCGACTTGACGAACTCGACAATCTCGTTGATTTCGTCGTCCGAGACAAAGCAGCCCTGGATACGGCGGGGCTTGCCCCAGTCGACCTTGGAGAACAACATGTCGCCCAAACCGGTGAGCTTCTCGGCGCCCATCTGATCGATGATGACGCGCGAGTCGATGCCCGTGGCGACGTTAAAGGCGATGCGGTTGGTGATGTTGGCCTTGATGAGGCCCGTCACCACGTTGGAGCTGGGGCGCTGCGTGGCAACGATAAGATGAATACCGGCGGCACGGCCCAGCTGTGCAATACGCACGATCGAGGCCTCGACATCCTTACCGGCGACCATCATCAGGTCAGAGAGCTCGTCAATGATAATGACAAGGTAGGGCATCTTTTGCGGCGGATTGTCGTAATGCTCAAACTCGCCAGCAGCCTGCTTTTCGTTGTAGGTCGAGATCTTACGCACGTTGAGACGCTCGAAGACCTTCAGGCGACGCTCCATCTCGGACACAGCCCATTGCAGAGCGCTCGCGGCCTGCTTGGGCTCGGTCACCACGGGCACATAGAGATGCGGCAGACCGTTATAGCCCGCAAGCTCGACGCGCTTGGGGTCGACCATGATCAGGCGAACGTCCTCGGGAAGGGCGCGCATGAGCAATGTCGTGATGATGGAATTGATCATCACCGACTTACCAGAACCGGTCGTACCGGCAATCAACAGGTGAGGCATCTTGGCGAGGTCGGCGACAACCGGCGTGCCCTCGGCGTCGCGGCCGATGGCGAGCTCGAGCGGACCGCCCTTCACATAGGGCAGCACGTCGCCCAGATTGACGTTCTGGCGCTTGCGGTTGGGAATCTCGATGCCCACGAGCGAGGTGCCGGGGATCGGGGCAAAGATACGCACCGACTGGGCAGCGAGCGAAAGCGCGATATCGTCCTCGAGGCTCGAGATTTTGCTCACACGCTCGCCCTCACCGGGCTGCAGTTTAAAGGTCGTCACCGTGGGGCCGGCGATCCAGCCGACCACGCGGGCACTGCGGCCAAACTCAAGCAAGGTGGATTGCAGTGACTCAGCGGTCTGCTCCAGCTCCTTGTCCGAAGACGCGGCGGAAGCCGACTGCGGGTTGGCATGCAGGATTTCGAGCGGCGGAAGCTTGAGGCCGTCCTCTTCTTCGCCCTCGTTATCTGCGGCGCCGTCGTCCACTCCCCCATCACGAGCCGCAGCCGATTCGATAGCACTCGTGGCAGGCGCACCGGCAACCTTGGGATGCTTCAGGAAGTCGGGAATCTGAGGTGCGGCCGAGACGGGATTCACGACAAACGGCGGCTCGGACTCGTCGATCTTATCGGAGTCGTCTTCCATCGAAAGCTGGCCGGTTACCTGGCCGCGCTTTGCATGGCGACGCGGCAGCAAAGTTGTCTTTGCGGTCTCAATCGGACCCTCGTCGTCCTCGTCATCGCCCTCGGTGAGCTCAATCTCGCTATCGGACCAAGACGGGTCGGGCTCACTCGTATTGAGCTTAGGCGCAGACTTGCCCTTCTTGGCATGGCGGCGCGGCAACAGCGTGGTCTTGGCTCGCTCGGCTTCAACCGACTCGGATACGTCGACAAACGGGTCATCGTCCTCGTCATCATCCAAAACCGGGTCGACATCGCCACCCATGACCGTGGTCACCGCGGCGTCAGTCCCCTTCTGGCGCAGAATGCTCAGGTGCGGACGGGCGACGCCGGGAACCGACAGGGCCTCTTCATCGCCCCACGGGCTCGCATTGACATCGGCACGTCGACGCTCGGCAAAATCGGCAGCGCGATCGCGTGCGGAGCGCAAAACGCCACCCACCGAAAAGCCGATAATGACCAAACCAACGACGACAAGCCCCAGCAAGACAACCATGGCGATAGGTTTACCCAGGGCGTTTTGCAAGGCACTTGCGATAAAGGCGCCAATGTAGCCGCCCGACACGGAAAGGTTCTGCGGCGTAAACATAAGGTCGCACGAATCGCTCGTGCCCGGCACCATCAGCGAAAGAATGGAGACGACGGCGATAAAGACCACGGCGCCGCCCGCGACAGAGCGCACGTTGAGCGGCGAGTCCTCACCCAAAAAGAGCGTGGCGGCAAACAGCAAGATGACGATCGGCAGCACGTAGGCGCCCAGACCAAAGCCCAGGTGGTAGAAACCGGCAACCGCAGCCGTCACGGGCGCTGTTGCCGGAGAGATCACGGCAATGAAGGACGCGATCGCCAAAACGGCGATGACCACACCGGCGATATCGCGATTGGCCGAAGGCTCGACCAAGGGCTCAAACTCATCGAACTCGGACTCGTGGCCCTTATTGGCACGCAGATGGGAACCGGCACCCTTAGCAGATGCCGGTTGGTTATTGGCCTTATTGCCTTTGGCGTTTTGTGCAGATCCGCGCGCCAAACTAAACCTCCATGACGACCGGGATGATCATCGGACGGGTGCGCGTACGGCTCCAGATAAAGTTAGAGAGCGAATCGCGCACGGCCTTGCGAATGGCATCGGAACCGCTGCTGGTAAAGCTAAACTTACCCTTCTCGATCGTCTTCATAATGGACGCGGAGGCATCCTCGGAGAACTGGTCGTCGATGGCAAACGAGACGCCGCGGCCCGAGAACTCGATGGCCTCGATCTTCTTGTGTTTGAGGGAGACGATGGCAACGGCCGTGACCATACCGTCGTTGGCGAGCTTCTGGCGATCGCGCAGGACGATGGGGTCGGTATCGCCGATACGCAGGCCGTCGACGTAAACGACACCGGACTCGACGGGCGTACCGCGCTTGACGATACCACCGCGCATCTCGAGCGTGTCGCCGTTATCGAGGATAAAGATATGATCGTCCTTGATGCCCATCTTGCGCGCCAGCTGGGCATGGGCGCGCAGATGCACGGCCTCACCGTGAACCGGCATAAAATACGTGGGCTTGGCCATGGCCATCAGGAGCTTGAGCTCCTCCTGGCTACCGTGACCCGAGACGTGGACGAGAGCGCGGTTCTTATCCCACACGTCGCAGCCGAGCTTGGCCAGGCTGTTGACGACCTGCTGGACGGCCTTCTCGTTGCCAGGAACGGGAGTTGCCGAGAGGATAACGGTATCGCCCTCGTGGATGGAGAGCGTCTTGTGCTCGCCATTGGCCATGCGGGACAGGGCCGACAGCGGCTCGCCCTGCGAACCAGTGCACATGACGACGATCTTGTCGTCAGGCAGGTTATCAATATCGAAGGCATCGATGATATCGGCATCATCGATGTTGAGATAACCGAGCTCGCGCGCCACGCGGGTGTTCGTGAGCATGGAGCGACCGGTCACAACGACCTTACGGCCGCACTTGCGGGCGGCATCGCAGATCTGCTGCAAACGATGGATGTGGCTCGAGAACGATGCGACGAACACGCGACCCGGAGCGTTCTTGATGGCGTGCAGCAGGTTGGGACCAACCTCGGCCTCGGACTTGGTAAAGCCGGGAACCGTGGCATTGGTGGAATCGGAAAGCAGCAGGTCGATGCCCTGCTTGGCAAAGCGGCTGATAGCGGCATAGTCGGGCGTGACGCCATCGATGGGCGTCTGGTCGAGCTTAAAGTCGCCGGTGTGCATAACGGTGCCCTGATTAGTACGGATGAACACGCCCAGAGCGCCGGGGATGGAGTGCGTCATCGAGAAGAAGTCGAGCGAGATGCCGCCGAGGTTGACATGGCTGCCGCCCTTGACCTCGCGGAACTTGGGCGCGCGGATTCGGAACTCGGAGAGCTTGCCCTCGATAAAACCGAGCGTCAGCTTGCTCGAGAAGATGGGCACCTTGTTGTTGAGGTCCTGCAGCAGGTACGGAAGCGAACCGGTGTGGTCCTCGTGGCCGTGGGTGACGATGATACCGCGGAGCTTCTCCTCGTTCTCCAGAACATAGGTGTAGTCGGGAAGCACCAGATCGATACCGGGCTGGGAGTCATCCGGGAACATAAGACCGGCGTCGACGAGCACCATGTCGTCGCCGCACTCGAAGACCGTCATGTTCTTGCCGATGCCGTCAAGGCCGCCGAGCGGAATGATCTTCAAAGGAGATGATTTTTTAGCTGCCATAGGTAAGTGTGGTTTCCTTTCTTCGAAACGGGTCTGGAACAACCGACGGGGCGCTTCTGGCAAACCGACCGCCGGGAACGTACAAATATGCATCGCAGAGTCGATGCAGTAACCACAGTATGATACCCATTTGCCCACCAACAGACCACCCATGCATCAAAGCCCCATCCAAACCGGTCTATCCTGCCGGTTTCCCGTGGGGCGGGCACTGATGAAGTTTCCTGCTCTACAGTCCTGCTCACGACGGAGGCCACATTAAGTGGCCTCCTGTTCGTGCGGAACTCGCGATAAACTTCATCAGTGCCCGCCCCACGGGAAACCTGCCAAAAAGGGACAGGTTTATTATGGTCGGTTTTATCTGGGAAGATGCTGCTGCGGCTATCTACAGATCTGAAATCTGACTACTGAATAGACTGTCTAACTAAATAGCGAGCGGCACTAACCAGTCCTTTTGCTTGCGCCCGGGAGGGCCGCATATGAAGTTTATCGCGAGTTCCGCACGCAAAGGAAAGCACTTAATGTGCTTTCCGTCTTGCGCAGGACTGTAAAGCAGGAAACTTCATATGCGGCCCTCCCGGGCGCAAGCAAAAGGGCGACCCCTGTCCGGAGTCGCCCTTGCGGTGCTGGTTATGTACGGCTGTTACTCGGCGTCGTGGTGACGGCGGGGCTTGCGGCCTCCGTTGTCGCCGGGACGGCGCGGACGGTCGCTGCGCTCGGAACGCTCGCGACGCGGACGCTCACGGCGCTGGAAGTGCTCGCCGTCGCCCTCGGAGGAACCCTCGGCGCGAGCCGGGGCCTCGGGCTTGTCAAGACGATCGAGCGAGATCTTGCCACGATCGTCGACCTCGATGACGACGACCTTGACCTCGTCGCCCACGTTGAGGACGTCCTCGACCTTCTCCACACGACCCTTGGCGACGCGGGAGATGTGCAGCAGGCCGTCCTTACCGGGCAGCAGATTCACGAAGGCACCGAAGGGCTGAATGGAGACCACGCGACCGGTGTACTCCTCGCCCGGCTCGGGGACCTTGATGATGAGCTTGATGCGCTCGACGGCCTGATCGACGGACTCGCCGGTGCCGCCGACAAAGACGGTGCCGTCCTCCTGGATGTCGACCGAAGCACCGGTCTCGTCCTGGATGCCGCGGATGACCTTGCCGCCGGAACCGATGACGTCGCGGATCTTATCGGTCGGAACCTGGATGGAGACGATGCGCGGAGCGGTGCTGCGCGTGGTGTGGCGCGGCTCAGGGATCACATCGAGCATCTTCTGCAGGATGTACGCACGACCCTCCTTGGCCTGCTGCAGGGCGCGGGCCAGAATGTCGAAGGTGAGGCCAGTGGCCTTGTTGTCCATCTGCAGGGCGGTGATGCCCTCGGTGGTGCCGGTGACCTTAAAGTCCATGTCGCCCAGGAAGTCCTCGAGACCCTGGATGTCGGACAGGACCACGGTCTTGCCCTCCTCCTGGATCAGGCCCATGGCGATACCGGAGACCGGGCGCTTAATGGGCACGCCACCGTCCATAAGGGCGAGCGTTGAGCCGCAGGTCGACGCCATCGAAGAGGAGCCGTTGGACTCCATGACCTCGGAGACGACGCGGATGGCGTAGGGGAACTCGTTCTCGTCGGGAAGCACCGGAAGCAGGGCGCGCTCGGCCAGGTTGCCGTGGCCGATCTCGCGGCGCTTGGGGCTGCCCATACGGCCGGTCTCGCCGGTGCAGAACGGCGGGAAGTTGTAGTGGTGCATGTAGCGCTTGCCCTCGGTGGGCTCGATGGTATCCAGACGCTGGCCCTCGTTGAGCATGCCGAGCGACAGGACGGAGAGCACCTGCGTCTGGCCGCGCTGGAACAGGCCGGAGCCGTGAACGAGCGGCAGGTAGTTGTCCTTCACCATGATGGGACGGATCTCATCGGCGGCACGACCGTCAACGCGCTCACCGGTCTCGACGACCATGGTGCGCATAGCCTTCTTCTCGAGCTTCTTGAGCGCCACGGGGATCTCGCGCTCCCAAGCGGCCTGCTCCTCCTCGGTGAACTCGGCACGGATGGACTCCTTCAGAGCCTCGACCTTGCCGATACGGGAGAGCTTGTCGGCGTCGCGCAGGGCGGCTGCCATCTCGTCGTAGTGGGCGAAGATGCGCTCCTGGACCTCCTCGACGGGCTGGTCGAGCGGGTACTCCTTCTTGACGATGGGGCCGTTGACCTGCTCCCACTCGGCGACGAACTCGTCCTGAGCCTGGCAGAAAGCAGCAAGGGCCTCCTGGCCAAACTTCATGGCGGCGAGCATGTCGTCCTCGGAGATCTCCTCGGCGCCGGCCTCGACCATCGAGATGAAGTCGGCGGATCCGCCCAGCTCCAGGTCCAGATCGGAGTTCTCGCGCTCCTCATAGGTGGGGTTGACGATAAACTCGCCGGTCTCCACGTTGCGGCCGATGCGCACGCAGGCAAGCGGGCCCTCGAAGGGCACGCCGCCGAGCGTCATGGCCAGGGATGCACCCATGACGTTGATGACATCGAAGGGGTTGACCTGGTCGGCGACGAGCGAGGTGGCGACGATGTGCACCTCGTTACGGAAGCCGTCCGGGAAGCTCGGGCGAATCGGACGGTCGATCATGCGGGCCGTGAGCGTGGCCTTCTCGCTGGGACGGCCCTCACGCTTGAGGTAGCCACCCGGGATGCGGCCTGCGGCGTACATCTTCTCGTTGAAGTCGACGGTCAGCGGGAAGAAGTCGTAGTTCTTGCGCTCCTTGGAGACGACCACGGTGTCGAGCATCGTGGTGTCGCCCTGCTTGACAAGACAGGCGCCGGTGGCCTGCTTGGCAAGCTCGCCCGACTCGAAGGTGTAGGTCTTGCCGTACAGCTCAAAGGTCTTGGATACGAGTGTCATTGTTCTCCTTTACCCCACAGGCCCCTTGCCTGCGGGCTTCTCATGTGACGCGGGCCCCCTGCCCCCGCCACGCTTCAGAGCGTGATTGTTCGCGCCCTTACACAAAAAAAGCGCCCCGCTGCGCAGGACGCTCTTAGCATGTACAAATCTTACTGGATGTTGTCGCGGATGCCCAGAGCCTTGATGAGCTCACGGTACTCGACGATGTCGTTCTTCTTGATGTAGGAGAGAAGACGACGACGACGGCCGACGAGCATGAGCAGGCCACGACGGGTGTGGAAGTCCTTCTGGTGGGACTTCATGTGCTCGGTCAGCTCCTTGATGCGCTCGGACAGGATGGCGACCTGAACCTTGGGGTTGCCGGTGTCGACCGGGGTGTTACCGAACTGGGCAGTCAGCTCCGCCTTGCGCTCTTTGGAAACAGTCATTGTTTCACCTTTCGTTTTGCGTCGCCATCGGGCGACTCGATTCGCCTCGGACTGGGAAGCCGCCGGTGGAGCGAGCAACCAAGGTCGAGGTACCAACAGGTCGGTATGTTACCACAAGCAGCCCGCGCCTGCGCATCATCACCGACCCAACATGAATTCCATCGCACGGAGGCGCTGATCGGTGTGCGTGGCGGCCCAAACATGCGAAAGCCCGAGCAAGAACGCCGCCGTATGCGGGTCGATTTTCTCGACCATAAGCGCATCGAAGGTCATCGACATGAGGGCGCGCAGCCACGCGACCTCACCGGTCGACACCAGCTCGGCACCCGGAACGCTCGACGCGCACGACCCGCACATGAGACCGCCCGCCTGGGGCGAAAAATACGACAGCATGGGGTCTCCGCACAGCACGCAGGCCGAAAAATCGGGTCGATAGCCAACGTGCGACAGCAGCTTAAAGACATATGCCGCCACAAGTAGATCCATATGCGCCGCGTCGAGCCCGCTGCCCACCAGGGCAAGCGCTCGCTGCGTTATGGCAAAGGTAAACGGGTCCTCGGCGTCCTCGAACGAGCACACGCGCGCGACCTCGGCGATCGCGCTTGCGGCGCATGTCATCTCGTAATCGGGAGCAGCGCCGAGCGGCGCCTCCATAAGCTCGGCCTGGGAAACCACGTCGAGCGACCGTCCATGCGCAAGCAGCAGATCAACGGTACAGAACATCTCGCAGCGCGCAGCCAGGCGTCCGCCGGGTTTGCGGGCGCCCTTTGCCACAGCACGAACCTGCCGACCCCGCTCGTCAAGCATCGTCAGGATCAGGTCCGTCTCTTTGAGCTTCGTCTTATCGAGCACGAGCACTTTCGTGCGATATGTACGAGAACCTGCCATTCGCGCCGCGTGTCCCTAATCCTCGGCGTTATAGCCAAAGCGGCGAATCTGGGCCTCGTCGTCACGCCAGCCGGCCTTGACCTTCACGTCCAGCTCCAAAAAGACCTGGGTGCCAAAGATGCGCTCAAGGTCGCGACGGGCGTCGATGCCGATATGTTTGATCATCTCGCCGCCCTTGCCGATGATGATGCCCTTTTGGCCCTCGCGCTCGACGTAAATGGTGGCGTGCACGCGCAGCACCTTCTTGGTCTGCTCAAGCGCATCGCAAATCACGCCCACGGAGTGCGGGATCTCATCACGGGTGCGGCGCAAGACCTTCTCGCGCACAAACTCGGCAACGAGCGTCTCATCGGAAGCGTCGGTACCCATGTCCTCGGGGAACCAACGCGGACCCTCGGGCAAAAAGTGCGCAACGGTCTCGATGAAGGCATCGACGTTGAAGTTCTTGACCGACGACGTCACGATCTCGTCGTCATATTCCATAAGCTCGTGGGCGGCCTTGAGCTGCTCCATGACCTGTGCGGGGTCGGCTTCATCGGCCTTGGTGAGCACCAGGACCTTCTTGGAACGGGCATTCTTGACACGCTCGGCAACCCAGGCGTCTCCCCTGCCGATCGGTTTAGTGGCATCAATCAAAAACGCGACAACATCGACATCGTTCAGCTCGAACAGCGCGCTCTTGTTGAGCTCGGACCCTAGACCGTCCTTGGGCTTGTGGATACCCGGGGTATCGACAAAGACCAGCTGGTAGCCGGGGCGGTTGACGACGGCGCGTATGCGACGGCGGGTCGTCTGGGCCACCGGCGAGGTGATGGCGACCTTTTTGCCATAGCAGGCGTTGAGCAGCGTTGACTTACCGGCGTTGGGGCGGCCGACCAAGGCCACGAAGCCACTGCGGAAACCGGGCTCAACGTCGCCAAAGCCCGCGAGGCTGTCGTCCTCGTCGCACAGGGCGTCGAGTTCCTCATCGCTCATGCCCTCAAACGGGTCGAACTCCTCGACTTCCTCATAGGCCTCGGTCGCCTTAGCATCCGGGGACTCGTCGTCCAAAATTTCATCGATAGGCTGCATATTGTCGGACATGGGAATCCCTTTCTAAATAAAGCCGAGCGCGTGGGCAAATACCAGCAAGCCCACAATCGCGGCGGTGATTGAAAGTACGTATACCGAGGCGGCGGCGATGTCCTTGGCGCGTTTTGCCAGCGGATGGAGCTCCTGGGTCGCCAGATCGACAATGGCCTCCATGGCGGTATTGCACAGCTCGCCGTGAATCACCAGGCCGCAGCAGATGATAATCGTGGCCCACTCGGCAATGTCGAGCCCCACGATGCAGCCGGCAATGATGGTGCACACGCCCGCTACGAGCATAACCTTAATGTTGCGCTCGGTCTTGACGGCGGTGACGAAGCCCTCCATGGCGTAGGAGAACGACTTTAAAAAGGACGGATGGTCCTTGTTCGATCCGGGAATCATAAGCGGCTCCTAGTCGTGGGCATGATTGGTGATGGGGCCGACGTGAACGAGTTTGGGGTCCTCGCCGCGCTCGAGCGCCAGATCGCGCAGGATAGCGTCCTCGCGGGCCTCCATGACCTCGGCCTCGTCGTCCTCGATATGGTCATACCCCAGCAGGTGTAGCATGCCGTGTACGAGCATCAGGCGGCACTCGTCGGCAGGGCTATTGCCAAAGCCGGGGGCCTGACGGGCAATGACCTGCGGGGCCAAGATGATATCGCCGAGCTCGAGCGTCTCGTCGGCGGGAATATCCTCGTCAAAGGCCGAGTCGCATTCAAACGAGAGCACATCGGTGGTGCGGTCGATGCCACGCCACTCGTGGTTGAGCTCGTGCATCTCGTCCTCGTCGACATACGAAAGGGAAATCTCGACTTCACGTTCAACGCCCTCGGCGGCAAGCACAACCTCGCAGATGTGCTCCACCTCCTGCGCGTCGAGCAGCGTATCGAGCTCGGCATCGTTGCTGATCAATACACTCAACGGGACTCCTTTCGGTCGCGCGAGCGCTGCTCGCGCACGTCATCATAAGCATCATATGCCTCAACGATACGACCCACTAGGGCATGGCGCACCACGTCGGCGCGCTCCAGGTGTGCAAACGCCACATCGTCGACACGGCCCAAAATCTTCTCAACATCCGCCAAGCCACCACGACGACCCACCAGGTCGCGCTGGCTGAGGTCGCCGGTAATCACGAACTTGGAGTTGAATCCAAGGCGTGTCAGGAACATCTTCATCTGCTCGGGCGTAGTATTTTGCGCCTCGTCGAGCACCACGAAAGCATCGCTCAGCGTACGACCGCGCATATAGGCAAGCGGGGCGATCTCGATCACGCCGCGCTCCATAAGCTCATCGGTGCGCTCGCGATCCATCATGTCAAAAAGGGCGTCGTAGAGCGGACGCATGTACGGATCGATCTTTTCCTCGAGGGTGCCAGGCAAAAAGCCCAGGTTCTCCCCCGCCTCGACAACAGGACGCGTCAAGATCAAACGGCCCACCTCATGGCGCTTGAGCGCGGCAACGGCGAGCGCCATGGCCAGATAGGTCTTACCGGTACCGGCAGGACCCAAGCCAAAGGTGATGGTATGCGAGCGAATGGCATCCACATAGCGCTTTTGCCCGAGCGTCTTGGGGCGAATGACGCGACCGCGATACGAAAGCAGCACGTCATCGCGAAGCGACGTAGCCTCGTGCTCACCATCGCGCAAGACGGCCAGGCAGCGAGAGACATCGTCGGCAGACAGGGTACGACCGGCCGCCGCCTCGCGAAAAGCATGTTCGAAAAAGCGAGCCACGAGTTCGACCTCGTCCGGGTCACCGCTCACGGCGATGCTATCGCCACGGGCGACCACATGGGCGCGAACCAAGCTCTCGAGTGCACGAAGGACGCCGTCGCCGGCGCCCAAAACGCACGAGGGATCAATTCCCTCGGGAACGGTAAGTCTAATCTTCGAGGCTTCCATGGACCTCCCTGCGCGCATGGACCAAGCCGGAATCATCGACTCCGATGATAGCAACATCGAGCAGGCACGGGGCTGTAAGTCCACAGGTATCGTCAAGACGGGCATGATGGAACGAACCGAGCGTCAGGCTGTCACCATACTCGAGCACGGCACGCTCGACAGTGCCCACGCGACGACGAGCATCGGCAATAGCGAGCTCCCGCGCCGTGTCTCGCATACGACGGCTGCGCTCGGCCATAACCTCGGGCGGCACCTGGTCGGGCATGTCGGCAGCAAGGGTACCGGGACGCTTGCTATAGCGGAACACGTGCATACGCGAGAAACCCACACGGCGGCACAGCGCCAGCGACTCCTCGAACTCCTCGTCCGTCTCACCAGGAAAACCGACGATGACATCGCACGAAAGAGACGCCTGGGGCAAGTTGGCGCGAATCATACGCACCGTGTCCTCAAAGGCCTCCGCACTATAGGGACGACCCATGCGATGCAGCGTCGCCGTACAGCCGGACTGCACGGGCAGGTGCAAAAACGGGGCGATACGCTGCGGATAGCGCGCCATAACCTTAAGCAGGCGCTCAGAGATATCCATGGGCTCGACCGAGGAAATGCGCACATGCGCAATAGTCGTGCGCTCCATGATGGCCTCGAGCAGCTCATCGATTTCGACATGCTCGTCGGTCGCGCTCTTGCCATCGTAGGCACCCAGGTTCACACCGGTCAGCACCACCTCGGGCACGCCGGCCTCCTGGGCCTCGCGAACTTGCTCAAGCACGGACTCGACAGGCACGGAGCGCTCGGGGCCGCGCGCCTTCCACACAATGCAATAGGTGCAGCGATGGTTGCAGCCGTCCTGGATCTTCACGCCCAGGCGAGAGCGACCGAGCGCATCGACCACCTCGCCATCGCTGCAGGCGGGAACGCTATCGGACTCAACGCCCAGCACCTCGCAGACACGTTCGGCGACATCGATCTTGGACGGCTCGGCGATCACGCGATCCGAAAGCTCCAACAGCTCCTCGGGATGCAAATTGACCACGCAACCGGTCACGAGCACATAGGGCTCATTTGGATGGGCCAGCGCATGACGGACGGCCTTACGGGTCTTGGCCTCGGCCTCGCCCGTAACGGCACAGGTGTTAATGACGATCAAATCGGCATCCTGGGGCTCCACAATAGCAAAGCCCAGGCGCATAAGATCGGCAGTGATACGGTCAGACTCAACCCGGTTGACACGGCAGCCGAGGTTGACGACGGAAATATGGGGTGCGAGCACGCGGGCTCCTTAATCGAGGATATCGTCGAGGGCACTCTTAATACGGTCGGTCACCGACTTCTTACCGGAAGCGACGTCATCGCCCATCTCGTCGGCAAAAGCACGGAGCAGCTCGCGTTGCTTATTGGAAAGATTGGTGGGAACGACCACGCGCAGTTGCACGATCAGGCGGCCACGCGAACCGCCACCGCCAATGCGCGGCATGCCGTAATTATTGACGCTCACGGTGTCGCCGTACTGGGCGCCGGCGGGAACCGTCACCTTAACGACCTCGTCGGGCATAATGCCCTCGACCTCGATCTCGCAGCCGAGCGCAGCCTGCGCAATCGAGATATCGCTCACCAGGTACAGGTCGTCACTGTTGCGCTTAAAGCGCTCATGGTCGGCAACGCGCACGTTGACAATCAAGTCGCCCGAAGGCTCGCCGCGAAGGCCGGCCTCGCCAAAGCCGCTCACACGCAGCTGGCGACCGGTCGAAACGCCGGCGGGA
Source organism: Collinsella sp. (assembly GCA_019414385.1). Classification (GTDB taxonomy): domain Bacteria; phylum Actinomycetota; class Coriobacteriia; order Coriobacteriales; family Coriobacteriaceae; genus Collinsella. The sequence continues at coordinate 24,358 of DXMD01000008.1, read as the reverse complement.
ATATCGATGTCGATCTTTTCGTGCGAAGGCGTGCGGCCCTGACCGTCGCAGGTCTCGCAGGGATGGTCGATAACCGTGCCCTCGCCATGGCAGTCGGGGCAAGGCGAGGAAGACTGAACCTGGCCCAAAAACGATCGCTGAACCGTCGTGACGTAGCCCGTACCGTGGCAGCGACTGCACTGCTTTTCCTGTGCACCCTCGGCCCTACCGGTACCGTTGCAGTCCTCGCAAGGAGCAAGGCGATCATAGCTGATCGTCTTTTTGCAACCGAGCGCCGCCTCCTCGAGCGTCACCGAAAGGGAGATGGCCATGTCACGTCCGCGACGACGCTCACGACGGCTGCGGGCGCCACCACCGGCGCCACCGCCAAAGAACGACGAGAACAGGTCGTCCATGCCCATGCCACCAAAGATATCGTTGATGTCGACATAGCCCGAACCACCAGGACCGTCGGCAGTGCCGTAACGGTCGTAGTTAGCACGCTTCTGCTCATCGGAAAGAACGGAATAGGCCTCGTTGAGCTCCTTGAACTTGGCCTCGGCCTCGGGATCGTCCGAAACATCCGGATGTACGGTACGGGCCTTCTTTAAAAACGCACGCTTAATCGTCCGCGCGTCGGCATCCCTGTCGACGCCAAGCACCTCGTAGTAATCCCTATTTTCCGACACGACCGAATCCTTCCGACTTTCATTATTGTCACAGTGCGTCCTATACCCAAGCTGGGCCGACCGCAAACAAAGGGTTTGATGTTATTGCATTTGATACGGCGAAAGCATGGCCCGTTGCGAGCAGCTCGCGAACCAAACCGACACGAGCGCGAACATGAAGCCGTTGGCAAAACCGTTGGCAAACTGCATCGCACCGCGCTTCCACCACAGCAGGCTGCGATGAAGCACACCGTCCGAAAGCACCATGAACAGGCCCATGGTAAACGGAATAAAGCACATCACGGCAAAGGCCGAGAACACGCCCGAGATGGCCGACAGCACCAAAAACGGCGCCACAATGCCCATCAGGTAAAAGCCAGTACGAGCTTTGCCTTCCAAGCGCTCGGCCTCAACATGGGCGCGGCCGACCAGGTCGCCGCCCGCGGCACCGTTAGTGCCAGCATGGCCCATGCCGCTAATGCGGACCTCGTCGCCATCGTGCGTGCCGGCAGGAAACTCAATCGTCTGCTCGGAGGTCACACGGGTTCGCCCGCTGCCACCGCAATCGGGGCAGGGGTCGGCCACGACCTTACCGGAACCGCCGCACTCGGGGCAGACCGACTGGAACGTGCCCGCACCAAACAGGAAGGACAGGTCGACGTCGATGTGGCCGCGGCCACCGCAGCTCGGGCAGGTATGGGCATGCTCAGACGAAACGGAGCCCGAGCCGCCGCAGTTGCTACAGGTATCGAAGCGCGTGTAGCGGACGGTCTTGCGGGCACCGCCCTTGGCCTCCTTGGCGTCGAGTTTGATATCGACGACCACGTTGGCGCCGTTCTCGGGATTGTAGGCAGCCTGGCCGCGACGCTGCTGGCCCCAGGCGCCACCAAAGGGAAAGCCGCCCTCAAAGGGATTGCCATAGCCCGTGCTGCCGGCGTAGCCGCCACCATAGGGCGAAGCCGTAGGAGCACCGGCAAAGGGATTGCCAGAACGCATGGCGTCGTAGCGCGCACGTTTTTGCTCATCCGAAAGCACGGCGTAGGCCTCGGAAACCTCTTTAAACTTTTCCTCGGCATCCGGCTCTTTATTGACGTCCGGATGGAGCTTACGGGCCTTTTGCTGGAAGGCCTTTTGAATATCACGCGAGGTGGCGTCCTTGGAGACACCCAGAATCTCGTAGTAATCTTTTTCGTTCATCGTCGCCATGCGCGGCAACCTCCTGCTCACAGCAGCGTATATATTCCGGTAATTCTACCCGAGCGGCCTAAGCTAGATCCCAAAACAGCTCGAACAGAACATTTCCATCGAGCCAGCCCAGATGGGTCGGCGCCAGACGAGCTCGAACATGGCCCGCGATGACATCTGCCGAGGTGAAGGGTCCCTCATGAATCCCGAGCGTCTCGGGCACCCAAGTGGCAAGACCCAATTCGAGCGCACGATCGCAGGCAGCTGCCAGCTCGCCCGTTGGGATGACGCAAGCTGCACGAGCCAACAGGTCGGACGCAACACCGCGCGTCATGCGACAAGCGAGCATCAAGTCTTCGGCGACAGCCTCGCGCTGCGACAGATATTCGGCCTCGAACGCCGTCGCGTCATCGTCACGTTGCACCAGACGCACGCGGTACGCATCGCCTCGAGAAGACACGCCGGGGAACAAACCTGCAAGACGGTCGAAATCCTCGTCGTCGAGCATGCCCGCGGCAGAACGACCCAGGCCCAGGTAGCCCTGTCCGGTCCAGTAGGCAATGTTATGGGCGCACTCATGGCCGTCGAGCGCGTAGCTCGCCACCTCATACGGATGATAGCCGGCCGCACCCAGGCGCTCACGCCCCGCGTCCATGCACGAAGCCTGAAAATCCTCATCGGGCTCGAGCGACTCGTCACGGCACGCCATGCGATAAAGGGGCGTCCCCTCCTCAAGCGTGAGCGGGTAGATCGACACATGATGCGGCGCCGCCGCCAGCACGCCATCGAGCGTGCTCCGCCAGCTTGCGGCCGTCTGCCCGGGAAGGCCGCACATCAGGTCGCACGACACATCGAGGCCAACTTCCTTCACCGTCGCGATAGCCGCAAGTGCCCGATTAGCATCGTGAATGCGGCCAATAGCAGCCAGCTCGGTATTGTCGAGGGTTTGCACGCCCAGAGAGATGCGCGTGACACCCGCCTCGGCAAGCACGGTGGCGAGCTCGACGGTCAGCGACTCAGGATTGGCTTCGCAAGTAAATTCAACGGGCTTGCACCACATGGAGATACGACGGGCAAGTTTCACCAGGCGCTCCCCAGCCAGTGAGGGCGTGCCGCCGCCAATATAGACCGTGCGGACCTGCGCAAGCGCCCCGGCGTCGCCAAAGGAATCGAGGCGCGCATACAGCTGCTCAAAATAGGAATCGAGCGCAGCATCCAAATCACACAGAGCAAAGCTGCGCGAGTCAAAGTCGCAATAGCGGCATTTTTGAGCGCAAAACGGCACGTGCACGTACAGCGCGGTAACGGCCACCCTTAAGCCTCCAGCGGATGAGCGGGCACCGACTCACCGGCGGCAAGCGCGGCCTCGCAGGCCACCACATCGCGCTCGATATCATCGACCAGCGACATGAACTCCTCGTACGTAGAGCAACGCACCACCTGAGCGCGCCAGGCGGCGGCATGGGGCATGCCTTTTAAGTACCAGCTTGCGTACGTGCGGGCGCGCGACATGAGAGGCAAGAGCTCATGCGTCAGCGTTAGGTGCTCACGCAGAGCGTCCAAGCGCTCGACCGAGGAGCGAGAAGGAACCGGCGTGCCATCGAGTGCAAGGGCTCGGGCATCGCCGAACACCCACGGATTGCCGTAGATGCCGCGCGCGATAAACACCGCGCTGGCACCCGAGCCGTGCAGATGCTCAGCAGCGTCCTCGGCCGAGAACACATCGCCCGAACCAATCACGGGAATCTCGACAGCGTCGGCAACCTCATCGACGACCGACCAATCGGCCTGACCCGTGTAGAGCTGCGTGGCGCAACGACCATGCACGGCGACTGCGGCAGCCCCTGCACTCTCAAGCATCTGGGCAAATGTCGCGGCATTGCGGTCCTCGGCATAAAAGCCCTTGCGAATCTTGACGGTCACGGGCACGTGCGCCGCGCCAACCGTGGCCTCGACGATCTTCTCGGCCAGGTCGGGCGTGCGCATGAGCGCCGAACCCTCGCCCTTGGTGACAACCTTGCGGGCGGGGCATGCCATATTGATATCGATGAGCGACAGGCGATCGCCAACGCGCTCCTCGACGGCGACGACGGCGCTCGCAAACTGCTCGGGCTTGGAGCCAAAGAGCTGCACGCAAATCTGCTGCTCCTCGTCGGCCGGTAGCACCAGGCGCCAGGTCTTGTTGCTGGCATAGGCAAGACCCGCCACGCTCACCATCTCGCTGTAGGCAAGGTTGGCACCGCGGCGGCGACACATGATGCGATAGGCGGGGTCGGTCACGCCCGCCATGGGAGCCATAAGGAACGGCTGCTCGGCATAGGCACCCAGCAGCCGCTTGCTGTATTCAGAAAGCGCCATGGACCTACTCGTCCACCTTGAGGATCGCCATAAACGCCTCCTGCGGGACCTCGACCGATCCGATGGCCTTCATACGCTTCTTGCCCTCTTTCTGCTTCTCAAGCAGTTTGCGCTTACGCGAGATATCGCCGCCGTAACACTTAGCAAGAACGTCCTTGCGACGCGCCTTGACGGTGGAACGGGCGATGATCTTGTTGCCGATAGCACCCTGGATGGGCACCTCGAACAGCTGACGCGGGATGATCTCCTTGAGCTTGTCGCACAGGCCACGGGCCAGGACATATGCCTTGTCCTTATGGACGATAAACGAAAGCGCGTCCACCTCGTCGCCCGAAAGCAAAATATCGAGCTTCACGAGCTCGGAGGGACGGTACTCGTTGAACTCGTAGTCGAGCGAGGCATAGCCCTTGGTGCGGCTCTTGAGCTGATCGAAGAAGTCCAAGATGAGCTCGGCGAGCGGCATATCGAAGCGCATCTCGACCGATTTGCTCGTCAGGTGGATCATGTCGGTTGTGACGCCGCGGTGCTCGATGGCGAGCTGCATGACGGCACCCGTGTACTCAGGCGGGCAGATGATCTTTGCCTTGAGGTAGGGTTCCTCGATACGATCGATGCGTGTGGCCTCGGGAAGGTCCTGCGGACTGCGGACATCGATCATTTCGCCGTCGGTCTTGTAGACGTGATAGTCAACCGAGGGACTCGTGGCAATGAGGTCCAGGTTGAACTCGCGCTCCAGGCGTTCCTTGACGACTTCCATGTGCAGCAGGCCCAGGAAGCCCACGCGGAAGCCAAAGCCGAGCGCCACCGAGGTCTCGGGCTCCCACACCAACGACGGGTCGTTGACGTGCAGTTTATCGAGCGCGTCACGCAGGTTCTCGTAGTCCTTGTTGTCGATCGGGAACAGGCCCGTATAGACCATGGGCTTGGCCTCGCGATAACCGGGAAGCGGCTCGAGGCAGGGGTTCGACGCCCACGTAAGGGTATCGCCCACGCGAACGGCCTCGGGATCCTTCAAGCCCGTGACCACATATCCGACCTCGCCGACCGTCAGCGCGTCGACCGGGGTCTCGGCAGGACGCTTGACGCCCACGCCGTCGACCAAAAAGTCGCCCTTGGCTTGCATCATAAGCAGGGTATCGCCCTTTTTGATGGAACCATCGAAGACGCGCACCGTAGCCACCACACCGCGATACTCGTCAAAGTACGAATCCAAAATGAGCGCTTTGAGCGGAGCGTTTGCATCGCCCTTAGGCGGCGAAATCAAAAAGACAATGGACTCCAGCAGATCGTGAATGCCCTCGCCGGTCTTGCCCGAGACGCACACAGCATCATCGGCAGGGATCGCCAGGTCATCCTCGATCTCGGTCTTAACCTCATCGGGATGGGCCGAGGGCAGGTCGATCTTGTTGATGGCCGGCACAATGTCCAGATTGGCGTTCATGGCGAGCGTCGCGTTGGAAACGGTCTGCGCCTCGACGCCCTGCGTGGCGTCGACAACGAGTACCGCGCCCTCACAGGCTGCCAGCGAGCGCGAGACCTCATAGGTAAAGTCCACGTGGCCCGGCGTATCGATCAGATTGAACTGATACGTCTCACCATCGTCGGCGTCATAGGAAACGCGGACGGCATTGGACTTGATCGTAATGCCGCGCTCGCGCTCGATATCCATGGTGTCGAGCAGCTGCGACTCCATGTCGCGTTCGTCGACGGTATGGGTGAGCTCGAGGATGCGGTCGCTGATCGTGGACTTGCCATGGTCGATATGCGCAACGATCGAGAAGTTGCGGATGTGGGAAATGTCAATTGAAGTATTCATGCGGACTATCTTACCCGAGCGGTACAAAAAATGGAGCCTGTTCCATAAAACAGGCTCCATTTATGCGCGTAATCTGTGTGGTGTGAAATTTACAACTTAGGCGTTGATGCTGTTCACGAGCTTGGCAAGACCGGACTTGCGGTTGGAAGCCTGGTTCTTGTGGATAACATGCTTGGCGGCAGCCATGTCGAGACGCTTGGTGACGGTCTTGAGGGCAGCCTGGGCCTTCTCGGCGTCGCCCTCGGCGACGGCGGACTGGACGTGCTTGGTCAGCGTCTTGAGCTCGGACTTGACAGCCTTGTTACGCATGCGAGCTGCCTCATTGGTGCGGATACGCTTCTTCTGAGACTTGATGTTTGCCACTTCTGGAGTTCCTTTCGAGTTCCTTGCAAAAAATGTATGACACCTCTGAGACACGGTGAGGTCATGCAAGCGCCTACTATAGCACGCTCCCTCTCAAAGGGATAGAACGAATTTGTCAAATAGGCAGGTATCATCACGATTTTCTCAAGATGTTCGTAATCCAGAGCAAAAGCGCCGTCTGAGAATCGGCCGAACCCTTGAGCGCGAGCTCCACATCGACCGCACCCTCGAGCGCTGCGACGAGCTCGGTCATCGAAAAACGACGCGCCCAGGTAAGGTGATTCTTGACCTGCCAGGACGGGAGCTTGAGCGTTGCGGCCAGCTCGCGACCCTGCCCACGCGCGTCGAGCGCCTTGGCGACGATAAGCTCGCGAATGCGACCGCACAGCAATGTGTAAGTCCACACGTAGCTCTTGGAGGGCAGGAGCTTAAAGAGCTCGAGCGAACGCCGCATATCGCGAGCCGAGACGGCGTTGAGGAAGTCCCAGGGTTGGATCTCGGCCGTACGTACAATCCAGCGCTCAACATCGGCAAGTTCAATCTGGGGCGACTCGACCATCTGGGCAAGCTTAGCCAAGTCGTTATCGAGCATGCGCGTGTTTTCGCCCGAACGCGAGACGAGCTCCTCGGCGGCCGCCGTCGAAATCGACTTACCGCGCTGCGTCGCCATCTGCTGAACACGGCGCGGCAGTTCCCAGCGCTTGGTACCCGAGCAATCGACGATAGCCTTCTTGTCGATCTTGGCGATTGCCTTATACAGGCGCGTATTCTTGGCAAGTGAGTCGGCGATGATGAGGCAGACCGTTGTTGGGCTGGGACTCGCCAGATACCCAACGAGCGGCTCCGAGACCGCCTTGGCGAGCTTTGAGCAGCCATCGAGGATTACCAGACGAAACTCGCTGCCCATCGGAAAGGTGTTAAGCGATCCGATAATGGACTCGATATCGGGGTCCTTGGTCATGTCTCGCTCGTCGAGGTTGAACTCGACCATACCCGATTTTTCCAGACGCGCTTTCATACGCGAGACGGCGTGGTCGCGCTTAACTCCGTCGGTACCGACAATCAGATATGCCGGCAGCAAACCGGTTTCGGACATTGCGCTCCCCTCCCGCAGGCCTTCGTATTCGTTCCGTGCCATTCTAGCCCAGGGGCCCACCACACGCCAACGACGTCGTCACGGTCGCTGGCATCGCATCGCAAAGCCATTCGCAGTCGGTGTGACGGTAATGTCGCCGTGTTCGATAGTACACGCGAACACACCACCCGCTTCCTTAACGGCATCGATGCAGGCATCGGACGGATGGCCGTATCGATTCCCCTCACCGGCGCTTGCGAGGGAAAGCTCGGGCTTCAGGACGTCCAGCAACTCGCCATCGACTGAAACCTTGGAGCCGTGATGCCCAAGTTTAAGGACATCGATATCCCCCACCTCCTGCACGAATTCCCGCTCTTGGTCGAGCTCGGCATCACCGGTGAGAAGTATTCGCAGGCCCTTGCCTTCCTGAACATAAGAGAGCAGCAGGACAAGCGAGTCCTCATTTCCCTCGCCATCCACGAACTCGAATGGCCACATCACGCGGGCGCAAAATGAGCCGATGTCGACCGTATCCCCACGGCGCACCTGCCGATACTCCACGCCAGGTCGGTTCAATACCTCGGCAGGAGCATCCTCCAGCGCATCCGCCGCCACGGCAATCGTTCCGACCGAAAACTGTTCGAGCACGGCAGGCAAACCACCCCAGTGGTCCTCATCCCAATGCGTCACAAAAACGGCATCGATATGGTGCACGTTATTGCGAACCAACGCCGCAACCACACGCTCGTCGAGCCCGCAGTCGACGAGAGCTACTGCGCCGCCTTGGCGGATAAGAATCGCATCGGCCTGGCCCACATCGAGCACCGTCACCGAAGGCGGAGCGAATCGATCCCAATAGACGTACGGAATCGCAGCCAAGAGCATCAGGCATGCAAGCCCCACCGCCATAGGACGTGCACGGGGACGCGGCCACCAGACCAGCAGAACCGCCAGAAAACACGGCACTAGGTAAATCCACATGCTATCGGGCGGCACGCTCACGTATGCACCCGGCACGGCGGCAAACATCTGCTCGAAGAACAGCGCGCAACGGGCGGCAATCATGGGCACAACGAGCGCCCAAGTCCGCAACGGTCCCACGAGCGAAAAGGGAGCCAGCACGATCGACACGGCGAGCAGAACGCTCACCACCGGACCGATGACCGCATTTGCCAACGGAGCAATGAGCGAGAATGTACCGAAGGCAGGAATGGTAATGGGAAGTGTCGCCAGTTGCGAGCACAGCGTGACGGAAAGCACGCTGGCAACGCCCGATGGCACACCTAGCTCACCCAAAGCGTAGGTCGCATAGGGACAAAAGCACAGAATGGCTAAGACGCTGGCGCATGAAAGCTGAAAGCCCATCTCGAACAGCACCGTCGGCCGCAGTAGCACAAAGATGGACATGGTTACGAAGAGTGCCGAAAGGCCGTGCCGACGACGCCCCGCGCCGTTTACGACAAGCGTCACGAACACCATGCAGCACGCGCGCACGGCCGAGGGAGACGCGCCCGTAAAGGCAGCGTAGCCCACAAGCGTTATCGCCAATATCGCCCGCTGAAGACCACGTGAGCACCGAGTCTTTTGCAATACACCCTCGATTACAAACCCCACGATAGCCAAATGGCTGCCCGAGACGGCGATAAGATGCGCCGTTCCCGTCACCGAAAACCAGTCGCCCGCCGGCTGGGCGCGCAGCTCGGCCGAACGACCGCAGACGACACCGGCTATGAGCGCACGCGCCGGGTCGGTCGCAGGCGCGATGGACGCAAGCAGCCCATTTCGCAGCCGAAGCAGCGGCCTCGGAGAACCCTCATCGACCGACACAATCCGAACGGCTTTAACCTTGCGTACCTCGCCTCGAAGCACGCGCGATCGTCCATACGCATCGTTCTCAAAACGTGACACGCGACCGATAACACGCACGTGCGCCCCGACCTTGAACTCACGGTCACACGATAGGCGAACCGTTGCCAAGTTCTTACCGTCCGAGCGCGCCTCGCAGGTATAGGAATACACGTCGTCATTTATGGATGGGTCACCCTGCACGACAAACTCGAGACTGCTTGCCGCTCGACCGTCGAGCGTCTTCGAGGCGTTGAGCGCACCCACGGCCCACCACGCCGAAACGACCGCACCCGCTATGAGACCGACGGACGCGGCATACAGCCACCGCTTCAAAGGGGCAAGCCGCGCACAAGATTGAGCCAGCACAACGAATACCGCAGCCGCAATGGGAATGGCTATAAGCAATGTGACGGGCGCTGGCTGCTCTCCCAGCAGCAAATCGGCTGCCATGTTAAGCACCAATCCGCAGCTCGCACACAAGCCGGCACAAATGGCCATCGTCCACGGAATCAGGGGCCGCGGAGGCATCACGTGCTCTCGCTCGGTCGCACTCATACGCAGATGCAATCTTTGATTTTGGCAAGCTTCTTCTCGCCGATTCCCGACACGCGCATCAGATCGTCAACCGAAGCAAAAGCACCGTTCTTTGTCCGCTCATCGATAATCGACTGTGCCATTGAGGGACCGATTCCCGAGAGCGTCTGCAGCTCTGCCGAGCTTGCCGTATTAATGTTTACTAGGCCTGTTGCGTCACCGACGCCTGATGATGCGGAAGTCCCACCATCAACACCGGCTTCCGCAATGGACACCTGCTGCTCCCCTACCGTTGGAACGTGAATTTTTTGTCCATCAGTGACCTTGGATGCACGATTAAGCCCCGTAACGTCTGCTTCGGGCGCCAGCCCGCCGGCGGCATCAATCGCCTGAGCCACCCGCGCCCCGTCTTTGAGGCGATATACACCGGGTGACACCACGGCGCCATCAACATCGACATAGACCTCTGCCGCGGCAGACGCCTTAGGCGAAGAGCCTTCAGATGTCTTTCCACTCGAAGCATCGCCGGATCCCGGCTCCACTAACGTGCCCGAACCATCAGTGCGCTCAAACGACACACCGCCGGCACCGCCGCCAAAGTTCGCCATTGCCAGTCCACTCGCCATCGCAATGACGACCAGTATCGCCATCACCACTGCCTTATGACCGAGCAGTTTGCCCGCCCAGCGGTCCATCTTTTTGACTCGTTCGTGTTGTTCGCGCTGCGCCATAGCAAAACCTCCCAACACCATCGTGTCAGGAAACGAACGCCGCAGCTTCCGCACGTCCACACCGGTTTTCGCGGTCAAACCAAAAGCTGACCAAAACCTTACGAAATAATGTCCATTTATTCAGGCACACGTCAGCAAATGAACACTTAGCCGCAAAATGCCCAGATAGCAAAAGACCGACGATGCAGGCGCATCGTCAGTCTATACACAAATTTACTCGTGATCTTGGTAAATCTCACGCGAAGCAAGCTCAGAATGTTTGCGTTTTAAGGTCTTAGGGGCCTTGTACGTGTTGCTCTCGAAGTCGATGTACTCGGTCTGCTTGAGCAGACGCTCAATCATCTCCTCGTGATCAAACAGTTCCCAGGCCTCATGCACGGCATCGAGTTTAGCGTGCGTCTCGGGACGGCGTGGCATAAACAGCGTGCAGCAGTCGGGAGCGGCCTCAGTCGAGATATCGAACGTACCGATCTCCTCGGCGCGTGCGATGATCTCCTGTTTGTCCGAACCGATGAGAGGACGGAACACGGGAATCTTCACGGCTTCGTTGACGGCCATGATGTTCTCAAGCGTTTGGGAGGCAACCTGCCCAAGCGATTCGCCCGTAACGATGGCCCTGGCACCCTCGATGTGTGCAATGCGCTCAGCAACCGAATACATAATGCGGCGATACATGATCACGCGCAGGTTGCTGGGACAGGTGACCGAAATCTCACGCTGGCAGTCGCCAAACGGCACCACGTACAGGCGGCCGATCTGGACACCCGGCTCAAGCGCACGGATGATATCCTGCACCAAATACTCGCTCGTATCGGGCGTCTGCGGACGACCGGAGAAATGCACCGGCACGCACACCGCGCCGCGACGCGCGAGCATCCAGGTCGCCACCGGAGAATCGATACCCGACGACAGCAGCGTCACGACCTTGCCGGCAGAACCCACCGGAAGGCCGCCCACGCCGCGCTCGGAGCGCGCGTACACATAAACGCTACCCTGGACCACCAGTACGTGCACCATCGCATCGGGGTCGTGCATTTGAACCTTTTTATCGGGAAAGGCATCACATAGCACCTCGCCCACCTGACGATTGATATCGATCGAGGTGAGCTCATAGTCAGTATTGGAGCGCTTGGCGTGCACCTTAAACGAATCGAAGGAACCAAACTCGCGCAGCGCCTTCACGGCGGCGGCGCAGTACTCCTGCGGGTCGTGGTTGGTGTGATACGCCAAAGACACACGAGCAACGCCGGGGACGGTGCGGATGACACGCGCCGCCTCGTCGGCCTGATGCTCGTTAAAGGTCACGAGGATATAACCGGAAATTCGAGACACGGCATTCACGGAAAAGGCGGCCAAGGCCGCCTTGATGTTATCCATGAGGATATGCTCAAAATGTGCGCGGTTCTTACCCTTCAGTCCAACCTCGTGATAGTGGACCAGGCAGACGCGAGCCGCCATTTAGGCTTCAGCAACCTTGTGGCCGAGCGCCTTCTCGTAACGGGCCTCGTCGTAAGAGATGTCGCCGTCGACAATCTCGTCCATAGCCATCGAGATGGTATCGGCACCGGAAAGCCCGATGGTGATGTCATCGACATCCTGGACGGCAAGCACGCGGTTGTGCTGGCCACGCAGCATGCTATTGATGTCGCAGGCGCGCTTGGAGGCAAGCGAAGCGAGCAGGAAGCGGTTGTGATCGGTCTTCTCCAGAAGATCGTCAATGCAAGGCTTTACAACGGACACGGACCTCAGATCCTTTCATGCATATCGAGAACGCGAACGAGCTCATCGGTCGCGCGGTCGAGATCGTCATTCACCACGACGTCGTCGTAGCGGTCGGCAAGGGCAAGCTCATCGGCGGCGTTTGCCATACGCAGCTCAATCGTCTCGGGCGTCTCGGTACCGCGACCGACTAGACGCTCGCGGAGCACCTCAAGCGAAGGCGGCTTGATAAAGATCAGCACGGCCTCGGGGAAACGCTCCTTCACCTGCAGGGCGCCCTGGACATCGATCTCCAAAATCAGAGATGCGCCAGAGGCGAGCTTGGATGTGACCTCGCTCACCAACGTGCCGTAGCAGTTACCGTGGACCTCGGCCCACTCAACAAACTCACCGTTTGCCACGCGGCGGTCGAACTCCTCGCGCGTCAGAAAAAAGTAGTTGACGCCGTCGACCTCACCTTTGCGTGGTGCTCGCGTGGTAGCCGAAACCGTCAGGCCCAGGTTCGAGCGGCGCTCGCGCACACGAGTGACGAGCGTACCCTTGCCTGCGCCTGACGGTCCAGAAATCACAAAGAGCTTGGAATCCTGAGCGCTCACTTATTTGGTCAGCTGCTCGAGGAGCTGCTCGCGCTGACGGACGCCGAGGCCCTGGACGCGACGGGTAGCGGAGATACCGAGCTCCTCCATGATCTTGGCGGCCTTGGCCTTGCCATAACCAGGAAGAGACTCGATGAGGGTGGAAACCTTCATGCGGGAAGCGATGGGGTCATCGGAGTTGAGCACGGACTCGAGGGACTTCTCGCCCTTCTTGATCTGCTCGCGAAGCTCAGCGCGGGCATGACGTGCGGCAGCAGCCTTCTCAAGAGCCTGCTTGCGCTGCTCGTCGGTAAGCTGAGGGAGTGCCATTCGTACCTCCAAATAGTTGGGTTGTTTCTGATTCAATAATTGGCATTTTAGCACGTAGAACGTACAAAATGCCCAATCGCGGGTCCATAGGTTAGACGATACCCGCAAAAAGTGCAATATACTGCGCCCAAAGTTAAGCCCCTGACCTGCGATTCCACACAAAGGATGGGAAAGTTTACGCAGGCACAGGGGCTATTTTGTGCTAATGAGACCCAAAAGTGGTGACTTAGGGGAATCTTTTACGCGACGTTTTCGACCAGCTCGGCGACGATAGCGTCAAAGGCGGCAACCGGATCGTCGGCACCGGTGATGGGACGGCCCACCACAATGTGGCTGGCGCCACGCTCGATAGCCTGGGAAGGCGTCGCCACGCGGGACTGGTCACCAAGGGCGGCACCCACCGGACGCACGCCCGGAGTCACGATCAGGGCATCGGGACCCAGCAGCTCACGCATGTCGTGAGCCTCCATCGGCGAGCACACGATGCCATCGATGCCGTTGGCCTGAGCGAGCTTTGCCAGGCGGGCGGCCTCCTCGGCCACGGGCGACTCGACGCCAATCTCGCTCAAGGCATCCTGATTCATGCTCGTAAGAACGGTGATGGCGACGAGCTTAGCGCGGTCCTCGCGCGCCTCCTCGGCACCCTCGCGGCAGGCAGCGAGCATAGTACCCGAGCCCAGGCCGTGGACCGAAAGCAGGTCGGCACCGGCAAGCGAGGCCGAGCGGGCAGCGCCGCGCACCTGATGCGGAATGTCATGGAACTTAAGGTCGAGGAAGACCTTAAAGCCAAGGTCCTTAAAGGTCTTGACGATCTGGGGACCCTCAGCGTAATAGAGCGTCATGCCGACCTTGAGCCAGGCGGCATGGCCCGAAAGCTCGTGGGCGAGCTCGAGCGCGCGCTCACGGTCGCAGTCGAGGGCGACGATAACACGGTCGCGGGCATCATTCTCTAGCATTCGAAAGCACCCACCAGCTCGTTGATGTCCTTTACGCCCTGGGACTCGGCCCAGGCCTCGAGCTCATGCGCGATCTTAAGCGAAGCGCACGGATCGACGAAGTTGGCCATGCCGACCGACACGCAGGTGGCGCCGGCCAGGATAAACTCAGCCGCATCCTCGCCAGTCATGACACCGCCGACACCGTTGATGGGGATATCGACGGCCTGGGCAACCTCCCAGACCATGCGCACGGCGATGTGGTGGCACAGCGGGCCCGAAAGGCCGCCCTTGGGCTTGGCCACGCGGGACTTGCGGGTATGGACGTCGATGGCCATGCCCTGGATGGAGTTGATGACCGAAAGGCCGTCGGCGCCGGCAGCCTCGAGGGCCTTGGCGATCTCGGCGACGTTGACCGGCGCCATCTTCACGAACAGCGGCTTATCGGTCACCTTGCGGCAAGCAGCCATAACGGAAGAGGCGCCCTCGGGCGTGGAGCCCATGGCGGCACCGCCGGCGGCGATGTTGGGGCAGCTCACGTTGATCTCGTAGCCGGCAGCCCAGGGGCATAGCTCGACATACATCTCGAGTGCGCGGACAAACTCGTCAACGGAGTGACCGGCAACCTGACAGATGACCTGGCAGCCGTCCTTGGACAGCTGTTCGAGCCACGGACCGGACTCGCGGGCAAAGGCGGCCACGCCGGGGTTCTGAAGACCCACGGAGTTGATCATACCGCCGGGAATTTCGGCCATGCGGGGCGCGGGATTGCCGGGCCAGGGCTCGGCAGCGCAACCCTTGGTGGTGATGGCGCCCAGCTGGGAAACATCAAAGAAGTTCTGGAACTGCCATCCGTAGCCAAAGGTACCGGCTGCGGTGTTGATGGGGTTCTGCATCTTGACGCCGCCGAAATCGACGGCCATGTTCACGGTACCCACTAGAAGACCACCACCTTGGAAGCATCAAACACGGGGCCGCACATGCAGGCGCCCTTCATACCGTCGACCGTCTCGACATTGCAGGTGTTGCAGGCGCCAAAGCCACAGCTCATCATGCGCTCGAGCGACACCTCGCAGTACACACCGGCCTCGGCGGCAGCGGCGGCGACCTTCTTCATCATGACGGCGGGGCCGCAGCTGGCGACGTAGTCGTAGCCGCCCTCTCCAAGCAGCTCGGCGGCAGGATCGGTGCAGAACCCGTGCGTGCCAAGCGAACCGTCGTCAGTGCACACATTGACCGTATCGCACAACGCACGGAACTCATCGATGCCCACGGCCTTGGACGCGGTGCCAAAGCCCAGGCACACGTCGACGGCCACACCCTGCTCGGCAAGCTTACCGGCAAGGCACAGCACGGGCGGAACGCCGATGCCGCCCGCCACGAGCAGCGCCTTCCTGGTGCCCTCGGGCACGAACCAGCCGCGGCCGCCAGGGCCCAGCAGATTAGAGGTGGAGCCGGGACCCATCTGCGACAGACGACGGGTGTCGTCGCCCACAACGGCGTACCACAGCTCGACGGTGCCGGCCTGGGCGTCGGCGCGATAGAAGCTCAGGGGCACGCGAAGCAGCGAGGACGCATCACCGGGCACGGCAATGTTCACAAACTGACCGGGCTTGAGCGCACTTGCAAGCTTGGGGGCCGAGATTACGAGCGAGAAGATGCCGTCGGCGATCTCCCGGTTCGAGACGACCTCGAAGTCGTGCATGCGTGCAGTGGAAGGTGTGGGCATAGACGCTCCAATCCCCCATGCGGTTGCATGGTCTAAACGAACAGAAAGCGCGGCACCGCAAGGGCGCCGCGCACAAAAGCGATAAGGCTATGCTAGCAGATGCAGCCGTCGGCGAGCGTCTGCTTGCCACCGACAAATACATCGGTGGCACGACCGGTGAGCGTGCGGCCGGCAAAACCGGAGTTCTCGGCGCGCGACTCGTAACCGTCCTCGCCAACCGTCCAGGTTGCGGAGGGGTCGAACACGGTCAGGTCGGCGACAGAGCCCGCCTTGACCTGAACCTGATCGAGGCCCAGAATCTCACGCGGCTTGATGGCCATGAGCTCGACCATGCGGCTCACGCTCATCTTGCCCGTGTTGACCAGCTCAGTGAGCACGAGCGACAGCGAAGTCTCGAGGCCAATCATTCCAAAGGGCGCGAGCTCGAACTCGCGGGCCTTCTCCCACGGGGTGTGGGGAGCGTGGTCGGTAACGATAGCGTCGACGGTACCGTCGATGACACCCTGACGGATGGCCTCGGCATCCTCGTCGGTGCGCAGCGGCGGATTGACCTTGAGCGAGGTGTTGTAGGTCTCGTCCAGGTCGTTCTCGGTCAGGAACATGTGGTGCGGGGTGGCCTCGCAGGTCACCTGGACACCGGCAGACTTACCGGCACGCACGAGCTCCAGGCCATGAGCGGTGGAGATGTGCTGGATGTGCAGCTTGGCACCGGTCAGCTTGGCAATCTCGATGTCGCGGGCAATCTGAAGCTCCTCGCCGGCGGCCGGCCAACCCTCGAGGGCCAGACGGGTCGAGACCTTGCCCTCGTTGATCTG
This sequence comes from Collinsella sp., assembly GCA_019414385.1. GTDB lineage: Bacteria > Actinomycetota > Coriobacteriia > Coriobacteriales > Coriobacteriaceae > Collinsella. Next base: position 7,698 of record DXMD01000008.1, on the reverse strand, counting down.
GCCGTGGCCGACCAGATCTTCGTCCTGGCAGTGGCTCATAAAGACCTTGCCGAACATCTTGCCGTAGTCCATGCAGCGACGGAGCATGCCCGCGCCCTGCACGCCACGACCATCGTCGGTGAAGGCGACGGCGCCGTGGGCGACCATATCGCCCATCTCGGACATGGCCTCGCCCTTAAGACCGCGGGTCATGGCGCCCGACGGATAGACGCGGCAGTGGCCGACCTCGGCAGCGCGGGACTTGACGAACTCCACGACGGTGCCGTTATCGGTGACGGGATCGGTGTTGGGCATGGCGCACACGCCGGTGAAGCCGCCCTTGGCAGCAGCGCGGGTGCCGCTCTCGATGTCCTCTTTGACCTCGTAGCCAGGCTCGCGCAGATGCACGTGCATATCCACCAGGCCGGGGACGAGATACTTGCCGGAAAGGTCGCGGACCTCGGCTCCCTCGGCGGCGAGGTTCTCGCCGACCTCGGCGATCTTGTCACCGTCGATCAGGACGTCGACGACACCGTCAAGCTCGACGGACGGATCGACGACGTGGGCATTCTTAAGAAGCAAGGCCATTATCGGCACCTCCAAGCAGCAGATACAGGATAGCCATACGCACGCAGATACCGGCGTAGACCTGCTCCAGGATGACGGAGCGTTGCGGGTGGTCGGCCATATAGGAGTCGAACTCAACGCCGCGGTTGATGGGGCCCGGGTGGCAGATAATCGCATCGGGCTTCATGAGCTTCTCGCGGTCCTTGGTCAGACCGAAGAGCTTGTGGTACTCGCGAATCGTGGGGAACGGTGCGCCCTCGAGGCGCTCCTGCTGCACGCGCAACATGTAGACGACGTCCAGCTCGGGCAGGACGGAATCGAGGTCGCTCGTCACGTGGTCGCAGCCCAGGACCTCGGGCGCCGGCGGCAGCAGCGTGCCGGGGGCGACGGCGTAGGTCTCGCAGCCCATGATCTTAAGTGCGGGGATCAGCGAGCCGCACACGCGGGAGTGCGCGATATCGCCGACGACAGCGACCTTCAGACCGTGGAAGTCGCCCTTGTGCTCCCAGATGGTGTACAGGTCGAGCAGGGCCTGCGTGGGGTGGTTGTGCTTGCCGTCACCGGCGCAGATGACGCTCGCAGGCGAGTTCTGCGTGACGATGTAGGGAGCACCGGCGTGCTTATCACGAACGACGATGCAGTCGATCTTATAGGCGTTGAGGGTCTCGACGGTGTCGACGAGGCTCTCGCCCTTGACCGTGGAGGTCGAGGAGCCGCCAAAGTTGAGGCTGTCGGCCGAAAGACGCTTCTCGGCGAGCTCGAAGGAGCTGCGGGTACGCGTCGAGGGCTCGTTGAACATGTTTACGATGGTCTTGCCCTTGAGCGTGGGGACCTTCTTGATGGCACGCTCGTTGACCTCGGAGAACGCCTTGGCGGTCTCGAGGATGAGCTTGATGTCCTCTTCGGAGTACTCGGTAATGTCGATCAGATGCTTATGGTTGAACGCCACGGTACTACTCACCTCCCAGCGGCGCGGAGCCCACGTGGGAACCCGGCGCGACGTCGTTGATCTCGACAGCGGTACGGCCGTCGACTTCCTTCATATATAGGTGCACGTTCTCCTCGTGCGACGAGGGGACGTTCTTGCCGACAAAGTCCGGCGAGATAGGAAGCTCGCGATGACCGCGGTCAACGAGAACTGCCAACTCGATGCGGCTCGGACGGCCCAGATCCATGACGGCGTCGAGAGCGGCGCGAATGGTACGACCCGTATACAGGATGTCGTCCACCAGCACGACGCGTTTGCCGTCGACGCTAAAGGGAATGTTGGTAGCGTGGATCGCGGGAGCGAAATTGGTAGCGTAGTCATCGCGGTAGAAGCTGATGTCGAGGCTGCCGAGCGGAACGTCGACGCCTTCGATCTCCTTGATCTCCTCGGCGAGTTTCTTTGCCAGAAGGTCGCCGCGCGTGACGATGCCGACCAGAGCGAGGTCTTCACAGCCCTCGTTGCGCTCGAGAATCTCGTGCGCGATGCGGGTCATCGCTCGATTGACGGCGGTCTCGTCCATGATGACCGCCTTGGGGGAAGTCGTGCCCATCGATCTCCTTCCTCACATGTCTTGACTGCTGACACAGTCAAAAAAATAGATGCCCGACCGCTCAAAGCGGACCAGACACCCACAGGAAAGACTACTCTTTGGCAGCTATGTAATTCCATGTGGGTATCTCGTACCCCTTTAATGGTCAAGGGATAGTGTAGCCAACCTCGAGCTTAATTGCGAGCATAAATACAGAGCAATCCGTAAACGGAGTCCAATGCTCCATAAACCTATATATATTTGTGGGACGAGCTTGAAAACGCACGCACGAGCTGGCATAATCCCCTCTGCTGCACGCAAATCGGATCTACGTCCAGGGCCGTAGCGTGAGCACTATCGCCAAAAGAGAAATATCTCTGTGTAGATTACGCACAGGGAGCTGCTTCTGTGCTATAGTTCAGGCTTGTTTGTTAACGCGACATGTTCGTTTGTCGCCCAAGGAGGGTCAGTTATGTCCAAAGTTTGCGAAGTTTGCGGTAAGCACCCCGTTGCCGGTCGCTCCATCAGCCACTCTCACCGCGTCACCAACCGTAAGTTCCGCCCCAACATCCAGCGCGTCTACGTCGTCGTCGATGGTCACCGTCGCAAGATGAACGTTTGCTCCACCTGCCTCAAGTCCGGCAAGGTTGCGCGCTCCTAAATAAGGTCTTACCAACAAGTACCTCGGACTCTCCGGGTCAAAGACCTCGCGTTCATATAGAACTTACCAAAGGCGCCCTCCCCTACGGAGGGCGCCTTTTTGCACTCATTGGGGACAGACTTACATGAGTGTTTTCACGCATTGGGGACAGACGTAACGCATGCCAGCAGCGGTTCGGCCCCTGCCTCACGCCGCCTCGTTCCAGCCCGCGGTGGCCTTGGTTACGCTTGTAGCGCCGATGCCGGTGATACGGGCAATTTGCTTGACCGTGAGATGCGCCCGCCTGAGCCTCAGCAGACAGGCATCGCGATCGGGGCGTGGCAGGGCCTTGAGCCGCGCAGGATCTATGCTCGGCAGGACTTCATGCGCAACGGAAAGGGCCTCCTCATCGGGGATCCGCCGGCGTGGAAGAACCTCCACTGACCAGATGCGCCCGGCAACTTCCTCGAGATGCTCGCAATAGCAACGGGAGCCTCCGACAATATCGAGCGTGGGGGCCGCATCGCAGATATCAAAGGGATCGTATCCCAGCTGGTATGCCTTGTAGCTTGACCAGCGGTAGGCATCAAGCGAGTCGAGCGCACCTTTCACGGGATTGAGATGGATATAATCGAGCAACTGCACCGCCTGCGTGTCCGACTCGACCGCGACCCGCGAATAGCGATTATCAAACAGGTGGCCCGTTCTTCCGGTTTTCCCATTGAAATACTTAGCATATGCCGTCAGCGCGCACTGCATTGCCTTTGAAAGGTTGTCAAATGGGTCATCAACCATCAAATGGAAGTGGTTGTCCATAAGGCACCAGGCCAACACCGCCACGTCATGGCAAGCAAACCTGTCCGAGATGTCCGATAAGAAACGATATCGGTCAGAGTCATCTTCAAAAATGATCTGTTTGGAGTTGCCACGGTCAAAGACATGGTAATAGCCGGTGAGCGAAATTTCGCGGGCGCATCGGGGCATGGTCTCTCCTTTCAAAGCCGTACAGGCAACACCTAAAAGGAGAGAAGGAACGCGAAATGCTGAGCCTGTGACCTATTTATATACAATGAACGACAAAAACATGCCCAAAACGACAAAATGACAAATCGATGTCTGTCCCAAATGAGTGAAAGCACACATATAAGTCTGTCCCCAATGAGTGTAATGAACAAACAATGAACAAACTCCACACCATAGCCATGGGGAAACTAGGAATTCGCCCGGAGAAGACGTTCGGCTTTTAGTTAAATGGTTAAAACGCTTCAGTTTATTGAAGCGTTTTAGTGTGCCTTTTAGAGGAATCTGACCGTTCGCCGAATAATTTCTTGCTATCATGCAAGGCGTAGGGTAAATCTCCGATCGCAAGGAGACACAAATGGTGAAAAAGTCACCGGAAAACACTACTCCCGCAATTGTGGACAACGTAGAGGCGCTTGAGGCTAAGCTCGCTCAGATGCGAGAGGCCCAGGCGCTTTTTGCTACGTACACGCAGGAGCAGGTCGACAAGATCTTCTATGAGGCCGCCATGGCCGCCAACAAGGCTCGTATCCCGTTGGCGAAGATGGCCATCGAGGAGACCGGCCGCGGCGTTCTTGAGGACAAGGTCATCAAGAACCACTACGCCGCAGAGTACATCTACAACGCTTACAAGAACACCAAGACCTGTGGTGTCCTGGAGCGCGACGAGGCCTACGGCATCACCAAGATCGCCGAGCCCATCGGCATCGTGGGCGCCGTCATCCCGACGACCAACCCCACCTCCACTGCGATCTTCAAGACGCTGATCAGCCTGAAGACCCGCAACGCCATCATCATCTCCCCGCACCCGGCTGCCGCCAAGTGCACCATCGCCGCCGCTAAGCTCGTGCTTGACGCCGCCGTCAAGGCCGGTGCCCCCGAGGGCATCATCGGCTGGGTCGATGTCCCCTCCATCGAGCTGACCAACATGGTCATGCGCGACGTCGACATCATCCTCGCCACCGGTGGCCCGGGCATGGTCAAGGCCGCCTACTCCTCGGGCAAGCCCGCCCTGGGCGTTGGCGCCGGTAACACCCCGGTCGTCATCGACGACACCGCCGACGTGCTGCTCGCCGTCAACTCCATCATCCACTCTAAGACCTTCGACAACGGCATGATCTGCGCTTCCGAGCAGTCCGTGACCGTCATTGACACCATCTATGACCAGGTTAAGGCCGAGTTCCAGAAGCGCGGCTGCTACTTCGTCAAGCAGGGTGCCGAGATGGAGGCTCTGCGTGCCGCCATGTTCAAGAACGGCGCTCTCGACCACCGCATCCCCGGCATGGCTGCCGCCAAGATCGCCGAGCTCGCAGGCATCGAGGTTCCCGCCAAGACCAAGATCCTGATCGCCGAGGTCACCTCCACCGACCCCGCCAAGGAGGAGTTCTCCCACGAGAAGCTCTCCCCGGTCCTGGCCATGTACCACGCCAAGGACTTCCAGGAGGCAGTCGACAAGGCCGAGCACCTGGTGCTCGCCGGTGGCCCGGGCCACACCGCCTCTCTGTACGTGCACCCCGCCCAGGCCGAGAAGATCAGTCTGTTCGAGCACGTCATGAAGGCCTGCCGTATCGTCATCAACACCCCGTCCTCGCACGGCGGCATCGGTGACCTGTACAACTTTGGCATGAAGCCGTCTCTGACCCTGGGCTGCGGCTCCTGGGGCGGCAACTCCGTCTCCGAGAACGTTGGGGTGAAGCACTTGATCAACGTTAAGACTGTGGCCGAGCGCCGTGAGAACATGCTGTGGTTCCGCGCTCCCGAGAAGGTCTACTTCAAGAAGGGTTCCACGCCCGTCGCCCTCGACGAGCTCGGTACCGTCATGGGCAAGAAGCGCGCCTTCATCGTCACCGACCAGTTCCTCTTCAAGAATGGCAACACCCGCGCCATCGAGGCCAAGCTCGACGAGATGGGCATCGCCCACGACTGCTTCTACGACGTCGAGCCCGATCCGTCGCTGCAGTGCGCACGTCGCGGCGCCAAGCAGATGGCTCTCTTTGAGCCTGACGTGATCATCGCCGTCGGCGGTGGCTCCGCTATGGACGCCGGCAAGATCATGTGGATGATGTACGAGCACCCCGAGTGCAAGTTTGAGGACATGGCCATGGACTTCATGGACATCCGCAAGCGTATCTTCACTTTCCCCGAGATGGGCAAGAAGGCCTACTTCGTCGCCGTCCCGACCTCTTCGGGTACCGGCTCCGAGTGCACGCCGTTCGCCATCATCACCGACAAGGAGACCGGCATCAAGTGGCCGCTCGCCGACTACGCGCTGCTCCCCAACATGGCTATCGTCGACGCCGACAACTGCATGACCGCCCCGCGCGGCCTGACCGCTGCCTCCGGCATCGACGTCATGACCCACGCCATCGAGTCCTACGTCTCCATCATGGCTTCCGACTACACCAAGGGCCTCTCCGAGCGCGCTGCTAAGCTCGTCTTCGAGAACCTGCCCTCCAGCTTCACCAACGGCGCCAAGGACCCGCATGCCCGCGAGGAGATGCACAACGCCTCCTGCATGGCCGGTATGGCCTTCGCCAACGCCTTCCTGGGCCTCAACCACTCCATGGCCCACAAACTCGGCGCCTTCCATCACCTGCCCCACGGCCTCGCCAACGCCGTCATCCTGACTCGCGTCATGCGCTACAACGCCGCCGAGGCTCCCGTCAAGATGGGCACCTTCTCCCAGTATCCTTACCCCAACGCGCTGCACAACTACGCCGAGATGGCCAAGTACTGCGGCATCGAGGGCAAGGACGACAAGGAGGTCTTCGAGAACTTCATCACGAAGCTCGAGGAGCTCAAGGACTTCATCGGCGTCAAGAAGACCATCGCCGACTACGGTGTCGACGAGCAGTACTTCCTCGACACCCTCGACGAGATGACCGAGCAGGCATTCAACGACCAGTGCACCGGCGCTAACCCGCGCTACCCGCTCATGAGCGAGATCAAGGAGCTCTACCTGGACGCCTACTACGGCCGCGAGCCTCAGGACTACGCCGTCTGCTAGTTTTAGCACGGTTTTTAACGGCGGGGGTGCACGGGTGTTTCACACCCCCCCGCCGTCGCTTCTATC
>DXMD01000008.1:0-892 GCA_019414385.1 Collinsella sp. | reverse complement strand
CGTTGAAAGGATGCAACCATGCTGCTACCCGATTCCAAGACCGAGCTCGTCCGCCGTGGCAACAAGGTCGTTTACGACCTGGGCGACAAGATCGTCAAGGTCTTTAACGAGACCAAGCCTGTCTCCGACGTGTTCAACGAGGCTTTGAATCTTGCCCGCATCAATGAGTGCGGCATCCGCAGCCCCAAGGCGCTCGAGGTTTCCCAGCTCGAGAACGCCAACGGCTGGGCGCTCGTGACCGAGAAGGTTCCGGGCACCACCCTTGCCGAGAAGATGACTGCCGAGCCCCAGCGCTTTGGTGAGTACCTCGAGATGTTCGTCGACCTCCAGATCGAGATCCACGGCTACACCTCCCCACTGCTCAACCGTCAGCGCGACAAGTTCGCCCGCATGATCGACAGCCTTGATCAGCTCAATGCCACCACGCGCTACAACCTTCAGGAGCGTCTGGACGGCATGACCAAGGAGTTCAAGGTCTGCCACGGCGACTTCAACCCCTCCAACGTCATCGTCGGCGACGACGGCCAGCTCTATGTGTGCGACTGGGCACACGCCACCCAGGGCTCCCCTGCTGCCGACGTTGCCACCACCTACCTGCTCTTTGCCCTCAACAGCAAGGACCAGGCCGAGGCCTACCTGGAGCTCTACTGCGACCGCGCCGACATGCCTATGCAGGTCGTGCGTCAGTGGACGAGCATCGTCGCCGCTTCCGAGCTCGCTCGTAAGCGCAACGTGAACGATGAGTTCCTGAAGAACTGGATCGACGTCGTCGATTATCAGTAATATCTGAGCGATTTATTTCGCATTGGAGGCACAAGGAAAACCCCGCAGCTCATATGAACTGCCTCCCATTTCTTGGACACAAGAAATGGGAGGCTTTTTTATGGCTGGA
>DXMD01000007.1:49965-88458 GCA_019414385.1 Collinsella sp. | reverse complement strand
AGGATGTTGGGGAACGTGGTGGGCAGCAGGCGCGGCTCCTTCATGGCGCCGTCGTAGCTGTCGACGAAGTCGACCGGGTCCTTGTCGATGTCCTTGAAGATCTCGGCGCTGATGGGGGAGAGCTTGGCCTCGGTATAACGTGAGGCGGCGTAGCTCAGGTCGCCCGAATAGTATTTGCCAAAGTTGCCCTTCGACTCCACGAAGGGGGCAAGCAGCGCCTCATTGCCGGTTGCCAGACGCACCATCGTCTCGTAGATCGCGGCATCGCCGTGCGGGTTGAGCTTCATGGTCTGGCCCACGATGTTGGCGCTCTTCTGGCGCTCGCCCTTGAGCAGACCCATCTTGTACATGGTGTAGAGCAGCTTGCGGTGCGAGGGCTTAAAGCCGTCAATCTCGGGGAATGCGCGCGAGACGTTGACGCTCATAGCGTAGGGCATGTAGTTGACCTCGAGCGTCTGCGTGATCGGCTGGTCGGTGACCTCGGAGTGCAGGCCGATGACGTTCTCGGCGTTGACCTGCTTTTTCTTTGGCTTGTTCTTTGTCTTCTTCTTTGCCACGATTTCCTCTTGAACTTCTTGTGGGCCTTCGTTATCGATTTGCTGCTATTGCAGGTCCAGCTGGTCCAGGTATTCCTTGCCATGCTCGGAGATGTGGCGCTTACGGCCCGCCTCGTCGTTGCCCAGCAACAGGTTGAACATGGTTTCCATCTTGGTGACGTCCTCGGGCTCCACCTTGATCAGGCGGCGCGTCTCGGGGTTCATGGTGGTGAGCCACATCATGTCCGGATCGTTCTCACCAAGACCCTTGGAGCGGTTGATCGAGCATTTCTGGTCGCCAATCTCCTTGAGGATGCCGTTTTTCTCGAGCTCGGTGTAGGCAAAGTAGGTCTTCTCTTTGCAGTTGATCTCGTAGAGCGGCGACTCGGCGATATAGACGTAGCCCTCGTCGATAAGCGTGGGCACCAGTCGATAGAGCATGGTGAGTACGAGCGTGCGGATGTGGTAACCGTCGACGTCGGCGTCCGTACAGATGATGACCTTGTTCCAGTTGAGGTTGTCTAGGTCGAAGGCACCAAGGTTCTTGATGCGCTTGTCTTTGATCTCCACGCCGCAGCCCAGCACGCGCATGAGGTCCATGATGATGTCGGACTTAAAGATGCGCGGGTAGTCCTCTTTCAGGCAGTTGAGGATCTTGCCTCGGACGGGCATAACACCCTGGAACTCGGCATCGCGCGAGGTGCGGATGGCGCCTGCTGCCGAGTCGCCCTCTACGATGTAGATCTCGCGACGGTCCTTGTCCTTGGAGCGGCAGTCGATGAACTTCTGCACGCGGTTGGCCATGTCGGTCTTCTGCTGCAGGTTGGTTTTGATGCTCTGGCGCGTCTTCTCGGCGTTCTCGCGCGAGCGCTTGTTGATGAGCACCTGCTCCATGATCTTGTTGGCAGCGTCTTTGTTCTCGATCAAGTAGGTCGAGAGGCGCTCCTTAAAGAAGGCAGTCATGGCCTGCTGGATAAAGCGGTTGTTGATGGCCTTCTTAGTCTGGTTTTCGTAGGACGTCTGGGTGGAGAAACAGTTGGTCACCAGCACCAGGCAGTCCTGGACGTCCTGCCATTTGATGCCGCTCTCGTTTTTGTTGTACTTGCCCTGTTGCTTAATGTAGGCATCGATGGCGCTGGTCAGAGCGCTACGAGCCGCCTTCTCGGGCGAACCGCCGTTTTCGAGCCATGACGAGTTGTGGTAGTACTCCTGCATCATGAAGGTGCGCGAGAAGCACATGCACGCGGTAATCTTGACGTTGTAGTCGGGCAGGTCCTCGCGGTCGCGACCGCGGCGGTCGGCCTCGATAAAGAAGGGCTCGGTAAGGTAGTCGGCACCGACCTTCTCGAGCACATAGTCCTCGATGCCCTTGGGGTAGCAAAAGTCCTCTTCGGAAAACTCGCCATCGTCGCCCTCGATGCGCAGGCGGAAGGTAACGTTGGCGTTGACCACGGCCTGGCGGCGCATGGTCTCGCGATACCAATCGTGGGGAATACTAATCGAGGTAAAGACCTCAAGATCGGGGCGCCACTTGATGGTGGTGCCGGTGCGGTCCTCATCGCTGGGCTCAATCTCGAGTGCCTTCTTTTTGGCGCCGACGACCTTGCCCTTCTTAAAGTGCAGAGAGTACTTGTTACCGTCGCGCCAAACCGTGACGTCCATGTATTCGGAGGCGTACTGGGTCGCGCACGAGCCCAGGCCGTTGGTGCCGAGCGAGAAGTCGTAGTCGCCGCCCTGGTTGTTGTTGTACTTGCCGCCGGCGTAAAGCTCGCAAAAGACGAGTTCCCAGTTAAAGCGCTTCTCGGAGGGGTTCCAGTCGAGCGGGCAGCCGCGGCCGTTGTCCTCTACCTGGATGGAGCCATCGCGAAAGGCGGTAAGGGTGATGAGTTTGCCGTAGCCCTGGCGCGCCTCGTCAACGGCGTTGGACAGGATCTCGAAGGCGGCATGCGCGCAACCGTCGAGTCCGTCCGAGCCGAAGATGACGGCGGGGCGCAGGCGTACGCGCTCCTCGTCCTTGAGCTGGCGGATACTGTCGTTACCATAGTTTGCGGTGTTTTTTGCCATACTCGCTCTCTCGGTGCTCCTTTGCTGCGTTTAAGTCATATAGATAGTCAAGGTAGCATAGCCCAGCCCTTGGGCGATTCCAACCAACACGAAATCCATCGAACAATCGTTCGGATTAACGGGTAAAACGTGTCGTGCGGATTGTTGCTCCGAATCGAACATTGGGACAAGCGTCTCGTTTTATGGGCCACGGGCGTGCGTGTGCGAGTCCCTTTGGCCCATAAGGAACGCTGGCGGGTCGTTATTTGGGCCGTGGGTCACTTCGCCCGCGCCGTGTTTCGTCATACGCTCATAGTGGAAGCCGATGCCACGGAGTCGACTCGCGACTCGGGCAACGGATGAGCTACAAGCCGAAAGGAGCGGTGAGGATGATGAAGCCCATGACGAAGAAGCTGCTGTTAGGAATTCCCACTGTGACGCTTTCGGCCGTGCTGGCGTGTACGGTGGCAGGCTGCGGCGGTAATGCGCCGAGTGGCTCGGGCGGGAGCGCACCTGTGCAGGAGAAGTCCAAGAAGGCCAAGGCCTATGAGTCGCAGACGGTCGAGGTGGCAGGCATTACCTATGAGTCGGTGGCTCACGGTACGTTCTATCGCGGTGATGCCAAGAAGCAGGACGGCTTTTACCTGCACATCAAGATTACCAACAACAACACAAAGAACAGGACGTTCAGTTCCTTTAACGTGCATGCTGCCCAGGGCGATCTTGAGGCAGGCGACCCGTTGTTTACTTCCGGCAAGGTGGCCGTGCTCGACTACGTTGCAAGCGAGGCTCCCGATGATCTGCACAAGGGAATTGACCTTTCCGAGAGGCCAGATATCGGTCCGGGCGAGACCGTTGAGTACGTGTATTTCTGGGCGCCCAAGACGGCGTACTACGGGCCCATCACTGTCGAGTTCGTAGACGCTTACGCCCCCGCCAAGAATCATGAGGCCATGCACTTTGACACCACGGACTGCGAGACCAAGGAGTTCAAGGCGGCCGGCGGCGTGGCCGATTCTGGCGAGAAGGCAGATTTAACGGGCATCGACTGCGCATCGTACAGCATCGAGGCCGCCGATGGGTACACGCTGGATTCGTCCGACGAAGAGCGCGAAAAGGCAAACTTCTTCCACGACGAGACTGGAGGACGCCTGAACATCAGCATCTTCCCGCGCTCGCCGGAGGAAGAGGTTGCTAGCCTAGAGCAGGTCTACGAAGGCAAGGAGACAACAACCGACCAGGTCGAGTACAACGGCATAACGTGGCTGCGCTTTACCGGTCCCGACAACGGTCATACGCTGTTTGCGACGGCTCCCGCAACGGGTGAAACCGTCCGCGTGTCGATCGGCTGGAAGATCGACTGGGATGCCGCTGTGCCCATGATGGAGGCACTGAAGCTCAAATAACGCCGCGATTCTTACGTCAGGCGACTCAGGGCTGGCTCCGAGTTATCGGGGCCAGCCCTTTTTGACGCTCGATGAGCAGGGCCAGTGCCTCGCGCGGTTTCGGGTACAGTGGGGCACCGTGCGCGCAATGGCAGACATGATTTTCATAATGACGGATATAGTTGACATCTTTTGATTGATGCAATATATTTCTGTCATGTTGCAACGGATATTTGTCCATATTTACGAAAGGAACTCCATGCCGGGCAAAAAGAACCTACGCATGAAGGCGGCACGCGCGGCGGCTGGCCTTTCGCAAGCCGACTTAGCCCAAGCCGTGGGCGTTACGCGCCAGACTATCGGCCTGATCGAGGCGGGCGGTTATAACCCCACGCTCAATTTATGTGTAGCGATCTGCAAAGCGCTGCACGTGACGTTGAACGACTTGTTTTGGGAAGACGGGGTCGACGTCGACCCTAACGCTCTTTAGGAGTTCACTATGAAATTTGAAGATCTGAAAATCGTGCAAAAGTGGCGTGAATATGCCGGTCCAAAAGACGAGCGCCTGGAAGCCGAGAACGCGAAGATCTACAAGATTGGCTTTTATCTGCTTTCGTGGGGCATGTTGATGATTCTTTTCTACGAAATTTTGGTTCGTCAGGTTGCGTGGGTTCACAGCGATGCCAGCGAAATACCGCATCTCTTTGCAACGCCGTTTGAGGCCGCCATGTACGCATGGCTTGTTATCGTGATGTTTATTTGCGCTGTGCTGCAAACGCGAAAGGGCTATGTCGATACCAACCGTTTTGGGCAAACCGAGCATCTTCCTGTCGGATACTTCCTGCTCGTCTGTTGTATTAGCGGGGTGACGAGCACGCTTGTCATTGCGGCGATGCGCTGCATCGCGGAGGTGCAGATCGTGCCATTCGAAGATGTCTTTTGGGCAGCGAACTTGGCGACGGGCGCGGCTTGCGGGGTAACGATTTTCATAGCCACATTCGCCGCTCTGTGTGCATCGTTCTTCACGGCGAAAAGACGCCGTGCCAAGCTCGAGGCAGAACTCGACTCATCTGACGACATTTAATGCGTAATGGGCTGGCTCTGGGTATTCAGAACCAGCCCATTTTGATGTTCGATGAGCCGAGTCGGCGTTTCACACAAAAGTAACTAGGAGCTAGCGAGGCCTATCCGAATTGACCTCATTGGCGGTGTCTTTTTCGAGCGCCGTGCGGCGGACGCTGTAGGCGACAAGGCCGGCACCAGCTGCGGCGAGTGCTGCTGCGGCTGCGGTTAGGGGGACGTTGCTATCGCCCGTGCCGGCGAGCGCGCCCGCTTTTCCGGAGCGCTTGTTATTGCCGTGATCCTTGCCGCTGCCAGAGCCACTGCCGCCACCGGAGCTGCTTCCGTCGGAACCACCTCCACTCGAGCCACCATCGCCGTCTACTGTCATCGGGGCGTCGTGAAGCCCTGTCGTATCCGCGCTGTCGCATACGCCGACCTGAACTTCTGAGCGTTCGCATGCCGCGTCGGGCACATGAAGCTCGTGCAGTACGGCACCCAGCGTCGAGTTTGCGCCCGGTCGAATTTCCTCGAGCGTCACGGGATCGAGCGCCACCAGATTACGTGCCTTCGCATACAGCGTTACGCGTTTGCCCACTTCGTCGCTCCAACTCTCGGGGATGGCGAAGCTCAGGCGGAACTGTGCCGTGCAACCCGGTGCCAGCACGGCGTTGCCGTTGTCGGCTACCAGCGGGTGCGTTGCAAAACGCGCGCCCAGCGTCTCGAGCGCGTACTTTACGTGTGCCATGTCGTTGGCCGAAGTATCTTCGGCAAGCTCTGGATCGTAGATCGAAGCCATGCGTGCGTTCGCTCCGAATCCGATGGATGCGCTGGAGAACGGCTGGCTGGAGCCCTCTCGGTACAGATCGATCGTGCCGGCGGTCAGCAAAGTGTTGCCGTCATTTCGCACCGTGACCATGAAGGATTCGCCTGCTGCTCCGGGCACCACCGCGCCCGAGGTAGCGACCGCGCCCGTCGGAGTGGCACACGCTACCAAGGGTACTTCGATGCCGTGTAGCTCTGCCTCGCTCTTCTCTGCGCTCACAATGTGCGTGGCGAGCGTGGAGAGCATGCCTCCCGACGTCAAAAATGTCGTTATCTGATCGACGGGATGGTCCAGCTCGCACATCACGAACGGCTCCGTGAACAGATCGCCTGCCAAGGTGCTGGCGAAGATGCGGAAGTGCTTGCCCATCACTGCTACCGGGTTGCCTTCTTCGTCGTAGGTTTGTCCCACCTTGCCATCGGTGTTCTCTACATAGAGCACGCACCTGCCGTTGTTGCTTACGCTAAACGATGCCGGGCCACAGCCTGCGGCACCCACGGGCTGCGTTGCAAATGCCGATGCGCCTCGCGTCCAAGTAATATGCTGCAGCTGCTCGTTGACAGTGGCCAAAAAGCCCGAATGTTGTGGCCACGGCACCGCATGGGGTACCGTGGCGTCTGGTGGCATAACGCCCCAGCCCGCAATGGACTGGCCGATCACGGCGTACGATGCGCAGCCGCAACCGTCTGCGGTCTCGTACGCAACGGGCACCACCATTTTGCCGTTGATATTCTCGGGCTCGCCCAGCTCGATGCTCGACGGTGCTTGCGGAAAGCGGAGAACTTGGCGGAACGTCAGGCTGTCGCCCGAGACGTCCGACCACAGGGTAAAGCACTCCAGCGCAACCTCAGCCTCGCTGCCGAGCGCCTTTTCTGCGGTGGCTCCGCGGCGGTGGAGGTAGGCACCCGACAGGCGCCCGTCGACCAGCGTCTTGCCTACCGTGATGCGCGGGCACTGCAGGCAATGGTAGCCATCCTCCTGAAGGCGGCCGCGCGAGATGCTGCGCCACGACGTGTGCGATATCACGCGAACTCCGTCGTTGCTTATGCGCAGGCGCACAACGGACAGTATGCCGGATGTGCTCGCCGTATCGAAAAGGGTGTTGTCGCCGGCGGGGCGCTCGCCCGAGACCAGCAGCACGTAGGCGTCCTGATTTTCCCTCCCGTCTGTATATTCCACCACGTCGAAGTCGTAATCGTATATGCCGTCGCGCTCCACGTCGCCCTCGCCAAACCCAAGGGGAAAGTCCACGGGCGTGGGAGCGGACCACGTGCCGTTTGCCTTTGTGTGCACCACCAGGCGCGAGCGGCCATTGTCGCCGTAGCGCACCGAGGCGATACGGAATAGGCATTCTGCGCCGGCAATCATAGCCAGCTTCATGTGAGCTTCGCTGAGCACGCCAGCAAACAGCACGTTGTCGCTCGAGGGTTTTATGCCGCCACGCTCGTCCTCCGACACGCCAGCAGAATTGGCGTTGGGGTCCGCAACGGCGTTCGTCGCCTGACCGATGTAGGTGTACTCATACATCGGCGCGGCGTTTTCGTCGTTCTCCATCAGTGCATGGATGAAATGCTCAACCTGTCCCGTGTCGTCGCTTTCTGCATCTGCCTCGAGTTCAATGCGCGTGACCGCTTGATCCCAATCGCGTACGGTAGGCGCGATGTTTATCGCGGCGGCTGCAACCTCGGCGCGTGCGAGCAGCTCGGCGTTGGTGACGATGGTGGCCGATGCGATAAATTGCGGCACACCACCTGCCTCGGCGTTGCCGGGCGTGCCGAAGCAGGCATCCAACGTATAAGGCGTATTTCCACCCAATGCCAGCTCAGAGCGCTGGAGTACATACTGGTCGCCATTGTTCACCGACATATTCCACGAATCGATGAGTGTGGGCCACGACCCCGACCAAGCCTTGGTGGTCCACTTGAACATTACGAACTGGAGTATCACATCGACATCGACGTCTGCACCTACGCGCAGTCGCGGAAGCTGGTGTCCATCTGCCTTCTCATACCCAATGAACAGCGTGAGGGATGCGGCGCCGCGCACGGCAGACGAGGCGACGCCTGCAACGCCGGCGCCAAAGGTGACGGCAAGCCCGATCTGGATGGTGAACGAGCCCGACGTGTTTGAATAGTCGAGCGAAATGTTTTTAAAAAACGCCGCGCCGCTGCCGTGCGTGTGGGCACCCACGGCGAGCGCCAGCTTCGCCAGCACCCAGGGATTGACGTTTAGGAAAAACGGCACCGGTCCTAGGGTAAACTGCTCGGTCCAATTGAGGTCGGTTCTTACCTGGAAGAGGGCCTTAATATTGCCGTATGCGGGGTCGTTGTTGTTACCCCAGGTTTTGCCCACCCAATCGTAGGCGAGCGAGCCGTACAGCTGTGTGGCGATATCCATCGTGAACAGCGGCGTGCAATGGTGGCGAAGGAGCTTGGTGTTTCTTGGATCGGTGCCCGAACCGGCACTCATACTCTTGTACTGATTCCACTTCCCCTCCATCTCGTCGAGGTAGCGGTTTGCCTGCTTGGCGCCCGACTCGCGCGGCGACTTCTTCCAGTACTCCGGATCCGGATTGCCCGAATCGTTCATATAGCTGGCTGGTTTGTATCCTCCGCCAAACAGCACGTATCCAGCAAACGAGAAATCGAAGAGGATCGGAAATGTGGGCATCCAACACGTGAACTTATTGCCGCCGATGCCGGGAAACGCCGCGGGGAAATCAAACGGAGTGACCTCTTGGTCCATAGTGGTGGGAATGATGGTGGTCGAGCCCGATTCCGCCTTTGCGGCCGGCGCGGTGACAACGGCCATGGGGGAGGAGAGTGTATAGGTCTTGCCCTGGTAGTCGAGGACAAAGCGCAACTTGCATCCTTCTTCCAGAAGGCTCGACGCTGCATCGAGGAACTTGTCTTCGAGTGTGAACGTCGCCAGATTATCCGCGCCCGATGCGCTGGCCTTGACTTGGCCAATCTGCGTGACGGTTTCGGATGAGCCGTCCGCAGCGGGCATCACTTTATTGATATGCAATGTTGCCTGCCCGCCCTGCGGCAGATGAGCCTGCACGGTAAAAGCGTGCGTGTCGGGCTGGTCGTTTGCTGCTTCGTCCGCTGGCATTGCCATAAACGTGGCGTCGGCGTACTGGATGTCCCATTCGTCGAATGTGAGCTGGCGGAAGTACGGCTCGCCGTCGGAAAGCGGACGCGTGGGCGCGGTTATGGCGGTGCCGCCCTGGATACGCGCAAGAGGAATCTCGACATCACGGTAGCCCGCCATGCTAATGGAGATGCCGCCGTTAAAGTCGTATGCGTCGAGAAGCGTTGCCTCGTCCACGTAGCCTTCCGAAAGAGGGGCGACCTCAAAGATGGCCGTGCCTTCGTCATCGGCCGTGGCGGCGAGCTGCTTGCCTGCGGCGTAGCGCGACGTGAGCGTGACCTGCGCTCCCTTGATGGGCATATTCTTGTTGGCGACGTCGACCACGACCACACCAAACATGGTGCGCGAGAGAACGAGCACCCTGAAGGGATCTTTTTCGTCGGCATAGGCCGCGGTGGGCGCGAACGGCAGCAGGAAGGCATTTTCGCTTCCCGGCACGCGAGGCAACATAATGCTCGCTAACGAGGACGCTCCGGCGACAAGTAACGAACGGCGATCAAGCATCTTGGGCTCCCATCCCGCAAATATCGGTGGAAATAATCCAATTGTGCGAGAAGGTGCCCCGTGGCGGTAGTGCCGTCCGGGGGCCAAAATGTCCAATTTAAGCGAGTGAAGCGCCGGGGCTCCGGAGCGCGCATGCTGCGCTAGGCAGTCTGGCCGCTAACGCAGCATATGCGCGACCAGTTCGGTGCGCGTGCCGATGCCAAGCTTTGCATACACACTGGATAGGCGGTTTTTGACAGTGCCCGGCGATACTCCCATATGGTGTGCGATTTCGGCGTTGGTCCATCCGCGGCAGGCGAGCATGGCCATGGTGAATTCCGTGGTCGTCAGGTCGTCGGCCACGTCCTCGCCCGAATCGGGGTTGTGGATGCGCCGCCAGCCGTAGCTGAATCGATACGTAATCTCGATGATGTGTGCGAAATCGTCAGGGTATTGCGACTTTAGGCATGCCTCGATGAGTCCCTGCAAAAGGCCGTGGTGCTCGCCGATGAGCTCGATAAGGCCGTCGGGGCGCGCAATGTTCCAAGCGGCTCCGAAGTGCGTTTTTGCGGCGTCGATGTCCTTGAGGCTCATGCATGCCATGGAAGCTGCCAGGTTCAGGAACAGTTCCGAGATGGGATAACTTCCCTGTTTCATGATCAGGGCGTTTTCCGCCATGCCCAGACTGCGGCCATATTCGCCGCGCAGGTACAGGGCATGCGCCATCACGTAGCTGGCGAACAGGCGCAGGCCTTCGGGCAGATGCGCCGCAAGCGGATAAAACTCTTCGGCGGAATACGGGGAAGGCAAGTGCAGCAGGACGCTCGCGGCCGAGGCGAACAGGATATGCGTGGCGTGGACGGCGGGCGATTCCTCGTCAGTTGGCGTATCGAGGATGCCCGCAAGGCGCCGGCGGGCGTCGGCGATACGGTTGAGCGACAGACTGGCGTATCCGCAGATAAAGCATGCGGAATAGCGCAGCGCGGGATCGGTGGCGTCAAGATAGGGGCGCGCCGTCTTGGCAGCGAGGGTGGCCTGTCCGCGAAAGTACAGTGCTTCTGCCGTGGCAATGGCGCGCGAATCGGGGTCGGAAATGCCTGCAACCGCAGCGTCGATCTGTCCCGGCACAAAGGCAGTGCACATCAACGGCATGGGAACGCATGGGTAGCCATCGCAGTCCATCTTCCATCTCCCAACAGCTGGCAACAATAGCAGCAATTGTACTCCTGTTGCTCGGGACTGGAATTTGTGGGTATCGCCTACGATTATGCCGAACGCATAAAGGAAGAGTCTATTGGCGATGCTCTTAAGGTGGCTACCGAAGCCTAGCTGACCTTGGCATAAGGAAAAACTGCCGCCCCTGCAAAAAGCTCCGTCGCAGCGATGGGAAACGAACCTCGATCTGCATATAATGAGGACATATGACAGCGCGTTTGCATATGCGCGGCGCGTTCCATCGAATCGAAAAGGAGCTCTGCATGGATCCCAACAAGCGTCCCGACGATATGGTGCGTATCACCACTCCCGAACTTGCCCAGGCGTTCATCGACGAGCAGGTCACCGCAATCCGCGAGCAGATCGGCGACAAGAAGGTCCTGCTGGCCCTTTCCGGCGGCGTCGACAGTTCTGTTGTCGCGGCCCTGCTCATCAAGGCTATCGGCAAGCAGCTCATTTGCGTGCATGTGAACCACGGTCTCATGCGCAAGGGCGAGAGCGAGCAGGTCGTCGACGTCTTCAAGAACCAGATGGATGCCAACCTGGTTTACGTTGACGCCACCGACCGCTTCCTGGACAAGCTCGTGGACGTTGAGGAGCCCGAGGCCAAGCGTAAGATTATCGGCGCCGAGTTCATCCGCGTGTTCGAGGAGGAGGCCCGCAAGGTTGGCGATGAGGTTAGCTTCCTCGCCCAGGGCACCATCTATCCCGACATCCTGGAGTCCCAGGATGGCGTGAAGGCTCACCACAACGTGGGCGGCCTGCCCGAGGACCTACAGTTTGAGCTCTGCGAGCCCGTCAAACTGCTGTACAAGGACGAGGTCCGCGTTGTGGGTCGCGAGCTCGGCCTGCCCGAGAACATGGTTGAGCGCCAACCGTTCCCCGGCCCTGGCCTGGGCGTCCGCTGCCTGGGTGCCATCACCCGCGACCGCCTCGAGGCGCTGCGCGAGGCCGACGCCATCGTGCGCGAGGAGATCGACAAGGCCGGTCTGACCATCTGGCAGTATTTTGCCGTCGTGCCCGACTTCCGCGCCACCGGTGTGCGCGAGGGCAAGCGCGCCTACGATTGGCCCTGTATCATCCGCTGCATCAACACCGTCGATGTCATGACCGCCGAGGTGCCTGAGCTCGACTGGGCGTTGCTCAAGCGCATTACCGCCCGCGTCACCGCCGAGGTTCCCGGCATCTGCCGCGTGTGCTACGACCTCACGCCGAAGCCCGTCGGCACGGTCGAGTGGGAGTAGGCTTCTACTCTTTTGGGCGAATTGCATTGACAGGGAGGGGCCCCGCGCAAACGTGTGCGGGACCCCTTTCGTTTTACTATTCGGTTAATGCTGCGGATCGTTTTGGAAGGCTTGCGAGCATAGTGGTCCCGTTCTCGGAACTTGCTTCGACCTCTACAGCACCACCGTGAAGCGCTGCAATCTCCCAAACGAGCGCGAGTCCGAGTCCTGCGCCGCCGTATGCCCTGCTGCGGGATTTATCCAGGCGAAAGAACGGTTGGAAGATGCTCTCGCGGTACTGCTTGGGTATTCCCGGGCCCTGGTCCTCGACTCGCAGGAACACGCGGCTGTTGTTGTCGCAGATGGAGACGTTGACAGTCGAGCCGGGGCGGCTGTAACGGATGGCATTTTCGACCAGGTTAAACACCAGCCGATAGAGGAGCGTGTCGCTCCCGATTACTAAGGCGTCTCCAGCACAATTGAGGGCTATGCCCTTATTTTCGGCAAGTGGCGCAAGGTCGGTGAGGACCTCTTCGGACAAGGGACCAAGTTCAACATCGTCCTCGCAAGGAACGCTGCGGAGCTCACTCATCTCGAGCAACACCTTGGTCATCCGCGACATCCGCTCAGTTTGTTCTTGTAGCAGGCCGAGCAGCTCGGCTGTTTCGGGTTGCAAACCGGAGTGCTCGGAGATGAATAGTTCAATCTGTGCCTGCATAAGGGCGAGCGGGGTGCGCAGCTCGTGTGCGGCGTTGCCGGTAAACTGACGCTGTGCAGAGAACCCTTCGTCAAGACGGGCGATCATGTCGTTGAATGAGGCGCTGCATCGCTGTAGCTCGGTGGGTACATCTTTGCTGAGCTTAATTTCGCTTAAGTTGTCAGGCTGCACGCGCTCAACCTGGGCTGCAAAAGCCCGTAGCGGTTTAAGTGCACGGCCGCTCACAAAGTATGCCAGCACGCCGCCAAGTAGCGTGATTCCGGCCGTGATGTACCAGGTTGTCGTGCCAAAAGACTCTTGTGCGTCGTTTACGACGATCGTGACCTTTTCATCGAGGGTCGCTTTCGTTGGGTCGAACGCCTGGGGCGAATCTTCGTCGGTTGCGTTAAAGGCCGAGATATCGCTGCCGATGGCATCCATGTAGCGCATGCCCGTATAGCCGACCAGGCAGTTCGTCAGCACGCACGCCGCACACGTCAGCAGTGCCGTCATGATCGTTATGCGCCATTGCAGAGAAAGCCCTTTCATTCGCCATCCTCCATAACGTAGCCCTCTCCAATCCGATTGCGAATCGGGTCGTATCCCAAAGCGGTGCGCAACTTTTTTCGGAGTGACGAGATATGAACGCGGGCTGCGTTGCTAAAGCTGTTGACGCTGCTGTCCCATACATGCTCGATAAGCTCTTCCTGGCTCACCGGCCGCCCCTGGTTAAGCATCAGGTATTCCAAGATGCCGGTCTCCTTGCGCGTGAGGGATAAGGCCTCGTCGCCCACTGAGGCGACGCGCGCCTTGGTGTCAAAGCTCAGCGATCCGCAGGTCAGGACAACATCGCTTTGCGTAAAGCGCCTGAGCGTGAGGCTGCGGATACGTGCTGCCAGCTCGTCAAGATGGAACGGTTTGGTGAGGTAGTCGTTGGCACCCGCATCGAGTCCCGCTACCTTGTCGGCGACCTCGCCGCGTGCCGACAGCACGAGCACCTTGGTCTCGCAATCGGTAATTCTGAGTTGCCTGAGCACGGTCATGCCGTCGACATGGGGGAGATTGAGGTCGAGCACGACAAGATCAAAGGTCTCGATATCGAGCAGATCGAGGGCCTGCTGCCCGTCGTAGCAGCAGTCGACGCTATAGGCCAAGTTGCGCAGGCTGCGTGCGATCGCATCGCACAGCGCCCGCTCGTCCTCGACGACCAAGATGCGCATAACGTTCTCCTTGCATAGTCATTCACGCTTAACACGGATTTTATAGTCGGTATGGTCCAATGGGTCGCGAAACGAAAGGAGTGGTCAGATTGTTCAAAGCGATTAAGCCTGTGGCGCAGGTGGCTTTGCTGATCGTTGGGGTAGCCATGGTGTGCTTTGGCGTTATGCGCGGCGAGGCAGATGCCGTGCTGGCCAAGGCAATCAGGCTGTGCTTGGAGTGTATCGGAATTGGATAAAAGAAAAAACACTGCATCGCATCTTTTGGCGAGATTCCGCGGATTGATTCAGGCGGCGGCGACGCTTGCGACCAATATTCACCTGCCTAACTTTGCCAAGGGGGGCATCTACCAGGGGGCGGGCAAAGCCGTCTGCGTGCCGGGGCTCAACTGCTACTCGTGTCCGGCGGCCTCGGGTGCGTGCCCCATCGGGTCGTTTCAGTCGGTGGTGGGATCGTCTAAGTTTAGCTTCTCGTATTACGTGACCGGAACGCTCATTTTGATCGGCGTGCTGTTGGGGCGTTTTGTATGCGGCTTTTTGTGCCCGTTTGGATGGCTGCAAGAGCTTCTGCATAAGATTCCCAGCAAAAAGCTCTCCACGAAAAAGCTCAAGCCGCTCACGTACATCAAGTATGCCGTGCTGCTGTTTGCCGTGGTGCTGCTGCCCGTCTTGGTGGTTAACGATGTGGGTATGGGCGACCCGTTCTTTTGCAAGTACATCTGCCCGCAGGGTGTGCTCGAGGGCGCGATTCCGCTGTCCATCATGAATACGGGAATCCGCTCCGCGCTGGGAAAGCTCTTTACCTGGAAGCTCGCGATCCTCATTGTGGTTGCGGTGCTGAGCGTGCTGTTCTACCGCCCCTTCTGCAAATGGATTTGCCCCCTCGGTGCGTTTTATGCGCTCATGAACAAGGTGTCTTTGCTGGGGATCCAGGTTGACCAGTGCAAATGCGTCTCGTGCGGCAAGTGCGCCAAGGTGTGTCAAATGGACGTGGACGTTACGCGTACGCCCAACCATGCCGAGTGCATTCGTTGCGGCAAATGCGTGGGTGCGTGCCCCGTCGATGCTATTAGCTTTCGCTATGGGCTGGGTGTGACGGGCGACAAACCCGCGCAGCCCGCGCAAGCCTGCGAAAACAAATAGGTACCTATATAAGTTTCGATATAAACGGAGGAACCATGAAACTGTCAAAAAATGCGGCCTTGTTGATGCTGCCCGTGCTGGCGCTGACTCTCGCGGCGTGCTCTGCCCCCAAGGGCGACGCGAAGGATGCCACGAGCGGCGATGCGCAGATTGCCGAGCTTATAGCGCAAAAGCCGTCGAGCGCCGAGGAGGCGGCCGAGCTGTACCAGCAGCTGCTGCAAAAGGAAAACGAGATCTTCGCGAGCGATAACGCCCTGTGGGAAAAGGTGTTCAATGCGGCAAATAAAGACTCGGCAATGATTGAGGACGGTAGCAATTACGGCGACTTTTTGCTTGATACCATCGAGGGCGCCAAGGATCAGTTTACGGCTGACGAGCTCAAGACGCTTAAGGCCGGCGCGCAGCAGGTCAAGGAGATCGAGGACAAGCTCATGGCGCTGGAGAAGGAGTTTCCCGGATGCGGCAGCACGCCCGGCGAGGGAGAGAGCGTCGATGCCTCGACCGCAGGCATGACCAACGGCGAGAGCGGGGAGACGAAGTTCCCCAGCTTTAAGGGCAAGGACTTGGACGGCAACGATGTAAACAGCGACGAGCTGTTCTCCAAGAACAAGGTCACCGTCATGAACTTCTGGTTTACCACCTGCAAGCCGTGCGTGGGAGAGCTGGGCGATCTGGAGAAGCTCAACAAGGAGCTTGCCGAGAAAGGCGGCCAGGTCGTGGGCGTTAATTCCTTTACGCTCGATGGCAACAAAGACGAGGTGGCCGATGCCAAGGACGTGCTTTCCAAGAAGGGCGTGACGTATAAGAACATCTGGTTTAAGTCGGACAGCGAGGCCGGAAAGTTCACCTCCAACCTGTACTCGTTCCCGACCACCTACGTGATCGACCAGAACGGTAACATTGTGGGAGAGCCGATCATGGGCGGCATCAACTCCGCTGAGCAGCGCGAGGCGCTCAACAAACTGATCGATCAGGCACTCGCGAAGAGCGAACAGTAAGTCCGTGGGACAGACAACTGAAGGGGAGTCGCTGGAAACAGCGACTCTTTTTTCTGCTTCGGGGTAGCATCATGGGTATACGTCGAAAGGGCACGCAGCTTTTCGTGCATTGCCTGAGCGGTGCGCGAAGCAACCAAGCTGTGAGTTTTCTTAAGCGTTCTGGGTATGGCAGTGTCAAGAATATCGGCGGCATAAGCGGCTACGCGGGAAAGGTGGTGCGTTAGCTATGAAGGTGGTTATCGTTGGAGGCGTCGCGGGCGGCGCATCGGCGGCGGCACGTTTGCGCAGACTCGACGAACAGGCCCAAATTGTCATCTTTGAGCGCACGGGTTTTGTATCGTATGCCAACTGTGGGCTTCCGTACTACATTGGCGGCGTGATAGAAGAAGAGAGCGCATTGACGCTGCAGTCTCCCAAGGGCTTTTGGGATCGCTTTCGCATTGCGGTCAAGACGAGTCACGAGGTGTTTGCCATCCATCCCGATTCGCATACGGTCGAGGTTCGCAATATGCTGACGGGCGAGGAATTTGTCGAGACGTATGACAAGCTCATCCTGTCGCCGGGTGCAAAGCCGATTCGCCCTGCGTTGCCGGGCATCGACTCGGATAAAATCTTTAGCCTACGCACCGTTGAGGACACGCTGCGTATTCACAGCTATGTTCGAGAGCGGCGACCGAGCAGTGCCGTCGTGATCGGCGGCGGCTTCATTGGCGTCGAGACGGCGGAGAATCTGCGCGAGCTGGGGCTCCAGGTGACCCTTCTGCAGCGTCCCGTCCAGCTTATGAACAACCTGGATTACGACATGGCGACCCTTTTGCATACCGAGGTGCGTGAGCACGGTATCGATCTGCGCCTCAAGGCCGATGTGACAGGTTTTGAGGAAGTTGATGGCCGCGTTGTCACCCATGTTGCGGGCGATGACCCTATCGGAGCCGATATGGTGCTGCTTGCCATTGGCGTGGCACCTGAGAGCCATCTGGCGCAAGAGGCGGGGCTCGAACTGGGCATCAAGGGGGCTATTGTGGTCAACGACCGCATGGAGACCTCTGCTGCCGACGTGTATGCCGTGGGCGATGCCGTGCAGGTCACGCATCAGGTGACCGGCGAGGACGCGGTCATTTCGCTCGCCGGCCCCGCCAACAAGCAGGGGCGTGTCGTCGCCGATGTCATAGCCGGCATGGACAGCTGCTACCTCGGATCGTTGGGCTCATCGGTTATCAAGGTATTCGACTTGACGGCGGCAAGCACGGGACTATCCGAAAAGGCGGCACACGCGGCGGGAGTTGACTGCGACAGCGTGGTCCTGTCGCCCGGTTCGCATGCGGGTTATTATCCGGGTGCAACGCCCATGACCATGAAGGTTGTCTTCGAGAAGCAGGGATTGCGCCTGCTGGGTGCGCAAATCGTGGGCATCGATGGTGTGGACAAGCGTGTCGACGTTCTGGCGACTGCCATCCAGGCAGGCATGCGCGGCGATAGGCTTAAGGATTTGGACCTAGCATACGCGCCGCCGTATTCATCGGCGACGGATCCCGTCAATATGGCGGGCTTTATGATCGAGAACCTCAATCGCGGCATACTGGCGCAGTGGCATTGGGAGGATGAGCCCAACTTGCCACGCGATGGCAGCGTGCAGCTGCTCGATGTTCGTACGGAAGGGGAGTATGAGCGCGGGCATATCGATGGTTTCGTAAACATTCCCATCGATGATCTGCGCAATCGCCTGGGCGAGCTCGACCGGGCCAAGCCGGTTTACGTGATTTGCCAGAGCGGCATTCGCAGCTACATTGCTTGCCGCATTTTGGCGCAGCATGGCTTTGAGTGCTTTAACTTCTCGGGCGGCTATCGCTTCTTTGCAGCCGTGACTGAGGCTCGCCGCGGCAGCGCTAACGTTATGCCGTGCGGGCTCGAAAAGTAGCGCGCATTGGAATGTGACAAAGTGACAGCCTCTTTGTCGCATCGGGGATGTTATATGCGGGATGGTGCGCCATGCGGCGTGCTGTCCCGTTCGTTTTTTGGCGCGGTTCGTTACATTCCTCACTGGTATCGGCCAAAAATGAGGATAGAGTAGGACAAACGCGCCGCACGTGAACGGCGGGGGAGCGGGCGAGCGCGCCCGCGCGAGAGAGGTTGCCGTCCATGCTGGATCTCAGAGTTATTTGCAAAAGGTACGTTACGCAGTCGTTTACGCAGGTAGCGCTCGACAGCGTAAGCCTGTCTTTTCGCGATAACGAGTTCGTAGCCATTCTGGGTCCCTCGGGTTCGGGTAAAACTACGATGCTCAACGTCATCGGTGGACTCGATCATTTCGATTCGGGCGATCTGCTGATCGACGGCATCTCGACCAAGGACTTCAACGACCGCGATTGGGATGCCTATCGCAATAATCGCATCGGCTTTGTGTTCCAGAGCTATAACCTCATTCCGCATCAGAGCATTTTGGAAAACGTGGAGTTGGCGCTTACGCTCACGGGCGTGGGGCATGCCGAGCGCCGCCAGCGTGCGCGCAAGGCGCTCGAGGAAGTCGGTCTGGGCGAGCACGTTAACAAGCGCCCGAGCCAGCTATCGGGCGGCCAGATGCAGCGCGTGGCTATTGCCCGCGCCCTGATCAACGATCCCGAGATTGTGCTGGCTGACGAGCCGACCGGCGCCTTGGATTCAACGACGTCCGTCCAGGTCATGGATTTGCTCAAGGACGTTGCGCGCGACCGTCTGGTCATCATGGTCACGCACAATCCCGAGCTGGCGTACAAGTACGCCACGCGCATTGTCAACCTGGCGGACGGCAAGGTCACCGACGATTCAGATCCCTTTGATGCTGCCGAGGCCGCGCGCCGCGAGGCCAAGCCCACGCGCAAAACCTCGATGAGCTTTGTAACGGCGCTGGGGCTTTCTGCCCGAAACCTCATGACCAAGAAGGGCCGTACGGCTATGACGGCCTTTGCAGGTTCGATTGGCATTATTGGCATCGCGGCGATTCTGGCGCTCTCCAATGGCGTAAACGGCTACATCAAAAAGGTCGAGGAGGACACACTCTCGAGCTACCCGCTTACGATTTCCAAACAAGATTACGACCTGTCGTCCATGATGGGCGGGCATGGGGCCACGGATGACGATACGTCCAAGAACGAGGGTTCGTCCGACGACGGCACCGACGGCAAGGCTCAGGGGACCGATAAGATCCCTGTGGTCACGGCCGTAAAGGATATGTTCGCAAGCGTTAAGTCCAACGACATGACGAGCTTTAAGGCATGGCTCGATGCCGGTGGCGACGGCATCGATAAAGAGGTCAACGCCATTCAGTACGGCTACGGCGTGACGCCGGTTGTCTATCGTGCCGGGAATGGCGATGAGAAGCCTGTCCGGCTGGTGCCCAACGCCATGACCGAGGCCATGAGCGGAGGCGCGAGCTCGGCGGCAACGGTGAGCATGGATTCCATGGGAACCTCGGTCTTTAACGAGATGATTGACGACCAGAGCCTGCTCGACAGCCAGTACGATGTCGTTGCCGGCCATTGGCCTACGTCCGCCAACGAGGCCGTGATGGTGCTTTCGAGCCGCGGAACGGTGGGCGACTACACGCTCTACAGTATCGGCGCGCTGGATATCGATGAGCTCAACGACCTGGTTAACAGTGCCATGACGGCCGACGGCAAGGTCAAGACGCCCAAGACCGGCAGCGACTTTACCTACGACGATGCACTGTCCACGACGTTTAAGGTGTTGTCGCCGGCCGATGCCTATCGCAAAAACGAAGAGACCGGCATGTGGACTGACATGTCTGGCGACGCCGACTTTATGAAAGCCAAGGTTGCCGACGGTATTGACGTGCGCATTGTGGGCGTGGTGCGACCCAACGAGACGGCAAACGCGAGCGCATTGTCCCCGGGCATTGTCTATACGCATGCGCTGACTCGCCAGCTTATGGAGCGTGCTGCCGATTCGCAGATTGTGCAGGAGCAGCTTGCCCACCCCGAGACGGATGTCTTTACGGGCAAAACCTTCGACGAGCTGCAGGGCGAAGCCAAGCAGGGCGTGGATTTGGGCAGTATGTTCAGCGTAGACGAGGCGGTACTGAAGAGCGCGTTCTCGTTCGATGCATCTGCGCTCTCGGGCGCAGCCGGCGGTATGGACCTTTCTGGTCTCGACTTGTCCGGGCTGGACATTGACCTTTCGGGTGTTGGGAGGGACATCGACTTTAGTGACATCATGGCCAAAGCGCCGGCCCCAGATTTCTCGGGCATCTTTGATGGTCTTGAGCTCACGCCTGAGCAAATGCAGCAGGTGGGAGCACTTGCCAACCAGCTGTTTGAGGGCTTTATGCGCTCTGATCAGTTTAAGGCGCTGTCACCCGAAGATCTTAAGGATGCGTCAAAGCTCGCTGCCGCATTCTCGGCGTACCTTGAGAATGATGTCACAGCCCAGCAATACCTGGCTCAGCTCAGGGCGCTCGGCGGCGATGCCCTGGCCGAGCGTCTGCAGCGGGTGATGGGCGACTATGTGCAAAAGCAGCTGGCTCCGTATTTGCAGCAGTCTATGGATCAGGTGATGAAGGCGGTCAGCGAGCAGATTGCGACGACGGTATCAACCCAGCTCAAGGCGGGTGCGGCAGGGCTCATGGACCAAATGGCGACGCAGATGTCTTCGAGTTTTGCCAACTTGGCGAGCGCCATGCGCGTGGATGCGAACGCCTTTGCTCGCGCTATCCACTTTAACATGGACGCTGAGGACCTGAGTTCGCTCATGATGAGCTATGCCAAGGCATCGAAGCTCACCTACGACAACAATCTGACCACGTTGGGCTATGCGGACGAGGCGGACCCCATTTCGGTCAAGATTTTCCCGCGCGACTTTGAGGCCAAGGAGCGCGTGCTCGATTACATCGATGCGTACAACAAGCAGGTCAAAGCTGCTGGCCACGATGAGCAGGCAATCTCGTATACCGACTACATGGGCATCATCATGGGCTCGGTGACCGACATCGTGAACACCATCAGCTTGGTGCTCATCGCATTCGTGAGTATCAGTTTGGTGGTGAGCTCCATCATGATCGGCATCATCACCTACATCAGCGTGCTGGAGCGCAAAAAGGAGATTGGCATCCTGCGCGCGATCGGCGCGTCAAAGCGCAACGTGGCAAACGTGTTCAACGCTGAGACCTTTATCGAAGGCCTCATTGCCGGCGTCTTTGCCATTGTCGTCGTGGTGGCCGTGAGTTTTCCGGTTAATGCCTGGGCACTTGCCGCCAAGCAGGTCCCCAATCTGATGAGTCTGCCCGCGCAGGATGCGCTGATGCTCATTGTGATTTCGGTGTTGCTGACGGTCGTTGCCGGCCTGCTGCCGGCTCGCAGCGCATCCAAGAAAGACCCTGTGGAAGCCCTACGCTCCGAATAATGTGACAAAGGGACTGTCCCTTTGTCACATTGGGGGCCCAATTACCGTTCGGCACGTTAAGGGTCCCCGCTCCCCGCTTAACACTTGACGAAGAATCTCCATCTTTATATACCTATCGGTAGGCATATAGGTTGCATTGCCGATAGAAACGGAGTAACCATGACTCTCATCGCACCAGCCGAAAAGGACCGCCCCCGTGAGAGCGGCGCATTTGCTTGGATTGTCGTTATTGCGCTCGGTTTAATGTCTGCGGGAACAACCGGCACCTACAGCATCATTGCCGGCTCATTCATCGCTCCTGTATGTGAAGACCTGGGCTTTGACTACACTTCTTTCTCTTTCTATTTCACCGCGATTCTTCTTGGCCTTGCGCTTGGGCTTCCGCTTTTGAGTCGTTTCATTCCAAAAGTAATCGGCAAACCATGGCATATTTGCGTTGAACTCGTCCTTATTGCCGCCGGCGCCGCAATGGCGTTCTACACCGAGGTCTGGATGTTCATCGTCTCCGCCGCAGTGATCGGCATCTGCTTTTCGTTCACAACGGGTGTCTGCATGTCCGATGTCATTGACCAATGGTTCAGTAAATCGTCTGGTCTTGCCATCGGCCTTGCGTGGGGCGTTAATTCTCTCTGCACGCTGCTATTGAGTCCTGTCATTACACTGGTCATCGAGCAGCAAGGCTGGCGTACGGGTTACATCGTACTTGCGGCCGTTTCTGCAGCCATGATATTGCCCACAAGCGCATTTATCATTCGCCTTAAGCCTTCTGATCGCAATATGCTTCCGTACGGAGAGACTACCTCCGAAACCCATGAGAGCTACAGCGCCGATGAAAAGGAAGATGTCTCTTCGGGCATGGCGCTCCGCGATGCCGCGAAAACGCCATCTTTTATTCTCTGCGCCCTTCTGCTCTGCGTGGCGCAACTCACCTGCTGCATGAACCAGCTGTTCCCGACCTATGCAAGCGAGGTCGGCTTCAATCCCATCGTGGGAAGCCTAATGGTTTCGGCGGCTTCGCTCTCCGATATTTTCCTAAATCCCTTCGTAGGCAAAACATGCGACAAGCTCGGTGCTATTAAAGCAACGGTCGCATGGACGGGAGTCAGCATTCTTTCATTCCTACTTCTCATCTTTGGCGGAAGCAACGGGACCGTTTCCATCATCGCGGCCGGCGTAAACGACGTCATGTTCGCCATCGTTGGAACTGCAATGCCGATGATTCTCCTCTCGCTCTTCGGATCACGCGATTTTGGAAGGATCTATTCGATTATTTGCTCAGCGGGCTATGTTGTCGGAGCTTTCGGAATGCCAGTCATGATGAAGGTTTACGGTATGGCAGGGTCTTTCCAAGGAGTATTCGTCTTCTGTATCATCTGCAACCTTCTGATTGCGACATTTGCTTTAGTTTCCGGTCTCCTCAATAAGACTACCGCGAAATAACCTGACCAACGAACTGCCCTTCAGCCCTGTCATTTGTCTCCGCAAGTTAAAACGAAATTGGGGCCGATTCCAACATAGCTGGAATCGGCCCCAATTTCTATTCAACAACTTTTGCAATCATCGCGAACACGGGTTTCGAACCATTCCGCGACCTCGCAAGTCGTCGCATCGCGCTTGCCAAGGTGCCTCTGTTATTACGCGCCTATTTAAACATGAGTTCGACGATCCCTGCCCAAACAGCCTTTTCATCGATGTCTTCATCTTGGGCAACGGTATTGCTCGCTCCCTCAAGTACGGTGTAAAGAATCTGCACGTACAGCATGACGTCTGTTTCATCGGAAAACGCGCCAATTTCTAGGCCATGGAGAAGGATGTCTTTAAGCGCGTCCATAGTTCGGTTGATCGCCGTTGCCTGACGTTCCTGAACTGCAGGGATTCGATTTGCCTGAATACTGACCTCGGCCAGCACGCGACGGCGCTTTTCATCACTACGATAGCCACCTATAACCGAATTGCCGAGCTCGATAAGCGCCGCCTTGAATCCGTCCCTATCGACTATTAGCGAGTAGTCGCGCTGATAGTCGATAGTCGGAAACATACTATCTAAGAGCGTGGTGAAAATATCCTCTTTAGAGGGAAAGTAGTAGTACACCGATGGCTTGGATATACCGACACGGTCGCAGATTTTTCCAATGGACGCCTTGTCGTAACCGACTTCTGCCACAAGATCATACATTGCGTCCAATATTTTTCCCTTTGTGCTCACGCTTCACTTCTCCATTGCAAATCACTTCCGCATTGCCAACATTATTAAGAATGGCAACGGAACATCAATTCGTGTCCAAACACGACCACTATAAACGGTGAACGGTAGGTATCGACAGGCGAATGGTAATTATACAAAAACACCTACCGAACGGTAGGTATAGTAGTACTATAGCTGGTGTAACCCCGCTATTGTCGCGGCCGGACAGCATTGCGGGAAACCCGACGGAAGGACCAACCATGTACGAGAACTATCGTATGCCGGGCGAGTTTGAGAAGCGCTCCAACGTCTATGTGACATGGCTTCCCGATTACATTCGCGCAGAGGGCTTCGATAATCGCCAGCCCTGCGTTGACGTAATTAAAGCTTTGCTTGAGTATGGCGACGTTACGGTCAACCTCAACTGTGGCACCCCCGGCTCCTACGAGGAAGCCTGCTCGCGCCTTAAAGAAGAAGGGGTGGACCTCGACCGTATCCAGATTACGCAGTTCGAAGACTCCAACTTCTACGTTCGCGACAACGGCCCCAGCATCATGGTCGACGACGAAGGCCATTCCTATATGGTCAACCCCGCTTGGACCTATTATGGCGTGTGGGACAAGAACTCCCCAGAGTGCCAGTCCGCACGCAGGGCAGCTGTTCACATGGCGGTTGCGCTCGGGTGCTTCGATATCGTCAATTCCGAAATGGTTTCGGAGGGCGGCGACCGCGAGTTTGACGGTCACGGCACCCTGATCGCCATCGAGGACACGGAATGCCGCAAGCGCAATCCCGAGTTCTCAAAAGAGGAAGTGGAGGCCGAGTACAAGCGCATCTACAACCTCAACAAGGTTATCTGGCTGCCGCAGCCTATGCTTGAGGACGACGACTATCGACTGGGCATCCTCGACGAGAAGGAAGATGGAACTCCTGTCTTCGGCATGAGCTTCGCCGCCCACATCGATGAGATGTGCCGCTTTATCACCCCGAACAAGATTCTTCTTGCCGAGGTATCCGATGAGGAGGCCGCCTCGAGCAAGGCGGGCGCGGAATCGCGTCGTCGCATCGACGCCGCCTACGAGATTCTACGCGCCGAGACGGACTGGGAGGGCAAGCCCTTCGAAATCGTCCGCATGCCCACTGCCGAGCCGATCGAGGTTGTCATCGCCCCCGGCGACGAGGATTACGAGCTGTATAAGGGCTTCATCGACGAAATGGGCGGCAAGTTCATGGATGGCACCCCTTGGCCCGAAGGCCCCGTTCACTTTTATGCCGCAGCAAGCTACTGCAACTTCCTCATCTGCAACGGCGTCGTTCTTGGCCAGCGTTATTACCACGAAGGCATGAGCGAAGTCGTGAAGGAGAAGGACGAGCAGGCCAAGGCGGTTCTTGAGAGCTGCTTCCCCGATCGCAAGGTCATCATGATCGACTCTCTCGCGCTTAACCTGTCCGGCGGCGGCGTGCACTGCTGGACCAAGGACGTGGCCGCCAGCTGCTAGCAAGTTCTTAAACTTGCGCTGCCTGATCCAAGCGCCACATTTACAGTCCCCGAGGGATATCCGTGTTTCCCTCGGGGGCGCATTCGACACTTACCCATCAAACAATTGAAAGGAAATAGGCATGAACAACAGCCTTCGCGGTCGCGACTACCTCAACATCCACGATCTTTCCTCTGAGGATTTCCGTTACCTCATCGATCTTGCCTGGAACCTCAAGGCCCAGAAAAAGTCCGGTGTCGACCAGCGCTACTTCCCCGGCAAGAACGTTCTCGCCAACTTTGAGTGGGGCTCGACCCGCACTCGTTGCGCCTTTGAGACCTCTTGCAACGACCTGGGCATGGGCTTCACCTATCTGACCAACTCCCACATGGGCGATTGCGAGACCATCGAGGATGCCATGCGCGTCTTCAACGGCATGTATGATCTCATTGTCTATCGTGCACAAAAGGACGAGCAGTTCCTCTATGATGTCGCCGACTTGGTCGATATTCCAGTCATCAATGCCCTCACCCTCGGCGATCACCCGACCCAGATGCTCGCTGACGCTCTCACGATGGAGGAGCAGTGGGGTGGTCTGCGCACGAGCCGTGGCAAGAAGATGGCCTTCGTTGGCAACTGCGCCGGCGCCCCCGTGTGGTATGGCCGTCTGTGCGCGATGCTCGACATGGACTTCCTCGCCATCGGCCCCGACGACCTCCGTCACCAGATGTGCAAGGAAATGATCGAGGAGGTTGAGGCCTGCTACGCCAAGTACGCGCCTAACAGGACCTTCACCATCACCTCTGACCTTGATGCTCTGGACGGTGTCGACGTAATCGTTACCGAGGAGTGGCGCTACATCAACCCCGAGTGCGGCGACGAGGTTCTGGACCCCGACGACTACAACTCTTGGCTTGGCGACGCCGAGTCCCTGTACCCCTATCGCGTCACCAGTGAGCTGTGCAAGCGCACCAACAACCCCGACATCTTCTGCATGCACGAGCTCCCCTCTGTTCACAACGCAAATCACCGCGTTGGCAAGATGTTGCTCGACCAGTGCAAGAACGACCTGCATCGTGAAATCATCACCGAGGGCTTTGAGATTGCGGACGAGTGCTTTGAGGCCAACGCGTCGGTCATCTTCCGTGAGGCAGAGAACCGTCAGCACACCATTAAGGCCGTTATGTGCGCCCTTCTGGGTCTCTAGGAGCTGTATCAATGGAAAATGCAAAGTTAAAGAGCAGCAAGGTTTACGCATGGGTTCTCGTGATCGCGCTCGGCCTCATGTCTGCCGGTACGACCGGATCCTATAGCGTAATCGCTGGCTCCTTCGTCGCGCCCGTGTGCGAGGAGTTCGGATTTGACTACTCCATCTTCTCGTATTACTTCACTGCAACGCTCATTGGTCTTGCAGCGGCTCTTCCGTTTGTCGGAAAACTCATCCCCAAGGTTGTTGGCAAGTTTTGGCTCCCCGTCGTCGAGCTTATTCTGCTCGCCGCTGGCGCAGGCATGGCCTTCTACACCGAAGTCTGGATGTTCATCGCAGCTGGTGCTTTGATTGGCGTTTGCTTCGCCTTCACTACCGGCGTCGCCATGTCCGATGTTATTGACCAGTGGTTCAAAAAATCTGGCGGCCTGGCAATTGGTCTTGCTTGGGCAGTGAACTCGATTTACATGCTCATCATGAGTCCCGTCATCACCTCTGTCATTGAGGCTGCTGGCTGGAGGACTGGTTATCTGGTGCTCGCTGGCGTCTCCGCCGTGCTCATTCTTCCCGCTTCCATCCTGATTATCCGCTATAAGCCCCAGGACAAGGGCATGCTGCCCTATGGCTATGTCGAAGGCGAGACGGTCGCCGAGACCGAGGAGACGACCGAGGATAGTGCACGTGGCGTTAGCTACGCGCGCGCTATTAAGTCGCCTGCATTCTTTTTCTGCATCGGCTTCCTCTGCCTCGTTCAGCTTACTTGCTGCATGAACCAGCTGTTCCCCACCTATGCCGCCGAGGTCGGCTTTAGCCCCATGGTGGGTGGCTTCATGGTTTCCGCCGCATCGCTGTTCGACCTGTTCCTCAACCCGATCGTCGGTACCACTTGCGATAAGTTTGGCAGCACCAAGGCCATTCTGAGCTGGCTCGCCGTCTCGATTCTCTCCTTTGTCATGCTCATGATGAGCAGCGGCAACTCGACGCTCAGCATTCTTGCTGCCGGTGTTAACGACGTCATGTACGTCATCGCCGGCACCGCTCTGACCGTTTTGGTGATGGACGTCTTTGGCTCCCGTGACTTTGGTCGCATCTTCGCGCTCATCTGCTCCGTGGGCTATATCGTCGGCGCCTTTGGCATGCCCGTCATGATGAAGGTATACGAGCTTGTCGGCTCCTTCCAGGGCGTTTTCATCTTCTGTATTGCATGCAACGTCATCATCGGTCTGTTCTTGCTGCTGGCAAAGAAGACTGGTAAGAGCCTCTCTTGGGACGAATAGTTCGATTCGTCTTAGTCATACGCTGTAGGAGTTAATCTGCAGCAGCTTTAGGGCATCGGCTAACGCCGGTGCCCTTTTTCATGGAATGTGACAAAGGGACAGTCCCTTTGTCACATTTGCGCCTAGCTCGTTTTGCCCACCAACGTGATACGGATGCTTGGATGGGTGTACTCGTCAAATTCATCCTCGGGATCCGTGTCAAACGAATAGTACGTTTTGATGGGGCTGTCACTCGTCCTGATGGAGATTCTCTCGTAGAGCGAACCGTTCAAAAAAGCCCGCCTAAACTCTTCGGGGAGCTTTTGCGGTGCTAGGAGCTCGGGACTCACGGTCTTGACGTCTACGGTTTGGACGACAGAGGAAAGTTCGTCCAAGTCGAGCTCGATGCGGGCGAGGTTGTCCTCAAGGCTCGCGTCGGGGTCGATCTCTGCTATGTAACTCACTTCCTTGAGCGTTCCCTTGTTGTCGAAATCCAGGTACGTATAGGTCTTCTGGGTATCGGAGTCGCCTTCGTGCAGATAGCCGCGGACGTGATAGCCGTAATCTTGATATCGCTCGTAAGGGTCATCGGCGGACACGTACTCGCATGCGGGCTCTAGCGTCTTGCGGGCGATGGCGATCTGCTCGGCCGCGGCCTCGGCATTCTCCTGCATCTCGATGTTTCCCTGTGCCAGCTGCGGGATATAGGCACCGCACACGATTGCGAGGGGCAGCGCCACAAGCGCGATAATCCACTTTTTTGCACGGGGGATAGGCACGCCATGGGCTTCCGCCATGGCCTTTGCGTTGGCATAGCTTTCGGTAAGTACGTCCGCTGCGGTGGCGACGGCGCCTACGGCAGCGGCGACTTCTGCCGCGCCACCCAGGTTGCGCGCGGTCTCGTTGTCGCTGTTCTTGAGCAGGCGCGCGGCGGCCTGCGTGCCAATAACGCCCGCGATTTGTGCCGAGCGGTCTTTCTCGGACTGCTCGACGGCGAGTCGGCGCTGCATTTCTTTCCACTGCTTGCCGCGCATGCCAAAGCGCGGCGCGAGCGCGCAATAGCAGAAGATGATGAGCTCGATGGCGGTGAGCACCAGGGCGGCCATCATGCCTGTCTCCTGGAAGCCTTCGTGATGGAAGACGATGTCGTCGATCATCTCGAAGGGAATGATCAAGAATGGCAGCACGAACGCCATGGCAAGCGCCGCACCGGCAATCTTGGGGCAGATGCAATATCGCTGGATGCGCTTGCGTTCTTGTTCGGAAAGTGTTGCCATGGCTGATCCTTGGTGTCGTAACGGTCGTTGCGGCGCATGGGGCGCGGGGCGCATCAGTTTGAGCTAGCGCTGGATAAGAACATAGAGCAAGATGCTCATCGCGATGAGCAAGAAGCCTGCGATGTTAAACATCAGTGTGGCAAAGTTGCCCACGATGGGGCGTTCGACATAGCTTTTGTCTGGGTTGCTGGGGTTGTAGTACACGGTCATTTGGCTACCGAGGGGCCAAAGCTGCTCCGCGAGGGTGCCTAGGCGGGCGATGGGGCCTGTCTGCACGTGCAGCCAGCCCTTGGCGTCTTCGTGGGCGGTGGCTTGCGTGCGGATGGGGAGTCCCGACAAGCTTTTGGTCTTTATGCCACGGAATTGTTTTTTCGCGCGGTATTGCGTGCCGTCGACGGTGTATTCCAAAACGGGATTCATTCTGCCTTCACCCATAAAGCGATGGTCGATGACCGTCCCCATGGTCACGGCGGTACAGGCCTTGGCTTTCTTGCGGGCGGCGGCCTTCATGAGCATGCTCGCTCCGATAAACAGGATGCCGATGCCTCCAACCGAGATGAGCGCGAGCAGAGATATCTGCGAGGTGGTCACGGCGTTCTCCTTTGGCGCGATACCGTCATATGTGACCCAGTATAGAGAACCCCCGCCCTCGGTGGGCGTATTATGTGACAAAGGGACAGTCCCTTTGTCACATTGATTTGAGAATGGATGTTGATGTATTTATCGCTGGCCCCTATGGAGGGGATTACCGGGCATGTGTTCCGTCGCGTGCATGCGGAGTGCTTTGGCGCGCTCGATTGTTATTACACGCCGTTTTTGCCGCCGCCGCGGGTGGGCAACCGCTTTGGTGGCAAGGCGTTTAAAGAGGTCGATCCTGCCAATAACCAGGGGCTTAACGTAGTACCTCAGCTGATGTCCAAGAATGCGGACGAGTTTGTGTGGGCGGCGCAGGTGCTCGCCGAGATGGGGTACCGCGAGGTCAATCTCAACCTTGGCTGCCCCTCGGGTACGGTTGTTGCCAAAGGCAAGGGCTCGGGCTTTCTGCGCAACCTAAATGAGCTCGAGGTGTTCTTGAGCGACGTGTGCGAACGCTCGCCCTTGCCGGTGTCGGTCAAGACCAGACTGGGGCTCGAATGCGATGACGAGTACGAGCGCGTGCTCGACCTCTATTGCCGAATGCCGCTGGCGGAGTTGATCGTGCATCCGCGCGTGCAAAAGGACCGTTATACGGGCTCACCGCGCAAAGAGTTTTACGGCGAGACGCTGGAACGGGCGCCGTTCCCCGTGGCCTATAACGGCGGCATCTTTGATCTTGAGGACATGGATGCGCTGGTGAAGGCCTATCCCGGAACACGCCACGTAATGTTGGGGCGCGGCTTGCTCGCGAACCCTGCGCTGGCTCGCATGGTTAAGGGCGCCCCTGCTGCCACGGCCGCCGAGTTGCAGCGCTTCCACGACATGCTCTTTGCGGCATATGCAGAAGAGATTGGCGGCAACGCGGTCTTTCGTATGAAAGAGTGGTGGTTCTACGCCAAGTGCGCTTTCGCCGATCCCGCTACCGTTCACAAGCTCGTACGTAAGACCAAAAAGGTCGACGAATACCGCGCCGCCGTCGAGCGCGTCTTTCGCGAGCAGCCACTTGCGCCCGTTGCCCGCTTTTGCGATTAAATGTAGACGTTGGGGACGTTCTTAAACGACTAGTCATTCAAGAACGTCCCCAATGACTACCTGTGCTGGGCCCATGCAAAAAGCCGTACGCCAGCATCCAAAGATGTCGAAAAATGTCGACTTTGGATGCTGGCGTACATGTTTGGTTCGGCAGGGGACTAGGCAATCATTGCATCGAGCGTGATGAGCTCCCTGAGTCGTTCTGTGCGCGTTTGTCCATGGCGTTTTGCCTTGGCGTCAAATGCTTCAAGAACCGATTCGCCAACACGTGCCGATAAAACAACGCTTGGTTCATCGGAAATCGGCGGCCTTCCCAACTTGACGGTGTGGCCCTTCGGCCACTCATCTTTTTCGTATGCCGCTGCGGCTTTTTCTAGCTCACCGGGAGCAAACCCCGTCATCTTTTCGAGCTGCTTGGCGTCCATAGCTCCTCCTATCGATTGACATAATGTCGAGCGCTGGTTACCGGAATCTCTTTTTGTATACAGTTTTGTAGACAAAAATACAAGTAGTTTATCAAGCTAATTAGCGTTTATTGACTAGTTTTTTTCGATAGGAAATGAGCATCGATGGCTTCGATATTTCTTCACTTTCTAGTCTGGAACATGAGCGCTCATTGAACCTAGAGAGGGGGCACTTTAACAAACTATCGAGATTCTGGCCAGGAGCTTTCACCGGTCTTCGGTGGTGAGAACAGCTCAATTCGCAACACAGTGTGTCGCGAATTGGAGTAGTCGCTGAGTGTTCTCTAACAACTAGTCATTCAAGAAGAGAGCGTCTAAGTGCCGGAATTGCCATTTTGAGTCGTTCCTAACGACTATTCTGGAGGGCTGTGTGCAAAAAGGGGCAAATATGAGTACTGTTGCCATTATGGTTGCATTTATTTTGTTCAAGAATGAGGTCCTTGATGAGAGTTAATACCATTAGGCGTCTCTTTTATTGAACATATGGGGAGAAATAACGCCGTCTGTGGGCGCTTGGGGCGTTGAATGATCCCTGAAATGATTAAAATCGCTGTTACTAAACAAGTAGCAGTACTCATATTTGCCATTTTTTGAACACGGTCCTCTAAGGAGTCCTTTCCAGAGACGTCAGATGGCCTCAAACAGCCATAATCCAAAGGCTGTCTCAAACAACTAGTCATTTAAGAACGTCCCCAATGATTACCTGTGCTGGGCCCATGCAAAAAGCTGTACACCAGCATCCAAAGATGTCGAAAAATATCGACTTTGGATGCTGACGTACATGTTTGTGCCGTATGGGTTTGTGCGTTGGGGCCGGCCGACCGCAATAGAACGCTAGAGCAGGTTCTTCTGTATCCACGCGATGATGTCGCCCGACTCGTAGAGTGGCGTGCCGTCAATGAACAGGCAGGGAACTTGGCGTTTTCCGCCGACGGCGATGAGCGTCTGCTCGGCATCGGAATCGGTCGAGATATTACGCTCGGGGATGGTCACGCCGTTATCGGCCAGGAAGCGCTTGACCTTTATGCAATACGGGCAGCCGGTCATAACGTAGAGCGCGAGCTCGTGATCAGTAGCCATAGGTCTCCAATCGGTTGAGGTTTCGATTGAAATACCCAAAGCCGCCGCGGTCTATGCACGCGTCAACGACGACTCGATTGCCTGTACCAGAAACGCCGTGGCTCCGGTGCCGCAGGGCTTGTCGTAGTAGTCAACAAAGCGCTGGTCGGCAAGATAACCATTGGCGAGGCCCAGGTATGCTTCGTCCTGGGGCTCGTGTCCCCAGTTAAGGCCAACCCATCGGCGGTGCATTGCGACAAGCTTGCGGGCTTCGTTACTCTTTGGATCGCCGTCGTCCATGGCAATCGAGAGCTGGCCCAAAATCGCGCGCTCGAGTTCTTTCATGTCGTTCCAGGTTTCGGGGTCCATGTCCAACAGCACTTCGTTTGCCGTATCAATGGCCTCATCGCCATAGCGCGCCCGGGCTTCGGCACCGTAGCGCTCCTCGTTTTCCTGCACGGTGCGCCAGCGCTCCAGTTGGGGCAGCACGGCGCCCATGAGCGAGACAGCTTCGTCGAGCGACATGCCGGTGTTTTGTGCCAGCCGCGGAGCACAATCCTCGATCATTGCCTCCATTGTGGTGTCGTAGGTGTACTTGCCGCGGTCGTAGCACCACTTGCAGTAATGGTCGGTCGCGGCGCCCGCGGCATCGGTACCGCAGTCGTCGGGCGTGAGCACCATGCCGCAGCTCTGGCAATAGTGCTCAGGCATTTCGAGCAAGTGGGACAGCGGCTCGCCGGTCACGGCGGCGATGAGCTTCATCATGTCGATGCCCGGCGTGACCTCGCCCCGCTCCCAGCGGCTGACGGCTTGGCGCGTGACATAGAGCTTGGCGGCAAGCTGCTCTTGGGTGAGATTGTTGGCGCGACGGACGGCGATGAGCTTTTCTGCAAAGGCCATAATGGCTCCTTTCTGCTGCTTGTTGGCTTAAGCATACGCGGCAGCCGATGTCCTTCCAAGCAACCGTTGGTTGCATGCAGATGACGATGAGAGAGAATCGCAGTCTGCGCCCCGCGCGCCTGTGCCGTACAATGACCGGCATGGAACCTATTGCACACATACATACCGACCTGCCGCAGAAGTTCGGCATCCCGCGCAACAGCTTTTTGGCGCCCCATCTGCAGGGGCGCATCGTCTTTGAGCCGGAATATGCTTCCAACGCGGCGGTTGAGGGGTTGGACTCCTTCTCGCACCTGTGGCTGCTCTGGCGCTTTGAAAACGGAACGCCCGGCGGCACGGCGGAAGACATCGCCGCCGATGCCAAGACGCAGGACAGGTCCGGCACCAACGCCAAGTGGTCGAAGACCGTGCGACCGCCGCGCTTGGGTGGAGCCGAGCGCGTGGGCGTATTTGCCACACGCAGCCCGTTTCGCCCCAATCCCATCGGTCTTACCTGCGTCAAGCTCGATCGTGTCGAGCTTACCGACGACGGCCCCATCATCCATGTGCTGGGAGCAGATCTGCGCGACGGCACGCCCATCTACGATATCAAGCCCTACATTCCGTTTGCGGACTGTCACCCGGATGCGACCGGCGGCTGGATTGAGGATGCGCCGTGGAAAGAGCTCGATGTTGACTTTCCACAAGCGCTGCAGGAGATGGTCTCGCCCACGAAGCTTCCCGGGTTGGTCGAGGTGCTCCGCCAAGATCCGCGCCGCGCGGGTAGCAAACACGAGCCAAACCGCGTCTACCATCTGGCTTACGCCGGGCTCGATATATCCTTTACGGTTGACGGATCCAAGTTGACGGTAACCGCCGTCAACGACGCATGGGATTAGCCAGCCATTCGACGGCGCTCGCCAAATTCAACGCCAAACCCCGTGCCAAAATCGCCCACGCTGGTGGACAATAACGCCTATCAAAACAATCCGCTTTGCACGGGAGCTCAGCATGAAATACGACTTTACCTCGCTTATCGACCGCCACGGCATGGACGCCATCGCCGTTGACTCCTGGGGCGAGATCCCTGGCATGGCTCCGAACGCGCCCGACGAGGGCTTCGACCGCATCCCCATGTGGGTGGCGGATATGAACTTTGCCACGGTGCCCACGGTCCAGGAGCACATCATTCAGCGTGCCCAGCATCCCATGTTTGGCTACTTTGATCCGCGCGACGAGTACTTCGACCGCATCATCGAATGGCAGAGCCGCCGTAATGGCGTCGAGGGCCTGCTCCCGGAGCATATCGGCTACGAGAACGGCGTGCTGGGCGGTGTCGTGTCGACCCTGCGGGCGTATGTCCAGCCGGGCGATGCGGTGCTGGTCCACAGCCCAACCTACATCGGCTTTACCAAGTCCATCGAAGCCGCGGGCTATCGCATTGCCCACAGCCCGCTTAGGCTCGATGACCAGGGCGTGTGGCGCATGGACTTTGAGGACATGGAGCGCAAACTTGTCCAAAACCATATCCATGCCGCGGTGTTCTGCTCGCCGCACAACCCTTGCGGCCGCGTATGGGAGCGCGACGAGATCGAGCGCGCCATGGACATCTATCGCCAGCACGATTGCGTGGTGATCTCGGACGAGATCTGGTCCGACATCATCTTGCCCGGTCACAAGCATATCCCGACGCAGTCGGTGAGTGAGGATGCCCGCATGCGCACGGTCGCCCTCTATGCGCCGAGCAAGACGTTTAATCTGGCGGGCCTGGTCGGCAGCTACCACATCATCTATAACGAGACGCTGCGCGATCGCGTGTGCGCCGTGTCCAATAAGACCCACTACAACGAGATGAATGTCTTTTCGATGCATGCGCTCATCGGCGCCTACCAGCCGCAGGGCTACGAGTGGCTCGATGAACTCAACGAGGTTATCGAGGGCAACATTGACTACTTCTGCAATTACGTGGACGAGCATTTTGAGGGCGTGTCCTATTCGCGCCCGCAGGGCACCTATATGGTGTTCCTGGACTGCACGGAGTGGTGCCGCGTGCATGGGCGCGATATTCAGTGGCTGCTCGACGAGGGGGCGCGCGTGGGCGTGGGGTATCAGGATGGCCGCCCGTTCCACGGGTCCTGCCACATTCGCGTGAATCTGGCGCTGCCGCTTTCGCGCGTTAGGGAAGCGTGCGAGCGCCTAGACCGATACGTTTTTGGGGTATAGGGGCAAACGATTCGGGCACCGCGGCTTGTGCCCGTGCCGTCAGCGTGCGTGGGCGCAGAGGCCTACGAGTGCGTTATCCGCGTTCGCTATTTTTCATGAATCTGCTTGCCGCAAAGATGCTCAATCGAAATCTCGTAGAGTTGGACGCCCTTGATATCTTTGGCGATTTCCTCCTCGACTTCTTCGGCAGAAGGGTAGTACTTAAGCGCGAGCTGGCGGACTTTGTCCTTGATAAACGCAGGCGCCTCATCTACCAGGTGACAACGGCCAAAGACCACGGTACTCATAACGTAGGGAGCCCAGTCATCGTCCTTGTACCACTCGTTACCGTAAACGGTAAAGCAGATCTTGTCATTGCGCTTGAGTGCGTCGACCTTGTGGCCGGCTTTGGCGCCATGGAAATAAATCTTGTCGTGCTCGGTGTCGAAGAAGTAGTTGACGGGAATGGCGTACGGGTAGCCATCGTCGCCGTTGACGGCAAAGACGCCGCGCTTGCAGGCGGCGAGCAACTCGCGCGCCGCATCATCGGAAATCGCGCGTTTCTTTCGACGTAAGGGCCTAAACATCGTTGGCTTCCTTTCTAACTGTGCATGGAGGTAGAGCACAAACTATAGCGAAACAGTTCCGTTTTTCTTGATGCGGGCGAGCATGTTTTTGAGCTTGCTGAGGTCGAGCGGTTTGGGCAGATGGGCGTTCATGCCGGCATCGTGTGCCGCCTTGGCATCCTCGATAAAGGCGTTGGCGGTGAGCGCGATGATGGGGATGTCGGCTGCATCGGCCTTCTCGCTCAGACGAATCGCGCGGGTTGCCTCGTAGCCATCCATGCCCGGCATCATGATATCCATCAGGATCGCATCGAAGCTGCCGGCGGGGCGACCAACGTATAGGGCGACCGCTTCGTTGCCGTCGGCGGCGCGAGTTACGACGATGCCTTCGCTTTCGAGCAGGGCTTGGGCAATTTCGGCATTGAGCTCGTTGTCTTCGGCAAGTAGCACGCTCATGCCGGTCAGTGAGACCTTGGGTGCCCTCGCATCCGTCTGTGCTTGAATCTGAGGACACTTATCGATAGCGAGTGGGATCCGAACGTAAAATGTCGATCCAGTTCCAAGCTCACTCGTTACCTCGATTGTTCCCCCCATGGCGTCGACAAGTGATTTGACGATCGGCATGCCCATGCCAGTTCCCTGAAATTTACTGCGGGCATCGTTGCCTTCTTGGGCAAACGGTTCGTAGATGTGCTTAAGAAACTCGGGCGACATGCCGATGCCGGTGTCCGAGACGTTAAAGCAAAAGAGTACTCGGCTATCATCGATCGGTTTAATCTGCGATGTAAAAGTGACAGTTCCGCCATCTTTGTTGTACTTGATGCTGTTGTCGAGCAGGTTGATGATAATCTGACGTACATGAGTGGGGCTTCCCATTACATGTGGATTGCAGAGGGGATGTGCGCTTTGATCCTGCATCGTAATATTGCGATCGGAAGCGCGGAGCTTGCACAGAACAATTGCATCGTTGCAGAGATCTTCGAGGTTAAATGAGACATGCTCAAGCGTTAGCTTTCCATTTTCAATCCTGCCCATTTCTAGAATGTCGTTGATGAGTGAGAGCAGATGGTTGGCGGCGATTCGCGCCTTAGCTCGGTTTTTACGGGCGGCATCGACATCGTCTTCGTGCAATT
This sequence comes from Collinsella sp., assembly GCA_019414385.1. GTDB lineage: Bacteria > Actinomycetota > Coriobacteriia > Coriobacteriales > Coriobacteriaceae > Collinsella. The sequence continues at coordinate 51,712 of DXMD01000007.1, read as the reverse complement.
CTTCAATTTCGATGAGCCCCAGAATGCCGTTGAGCGGCGTGCGGATATCGTGGCTCATGCGCGTGAGGAAAGCGGTTTTGGCGGCGTTGGCGGCGTCAGCTTTCTGGCGTTCTTCCTGCGTGCGATGAAGCGACCAGATAAGGATGACGATGCCGGCGAGCAAAATGAAGATGATAACGGTCGCAACGGCGATGCGGTTGCGGTAGATAAACCGGAACGTGTCCGATTCTTGCGCCGAGTACGATGTGGGGGAATAGCTACTTGCAGAGAGCGATTCGCCTGCATTGATGATGCCCTTATTAATGATTCCCAACAGCTCGGGTTTGCCGCGCGAAATCAAGCACGATAGTTGCGCCGTGTTGGTGAGTTCCTGTGTTTCGAAGTCCTTGATGTCGTGGGCGTCAAGGATGGTTTGCAGGCGCGTGCTGGGGACAATGATGCAACTTGCCGTCCCCTTATTGAGGGATTTGAGCGCCTCTTCGAGACTCGGATATTCGGTTACCGTTGCGTCGGGGAATAGGCTCTCGAGCTCAAAACGGTTGACGATCGCGCCCTCTGTGCAAGCGATACTCTTAAGGTCACTGTCCAGGTTGTTGCTGCTGTGAATGGCGGTCAGGGAGACCGTTCCCATCGGGTTTGACTGGATGGTTCCTCCCTGCTCGGCAAGCCAGTAGTCGCGAAACAGCGGCAGGGCGACATCGATGGTTCCTTTGGAAAGGGCTTTGGTCATTTGCTTGTTGCTCGAGAACGCGACTGTTTTAATCGTAATGTCAAACTTGTCGTGCAGCGTCGTTGCAAGCGAGGCGAGCGACCCTTCCATCTCACCGTCGTCGTTTTGCGTGCAGTAGGGAAGCTGGTTTTTAAGATAGCCGAGCGTAATGGTGTTGCCGTTTGCTTTGAGCCAGGAGCGCTCGACGCCGGTGAGCAATGACGAGCCGCTGTTTTGGGCCGAGTAGCTCGATTTGACTTCGTCGTTATAGCGCGGGTTGACGCGGGAGATTGATGTCATGGCGGCATTGATGTCGCTCATCAGATCGGGGCGGCTGTTGGGGACGGCAAAATAGTAGTCGCTCGAGCCTACGTAGAACATGGGCGACGCATCGGGCGACGAAATGGTGTCGTTCATGATGACGGCGTCGACCTCGCCGTCTGAAAGTGCCTCAAAGAGGGCGCCGCCGGTGTCGATTTCTTTATAGGTACAGGTGACGCCTTCGTTGGCGAGCCACTGCTGGCCGACGAAGGTTTGCATAACGCCAGAGTTGCAGCCGATGGTGAGGCCTTGGAGTGCCTGGGGGTCACCCTTGGCCAGATCGTCGCGATCGGGCTTGGCGTAGATGTAGTAGCGCTCGGTGCCCTCGGGGTTTGAGGAAAAAAGCAGCTTCTGCTCGCGTTCTGCCGAATACGAGATGTTGGGCATGAGGTCGATTTCGCCCGCCTCGAGCATGTCCAAAAGCTCGGTGAAAGTGCCAGGAACGTATTCGTATTGCCAACCCTTTGTGTAGTACGAGAGGGTCTGGAGGTACTCGTAACCCCATCCCGAGAGACGTTCGCCGGGGGTGCCGTCCTGGAAGCCCTCGTTGTTGACGAGCCAACCAACGCGGACCGTCTTGACCTGCTGATCGGAGTCAGCGGCAAAGGCCGGGGTGGGCATGACGGTGCTCAGTATGGCGAGCGCGGCAAGCGCGACGGCTAGGGTGCGATATAGAGCTAAGCGAAGGACGGCGGAAGGTTTCACATACAATCCTAA
>DXMD01000007.1:33603-49865 GCA_019414385.1 Collinsella sp. | reverse complement strand
GGCGGAAGGTTTCACATACAATCCTAACGAATCGAGGCAATGCCGCATAAGGATACCAGCTCAGCCTGCCTAGTCGGCAGCTGAGCCGCTAAACGGTCCCGCCCGGCACTTGGGGACGTTCCCTTTCTGCCGGCACAGACGTCCCCAAGTGCCGGATGTGGGACAATACCGAGCGAATGTGATTGGGCGTCTGGGAAAAGGGGTCGCGATGAACAAGTTGAGGACGCTTGCCGACGTGTTGCGCCAGGCTGGCTTTGCGCGCATCACGGGCCTGTTTCTTGTGTTCTATCTGCTGTGCTCGACGGCCGTCTGGCTGTCCGAGCCCACGACCCTCACGTTTGGCGATGGTCTCTGGTTTAGCTTTGAGACGGTCTCGACCATCGGCTTTGGTGACATTCCGGCCGAGACACCGGTTGCCCGCGCGATTACCGTCGTCTTGAGCGTCATCAGCATCTTCTACATCGCCATGCTTACGGGCGTGGCGGTGAACTACTGCAATACGCTCATCAAGATGCGCCAAAAGGACACCATGGCGCGCTTTATGGACGATCTTGAGCATTTGGAAGAGCTCGACCGCGATGAGCTTGCCGACTTGTCGCGCCGCGTGCGCGAATATCGCCAGCGCCAACACTAGAGCGGGCGCCGCGCGTCACGATGAGGGGGACAAAATATGAATATCACGGTATACCTGGGCGCCAGCGTCGGTAACGACCCGGTGTTTCTGCCTGCGGTGCGCCAGCTCGGCACATGGATTGGCGCCAACGGACACGCGCTGGTATACGGCGGGTCCAAATCGGGACTGATGGGCGCGCTCGCCGATAGCGTGCTCGATGCTGGCGGACACGTGACGGGTGTGGAGCCGAGCTTTTTTATCGAGGCCGAGTTTCAACATGACGGTATCGACGACCTCATCGTGACGAGTGATATGGCGGAGCGCAAGGCCAAGATGATCGAGCTCGGCGATGCGTTCATCGCCTTTCCCGGTGGGACGGGCACGCTCGAGGAGATTGCCGAGGTCATGTCCGCCGTGTCGTTGGGACATTTGAGCACGCCGTGCATTCTGTACAATTTGGACGGCTACTACAACGACCTCAAGGCGCTGCTCGAGCATATGATTGATAAGGGCCTATCGAGCCTGCAGCGCCAGCAAGGCATCTACTTTGCCGATGGCCTGCACGAGATCGCATCGATTATCGGCAGCTAAGCCTTAGGTCTGTCGCGCGTGTGGTGCCCAGTAGCGCCGTTTGCGGCGTAGATGGTTGGCCCGCCCGCGCTGCGCCCGTCTTACAATAAAAGTTATCTTTGTCGCTTTTGACCAACGGGAGGTCCCGATGGATAACCTGGCAAAACCCAAAAACCGTGCGCTGTTTTTAGTGAGCGTGGCTGTGACCGGTGCGTTTGCAGGCGCCGCGGTTTGGCTGTTCTTCTTTGCGATGGAGCATGGCATCGACTATCTATGGACCGAGATCCCGCATATGCTGGGTGCCGCTTCGCCCGAGCTCGCGAGTGGTCCGTTCGGTTTTTTGCCCTACCCGTTTTTCGTCTGCCTGCTGGGCGGTCTGCTAATCGGTCTGTACGAAAAGGTGACGGGCACCAAGACCGATGACCTCAACCAGGTGATGGCCAAGGTAAAACGCGACGGCCGCTACCCGTACGACAACCTGGGCAAGCTTTCGCTCGCGGCATTGCTGCCGCTGCTGTTTGGCGGAAGCATTGGACCGGAGGCCGGCCTGACCGGCGTCATCGCGGGTCTGTGCAGCTGGGTCGGCGACCGCATGCGCCGCTTTGGCGCCGAGTTTAGGGAGCTCACGCTGTTGGGTACCCAGGCTGCCCTGACGGCGCTCTTTACCGCGCCTGTCTTTGGCTTTGTGGCGCCGCTCGCCGGTAGCGCTGACGGCCAGGGCGCCGACGACGATGGGGGCTCAGCGTCCGATGAAATCACCATCAAGCTGCCCAAGGCGCAAAAGACCGTGGTCTACGGTATTGCGATTGCCGGCGGTTTGGGCACCTACCTGCTGCTTGGTCAGTTTGTGGGCGGCGGCATGGGTATGCCCAGGTTCGAGGCCGCCGAGGTAGGCAACCTGGAGCTTACCTGGCTCATTCCTCTGTCGCTGATCGGAACAATCTGCGGCTGGCTGTACTTTGTCTCGGAGCACGCGAGCGAGGCGTTGGCTCACGCCATAGGGGAGCGCCCCGTCGTCAAGGCCATGCTGGCTGGTCTGGCGCTCGCTATCTGCGGCACGGTCCTGCCCTACACTATGTTTGCCGGCGAGACGCAGGCCGACGTGCTCATGGAGACCTATCTGACCATTCCCGCCGGCGTGCTTATCGCGACCGGTCTGGTCAAGGCCATGCTGACGCCTGCCCTCATCAACCTGGGCTGGCGCGGCGGTCACTTCTTCCCGGTTATCTTCTCGGGCGTAAGCCTGGGCTACGGCCTTGCCGTCCTCACCGGAGCCGATCCGGTCTTTTGCGTCGCCGTCTGTACCGCCTCGACGATGGGTGCCGTCATGCGCCAGCCCGTCATGGCCGTGGGCCTGCTGCTCATGTGCTTCCCACTCAAGGGTATCGTCTGCATGATCATCGCCGCCGTCATTGCGGCAGGCATTCCGTTGCCCAAGCCGCTGCGCAAGTAGCACGGTGACGCACGCCGGGGACATGCCGTTTGCCACGGATTTGCGGGGAGGGGGGGCGATCACTCCCTTCGTGGATCGAGACCCGCATGCTTACAGGTCGCGCGCTCGATAGACCCTGGTGCTGATGGCGCAGCTCAGTGCAAATAGCACGAGGGCCAGGACGGCAATTCCTGCGCACAGGCAGCCGAGGACGGCGGGATCGGGATTTGCCCCGGCAATCGACATGAGCCAGTTGCTGATGGGGTTGGAGGAGCTCAGCGTGGCCATGGCAAGGCATCCGAGCAAGGCAAACAGACCAACGGACAGGCGCAGCGCCTCCATGTGTCCAAAACGAAAGAACAGCGGCTGCGCCAAAAACACCATCATGAGGGAGATGAGCATCGAGGCTGCCGAGGCAATTGCGATCTCAAAGACGGCCTGTCCCGTCGGGGGGATGCCTGCATTATTGAAGAGTGGGATGGTGACGATGTTCAACAGTGCAGCCGCACATGCCATGATGGCCGAGGAGGCAACGATGCACAGGTAACGTGCGCAGATGATGTCTTTGCGCGAGATGGGCAGCGTTGCCCGATAGCGCTCCCATCCGTTTTGATTGTCGAAGCCGGCCAGCGAGCTCATGACCATGATGGGCGACATGGCGCTGACCGCGCAGGCGCCGGCACTCATGCCGGAATCTCCATCCGATGCGTTGGCGAGAGTCAGCACGACGAATATGAACAGACCGACGCCCGCGATACTCGGGATAAGCGTGCGAACGATGGCGAGCTCGGACATAAAGGCGCGTTTCATTTCGAAGCCCCTTTCAGCATGAGGCGAAGATAATCATCAATGGTTGCCCGATCGCAGGGAATCTCGGGGAAAGCCTCGAGCGTATCGCGACGGTTGGGCACGAGCACGTCCACGCTATAGGCGTGGCGGGCGGCACGGGCGCCTTCGACGCAAGCCATGAGCTCTGCGGCCTGTGCTTGCGTGCAGTGGGCGATGCCGGCGCGGTCGGTAATGTCCTCGCGTGGCAGGTCAAATACAATCGAGCCGTTATCGATGCAGATGACGCGGTCGGCGGTACGATCGAGGTCGGACGTAATGTGGCTCGAGAGCAGTACGCTGCGCTGGCCGTCGGAAACAAAGGCGAGCAGCTCATCGAGTAGTTCCTCGCGCGCCATGGGATCGAGGCCCGCGGTGGCTTCGTCCAAAACGAGCAGCTTGGCATTGTGGCTGAGCGCACAGGCGAGCTGCAGCTTCATGCCCATGCCGCGGGAGAGGTCTTTGACCTTGGCTTTGGGATCAAGGCCAAATCGGTCGATAAATCTGGCGAATGTTTCGCGACTCCATGTGGGGTACGCCGGGCCTACGAGCGTCTCGATCTGGCCCACCTTGAGCGTGGAGGGGAAGGGACACGTGTCCAGGACAAGCCCGATGCGGGAGCGCAGGTGGCGCTGCGTCTCGTCGGGCGCGTTGGCGTCGCAGCGCTGTCCAAGCAGATGCACCTCGCCGGCATCGGGCTTTATAAGCCCAAGCGCGGCGCGAATGGTCGTCGTCTTGCCGGCGCCATTTGCGCCCACAAAGCCAACGATCTGGCCGGGCTCCACGGCAAGCGTGACGTCGCGCAGTGAAAAGCGGTCGCTCACGCGGCGCGATACACCTTTGAGTTCTAGCAACTTTTGCATGGTATAGCCTTTCTTGCAGATGGCTACTGCATGGTTTCGGGGGCTACGAGGTCGAGCATCTCGTGCAGCTTGTCGCGCGTGACGCCCAAGGCTTCGGCTTGGCTCGCCGCTTTCGCAAGCAGCTCTTCGATATGGCAGAGCTGGTTTTCGCGCAAGAGTTCTTGGTTGCCCTCGGCGACAAAACAGCCCTTGCCCTGCACGGTGCAGATAAAGCCGAGTTGCTCCAGGTCGGCGTAGGCGCGCTTGGTGGTGATGACACTCACGCCAAGATCGCTCGCGAGTGCACGGATGCTGGGGAGTTTGGCTCCCGCAGCGAGCGCGCCCGAAAGGATCTGAGCTTTGACTTGCGAGGCTATTTGCTCGTAGATGGGCTTGTCGCTCGAATTGGATAGGATGATGTCCACAGCGGCTCCTTAGCTGTTGGGCTACACGTGTATATAACCGGTAAGCACAGTATATATACACTATGTACAGTTGTGCAAGAGGAAATGTAGGCTCGCCTGGCCCTTCGTTCGTTTATCTCGATCTGTAACATCTGGAGCCGATTTTGGTGGCTAGATGTTACAGATTGAGACATTGGTCGCCCGCTTGCGCGTTTGTCTCAATCTGTAACAGGTGGAGGCTCAAAACCCGTCATCCTGTTACAGATTGAGACGGCGTCGATCTTCCCAGCCGTTTATCTCGATCTGTAACATCTGGAGTCGATTTTGATGGCTAGATGTTACAGATTGTGACAGTCCGTAAGGCGGCTGCCCGCTACGCAGCGAGCTCAGCTGATGAATTTGTCCTGATAGGCGCCCTAGAGCGGGATTTCGCGGCTACAATAGTGCGGTTACATCGACGTAATGCACTCAATGCAAGAAAGGATCCGCATGGCAAGCCTGTCGGATGAAATCTCGTCGCGCCGCACATTCGCGATCATCAGCCACCCGGACGCCGGTAAGACCACGCTTACCGAGAAGCTGCTGCTCTATACCGGCAGCATCCAGACTGCCGGTTCGGTCAAGGGCAAGAGCTCGGCCAAGCACGCCGTCTCGGACTGGATGGACATCGAGAAGGAGCGCGGCATTTCCGTTACCTCCTCGGTGCTGCAGTTCACCTATAATGGCGCCTGCGTCAACATCCTCGATACCCCCGGCCACCAGGACTTCTCGGAGGATACCTACCGTACCCTTATGGCCGCCGACGCCGCAGTCATGGTCATCGACGGCGCTAAGGGCGTCGAGGCCCAGACCAAAAAGCTCTTTAAGGTCTGTACGCTGCGCCATATTCCCATCTTCACCTTTGTGAATAAGCTCGACCACGAGGCTCGCGATCCGTTTGAGCTCATGGAAGAGATCGAGAACGTCCTGGGTATCAATACGTATCCCATGAATTGGCCGATCGGCAGCGGCCGCAACTTCCGCGGCGTGTTCGACCGTCAGACCCGTCGCGTTATCGCCTTTGAGGGCGACGGTCATGCCAACGCCACCAAGAAGGTCGCCGAGGTCGAGGCCGAGCTGGGCGACCCCGCCATGGATGAGCTCATCGGCGAGGAGAACCACAAGAACCTAATAGACGATATCGAGCTGCTCGATGGTGCCGGTGATGAGCTCGACTTGGATGCCGTGGCCTGCGGCAAGCTGAGCCCGGCGTTCTTTGGCTCGGCGCTCACCAACTTTGGTGTGGAGCCCTTCCTCAAGGAGTTCCTGCGTCTGGCTCCGACGCCGCGCGCCTATACCGATACGCTTACCAGCGAGCCGGTCGATCCCTGCCGCGACGACTTTAGCGGCTTTGTGTTTAAGATCCAGGCCAACATGGACAAGAACCACCGCGACCGCATCGCCTTTGTGCGCATTTGCTCGGGCAAGTTCGAGCGCGGCATGGACGCCTTCCACGTGCAGGGCAACCGCAAGCTTAAGCTTGCTACGGGCACGTCGATGATGGCCGATGACCGCGCCATCGTGGACGAGGCGTACGCGGGCGATATCGTGGGCCTGTTCGATCCGGGTATCTTTAGCATCGGTGACACCGTGTGCTCTGGCAAGCGCCACGTGCAGTATCCGCAGATCCCGACGTTTGCCCCCGAGATGTTCGCTCGCATTACGCAGGTCGACACGCTCAAGCGCAAGCAGTTCGTCAAGGGTATGGAGGAGCTTGCCCAGGAGGGCGCCATCCAGATCTTCCGCGAGCTTGGTGCCGGCATGGAGAGCGTCATCGTGGGCGTGGTCGGCGTACTGCAGTTTGAGGTGCTCGAGCGCCGCCTCAAGGCCGAATATCGTGTTGAGGTTCGTCGCCAGCCGCTGCCCTATACGGACATTCGCTGGATCCAAAACGACCCCGACACCATCGATATCCCGGCCCTTTCGCTCACGCGCGACACGCTGCGTGTCGAGGACATGCGCGGCGGCAAGCTGCTGCTGTTCACGAGTCCGTGGAATGTTGACTGGGCGACCGACCACAACCCCGACCTTGTCCTGTCGGAGTTTGGCAACGTAACGTTTTAGTGCACCGGCGCGGTGGCCCTGCGGGGCTGCCGCACCGTTTGCTTGCCTGCCGCCGTGTGAGCGGCTATCATACCCACCGTCGCCTCAAGACCGTGGCGGCCGAGCAGTTCGGGTCCGATATCCTGCTCGTTAAACCTAAAACCAAAGGAGTACATAATGATCAAGAAGGTCATGGAGGACTACAAGGTCCTGTTGCGGAGCATTCCCGCGGCAACGGTTTCGCTGTTTATCGTGAGCGTTATCATGATGAACCTGCTGGCCAACAAGGAGCTTATCAGCCTGCCGTATCTGGCGCTCGACTGCGGCTTTGTGGTGAGCTGGGTTTCGTTTTTGTGCCAGGACATGATCTGCAAGCGCTTTGGCGCCAAGGCATCCATCAAAATCTCTATCCTCGCGCTGCTGGTCAACCTGGCCGTGAGCCTGTGCTTTTGGGCATGCTCGCTCACGCCCGGCATGTGGGGCGCCTACTACGACACGGGCATGATCGAGGTCAACAGCGCCCTTAACGCCACCATTGGCGGCACCTGGTACGTGGTGCTGGGCTCTTCGCTGGCAATGCTCGTTTCTGCCGTGGTTAACTCCACGCTCAACCAGTCGCTCGGCCGTATGCTCAAAAAGAATAACTTTGCGAGCTTCGCCTTCCGCTCCTATGTGTCCACGGGTGTTGGCCAGTTTGTCGACAACCTGGTCTTTGCCATTGTGGTGAGCCACACGTTCTTTGGTTGGACCTGGGTGCAGGTTCTTATGTGCTCGCTGACCGGCGCTGTTGCCGAGCTGCTGTGCGAGGTCTTCCTGAGCCCCGTGGGCTACAAGGTCGTGCGCGGCTGGGAGCGCGAGAATGTGGGTGCCGAGTACCTCGAGCGTCACGCAACCGCCTAAGGAGCAAGCATGCGGGTTTTGATCACGGGCGCTTCGGGCGGTATTGGAGCCGCGTGCGTGCAGCGCTTTTTGGACGAGGGCCACGAGGTCGTGGGCTTTGATCTGCTGCCGGCGGCGATCGAACACGAGCGCTACCGCCATCTGATCGTTGATGTCTGCGAGCCGGACTCGTTTCCAGTTGACCTTGAACCCCAGGTAATCGTGAACGTTGCCGGTACGCAGGATTCGGCCGACGACATTGCCGCCAACCTGCGTGGCACCATCAACGTGACTGAGCGCTACGCCTTTGTGGGGGAGGGGCTTGCCGCCAAGCCGGCGCCGGCTATCAAATCCGTGGTCAATGTGGGGTCGGCGAGCGGACATACGGGATCGGAGTTTCCTGCCTATGCTGCCAGCAAGGGCGGCGTTATCGCCTACACCAAAAACCTTGCAAACCGCCTGGCGCCGCAGGCCATCGCCAACAGTGTGGACCCGGGCGGCGTTATCACGCCGCTCAACCGTTGCGTGATGGAAGACGAATACCTGTGGAACCAGATTATGGAGCTCACGCCGCTTAAACGCTGGGCCACCGCCCAAGAGATCGCCGAGTGGATCTACTTTGCGGGCGTGACCAACCGGTTTATGACCGGGCAGAGCCTGCTGATCGATGGCGGCGAGGCCGGCCGCACACAATTTATTTGGCCCGAATAGGAAACGCGCCCGATGGAAAGCCGTCGGGCGCGTTTTTGATGTATCGATTTTTAGCCGAGGCAAGTCCAGTTGACGGGGGTCGAGCCGTGCTGTTCGAGTAGCCGATTGGCTGCCGAGAAGGGGCGCGACCCCATAAAAGCGGGGAGTTCTGCCGTGGCACGGTTGGCCGAAAGTGGCGAGGGGTGCGTGGAGGCCAGACAGAACTTGCCGCTTGCCTTGCCCGCGCCGGTCGCGGCGAGCTTGCCCTCAACCATCTGCTGGGCAAAGCGGCCCCATGCCAAAAAGACGACCGGTTGGGGCAGCTGACAGCAGCGTTCGATAACGTAGTCGGTGAGCGTGCTCCAGCCCAGTTTGGCGTGCGAATTCGCGGCATGCTCACGCACGGTGAGCGTAGTGTTGAGGAGCAAGACGCCCTGCTGTGCCCATGGGGTTAGGTCTCCCGTGGCGGGAATGGGGCAGCCCAGGTCGGCATTGAGCTCCTTATAGATGTTGCGCAGGCTCGGCGGCAGTTTGGTTTGCGTCGCGGGGACCGAGAACGAAAGCCCCATGGCCTGGTTGGGTCCGTGATAGGGGTCTTGACCCAATATGACAACTTTGGCTTGGTCTGCCGGCGTGTAGGCGAGGGCATTGAGGATGTCGTCTTGTGCCGGGTAGATAGTCTGCTCGGCACGTAAAAGGGCGATGCGCTCGAGCAGCTGGTTCGTAGTGTCACGTACCGGCTGCGGCGCATCGCCCAACCAAGTTGCTATGTTGCGGTCGCGCGTTGCGGTGTCCATGGGGGCTCCTTTATGGCAGATGCTCTGTTGGCATCTATTGTAAAGGCGCACCGGTTGCCTTTATGCCGCGGCTGTATGAAGAGTGGGGTCTACGAGACGCGCTCGGGCGCTCCTGCCATGTGAGCGTGTCCTTGCGAGCGAAGGCGCGGGAGCTCGACGGTTGCCACCATCACGCCGGTGAGGATGAGGGCGGCGCCAAAGAAGGCGATGGGGCTCAGGACCTCGCCGACCAGGAAGAACGAGAAGACAGCGGAGCAGACCGGCTCGAGCGAGAAGGCGAAGCCGGTGGTCTCGGCGGGCACGTGGGGCTGCACGAGCGTTTGGGTGATAAAGCCATAGGCAGAGCAGATGAGTGCGAGTGCGACGACAACGACGATCTCGTTGGGTGTGCTGGGAAGCGTGAAGCCGCCCAAGGTGCACGCGGCGATGCCCGAGAACAGACCGCCAAAACCCAGCTGCCAAACACCCAGGGCCAGTGGGTCGACTTCTTCGACAAAGCGCTTGGCTACGATAATGTGGCTGGCATAGATAAAAGCTGAGAGCAACATGATGATCGCGCCGGGGTTCAGGCTGGTAAAGTCGGCGCCCGAGAGCAGTAACATGCCGCAGGTGACGATGGCGGTGCCGACGAGCACCTTGCGCTCGGGGGCGCGACGCAGCAGGGCGGCGTTGGCAAACGGCACGATCACGACCGTCAGGCTCTGCAAAAAGCCGGCGGTGGAGGCGGAAGTAAGGCTAGAGCCCAGGCACATGCAGGTGAGCTCGGTTGCCATGATGGCGCCGATGATGGCGGCGCGAACCATCAGGTCGCGGTTAATGCGCAGCGCGTGCTTGTGGAAGAGCAGCAGGCAGGCCACAAAGGCGATGATGCAGCGCAGCGCAACGATGCTCGTGGCGTTCATGCTGTCCATGCCGATCTTCATGAGGGGGTACGAAAAGCCCCATGCGACGGGAACGGAAAACGAGAGCGCGATTGCTTTTTTGCGATCCATGGGACTCCTTTTGTTACAGAACGGTTTCGCAAAAAGGATTCTGCTCCCAGATTTAGATGTAGTAAAGCGAATGTATCTTCAGTATGATTAAGTAATACTAATGCTAGTAGAAAAAGCCCTGGCAAAACGTTTTACGGTTACGTCGATGTGGAGGTACGATGGCATCGCGGTATCAGATTGTTTGTATGGTGGTCGATCGCGGCAGTCTTAAGGGTGCAGCCGATGAGCTGGGCTATACGCAAAGCGCGGTGAGCCAGGCCGTAAAAGCGCTCGAGCGCGAGCTGGGTACCACGCTTATCGAGCGCGGCAAACAGGGCGTTTCGCTTACGCGCGACGGCAAGCAGTACCTGCCGTATCTGCGCCAGATTGTAACTGCCGAGGCCGAGCTTGAGGGCAAGCGCCAGGAATTGCTGGGACTCTCCTCGACTGATATTCGTATCGCAACGTTTACCAACGTGAGCCGCACCGTGTTGCCGCGCGTGATCCGCGACTTTGGTGCCCTGCATCCGGGTGTACGCTTTACGCTCAAACAGGGCGATTACACGCGCAATGCCCAGTGGGTGCACGATGGCGTGGTTGATTTTTGCTTTACGGCACGCGGATTTACTGCTGGGCTCGAGAAGCGCGTGGTCTATCACGATGAGTTGGTGGCACTGTTGCCGGCCGCGCATCCGCTGACGGCAAAGGAAAAGGTGACGCTCGCCGACCTGGCGTCCGAGCCGTTTGTGCTGCTGGATGAGGGCGAACAGAGCCTGGTGCTCGATGCATTCGCGGCGCATGGGCTGTCGCCGCACGTGACGAGCGAGGTGACCGACGACTACACCATCATGGCGATGGTGGAGGAGGGCCTAGGCGTGAGTATGCTGTATCGCCGTACCGTCGAGGGCATGAGGGCCGATATTCGCGTGCGTCCCATCGTGCACGCTCCCTCGCGTGACGTAGTGGCAGCCTGGCGCAGCTGGGACACCATGCCTATCGCCACGAGGCACTTTATCGACTATATGAGCTCGCATATTGTCAATTAATGACTGGCATGGCGTTGAGTGTGGTGTTTAGCGGGCTGTCGCTTTGGCTTGGGCGGCGCGATAGGTGCGTGCCGGGTGGCAGAGTAGTACCGCCACGACCATAAAGAACGCCGTGGTGCCCAGGCTGATGGGGTAGACCATCATGATGTTCGCAAAGGTGCGGAAGTGCGGGAACACGCAGAACACCCAATAGAAGCGGATGCCGCAGACACAGATCATGGTGATGAGGGCGGGCGTGAGCGAGATACCAAAGCCGCGCAGGTAGCCTGACATGTTTTCGTAGAACATGCTAAAGGCGTACGCCGGGAAGATCGAACACACGCGGATATAGCCGATCGAGACGATGTTGGGATCGCTGTTGAACAGCGATAGGATCTCGCGTCCCAGGCCGACAATAACGATGATCGTGGTGAGTGCAACGATACCGCCTTCGACCAGGCAGACCTTGAGCGTCTTGGTGCAGCGGTCGATCTGGCGGGCGCCGTGATTTTGTCCCACAAAGGTGGTGCAAGCCTGGCTAAAGCTGTTGAGCAGGTTGTAGCACACGTACTCCAGGCTCATGGCGGCGCTCGAAGCCGCCATGACCTCGGTGCCCAGGCTGTTGATGGCAGACTGGATGATGATGTTGGCGACGGCAAAGACGGCGCTTTGGATGCCGGCGGGCAGGCCGATCTTGACGATGCGCTTGAGGGCGACGGGGTCGATAGCCAGGTCGCGTGGGGTGACGCGGACGACGGAGTCGGTCTTGAGCAGGCGGATAAAGAGCGTCGCGGCGCTGACGGTGTAGGCGATGGCGGTGGCGATGGCGACGCCCGCCACACCCCAGTGGAGTACGGGGACAAAGACGAGGTCCAGGCATATGTTGAGGACGGTGGACACGGCAAGCGCCTGCAGCGGCATGCGGGTGATGCCGACGGAGCGGAAGATCGCGGCCTCAAAGTTGTAAAGCAAAATCGAGGGCATGCTCAGCAAAAAGACGCGTAGGTAGAGTGAGGCGAGCGGCATGGTCTCAGCGGGAACGTTGAGCGCGGCGAGCATGGGCTCGGCAAAGATCTCGCCCAGGGCGATGACGACAAAGCCCACGAGCGCCATTAAAATCGAGGTATGGACGGCGCGTTTGACCATGTTCTGATCGTTGCGGCCGATAGCGTTGGCAATGACCACGTTGGAGCCAAGCGACATGCCGATAAACAGGTTGAGCATAAGACTGGTAAGCGGAACATTGGAGCCGACCGCCGCCATGGCGAGGGTTCCCTGGTCGCCCGAGAAGTTACCGATGATGACCGTGGCGATGAGGTTCGACAGCTGCTCCAAGATGCTCGTGGCGGCCACGGGGAAGGCGAACAGGGGAATATTGCGCCATAGCGAGCCGGTGGTCATGTCAATGTGCTTAGATGCGGTGTCTGCCATACGCTCTCAATCTCTAATATGCTCTTTCGTGCTTATTTGCGCAGACGATGATACTCCTAATGCAGCCAGCCGGCACTTAGGGACGTTCCTTTTCTGTCGGCAGCTGGGGACACTCCTTGTCTCTTCTATGACTAGGTGGGGAAGGCGTGCGACAATGGTGGGCGTTGTGTTGTTCGCGCTAAGGAGTTGCCATGTTGTTGTGTCCCGTTTGCCATGAACCACTGGTGGACGACGAGCGCGGTGCTGCATGCGCGGGCGGACACCGATTTGACCGTGCGCGCGAGGGCTATCTCTATCTGCTGCGCTCGTCCAAGAGCGGCGACTCCATGGGTGATCCCAAGTCGCAGGCGCGCAGCCGTCGTGACTTTCTGAACCGTGGATACTACGCGCCGTTGCGCGATGCGATGGTCGAGCTGGTGCGCGAGCGGGCGTCTGGACGTGCCGCGTCTACGAACTGCCCCATGACGCTGCTCGATATTTGCTGCGGCGAGGGCTACTACACCAGCGCTATGGGCGCGGTGCCGGGCGTAGATGCTTACGGTTTCGACCTGGGCAAGGAGATGGTGCGCCTTGCCGCCAAGCGCGGCGATGCGACGTACTTCGTGGCCAACATGAAAGATATCCCCGTGGCTGATGGCGCCTTTGATATGGTGACCGAGCTCTTCGCTCCCTTTAACGAGCGTGAGTTTGCCCGCGTGCTGGCGCCAGAGGGTTCGCTCTACACCGTGGTGCCGGGTGCTCGGCATCTGTTTGGCCTCAAAGAGGTGCTCTACGACACGCCATATCTCAATGACGAGAAGCTGCCGAAGACCACCGAACTCGAGTTGGTCGGAACGCAGCGGGTGTTTGCGAACATTACGCTCCAGACCCAGGCTGACATCGAGGCGGTGTTCCAAATGACGCCGTACTACTACCGCACGCGCCCTGCCGATAAAGAGCGCCTGGCAAACCTGGACACCCTTCAAACCGACATCGACTTCATCATCGCCGAGTACCGTCACAGCTAACAACCTGCCAAAAAGGGACAGGTTTATTTTGGTAGGTTTTATCTGGGCAAACGTAAAGGGACGACCGCGTGCTACGCGATCGTCCCTTTTTATTGGCGTATATACCAGAGTCGCTGAGCGATTGACACGGATGTAACTTAGCTCAAACGGTCCATGCCCTCTTTTTTGACGCGGCTGGCGAGTACAAAGTAGATAATGCTGACAATCAGGCCGGTAAAATCGGGGATGCTTGAGCCGGTCCCACCCAGGAGGGGCAGGGAGAGAAGCAGGCTGATGGCCGAGCACGCTAGGCAGACGATGGACCAAATCCAAACAACGCCAGCCTTGGCGGGATTATTTGCCGCGCGGATGCCAAAGACGGCGGTCACAATTTCGACGATGCCCAATACGATGACGACGACGCAAGAGACGATTATGGCACTTGTGATATCGCCTGCCGCGCTGCCCGCAAAGAGCGCTGTGGCACCCATGCCTGCGCTCAGAATGCCGACGACAAAGAAGAAGAACGATAAGATTTTGAGTAATTTGCAGGCGTTGCTCATGGCTGGTCCTTTCGATACGGGTACGGCCGGTCTGGCGTAGCCCATGTGCTGTACATATGGTGAAGCACATTGTAGTTCAACGCGGCGATGCATGCGCCTGAAAGCGCTTTGAGCCTGCGCAGGCAGCCCCAACCTTTCAAAAGGGAAAGCTGGGCGCAAGTCAAATCGATGGCAGCGTATGCGCGGCGCTGCGATGATGGGTCCATGGTAAGAGCTGGTCTCAAGGAGGAGCCATGATGTACGGAGCAGGGCAAGTGCATGAGCCGCGGTCGTTGGGAAGGCGCATGGGTGATTCTGTGATCGCTGCCGTGTGCACGGGATTGATGGCGGTGCTTTGCATTGGGATGCTGTGGGCCATGTCGCATGTGGGACAATAGCGGACGGTTGGGTGCCGACATAAACGGCGCTCGCGTATTCGTTTTGTTTGCTAAGGAGTGTCCATGGGCGTCGTCGATCCCTTTTCTGTTGCTCGGGCGGCAGGGCTCGAGTTAACCAGGACACCCGAGGGCCTTACGCTCACCGATGGCTCGATGGAGTTGCGAGCCGATTTTGCCCGCATGCTTCCACGGCTCAAGCAGGGTCGCTTGCAACAGGAGCTGCTGGTGAAGGCTGCGCGCGCAAAAGGCATCGAGCGCCCATGGGCGATTGACGCCACGGCGGGCTTTGGCGAGGATTCGCTGCTGCTGGCGGCCGCGGGCTTTACCGTCGATCTGTATGAACAGGATTGCGTGATCGCGGCGCTCCTCAAGGATGCCTTGGATCGTGCGGCAGATGATCCGGCGCTTGCGACTGCCGTGGCGCGCATGCGCTTACATGCGGGCGAGGACAGTATTGTCGGCCTTCGCCATACAGCTGAGCTGATCGGGCAGGGCGAGCTCGCCGCGCCCGACGTGGTATATCTGGACCCCATGTTTCCCGAACGCACCAAGAGCGCGGCGGTCAAAAAGAAGTTTCAGCTCTTGCATCATTTGGAGCAGCCGTGCGCCGACGAGGAGACGCTGGTCCAGGCAGCGCTTGCGGTGTATCCGCGCAAAGTCGTTATCAAGCGGCCGGTGAAGGGGGCGCTGCTTGCCGGCGTTAAGCCGAGCTATCAGCTCGCGGGCAAGGCTGTCCGCTACGACGTTTTGGTGCCGCCACGCCCGTAGCTTGCGCGCGATGGCTGGCACTCCGTCAGCGCCGTGCCGATGCGGAGCCTATTTCCAGGGGTGCGACGTCAGATGCCATCCGCCGCAGTATTCGCATTTGTAGCAGGCTAAACCGCGCCGTCCGCGGTTTTCGCAGTCGGCCATAACGGCCTCGGCCTCGGCGCGCGTGTCGTAACGGTTTTTGCGCTCGCACGACTTGTAGCGCCAGGCTTCATCGCGCTCGGCATCCAGGGCGTCGCGACGCTCGTCTTCGCGCGCAAACAGATCGCTCATATCGCCGCCCGTGGCAGCGCCCAAAAACTCGCTTTTGGCCTTTGACCAGGCGGCTCGCTTTTTGCTTCCCATCTGCTTCGCGCCCCTCTCCAAACGTTGGTATCATTGCTCAATCAAAGTGATACCAATAAACGTGAGGTCGCCGCGTGATGATCAGAAAAACCCTCGATACCGACATTCCCGCCATCATGGCTATCTATGACGCGGCCCGCGCCTTTATGCGTGCGCATGGCAACGCCACGCAGTGGCCCGAGGGCACGCCTTCTGCCGAGCAGCTGGCTGCCGATATCGCCGCCGGTGGCAGCTATGTGTGCGAAGTCGACGGCCGCGTGGTGGCGACGTTTGCCTTTTTACCGGGCCCGGACGAGTGCTATGACGTCATCGAGGACGGTCAGTGGCACAGCGACACTCCGTACGCCGTACTGCACCGCGTGGCGTCCGACGGCACCGTGCACGGTATCGCGGCCGCGATGTTTGCCTTTGCCAAGGAGCGTGCCGACCACCTGCGTATCGATACGCATGCGGACAACCTGCCCATGCAGGGCGCGAGCATGAAAGCGGGGTTCGAGCGCGCCGGCGTCGTGTATGTGTCAGACGGCACGCCGCGTGTTGCGTTTGACTGGCTGCGCGAGGCATAAAGGCCGAGTCACATACCAGCGTTTCATCGAAATGAAAATGGCCCCGAGTGGGGCCATTTTTGGTAAAACGCGTTGTTGTGGGGCTCGCGTTGTTAC
>DXMD01000007.1:5128-33593 GCA_019414385.1 Collinsella sp. | reverse complement strand
GCCCCAGATGAACCAGGGCAGACAAAAGGGGAGGTGCCGGCTTTCGCAAGGCGCGAACCTGCGAAAATCGCCGCGCGGCAACGCGGGGCGATGAGCTCGGTCGGGGGATAGGGCCCGCTTCGCCCGCCGGCCCGTAAATTGTATCATCCAGTGTGGAACGAGAGCGTCCGTTGCCGCGTGCGACGGGCTTGCAATAAGAGGAGAGCCATGTCGAAGCAAGCGGTCGTTGGAATCTTAGCGCACGTCGATGCCGGCAAGACCACGCTGGCCGAGGCCATGCTGTTTAACGCG
Organism: Collinsella sp.; assembly: GCA_019414385.1. GTDB lineage: Bacteria > Actinomycetota > Coriobacteriia > Coriobacteriales > Coriobacteriaceae > Collinsella. The sequence goes on along the minus strand of DXMD01000007.1, from coordinate 33,302 downwards.
GGTCGCATTCGCAAGCGCGGCCGTGTGGACGACGGCGACTCGCACTTGGACACCAACGCGATTGAGCGCGAACGCGGCATCACGATTTTCTCGTCGCAGGCTGTGCTCGACCACGGAGATACCCACGTTATGCTCGTGGACGCCCCCGGTCACGTGGATTTTTCGGCCGAGGCAGAGCGCACATTGCGGGCGCTCGACTACGCGATTTTGGTTGTGGGCGCCAACGACGGCGTGCAGGGACACACCGAAACCCTGTGGCGCCTGCTTGCGCGCTATGACATCCCGACGTTCATCTTTATCAACAAGATCGATTTGGAGAATCCCGGCCGCGATGTTTTGCTGGCACAGCTTGGGCAGCGTCTTTCCGAAGGCTGCCTGGATGCCAACGAACTGCTGGCGGGCGGTGCCGTTCAGGAGGACGCTGCTGCGTTGGACGAGGCAGCGCTCGAGGAGTTTCTTGAAGCGGGTGAGCTTTCCGTCGCAACGCTGTCGCGCATAGTTGCCGAGCGCAAGCTCTTTCCCTGCTTTGCCGGCTCGGCGCTCAAGGATCAGGGCGTGGGCGAGCTGCTGGATGGCATATGCGCGCTGATGCGTGAACAGGCGTGGCTCCCGGAGTTCGCCGCGCGCGTTTATCGTGTCAGCCAAGGTGTTCGCGGCGAGCGCTTGGCTTGGGTTAAAGTGACCGGCGGCACGCTGCGCACAAAACAGATGATCGAGGGGCGCTCCGGTGCCGAGGTATGGGAGCAGAAGGTCGATCAGGTGCGCATCTATAACGGCGAGAAGTACGAGCTTGCCCAGGAAGTTGCCGCTGGCGGTATTTGTGCCGTGACGGGTCTTGCGCACGTTTGCCCGGGGGACGCCTTGGGTGCGGAGCCCGAGTGCGATGCACCCGTCATTGCGCCGGTCCTCACCTATACGGTGCTACCGGGCGAACACGATGTCCATGCGGTGTTTAAAGCGCTGACCGAGTTGGCGGACGAAGACCCCATGCTCGGCGTAAGCTGGAATACGCATCTTGAGCAGATTCACTTGCAGTTGATGGGCGCCGTGCAGCTCGAGGTCGTGCAGCGGGTGTTGGCAGATCGTTTTGGCCTTTCGATCGAGTTTGAGCCCGGCGGCATTCTCTATAAGGAGACTATCTCGCAGCCGGTCGAGGGCGTGGGCCACTTTGAACCACTGCGTCATTACGCCGAGGTGCACCTGCGCCTGGAGCCGCTGCCGGCGGGCTCGGGCGTGCAATTTGGCACCGTGACCTCGACCGACGAGCTCGATCTGAACTGGCAGCGTCTGGCGCTCACCAACGCCATGGAGCGCGATCACCTGGGCGTGTTGACCGGCTCGCCCATTACCGATGTGCGCATTACGCTCACGGGCGGCCGTGCGCATGCTAAACACACCGAGGGCGGTGACTTTCGTCAGGCAACGTATCGCGCGATTCGCCAGGGTTTGATGCGGGCGCGCGAGGCGGGTGCGGCGGTGCTGCTGGAGCCGTGGTACCACTTTGAGCTCGAGGTGCCGGGGGAGTGCGTGGGCAGGGCGCTTTCGGATGTCACGCGCATGGGCGCCGAGTACGAGCCGCCGGCGATGGCGGGCGACCGGGCGAAGCTTGTGGGTCGCGTGCCGGCATCCGAGGTACAGGATTATGCGCTGGAGGTGGCTGCCTACACGAGCGGCCGCGGGCATTTGTACCTGGAGTTCGCCGGTTATGCGGCCTGCCATGATGCCGAGCGCGTCATCGAGGCGGCCGCCTATGAGCCCGAGGCCGATCTGCCCAACACACCCGATTCGGTCTTTTGCGCCCACGGCGCCGGCTATACGGTCAAATGGTACGACGTACCCGCCGCGGCGCACGTAAAGATCGATCCCGCCACCTTCCGCCCCTATCGCTCCGCCGACGCGGAATTTTTCGGCCACATGTGACAAAGGGACAGTCCCTTTGTCACATCGAGTTGGTATAACTCGGTATAAGTTGGTATAACTATTACCAGCCTTTGCCAATCCGAGGAGGCCGACATGCATCCAAATCCCTTTAAGCCAACGGCTGGTAAGCGACCTCCGATACTCATCGGTCGCGAGTCGGTCATCGAAGATTTCGAGGAAGGGCTCGATAACGGCGCCGGGGCGCCGGGCAGGCTCATGCTCATTACGGGAAACCGCGGCTGTGGCAAAACAGTTCTCCTGCGGGAGCTGCAACGTCTGGCCAGCGAGCGCGGATGGGCGGTTGTCTCCGATTCCGCTTCGCTTGGTTTATGCGACCGCCTGGCCGACGCGCTTCGCTCGAATAAACCCGTTGTGACGTCAATGGAGTTTGGACCGTCATTTGGCCGAATGTCGGTCGAGGCGGCGCGGGCAAAAGGCGAGACGTTGCGGGGGCTGGTCAACGAGAGGCTCAAGAAGCTCGGTCCAGGCAAGGGCATACTGTTTGCGATTGACGAGGCGCAATCTGCGTCTATCGAGGAGCTGGCGGCTCTTGCCGTTCTCTATCAGCAGGTGCTCGGAGACCAGGATGCCACGGGCTTGTCCGATAGCGACCAGCGCGGTCTTGCGCTGGTGTTCGCCGGCTTACCCAGTATGGTTGACGATCTGCTCGAAGAGCCGAGCGTGACGTTTTTGCGGCGTGCCCAGCAGCGTACGCTGGGGGCGATATCTTTGCCCAAGGTGCGCGATTCATATGTCCAGACGGTCAAAGACGCCGGTCTTTACGTTGACGCGGAGACAGCGGACCTTGCGGCACACAAGAGCATGGGGCATCCCTATATGGTTCAGCTGGTGGGCTATTACATGTGGCGCTCTGCTGTCCGGCGTGGCTCGCAGGTCATTGAAAGGCACGATGTCGAGGATGGGCATGCGGATGCCGTCTCCGAGTTCTACGAAGCGGTTGACGCGCCTCTGTATTACGGGCTGCGCAGTCCACAGCGCCTTTTTATCGAGGCCATGGCGGTTGACGAGGGCAAACCGACGCGCATGGCGGATATCATTGAGCGCTGCGATCGCACCCAGAGCTGGGCGAGCAAATATCGCGCAAGCCTGATTCGCGAGCGCGTCATCGAGGCTGCCGGATACGGCCTCGTCCGATTTACCGTGCCCATGCTGGGCGCGTATATTCGCGACCGCATTTTATGGCATGAGTGATGTGACAAAGGGGCTGTCCCTTTGCCACATCGATATTTGAGAGGCTAAATAATGGCGATTCATACTGAGCGTTTGACGCTTCGTCCGTGGCGCGAGGCGGATGCGGCGAGCTTGTTTGCATATGCGAGCGATCCGGACGTGGGACCGGCTGCGGGCTGGCCGCCTCATCGAAGCATTGAGGAGAGCAGGGAGATCATTCGGACAGTCTTTGCGGCACCCCATACCTTTGCCGTTTGCCTGGCTGCGACAGATGAGCCCGTGGGCAGCATCGGGCTCATGCCATCTCGCTGCGAGTTAAACCGTCGAGATGACGGTCTCGAACTTGAAGTGGGCTATTGGGTCGCCAAGCCATTTTGGGGCCGAGGCTTTGCTCCCGAAGCAGTACGAGCCATGCAGCGCTATGCGTTCGAAACACTTAGCTGCAAGGCGCTTTGGTGCGGATACTACGAGGGCAATAACAAGTCGCTACGCGTCCAGCAAAAATGTGGGTTCGCGCCACATCACGTTGAGCGCGACGTGCCCTGCGAGCTTATGGGTGATGTGCGTACCGAGTACTTTACGTATTTGACCCGCGAAGACTGGCGCGGGCAGGCGCGGCACGAGTAATGTGACAAAGGGACAGTCCTCTTGTCATATTCGATCAACTGGAAGGGGAGCGATGACGGTGTCGCAACAACCAAGCGCTATCGAGGTGCGTGGCGCGCGCGTGCACAACCTCAAGGACATCGATATCGATATCCCGCTGGGAAGGCTCGTGGGTATTGCCGGCGTGTCGGGCTCGGGCAAGAGTTCGCTGGCGCTGGGAGTTCTTTATGCCGAGGGCTCGCGCCGTTACCTGGAGGCGCTCAGCACCTATACCCGCCGTCGTCTGACGCAGGCCGAGCACGCCCAGGTGGACGAGGTGCTGCACGTACCGGCGGCGCTCGCGTTGCATCAGCGTCCCAGTGTGCCGGGTGTGCGTTCCACTTTTGGCACCATGACCGAGCTCAACAATAGCCTGCGTCTGCTCTTTAGTCGTTGCGCCCGTCACGTGTGCCCGCACTGCGGGGCGCGCGTGGAGCCGAGCCTTAACGTGGCTGCGGGCCTGTCGCTCACGTGTCCGACATGCGGCCGCGAGTTCTACGCGCCGAGTGCCGAGGATTTGGCTTTCAATAGCGGCGGTGCGTGTCCTACCTGTGGCGGCACCGGTGTCATGCGCGAGGTGGACGAAGCGTGCCTGGTGCCCGACGAGTCAAAGACTATCAATGAGGGCGCGGTGCTTCCCTGGGGTACGCTCATGTGGGATCTGATGAAGCAGGTTGCCGGCGAGATGGGCGTACGCACCGACGTGCCGTTTAACCAGCTCACGCCCGCCGAGCGCGACATTGTGTTCCACGGTCCGGCGGTTAAGAAGCACATTCTCTACGTTCCCAAAAACGGCGAGGGCGCCACGCCGCTCGACTTCACCTATTACAATGCCGTCTATACGGTCGAGAATGCGCTCGCCAAGGTTAAGGACGATAAGGGCCTCAAACGCGTGGCTCGCTTTTTGCGCGAGGGCCCGTGCCGTGACTGTGGCGGCACGCGTCTCTCCGAGGCTGCGCGCCAGCCCCAGGTGCGCGGTATCAATTTGGCGCAGGCCGCGGCCATGACGCTTGGTGATGCGATTGAGTGGGTGCGCGGGGTGCCCGCATCCTTGTCGGCCGAGATGCAGCCCATGGCGACGGATATCTGCGATTCGTTTTTGGGCGCGGCCCGTCGTCTGGTCGACCTGGGCCTCGATTACCTTTCACTCGATCGCGCAGGTGCCACGCTCTCCACGGGTGAGCGCCAGCGCGTGCAGCTCGCCCGCGTGGTGCGCAACCGATCGACGGGCGTGCTCTATGTGCTGGACGAGCCCTCGATCGGCTTGCATCCTGCCAATGTCGACGGCCTGGTGGGCGTAATGCGCGATCTGGTGGATGACGGCAACACCGTGGTCGTTGTCGACCACGACACGCGCGTATTGGCGGAAGCCGATTATCTGGTCGAGATGGGCCCCGTTGCCGGAGCGGGCGGCGGTAATGTGATCGCCGCCGGTACGGTGGATGAGGTCGAGCAATCGCAGGACAGCCGCATCGCCCCGTTTTTGCGCTCGGAGCCCAAGCGCTTGCGGCCGCAGGTGGCTGATGACGAAATGTTCGACCGGGGCCATATCCGCATGGCGACCGATGCCATCCATACCGTCAAACCGCTCGAAGTCGATATCCCGCGCGGTCGCTTGGTCGCGGTGACGGGCGTTTCGGGTTCGGGTAAGACGACGTTGGTGCTCGAGACGCTCATCCCGGCGCTCAAGGCTCAGGCAACTGGTGAGCGCCTGCCAAGCCATGTGCGCTGGATCGACGCCGAGGGCATCGCACGCGCCAACCTGATTGACGCCACGCCCATCGGCGCCAACGTGCGCTCGACGGTGGCGACTTATGCCGACATCCATGACGAGCTGCGTCGCGCCTTCGCCCGTACGCCCGAGGCCAAGGCAGCCGGCTACAAGGCGGGCGCATTTAGCTACAACACCGGCGCCTTGCGCTGCCCTACGTGCGATGGCACGGGTTCGATATCGCTCGACGTGCAGTTTTTGCCCGATGTCGAGATCGTTTGCCCGGCATGTCGTGGTTCGCGTTATGCAGACGCGGCTTCGCATATCCATCGCGAGGGCAAGGACGGCAGTCTGCTTACGTTGCCGCAGCTCATGGACATGAGTGTGGACGAGGCCCTCGACGCCACGGTGGGACTCAAGAAAGTCCAGGCGCGCCTGCAGACCTTGCACGATCTGGGCTTAGGCTACCTGACGCTTGGCGAGCCCACGCCGGCGCTTTCGGGCGGCGAGGCGCAGCGTCTTAAGCTCGCGAGCGAGATGGGCCGCGTGCAGGATGATGCCGTATTCGTGTTCGACGAACCCACAATTGGCCTGCACCCGCTCGATGTTCAGGTGCTGCTGAGTGTGTTCGACGGCCTCGTTGCCAAGGGCGCCACAGTCGTCGTGATCGAGCACGACCTCGACCTTATCCGTAACGCCGATTACGTAATCGACATGGGCCCAGGTGGTGGCGACGCAGGCGGGCAAATCGTCTGCGTCGGCACGCCGGGCGACATCGTGGCATGCTCCACAAGCATCACTGGCCGCTACCTATAACCGAATGTGACAAAGGGACCGTCTCTTTGTCACATTCCCGGAAAGCCTGTTTGGCGCAGAGCCTCGTAGAGGACGATGGCGGCGCTGTTGGAGAGGTTGAGGGCGCTGATGCGGTAGTCGTTCGGATCGACGAAGTTGCCGCAGATATCCTGCTGAAGGATGGCCTCGTGGCTGCCCTCGATATGCCCGAGCGATTCCTCGTGGGCTTCCCAGGCCTCGGCGTTGTCGAGCGAGTCGCAATCGCGCAGCATGGGAATGCGCTCGCAGCGCTCAGGCGCCGCAGCGAGCAGCTCTTCGGGAATCCCCGAGCTCTCGCTGCCAAAGACCAAAAAGTCGCCATCGCGGTAGGTGCTTTGTGCATGGGTGCGGCGCGCCTTTTTGGTCAGCAGATGCAGGCGCTCGTCGGCGGGGGAGAGATCGTTGCGCGCCAGGAAATCCTCCCAGCCGGCATACGTTGTCACGTCCAAGTTTTGCCAGTAGCCCAGGCCGGCGCGGCGCACCGTCTTGTCGTCGAGCGAAAAGCCCAACGGCTCCACCAGATGCAGGCGGGCGCCGGTGACCACGCAGGTACGGCCGATGTTGCCCGTATTGGCCGGAATCTCGGGCGCGTACAGCACGATATTGAACATGAATCTCCTTGGCATAGAACGAAAAACCACCACGAAGGGGACAGGCACCTTCGTGGTGGTTTTGGCGGTTACGTGGGCGGAAAAAATGCCCGCTTCGATAAACCTAGGCGCGGTGCCAGTCGGTCAGGCAGGCATCGAGGTCGGCGATGAGCGCATCCTTGTCCATGTGACGGCCGATGATGCACAGGCTCGTCATGCGGTCGCCCGTCTCGTCGTCCCAAATCTGCATGATCTCGGGGTTCTCGTCGATGATCTTCTGCTTCTCGCCCTCGGGCGCGGAGTCAACGAACAGACCGTTCTCCATCAGGCGCATCTGGTGGCCAGCCTGCTCGAACATGTAGCACATGTCCGGATCGCCGGTCTGCCACAGCGGACCCTTGACGCGGATGACCTCGTCAGGCCACTCCTGCTCAACAAAATCGGTGAACTTCTGCAGGTCAAACGGTTTGCGGCGCGAGTACACAAAGGTCTCGATGTCGTACTCGAGCACCTCGGGGTCGTCGTGCTCCTCGGGATGCTCCATGGCCTCGATCCAGGCGGCGGAGTTGTAGGCGCGCATAAAGTCGAAGCGGTCGGTGTCGAGCAGCTCCTCCATGGGGACCTCGCCGTTTTGGGCCTCGACAATTACGGCGTCCTTCTGCAGACTGCGCACGATGGCCTTGAGCTCGGCAATCTGCTCAGGCGTGACGGTATCGGTCTTGTTGAGGATCAGCGTGGAGCAAAACTCGATCTGCTGGATGAGCAGGCTCTCGATGTCGTCCTCGTCAATGTCCTCGGCCAGCAGGTCGCGACCGCCGTTGAACTCGTCGTACATGCGGGCGCAGTCGACCACGGCCACGATGTTGTCGAGCGCAAGCTTGGGCTCGCCGCCAGCCTTGGCCTCGTCGCAGAAGCTCGAGATGGTGTAGGCGATGGGGATAGGCTCGCAAATGCCCGAGGCCTCGATGATGATGTAGTCGAACTTGCCCGAATCGGCGATGCCCTGCAGCTGGTTGGCCAGGTCGTCCGAAAGCGTGCAGCAGATGCAGCCGTTGGTGAGCGGGATGAGGTCGTCGGTCTCGGAAAGGCCGCCGTCGGCGATGAGGCTGGCGTCGACGTTGATCTCGCCGATATCGTTGACGATCACGGCGGCGCGGATGCCGCCGTCGTTAGCGAGGATGTGGTTGAGCAGTGTGGTCTTGCCGGCACCGAGGTATCCGGTAAGCATGATGATCTTCACGGGTTTGTTGGGCATGTGCCCTCCTTTGTTAGACGTGGCTTACAGTTGAATCTTATGCCAAACGCCTGCTCTTATACCCACGCGCCGGCAAATAACACAGGCTACTCCCAGGCTCCCCATACATCGGGGCAATAACCGACGGTGGCCTTTTTGCCGTTGCGCACGATGGGCTCGGCTAGAACCTGCTGGTTCTCGAGCAACTTGTCGAAGCGCTGGCTAGGGGTGAGGTGCTGGATGAGCGCGAGCGTCTCCTCGTCCTTGGCCTTGGGATTGAGCAGCTTGTCGATGCCGCCGACCGCCTGCATCACGCTCGTGAGCTCGCCCTTGCTCATCTCCTTTTCCTTCAGGTCAATAAACTGCACCTTAATGCGGCGCTCCTTAAAATAACGCTGCGCCTTCTTGGTATCGAACGACTTCTTAGTCCCGAAGATTTGCACGTTCATAGTATGTTCCGCCGTTCTAACGAATGAAGTTGGTGCGCTCGCGATCGGCTTCGGGGGCTTCGATGCCGGCGGCCTTTCCTGCTTCGATGCAACGAAGGAGCCAGGCCATGTTTTTGCCGATGTTTCGCATGGTGGCCAGACCCTCGGCATCTCCATCGGCCTCGCCCGGCGCAGCGCCAAAGACGTTGTTCCAGTAGGTGGAGGCGACCACGGGCATCTGGTTGATGGTGAAGTACTTGTTGAGTACATCGAACGTTGTCGACGTACCGCCGCGACGGGCGACGGCGACGGCAGCGCCCGGCTTGTGTGCAAAAGCTTTGCTACCGGCATAGAATGCGCGATCGAGTGCCGAGAGAATGCGGCCGCTGGGGTGCGCGTAGTAGACAGGCGAGCCAAAGACAAAGCCGTCGGCCTGTTCGGCGGCAGCGATCAGCTCGTTGACCACGTCGTCGTCAAAGGTGCAGCGACCGCCAAGCTTGCCACACTGGCCGCAACCGATGCAATCGCGAATGGGCTTGGCGCCCAGCTGAAACACCTCGGTATCAATGCCTTCTGCATTAAGTTGCTCTGCGACCTCGGTGAGTGCGCGGGCGGTGTTGCCGTTTGCCTTGGGGCTGCCATTGACCAAAAGAACCTTCATCACAAACTCCCTCTGCTGTCGGTGACTTCTGCGGAGGATTATCCCACGAGAGGGTAGATGGCGTGGGGCGCGATGTGAAACGGCTTGTGTTTCACATCGCGCCCCATAACGCTAGTCCAGCTTGGTGCCCGGTACTTGTGGTGCCTCTTCAAGTAGCGCTTTGAGCTCGTTCAAAATGGAAACGGGCTGTCGGTCGACGGCATCTAGATGAAGTGTGGCCACACGAATGGGCGGCTGATATTCAAATGAGCCAAAGAGTACGGGCGACCCCAAGAACCGCTCGATTTCTTCTGCGATCGCGTCGGTCTCTTCGGGATCAAGGTCATCGAAAAGCGCCACGAACATCGGTCCGGTCGAGCGGAACAGACGGCCCTTGCCGCGCGAACAGTCCATGAGGCAGGCGGCACTTTCTGCCAAAACGCGGTCGCCCGCATCAAAGCCAAAGCGGGCATTGACCTTGGCGATGTCGTCGATTTTGATGGCGACCAGGCCTGCCTTGCGCGCCACGCGACGCATTTCGCCAATGGCGTTGACCAGGGCGTGGATATCGCCCAGGCCGGTCACGGAATCGGTCGTATCCGCCAAGCTTCGGTTGATGATAATGCCCACATACATGTTGGGCTCGGTTTCGGTGCTATCCAAGCGGTAGCCCGTACACTCGCACAGCGCATATTTACCAGCGGTATTCATGACGCGATACTGCATGTAATGGAAGTGCCACGCGCCGTTTACCACCATATCGAGCTCGCTGCGCACGTTGTCGCGGTCCTCGGGGTGAACGCGGGCGAGCCACATATCGAGCGAGTTATAGGGATGCTGGGAGGGCAGGTCAAAATCGCGCACGGCATTAATCGACCATTGCGATTCGCCGGTATCGAGGTTAAGGATAAACGGATAGCGCGTCTCGGAGCTCATGGAGATCGCTTGGAACACCCGGTCGTTGCAGGGAGGCTGATCGGCGATCGGGTGTTGCGGCACGTTGTCTTCTTCTGGCTGTTGTACACGGTGCATGAGCTTGTAGCGATACATTTTGCGGTCGGCGTCCTTTGTCATCTGGCGACGCGTATCGCCTGCAAGTGGGTCGACGCGCGAGCAGCCAAAGCTAAAGCTGGCGATCATGGGCGCCTTGCCGTCCGATGTTGCCTCGATAAGATTGGCACGCGTCCGCTCCAGGCGCTGCTCGAGCTCGGCTTCGTCTGTCGTGGGGGATATAAGTACAAATTCGTCTCCACCGATACGGAACAGCAACTCATCGTGCTCCATTGTCTCGGTGAGTGCGCGGCAGATGCTCAGAATGTAGCGATTGCCCTCGGCGTGGCCAAACTTATCGTTGCAATGCTTAAGGCGGTCGATATCGATATAGGCGCAGGTGAAGGGGGTGCCTTTGCGCCAGAGCTGATCGACATGGCGGTCGAGTCCGCCACGGTTGCCAAGATTGGTGAGCGAGTCGATATAGGCGCCGTGCTCAAGCAGCTCGCGTTCTTGTTGCAGGATGGCGAGCGTTTTCTGCAGTTGCTCACCGATGGCACGCAACTCCGGGGGCAGCGCGGCAACATCGAGCTCGGTGGTTGAGGCCCTGTTCGCAAGTCGCTGAAGATGAGCGATGATTGATTGCTCGCCCAGGCGATACGACTCGTTCATGATGGATGACCTCCTTGGATGGAACAATGGTTTGTATCTTACTCCCAATTCGGTTTAGATTGGGGTATTAGTTAGCCCATGGGAACAAACGTCCTCTTCGGCGGTGGCGTTTGCGTGCGAGCGTATTAGTTGTTGTCGCCACCATCGAGCAATGCCTCAAAATCCTCCGCCTGCATGGGGCGGTAGTAGAGGAATCCCTGAGCGTAGCGGGCGCCCATGTGGCGCAGCATGTTTGCCTGCTTGTCCGTCTCGACGCCTTCGATCACAACGGGCAGATGGAGTGACTGCGCCATCTCGAGCATTGATGAGACGATTTGCACGCTGCGGCCCTCATCGCCGTTATCGGGCACAAACGTGCGATCGAGCTTGATGACGTCGACGTTGACGTTCTTGAGCATCGCGAGCGTGGACTGGCCGGTGCCAAAATCGTCCATATAGGTCGAGAAGCCGCGGGTGTGCAGGTCGGCCGTTAGTTTATCCACGGCCTCGGACTCTCCCGTATAAGCTGTCTCGGTGATCTCGACGCGCATGAGCTCGGGCGGCAGGTTGTATTGGGCGGCGAGCGCTCCCATATGCTCGGCAACGTCGCAGGCAAGGATATCCACGCGCGACACATTAAGCGAGATCGGAACCACGCGAAGCCCCCGATTGATGCGCTCGCGCAGCCACAAGGCAACGCCCTGCCAAACGTATTTGTCGAGCGTCACCACAAAACCGCTTTCTTCGAGAGCGGGGATAAAGGTGGCGGGCGAAATGAGGGAGCCATCCTTGTCGATCCAGCGCGTGAGCGCTTCGGCGCCAATGATCTCGCCGGTTTCCATGTCGACCTGGGGCTGCAGGTAGTAGGTAATACGGCCGTTGGAGAGCGCGTACTGGAATTCGGTCAGCGTGCGGTGGAACGCGATTTCGTGCTCGTACTCCTCGGGGCGGAAAATGGCAATGCGCTCCTTAAAGTCGTTTTTTGCGCGCCGATTGGTAAACATGGCCTTGGCCTGCGCATCGATGGTGATTTTCTCGTTGGAGTCGGTGGGGTAGACGCCCATGGACGGCCAGAATCCCACGCCGTCATCATACTTGGCCACGGCCTGGCGAACGCGGCTATAGATCTGATGGACGGTGTCGTGTTCAAAGGGGATGAGTACGCAAAAGTCGTCTTGGCCCCAGTACCCTGCGACGCCCATGTTGGCATTCTCGATGTCCTTGAGGACCGTGCCCACATCGGCGAGCATGCGGTCGCCCTCGGCCTGTCCGTGCCATTCGTTGAACAGTCGCATGTGTCCCATATCGACGGTGGCGATACACCAAGCGCCGTTGCGCCTTGTCTCGAGAAATTCGTTGGCGCGGCGCATAAACACGCTGGGTCGATAGAGACCCGTGAGCGGATCGATGCGTTCGGCGATGGCGCTTTTGCGCTCCACCTCGGGTATGGGGAGGCTGTCGTTGGGAACAAGCCCGCCGGCCGTGCGAATGCGACGGTCGAGTTCGCCTAAAACGGCGGCCGTTTGATTGGTCAGGTGCTCGTAAAAGGCCGGAACGACAAGACAGACGGGGGTAATGGTGTCGTCCGCGATTCGAACGGGAGCGAAAACGGCCTCTTTGAGATGTTGGATCAGTTGCTCGAATGCTTCGTGATCCAAATTGTTGCTAAGCACGACGAACTGGGCGTTGCGTGAGCGGAAGACGCGACTCCTGCCGCGAGTAATCGACAGCATGCGGCCTGCGTATTCGGCGAGCATGTTGTCGACGGCCTCGGCCCCGTAGAGCTCGTTGAGCTTTGCCGTGCCGCGAACGCGCACTGCTATAAGCCCCGTCTTGCAACGGTCGCGACGGCAGGCATCGATAGCGTTGATCAGCGTGCGCTGCGTTCCGAGGCCCGTGGGGGCGTCGACGGTCTCGGCAAGCGAGTGGTTGACGAGCTCGCCGACATAGAGCGAGGGGACATTTCCGTCGCCGTCGATACGAAACCCGCGAGCACGGCCGAGGATGTAGTCGCCGGCGGCATTGCGCACGCGGTACTGCATGACGCGACGGTGCTTGGAGCCGTCATAGATTTGGTCGATGTCGTTGGTATAGGCCTCAAGGTCATCGGGATGGACACGCGTTTTCCAGTAATCGTGGCAGTTGTCTATATGCTCCGAAGGAAGACCAAGATCGCGCAAGGCGCCTTGTGACCAAAGGGTTCGATGTTTGTCCAAGTTCTCGATAAAGAAATATCGGCCTTCGTTGAGCATCGAAAGGGCGTCGAAAATGCGATCGCTTATTTCGAAGTCGTCGGTGTGGGCTTGTGCGATATTGCGTCGATCAAGGTGCACGGCATGACGTAGCTTGTAGTCGTACATGCGATGGTCGGCATCGTTCGTCAAGCGATTGGGGGCTTCGCCCAGGGCGGGGTCGGCGTGTGCCACTCCGTAGCTAAACGAGTGAGGCATCTTGGAAGCGTTGTTTTCGAGCAGTACCGTTCGGCAGTGTTCCAGACGTTCGGCAAGGTCGTCCTCGGTCGCAATCGTAGATAGGATGGCGAACTCGTCGCCCCCCCAGACGAAATGCCGCCTCGTCCACCTTCATATACAGTTTGAGATAGAGGCTCACCTGCAAGATATAGCGGTTGCCCTCGTCATGTCCAAAGATGTCGTTGCAGTGCTTAAGGTTATCGATGTCGATAAACGCCATGGTCACGGGCAGTTCCTGCTCCCAGAGTTCCTCTAAGGAACGGGTAAAGCCGCCGCGGTTGCCAAGTCCGGTGAGCTCGTCGGTAAAGGCGGTCCTGATCAGATCGTCCTGACGCTCCAGAAGGTCACGGATGGTCTTTTCGAGCGTTTCGGTATTATTGCTGGCGTTATCCATACTGTAAGCGGCTTTCTGAGGTCGGGGCGGATTGCGTCGGGCGAGCTCGTTGTGCACATGCGTTGCTGCTCAACGCCTTGCGTGTTTCCAAGCCCCCGCCTTGCTGCGTCGTTGGGTTTATTTGTCGGTTCGTGCTCTCGGCTGATAACTACTGAGTAGTATAAACAAGTGTATGGAATTATGTAGGGGTGCCCATGTTGCGGGCGGCCATTATTCGCCAAACGGTAACGCGACGATGTTCGATGAAAATGCGACTGAGACGATATTTGTTGATGGGTATACTTGTTCCGTTTTAAAACGCAGGAACGGAGATGGTCGCATGGCACAGTCAAATATGACGCGCACGGTGGGGCTGGCGCTCGAGGGAGGCGGCTACCGCGGTATGTATACGGCGGGCGTGCTCGACGTTTGGATGGAGCACGGTTTGACCTGCGACCATATGGTGGGCGTCTCGGCGGGCGCGGCGTTTGGCTACAACTTTAAATCGCGCCAGATCGGCCGCGCCATTCGCTATAACAAGGCCTATTGCGCCGACAAGCGCTATGCGAGCGTGACCAGCTGGCTGCGAACCGGCGATATGTTCAATGCCGACTTTGCCTATCACGAGGTGCCTATCGAGCGCGATCCCATCGACCTGGAGGCATATCGCGCCTGCCCCATGCGATTTACGTGCGTGTGTACCGATATCGAGACGGGCAAGGCCGTCTATCACGATCTGCCGTATGGCGACGAGCGCGATATCGAGTGGATTCGGGCGTCGTCGGCGATCCCTGTGGCAACGCGTCCCGTTGCTATTGAGGGCCGCAAGTATCTGGATGGTGGCGTGGCCGATTCCATTCCCAGTGCTTGGCTGTTTGCGCAGGGCTATGACCGCAACGTGGTGGTGCTGACGCAGCCGGCGGGCTTTGTAAAGCAGCCCAACAGCGTGATGCCCATGCTGCGTCGTGTGTTCCGTCACTACCCGGAGTTTGTCGCAGCGCTTGAGCATCGGCATGAGGTCTACAATGCTACGCTCGATGACCTGGCACGTCGCGAGGCTGCCGGCGAGATCTTTGTGGTGCGGCCGAGCGAATCGGTGAAGGTGCCGTCGCTGTGCCGCGAGCCCGATGAGCTCGAGCGCATCTACCAGATCGGCCGCCACGATGCGGAGGCGACTTTGCCGGCGCTGGAGACCTACCTGGCGGGGTAGGGGCTGCGGCGGAAAGCGCGTCCCAGAATCGGCGCCCAGAACGGGATGCAGTTTCCCGGACGGGAGGGTTTTGGAAACGGCGTCCCAGAATTTGCGTCTGGAATGGGATGCAGTTTCCCACTGGCCCTCTATACGGAAAGCGCATCCCGGAATGGACGTCCAAACTGGGATGCGCTTTCCATTGCTGAAGATATGAGGCTGCGGAGTAGCTGCTCGGCCTATGTCTATGCCTGCTGCCAGGTGTCGACGAGCTCCTTGGCCGCGACGTAGGGGTCATCGGCGCTGCAGACGGCGCTCACCACAAAGAAGCCGTCGACGCCGGTGGCCTTGAGCTGCGGCAGGTCGGCCGTCTTGACGCCGCCGCCCACCACGATGGGCACGGGGCTTGCCGCGTGGAGTGCGGCCAGGTCCTCAAAGCTCTTGGTGATGATGGAGCCGTCGGCCGCGCGTCCGCAGTCGCGCTTGGTCTCGGTCTCGTGGAGCGGGCCGATGCCCAGGTAGTCGACCAGGCTCATGTCGGCGGTCTTGACGTACTCGAGCATCTCCTCGCAACGGGCCGAAAGGCCCACGATGGCATCGGGGCCCAGCAGCTTGCGACAGACCTCGACGGGGATGTCGCTCTGACCCACGTGCACGCCGTCGACAGCGATGCCCTGCTCGCGCGCGGCAAGCACACAGTCCAGACGGTCATCGATTAACAGGGCGACCTGACCGGTCTTGCCGGCCTGTGCGATTGCCTGCGCGGCGTCGTCGGTCAGCGCAATGATCTCGCGGGCGCTTGCCACCTTGGAGCGCACCTGGATGCAGGTAAAGCCGGCGTCGAGTGCCTGGGCCACCACATCGCCCACGGGGCGTCCGAGGGTGTTTTCGGGGCCGAGTACCAGATAGGCCGAGATATCAAGGTTGTCGCGGATGCTCATTGTGCTTCCTCCTGCTTTTTGATCTGTGCTTCCATGCGCTTGAGTTTGCCGGTCATGGTGTCGGTAAATCCGGGTCGAATATCGGCTTTGAGCACGACTTCGGTGCGGATGCCCTTGCTCGCCAACACAAAGGTCGCGTCGCGCACGACCTGCATGACCTCGTCCCAGTCGCCCTCGATCTCGGTGAACATCGAGGTGGTGCGGTTGGGAAGGCCGCTCTCGCGAATGACGCGCACGACCTCGGCGACCTCGGCGGACAGCTCGTCGCCGGTGCCGCATGGGGCGATGGCCACGGCGACGAGCGTGTTCATGCCGGCATTGGTTGCGGGTTCGGACATGGCTTATGCCTCCTCGAGCTCGAGTCGGTTGTCGGCAATATCCTGGGCGGTTGCGCGGTAGAGCTCGTCGATAAAGGCGACCTTAAAGCTTGCCGGGGCATCGGCGACGGCGGCGGCACGCGTGCCGGCAACGTTGTAGACGGCGGTGCCGCAGACTGCTGCCGTAAACGGATCGGTAGCACAAGCGTACACGGCCAGCACGCCGCCCTGCGAGCAACCGCAGCCGGTGATCTTGGACATGAGCGGGCTGCCGCCGTGGGATTTGGCCACGGTCGTGCCGTCGGTAATCAGGTCGACTTCGCCCGAGACCACAACGGCGCCGCCGGTGTAGCGAGCGAGCGCCACGGCGGCATCGCGGGCGGCGTCGACCGTGTCGGTGGTATCGACACCACGTACGCGGCTCAGATCGGCCGCCTCGCCCTCAAGACCCCACAGGCCGGCGAGCGCGATGATCTCGGAGGCGTTGCCGCGCACGATGGTGGGCTTGTACTGCTTGAGCACGCTTACCAGTTTGGTGCGCAGGCTACCGATGCCCAGACCCACCGGATCGAGCACCCAGGGCTTGCCGGCGTCGTGTGCCGCCTTGGCCGCGCGGGGAATCGTCTGCTCGTAGATGGGGAAGAGCGTGCCCATGTTGAGATGGATGGCGCCGCCGCCGGCAACGAGCGCCTCGCCCTCGTCGGGCAGATAGACCATGGCGGCCGAACCGCCCACGGCGAGCTGTGCGTTGGCGACAAAGTCGATCGTCACCGTGTTGGTGATAGAGCCGGCCATCGGATTGGTGGCTCGAATCTCCTCTACGGCCTTGACCATATGTTGCTTAAGCTGTTCCGAATCAATCACTGCACATGCCTCCTTGGCATAGAAAAGGGGCGCTGTGCATAGACAGCGCCCCTGTAAAGGCGGCATGCTCCCTACGCCAGCATTAACTGACAGGTTCAAAGGATTGGGCCCTATGCCCTCTCAGCCTTGTGGTTTGCGCCGCCGGCACTCCCGCATCGAATCTGTTGTTCCCTATACTAGCGCACCTGCCAATATGGGACAGGTTTATTTTGGCAGGTGGCAACAGGGGCGCTGCATTTTCCCAGATAAAACCTGCCAAGATAAACCTGTCCCTTATTGGCAGGTCGTTACAATAGACGGGATAAAGAATGACCGAGGGGACCTTATGATCAAACTTGTGCTGACCGATATGGACGATACGCTGATTCCTGCTGGACACGATGGCGCCAGCGACTGCGCCATCGAGGGCATTCATGCCATGCAGGCGGCGGGCCTGCATTTTGGCCCGGTTTCGGGTCGCCAGCCGTCCGCGATGAGCTGGATGTTCCGCAATCGCTCCGAGTGCTTCTCGACCGGTGCGTTTTGCAACGGCCAGGTGATGTTTGTCGATGGCGAGGCGGTTGCCTCGCGCGCAACTGATAACGATGCCCTTATGCGCCTGGCCGACTACCTGGAGCAAGAGACCAACGATACCTATTTGAAGGTCTACCGTCTGGGTGATGACTTTTGGGACAACGACGCCTATTGCGTGACAAGCGATCCCGAGCGTGTGCGTCGCGCCATGGAGTCAGGCGGCAACGCGTGGCTCAAGGGCGAAGAGGCTCCCTGTCGCCCTGTCGTTGACGATGCCCCGGTATACAAGGCGAATATCTGGAGTGCCCGTTCGCGCGAGAAGCTCGCCGAGCTGCGCGAGCGTGTTGCCGCCGAGGTGCCGGAGCTCTCGCTCGTGTTTCCCAACAACCGCGTGCGCCTGTTCGACGTTCTTCCGACCGGCTGGGACAAGGGCTGTGCTGCGCTGGAGCTGGCGCGCGCTTTGGGCCTGACGCCCGACGAGGTGGCCGTATTCGGCGATTCCGATAACGATTTGCCCATGATCGATGCCGTTCCCAATTCCGTTGCAGTCGCCAATGCCAACGAGGCCGTCACGGCTGCCGCGCGCTGGCATATCGGCGCTGCGGCAGATGATGCGGTTGCCGGGGCTCTGCATCAGATTGCCGCCTGCGCCGCGACGGGGGAGATGCCGTCGTTTATGCGTCAGATGGACGCGACGGGTTTCGACGTCACGAACGTCTAGGGAGAAAGCCATGAAGCTCCAGCAGCTCAGGTATGTCGTCAAAGTTGCCGAATGCGGCAGCATCACCGAGGCCTCGCGCCGGCTCTTTGTGTCGCAGCCTTCGATTACCGCGTCGATCCGCGATCTCGAAAACGAGATGGGTGTGCACATCTTTGAGCGCACCAACAAGGGTGTCATTGTGTCCGAGGAGGGCGAGACCTTCTTGGGCTACGCGCGCCAGGTGCTCGACCAGGCGGATCTGCTCGAAGGCAAGTACAAGGGCGAGTCCGAGCAGGTGCCGCACTTTAGTGTGAGCTGCCAGCATTATTCCTTTGCCGTTAACGCGTTTGTCGATGTGATCCGTGAGTTCGATGCCGCGCGCTACGACTTTACCCTGCGCGAGGAGCAGACTCACGAGATTATCGAGGACGTCGCGCATATGAAAAGCGAACTGGGCATCCTATATCTGTCCGAGCACAACCGCGAGGTCATCGAGCGCATGCTGGTGGCCAACGAGCTCGTGTTCGAAGGGCTCTTCTGCGCCACGCCGCATGTCTTCGTCTGCGCCGACCATCCGCTGGCGGCCCGCTCCAGCGTGACGCTCGAGGACTTGGAAGACTACCCGTTCCTGTCCTACGAGCAGGGCAGTTACAACTCGTTTTACTATTCCGAGGAGCTGACCTCGACGTTTGAGCGTCGCAAGAATATCCGCGTGCGCGACCGTGCGACGCTGTTCAACCTGGCCATGGGCCTCAACGGCTACACGGTGTGCTCGGGCGTGATTAGCCACGAACTCAACGGCCCCGGCATTATCTCGATTCCGCTCGATGTGGATGAGTACATGGAGATCGGCATCATCACGCGCAAGAACACGACGCTTACGCGCTACGGTCAAGCCTATATCGACGCGATCCGTCAGCATATCTAGACTGCTGCGTCCTGCACAGGTCAAATCTTTTCATGGCAGTCCCAACTGATATAGGAAGCATCTATATCAAACTGTTATAAACGCATATTTTACGATGGCCATATGAACGCTCATACTCTGTCCCAGTAAAGCAACCAATGCAAAAGGGAGATATCTATGAGCACTTCGATTCAACCGAACGCACCGTTTCGCGCCGATATCGTCGGCAGCTTTCTTCGTCCGCAGGCCGTGAAGGACGCCCGTGTCGCCTATGCCGCGGGTACGCTCGATGCCGAGGGGCTTAAAGCCGTCGAGGACGAGGCCATTCGCGACTTGGTTGCCAAGCAAAAGGCCGCTGGCCTGCAGGTGATTACCGATGGCGAGTTTCGCCGCAGTTACTGGCACCTCGACTTTATGTGGGGGCTCAACGGCATTGAACGCCGTACCTCGCGTACGGGCTATATGTTCCACGACGAGGAGACGACGGCTGACACCGCCGTGGTGACCGGCCCCATCAGCGGCGAGAACCACCCCTTCGTCGAGCACTTTAAGTTTGTCAAGGCACTTGAGGGCGAGGGCTACGTTGCACGCCAGACCATCCCGGCGCCTATCCAGACGTTCTCTGAGGTCACGCTCGATCGCTGTGATGGTCAGCAGGAGAGCCTGCGCGCCGTCTATAAGACCGATGAGGAGCTCGCCGACGCCATTGCGGCAGCCTACCGCACCGTGATCGCCGATCTCTACGCTGCCGGTTGCCGCAATATCCAGTTTGACGACTGCACCTGGGGCATTTACTGCGATACCGACTTTGTGTCCAAGACCGGCATGAGCCCGGTTGACCTGCAAAAGGTGAGCGAGCTGGGCGTGGCGCTCAACAACGCCGCCATCGAGGGCAAGCCCGACGACCTTGTCATTAACACGCACGTGTGCCGCGGCAACTATCACTCCACCTATGCTTTTGAGGGCGGCTACGACCCCATCGCGCCGTACCTGTTCGCACACGAGAACGTCGATGCGTTCTATCTTGAGTTCGATACGCCGCGTGCCGGCGGTTTTGAGCCGCTCAAGTACGTTGTCCCCGGCAAGAAGGTCGTATTGGGCCTGGTGACCACCAAGGCAGCTGAGCTCGAGAACGAGGATGCCATCGTCGAGCGCATCCGTGAGGCTGCCCAGTATGTGCCGCTCGAGAACCTGTACCTGTCTCCCCAGTGTGGCTTTGCCAGCTGCGAGATTGGCAACAAGCTGACCGAGGACGAACAGTGGGCAAAGATCGCGCTGGTCAAGCGCATTGCCGAGCGCGTTTGGAAGTAACGCTACCGTTTGCAGGTGACGGCGCGTGCGAGACATGGCGTATCGCGTACAATGGTTCGGATCGTATCGTTCGGGCAGGTTATCCGATATGCCTGATCGCCCTTCCATCATGAAAGGACTTCCATGTCCCAATCCTCGACGCCCGCCGTCACCGATGCCATCTACGATGCATCGTCGCTCGGCCGCCCGCGCATGTTTGTGTTGGGTTTGCAACACATGTTTGCGATGTTCGGAGCCACGGTGCTCGTGCCTGTGCTCACCGGCCTTTCCGTTTCGGCGACGCTTCTGTTCGCCGGCATCGGCACGCTGCTGTTTCATTTTCTATCGCGCGGTAAGGTGCCCGCGTTTCTGGGCTCGTCGTTTGCCTTTATCGCGGGTTATGCCGCCATTGCACCCAACGGCGAGGCCGAGCTTTTGCCTTACGCTTGCCTGGGCGTTGCCTGCGCCGGCCTGCTCTATCCGGTGCTGGCGGCGCTGTTCCGCGCATTTGGCGCCAAGCGTGTCATGCGCTTCTTTCCGCCGGTGGTGACCGGTCCCATCGTCATTTCCATCGGCCTGATCCTGGCGAGCTCTGCCATTGCCAACTGCCAGACCAACTGGCTTGTCGCCGTTATCGCTGTGGCCGTGATCGTCATCTGCAACATCTGGGGCCGCGGCATGGTCAAGATCGTGCCGATTTTGCTGGGCGTTGTGGTGAGCTATGCCGTCGCGGCGGTGCTGGGCGAGGTTGATTTTTCGGGCGTTGCCGCCGCTCCGTGGGTCGGTCTGCCCATCGTGTGGGACAACACCGTGTTTGCGCTCTTTGGCCCGCAGTTCGATAGCGGTCTTGCCACGACGGCTATCATCACCATCATGCCGCTGGCCTTTGCGACCATGATTGAGCACATTGGCGATATCTCCGCCATTGGCTCTACCTGCGAACGCAATTACATTGCCGATCCCGGTCTGCACCGTACCCTGCTCGGCGATGGCCTGGCGACCATCTTGGCGTCGCTCTTTGGCGCTCCGGCCAATACGACGTATGGCGAGAACACCGGCGTGCTTGCCCTGACGCGCGTGTTCGACCCGCGCGTGATTCGCATTGCCGCGTGCTGTGCCATCGTGCTTTCGTTCTGCCCCAAGTTTGCTGCTGTGATCGCTGCTATGCCGGCGTGCGTTATCGGCGGTGTGTCACTCGTGCTCTACGGCATGATCAGCGCCGTTGGCGTGCGTAACCTCATCGAGAATCAGGTTGATTTCCAGAACAACCGCAACGTGCTGGTGGCGGCTCTGGTGCTCGTGCTTTCGCTCGGCATTGCCTACAGTACCGCCGGTGCCATCGTGCTGGAGCTGGGCGGCGTGACGATTTCGCTTTCGGGCCTTGCCGTGGGCTCGCTGGTGGGAATTGTGCTCAACGCTATCCTGCCCGGTAATGACTTTGAGTTCGATACTTCCGAGCTTGAGGAGACTGCTGAATAGCAGCTGCGTTCAGCCAAATTAAAAATGGCGTCCATGCGTATGTACGCGTGGACGCCATTTTTAATGCGTCAGTATCCAGTGGATGCCGCGCGCCATGCGCAGGTCAGTTTGGGCAAAGTGATTGCCGGGGTTGAGCTCCAGCGTTGTTGGAATGTCACGCTCGATAAACAGCTCTTCCATCGCACGCGTATCGTCGAGTACGTGCCGCATCATGCGGTTGGGCGTCTTGGTTTCCTTTTTACCGAGCGACAGATAGGCGGCGTCGGGCGTGGCTGTCATCGTGCGCTCGCGCGCGTAGTCGATAAAGCCGGGGAACCACAGCGACCCCGATGCACTTGCCGCGCGCTCAAAGACATCTGTTTGCCAAAGTGCCCACAGTGAAAAAAGACCCGCCAACGAGTAGCCGGCAATGCCGCGCCAGGTGGGCGGGCAGGGAAGTGATGATTCGGCCTCTGGGATTATCTGATTCAGCAGCTCATCGAGAAACTCAGACGCCTGTCCGCCAAAGGGCTCGGCATCTCGTATAGTTCCGTCGCATTCCCAGGGGCTCAGCTCGCGATTCCAATCGAGTCCTCCAATGGCGGCAAGGGTGAAGGGCGGGCAGTCGAGCTCTCGGCAGCGCTCGTAGACTTCACTACCGTCGCCTATAACCACGGGAAGGTAGATGACGGGCGCGCCTTCCACACACTCTGAATAAACGGTTATCTGCTTATGATGCGCTTCCAAGGCAGGCTTCTCTCGGTGTTGTGATATTGACAGCCTCAATTGTCGCTCGCTGGCGCGGGGGCAGACGCTAAAAGAAAGGCGCGGAGCCGCTCGATGCGACTCCGCGCCTTGATGTTCTGCTTTAGCAGACTATGCCGTTACGCCACGAAGAAGTAGACGAGGAAGGCAAGGGCTGCGATCCACATGAGCGGCTTGATCTTGGAGGCCTCGCCCTTAAAGAGCGCGACGATCACGTAGGCGATAAAGCCCAGGCCAATGCCGGCAGAGATGGAGTAGGTGAAGGGCACGCCGGCGACGATCATGAACGCCGGGAAACCCTGCGACACGTCGGACCAGTCGATCTCGGAGGCTTCGCTCATCATGAGGTAGCCGACGTAGACCAGAGCACCGCAGGTGGCGGCGCTGGAAACGATGGTGACGATGGGGGAGAAGAACGCGGCGAGAATGAACAGCACGCCGGTGGTGACGGAGGTGAGGCCCGTGCGGCCACCGTCGGCGGCGCCGGAAGTGGACTCGACGAAGGTGGTGATGGAGGAGACGCCCATGAAACCGCCCACAGCAGCGGCGGCGGAGTCGACGATCAGGATCTCCTTGATATTCTCGACGTTGCCGTCGTCGGTGAGGAACTCGCCCTGCTTGGCCACGGCCATCGCGGTGCCCATGGTGTCGAAGAAGTCACTCATGAGCAGCGAGAACGAGATGACGAGGAGCGTGGGGTCGGTAAGGACCTTGACGATGGCGGGCACGCCGCCGGCGTCGGCGATGGGGCCACCGATGCTCGAGAAGTCGAGCGGGGCGATGATACCGGTCGGAGCATGGGTCACACCTAGGGGGATACCGGCGATGACGGCGACGACGATGCCGATGAGCAGCGAGCCGGGGACGTTGCGGCAGGCGAGGGCGACTGTCACCAGGATGGAGATGATGCCGACGATGAAGGTGGGGGAGGTGATGTCGCCCAGACCGACGAGTGTACCGGCGCCAGCGGTGATAATGCCGGCATCGCACAGGCCAATCATGGCGATGAACAGGCCCAGACCCACCGAGATGGCGTGACGCAGGACAACCGGGATGGCGTCCATGATGGCCTCGCGCAGGCCACAAAGCACGAGCAGCAAGATGACGATACCCTCGAGGAAGATGACGCTCATGGCCACGTGCCAGTCACCGCCGCAGACGGTGGTGGTGATTCCAGCGATCATCGCGTTGACGCCTAAGCCCGACGCGCAGGCGAGCGGGCGGTTAGCGAAGATGCCCATGCAGATGGTCATGATGCCAGCGCCCAGACAGGTGGCGCAGGCGAGCGCTCCCGCATCGATGCCAGCGCCCGAGAGCACTGCGGGGTTGACGGCGATGATGTAGGCCATCGCCAGGAATGTTGTCAGTCCAGCGCGAAGTTCGGTCCCGATTGTGGACTTGCGCTCACTGACGTGAAATAGTTCGTCCATGCATACCCTTTCCTTGTTCGGCCCCGAGTTTAGGCCGATTGACACGAACTCACCCACTATAGCCCCCTTTACGACGCTGTTGTTCCTCGCATGTTGATGTTCGGCGCTTTGTAGCAGACGGACGGTATTTTTCGCATGAAAATGTGTGGGTACCGTATACTTAAGCGGTTACAACGACCCCTATGGAGGAACGTATGATTAAAGAGCTTTGCCACGACGAGGCTATCCTGTCCCAGCGTTGCGAGGTTGCGACCGTCGAGGACGAGTCGGTTGCTCAGGACCTGATCGATACCATCAAGTCGCTCGACGATGCCGGCTGCCTTGCCGCTAACCAGATTGGCGTTACCAAGAAGGTCTGCGTCTACCTGGACGACGCCGGCGAGCCCCACGTGCTCTACAACCCCCGTCTGGTGTTTGGCCTGGGTGCCAGCAAGATGGAGGAGAGCTGCCTGACGCACGAGGAGGTCACCAAGTCCACGCGCTATATCAAGTGCAAGGTCGCTTATGACGTGATCGTCGACGGCAAGATGCGCGAGCGCAAGCAGGACTTTGTGGGCTTCGAGGCGCAGATGATCCAGCATATGATCGACCACTGCCTCGGCAAGCTTGTCTAGGGTGACCACAGCACCACACCTCGCCGCTCACTCGTCGCTTGCGTACCATTAGTACGCGGCGCTCCTCGTTCGGGGCGATCTGTGGCACTGTGGCACCCTAGACCGACCTGTTAGGGTGACTTTATTACGTTCATATGTGGTTTTTGGTCCGGGCGTGACATTGTTGTCATGTCCGGGCTTTTGTGTTTAGCGCCTTTTTGTTTGGAGACAATGAAATTAGCAAGAACGTAAAGCTAGGAGGCGCTATGTGTACGAGTATTCGATTTACCGATAATTCTGGCCACATGTATCTGGGCCGCAATCTCGACTGGAGCTTTGACTACGGCCAACAGGTTCGCGTGATGCCGCGCGGGTTTCACATTCCGTATTCGTTTATCGACGACGCGACAGCGGCACACGCGGTGATCGGTATGTGCATCGATTACAAGAACTACCCTATGTTCTTCGATTGCGGCAACGATGCAGGCCTTGCCGTGGCGGGTCTCAATTTCCCGGGTTATGCCGAGTATGCCGAGGATCCTGCCGACGGCAAGACCAATATCGCGGCCTATGAGTTTCCCCTGTGGGTGGCAGCGACGTTCTCGACGGTCGACGAGGTCGAGGCTGCGTTGCACGATACGGTGATTGTTGCCAAATCTGCAGGAGAGGGGCTGGGCGTGTCGCTGCTCCATTGGATTATCGGCGACAGGCAGCGTAGCATCGTGGTCGAGATGATGGCTGACGGCCTGCACGTATACGACGATCCGGTCGACACCCTTGCCAACCAGCCGACCTTCCCGTGGCATATGGAAAATCTACGCACCTATATCACCGCCACAAGCGATTTTCCGCAGACGGCGACGTGGCGTGGCGCCGAGCTTAAGCCCTATGGAGCCGGTGCCGGCATGCGCGGCATTCCCGGCGACTGCTATTCGCCGAGCCGTTTTGTAAAGGCAGCGTACCTCAATGCCAATTACCCGCAAAAAGACAGCGAGGCCGAAAACGTCGTCCGCATGTTCCGTTCGCTCGAGGGCGTGGCGATGATCGAGGGAGCGTCCAAGATGGGCGATGGCAAGTTCGAGAAGACTATCTACACCGGATGCTTTAGCGCGCGTACGGGCAATTATTACTACGCGACCTACGATGACCCATCGATTTGCTACGTGAGCCTGATGGATGCCGAGGGCGCGAGCCCCGATGGGCTCGTGGTTCCCGAGCCGCGTCGTTCGTAGCCCATAGCTTTACTGCAATGCAAAATGGCCCTGCATCTCCCGTGAGGTGCAGGGCCACTTTCATCGATGTGTGACGTCGCTAGAAGTTGACGTCGTTGAGCTGGGCACTCTCGAGGCCGTCGAGCTGTTGCTGTTCGGGCGTATCGGCGACGCTTAGGTGTGATGCTGCGGCGGTAGCTCGCCCGACGCCATCAGGTCGCCAACAATCTGGCGCAGGTAGGCGTTGACGCGCTGGTTGACCTTAAAGCCCAGGTCCAAGCGCACGCGGAACAAAAAGTCCGTGCCAAAGGTCTCGACGGAATACTCGTGCGTATAGGGCTCGTCGGTGACATGCACGTTGATGAACCAGTATGCCTTGGCGCGCTTGGGGTGTTTGTCCAGGATGGAGTAGAGCACGTCGCGGTCGAGCGTGAGCGGGTCGGGGCTGTTGGTGAGAAACACGAGGTTGTCGGCGGGCACGGGATAGGTCTCGTCGTTGCGCAGACGGTCGAGCTGATCAATGTACTTGGAG
This sequence comes from Collinsella sp., assembly GCA_019414385.1. Classification (GTDB taxonomy): domain Bacteria; phylum Actinomycetota; class Coriobacteriia; order Coriobacteriales; family Coriobacteriaceae; genus Collinsella. The sequence continues at coordinate 6,914 of DXMD01000007.1, read as the reverse complement.
ACGGGCAGCAGGATCGTTTGCGTGCGCTCGATGGCGAGGCCGTAGGCGTACTTTTATGCCGTCTTCATACATATATGAGCAGTGTGGCTCATCGGATTATTTAAGACAATAATCCCCAGCTGGGGATTATTCACGTACGCAGGTAGCATTTCAAAATAGGGGCGCATCCGCTGAATGGTTCTGCTGCAATGTGATAACCGCGGACAGACCCTGCTTTGAAACTGAAGAGGGGCTTTTAGGCGCGTGCTGCCTGGGCGATACCGGCCTTGGCGCTTGCGCGTTTGCCGGCGAGTTCGCAAAAGATCGCGCCGCAGATGATAAGCGCGGCGCCCATCAGGCGGACCGGCGTTATGGCTTCGCCCAAGAGGACGGCGGAGAATACGACGGCCGAAAGTGGCTCGAGGTAGCCGACGACCGCGACGGTCTGCACGGGCAGCTTGGCGACGGCACTAAAGTAGAGCAGGCAACCGATGCCGGTGTTGACGACGCCGAGCATAGCGACGGCGCGCCAATCTATGCCTGCGGCGATGCCGGGGGATAAGAACGAGGGGACTCCCTGAGTGGCGAGTGTGAGGACAAGCGCGGTCACAAAGGCAGCGCTCACCTGGAGCGCGGAGTTCTCGAGGCCTTCGATGTGCGGCGCTCTCTTGCTGGCAATGATCATCAATGCATAGCAGAAGGCCGAGGCGATGCCGCAGACGATGCCCACAATGGGCATATTGCCGCCGAGACCTTGCGCCGCAATGAGAAAAGCGCCGCAGGCGACGGCGATAAACCCGGCGATTTTGCCGCCGGTCAGTTTTTCGCCAAAGATAAGCGGTGAGAGGGCCATGACGATGATGGGACCGCAGTAGTACAGCAGCGAGGAGACGCCGACGCCAATCGTCTGATACGCGCGGAACAGAAAAATCCAGCTGGCGCCCAGCGCGGCTCCCGAGAGGAGGAGGGCTGCGGCTTCGCGGGGACGAGATGGCGCCTGCAACTTATGGCGTTGGGTGATGGCGAGGATGGCGGCAAGCGAGAGTGCGCCCAAAAACGTGCGTAGTAGCACGATATCGGAGCTCGGCAGTGCGATGACGGCGGCGATGATGCCGTTGGAGCCAAACAATAGCAATGCTGCTAAGTACGCAAACAGTCCGTTGTTCATGTGCTGACATCCCCTCTATATCCGAGCATGTTCACTATGGGTGAACTGGCTTTAGAAGAAAAGCGAATATAATGCATGGATAACATGACAAAGACTCATGCAAAGGTGGAGGGGTGCCGTGGAGACGAATATTCAAAAGATGCAGGTGCTGCTCGAGACCGTGCGCGCCGGCAGTTTTACGCGCGCCGCCGAGCGGCTGAGCTATTCGCAGTCGGGCGTGAGCCGTATGGTGGCCGATCTCGAGGCCGACTGGGGCTTTAAAGTGCTCGATAGAAGCCGCGAGGGCGTAGTGCTTTCTGCCGATGGGCGGCAGGTCATGCCGGCAGTCGAGGCGTTATGCGAAGAGTTTGGCCGCCTGCAACGACGGGTGGATGAGATGCGCGGGCTCATGCGCGGCAAAATCTGCATCGGTACGTTTTCGAGTGTGGCGACCCACGTGTTGCCGCCGGTGATTGCGCGTTTTCGCGCCGATCACCCGGACGTCGATTATGAGTTGCTGATGGGCGATTACTCAGAGATTGAACAATGGGTGGCAGAGGGCCGCTGCGATCTGGGCTTTATCCCGCGTGAGCCACGCGGCGCCGGCATGGCGTCGCGTGGCTCACGCGGGATAAAGCCCAGATCGCAGCGGCCCTCTGC
>DXMD01000007.1:0-5118 GCA_019414385.1 Collinsella sp. | reverse complement strand
CTGGTGCAAGACGAGCTGATGGCCGTGGTGCCAGCGGACTCCTCGCTTGCCACCGCGGAGATCGTTTCCCTTGCCGATTTGGCCAACGAGCAGTTTATTCTGCTGGAACGCGGTACCGATGACGAGATTACGCCGCTGTTCCGTCGGGCGGGACTGACGGTGTGCTCCAAGCTGTCGACCTGGGATGACTATGCGATTATGGCCATGGTCGAGGACGGCCTGGGCGTGAGCATTCTTCCCGCGCTCATCTTGCGCCGCTGTCAGTTCGATGTTGCCGTGCGTTCGCTCGAGGGACATCCCCATCGGCAGATCAATGCGATATATCGCATGGCTGACGTTTCGCTTGCCGCCGCTCGATTCCTTGAATACCTCTAAACGCGTACACGCCATTGTCCGCTTTGGGCAAATCTCGGAGTCCGGTACGTTTTCTTATGAAATTGAACTTTCGAATGAGGTGCCGCGTTATACTGCTTGCTAAATTGAACCATGGTTCAATTCGTGTTCTATAAATTGAACTTTGCCAGCAAGGAGGTTCCTGTGGCCCAAGAGACGTTTAGCGATCGCCTGCGACAGACTATGTCCGATCGCGACGTTCGCCAGTCGGACGTGATCCGCGCATCGGAGATGCTCGGCAAAAAACTCGGCAAGAGTCAGATGAGCCAATATGTGAGCGGCAAGACGATTCCGCGGCGCGATGTGGCTGAGCTGCTCGCCCGTATTTTGGAGGTCGATGTTACCTGGCTGCTTGCCGGCGACGCCGATCAAGACGAGGCATCATCACCCCGCAACGATTCCAAGCCCGAACCCCATCCCTCAGCTCAAATTGCAAGGAGCACCACCATGCGTACTTTTTCTAAATCCACCAAGCTCGATAACGTCCTGTATGACGTGCGCGGTCCCGTCGTCGACGAGGCTGCCCGTATGGAGGACGAGGGCGAGCGCATCCTCAAGCTCAATATCGGCAACCCGGCGCCCTTCGGTTTCCGCACGCCCGATGAGGTCATCAAGGACATGCGCCAGCAGCTGCCCGACTGCGAAGGCTATTCCAACTCGCGTGGCCTGTTCTCCGCGCGCAAGGCGATCATGCAGTATTCGCAGATCAAGGGCCTGCCCAACGTTCAGATGGAGCATATCTACACGGGCAACGGCGTGTCCGAGCTCATTCAGCTTTCGATGAACGCGCTGCTCGACAATGGCGACGAGATTCTGATCCCCAGCCCCGACTATCCGCTCTGGACGGCGTGCGCAACCCTTGCCGGCGGTCATCCCGTGCACTATCTGTGCGATGAGCAGGCGGATTGGTATCCCGACCTGGAGGATATGGAGTCCAAGATCACGAGCGCGACCAAAGCCCTCGTTATCATCAACCCCAACAACCCCACGGGCTCGGTCTACCCGCGCGAGGTGCTCGAGGGCATCGTCGAGGTTGCACGCAGGCATCAGCTGATGATCTTTGCTGATGAGATCTACGACCGCCTGTGCATGGACGGCTACGAGCACGTCTCGATTGCCTCGCTCGCTCCCGATCTGCCCTGCGTCACCTTTAGCGGTCTGTCCAAGTCGCACATGATCGCGGGCTATCGTATTGGCTGGATGGTGCTTTCGGGCAACCAGCGCTGCATGAGCGACTTCATCATGGGCATCAACATGCTCTCCAACATGCGCCTGTGCTCCAACGTGCCGGCTCAGTCGATCGTTCAGACGGCGCTCGGTGGCCATCAGTCCGTCAACGACTACATCCGCCCCGGCGGCCGTGTCTACGAGCAGCGCAACTTTGTGTATGAGGCGCTCAACAAGATTGACGGCATCTCGGTGGTTAAGCCGCGTGCGGCGTTCTACATCTTCCCCAAGATGGATGTGAAGAAGTTCAACATTACCGATGACGAGCAGTTCGCCCTTGACCTGCTGCACGAGAAGAAGATTCTGATCACGCGCGGCGGCGGCTTCAACTGGGCTGAGCCCGACCACTTCCGTATCGTGTACCTGCCGCGCATGGAAGTACTCAAAGAGTCCCTCGAAGACCTCGCCGACTTCTTTGACCATTACCGCCAGGCGTAGGGGATAGAAGTTCCGCACTATGAAGAGCTCCCTGCAGTTGCTTGGCTGCAGGGAGCTTTCTTGAATTGGCGCAACTATATAACTATTCCTTGGCAGTGGTCGATTTCGTGCTGGATGATCTCGGCGGTGTAGCCCGAGAAGTTTTTGATGCGGCGGGCAAAGTTCTCGTCCAAATACTCAACCTTAATGCGGCGATATCGGGTACAGGGACGCTCGCCGACGAGCGAAAGACATCCTTCGCTCGTCTGGTAGGCGTTGACCTGCTCAAGAATCTGCGGGTTGTACATAAGCAGCGCCCTGTTGCCGTCCTTTACGCAGATGATGCGCTTGCGTACGCCGATCATGTTGGCGGCAAGCCCCACGCACTCGTGCTCGTGTTCATGCAGCGTGTCCAGAAGATCCTGCCCGGTCGCGGCGTCGTCGGGCCCCGCGTCTTCGGAAGGCAGGCGCAAAAAGAACTCGGATTTCATGATGGGTTTGATCATGGCGGGCTCCTCAGGTCTCGTGCTTTCGTGGACTTTTAATAATAGCGCGGAAGGAAAGCTGCGCGTCAGCGTTACAATCTTTCGACGTTGGACCATGTTGTCAGATCCGTTGCGTGCGGCGTCTGACGTAAGTCTAGGGCTCATGCTCGCCCTGGACTGTTCCTCTGGGGCGATGTGACTGTTGTTCCAAGAGGAAGGAAATGCATGGGGAGCAAATCTCAGCAACAAGTTCAAGTAGCGCCATCGGCCACTGCGGCGTTTCTCGTCGTAATGTATATTGCAGCCTTTGTCGCCGCGTTTAACGAGAACATTATTAACGTGGCGTTGCACGACATCATGGCGGTCTTTTCGGTGAGCGCTACCACGGCGCAGTGGCTCGTTTCGGGATACATGATCGTGACGTCGATCTTTACGGCTATCATGGCCTTTCTGTCCGGTCGTTTCTCGACGCGCAAGCTGCTGTTTTTCGCATGCGGATGCATGGTCGCCGGAGAAGTCCTGTGCCTGGTCGCCCCGTCGTTTACCGTTTTGCTGCCAAGTCGTATTTTGCAGGTTGCGGGATCGGGCATCTTGTTTCCGCTCATGATGAATGTGGTGCTATCTTGTGCTCCGCGCGAGAAGCTCGGTCTGTATCTGAGCCTGGGCGGTGCCTGCATTACGCTAGGGCCGGCGTTTGGGCCCGTGATTAGTGGTCTTATGTGCACGTTGTTTGGCTGGAGGGCGGTGTTCGTAGTGCCGCTGGTGGGCGGTGTCGTGGTCGCCGCGGCGGCAGCAAAGCTCGTTCGGAATGTCGGAGAGCGCTCGAACACCACGCTTGATATTCTGTCGGTTGTTTTGCTCACTGCCGGCATTACGGCGTTCGTGTATTCCGTAGGCGAGTTCTCGACCAATGTGATGGCCGGTATCGCGACGCTTTTCGCCGCTGTTGTGGTGCTCGGCCTGTTTGCGGTTCGTCAGCTCAAGCTCAAGCATCCGGTGCTTAACGTGCGTCCCATGGCGAGCGTTCGTTTTTGGCCTGCATGCCTGCTTGTGGTGGTGTCGATGATGACGACGTTCTCGATGAGCGTTTTGTTGCCGCTCTATTTTGAGGGCGCATACGGCATGACCGCACTTGTCGCGGGTTTGCTCATTTTGCCGGCGATCGCCTGCAACGCCGTGACCTCGATTGTGGGCGGACGCGTGATGGATGCCCGTGGTGCGTGGCCGCTGCTGCCGGTCGGCTTTGCCCTGATCGCTGTGGGGCAGACGGCAATCTCGATGACCGCGGCAAGCATGAACATCGGCGTTGTCGTGCTGCTGACCGTTGTGGTGTATGCCGGCGTCGGTTTGGTACTGAGCCCCTCGCAGACCGCCGGTTTGGAGACGCTTCCCGCCGCTGAGCATCCTCACGGAACGGCATTGCTTAACAAGTGGAACATGATTGCCGCGTCGTTTGGTCCGTCGCTGTTTATCGGCCTGCTTTCGAGTTCTGCGGTGGCTGCTGGCGCCGCAGGCGTTGCGTCGGACGTTGCCCAGGCGATAGGATTTGCAGCCGCCGTGCGCGTGGCGGCCGTGATTGCCGTTGTCGGGTTCGCGGTGTCGCTGGTGTACGCTCGCCGCGAGTCGCACATGTCGCATTAATGTGTGCACATAGATTCTGCAGCTAGATTGGATGGCGACACCATAAACTAATGGACGTTTTGCCGAGAGGCATGAATGTATAAAGCGCAAAGAGTGCGCGACGGGCCCCGCGAATGGGGCGATGATGCCCGAGAGGGCCAAGAAGGAGTCTCATGTCTGAGAACGAAGAGATCATGAACGAGACCGAGAACGAGACCATGGCTGCCGAGGTCGAGGCAGTCGAGACCGTGGAGACCGAAGCTGCTGAGGTTGAGGCTGCTGACGAGGTTTCCGCCGAGGAGGAGGCCGAGGTTGTCGAGGCCGCCGCTGATTACGATGACGAAGAGCTGATGGACAAGATGCAGAAGGCCGCTCGCCTGCTGCGTAGCCGTCGCTTTGCTATTTCCAAGGAGGAGGAGGCCAAGGCCGAGCGCATGGCGAACATCGAGCGCGCCATTAAGCTCCTTGACCTCAAGCCCAAGATGGAGCAGAAGGAAATGTCCGACCTGCTGGGCATGCGCCTTCGTGAGCTCGATGGTCTGATGGCCGAGGCCGAGGCTGCCGATCTGGTCGGCCGCATCGACGACGCCGAGGGCGATATGCGCAAGATCGTTGTCTTCGCTGCCGAGGATGCCGCTGAGGGCCTGGTCGAGCTTGCCAACAAGAAGGAGAAGCTCCTGCCCGAGCTTTCTTACGAGGAGGCCACCGAGCTGATGGCCGCTCTCGATAAGGTCATCGCTCCGCTCGTCGCCATGGGCCTGGACGAGGACCGCGGTCCTCGCGGCGGCCGTGACGAGCGCGGTGGCCGTGGCGGCGACCGTGGCGGTCGCGGCGGCTTTGGCGATCGCGGTGGCCGTGGCGGTGACCGCGGCGGTCGCGGTGGCGATCGCGGTGGCCGTGGCGGCTTTGGTGACCGTGGCGGTCGCGGCGGCTTTGGTGGCAACCGTGGTGGCTATGGCGATCGCGGTGGCAACCG
>DXMD01000006.1:21210-91696 GCA_019414385.1 Collinsella sp. | reverse complement strand
CCTATGTGCGGCGTAGGCCGCTTATTAGCCCGTCCAAGAATTGGGGCGCAGTTCATACGAGCTCGGGGCTCTTTTCGTTTGGATTGCAGACGTATTGACAGACGAAAACAGTCTGTGTCCGGTATTGAGCCATACGAAAGCGAAATAATGCGTCTTAATTCCGTACGCAAATAAAGACGAAAACCATTTGCGTCTTGGATAAAACAGTACGCAAACGGCTTTCGTCTTATAATACGCTTATGAATGGTACGAAACGAGAGGGTTGTGCATATGGTTGTTAGAGAGAGCCCTACAGTCGAATACGAGGAAAGCGTTACGCCGACGTTTCTTAAAACGGTGAGCGCCTATGCAAACTACGGGACGGGCAAGATTGAGTTTGGCGTTGATGACGAGGGCGTGGCTGTCGGCCTTGCAGATCCGGTCGCAGAGTGTCTCCGCATCGAGAACATGATTAATGACAGCTTGGATCCCGCTCCCCGTTACACGCTCGAGCCCGATGAGAAACACGGGACCGTAATCCTTACGGTTTATGAGGGCCAGGACAAACCCTATCGAAGCAAGGGAAAGGCCTACAGGCGAAACGATTCGGCAACGGTGGAGGTCGACCGGTTTGAGTATGGCAGGCTGACGCTCGAAGGCAGCAACGTAACGTTCGACGCGCTCACGTCGGCTCGCCAGGACTTGAGTTTTCACACGCTCGAGCATAAGTGTGTTGAACATCTCGGCATTTCCGAGCTAACGCCGGATATTATGCGCACGCTTCGCTTGCTCGGCAAAGATGGCTATACCAACGCTGCGGCGATTTTGGCGGATAAGAATGATTTTCCGGGCATCGACTGCGTCCGTTTTGGCGATACCGAGGATGTGATCTTGGACCGTGAGACGGCGACAAATGTATCCGCAATTGAGCAGGTGGACAGGGCGGTGGCTATGTTTGCACGCTACTACCGTTTTGAGCGTATCGAAGGGATGGAGCGCGTCCAAACCGATCGAATTTCTCTTGAGGCATTCCGCGAAGCTGTTGCAAACGCTTTGGTGCATCGGACGTGGGACGTTCGAGCGAATGTTCAAATTGCCTTGTACGACGATCGTGTTGTTGTGACTTCGCCCGGATCACTGCCTGCCGGTTTGACGACGGAACAATACCTGTATGGGCAGATATCCGTGCTCAGAAACCCAATTGTCGCCGAGGTCTTTTTAAAGCTGGATTACATCGAGAAATTTGGCACGGGAATCGCGCGCATTAGACGTGCCTATCGCGATTCGATCAATCAACCAATTTTTGATGTTCGCGGCGGCATGGTGGCCGTCACATTGCCCGCTACCGATGCCTTTGAAGGGTCCGAGGAAGAGATCCAGGTTCTCAATGCCTTGTCGGGCGGGCGAATTATGTCGCGAAGCGAGATTGAAAAACAGACGGGGCTGAGCCGCATGCGGACGTTGGCGGCACTCGAATCTCTGCTTGAACGGAATGCAATCGTAAGGCAGGGAACCGGGCGGGCCACGAAATACGAGCGCTCATAGTCCAAAAAAGCCATGGTACAAGACGGACCCCAAGCCAGCGTTGGCTTGGGGTCCGTTATATCCCGGATGGTAACGGGCCGATTATTGTCAAGTTATAGCAAAGTATAGCGACGTACAGCAAAGTATAGTGAAATATGGCAAGCCGTATAGCGCGCCTTGATTATCAACCCTTGATTATCAACCCTTGATTATCAACCGTCCGTATTTCACAGCAACTTATAACAGGCTCGGGGTGCCAATTTGGGGTGCGGTAGTGCTGCGTCACGAAAAGGGCCTATCTACTACGTTTAAGCCGCAGGGGCCAACCATAGTCGGCTTTTTCGAAAATCGACAAGCTGTCTACCTGCGGTTTTGTTTTCACGGTTTTCGGTATGGCCGAGGCTATCCGTGTTAACGTAGTAGATGGGCCACTTTTGTGGCAAGGGGGCCGATCTGCGGGCCAGGGTAGCTAAAAGAGCCCCGTCCCAAAAAGACTGATTGGGAGCTGGGGCGTGTCGATGCGATAGTATTACGTGGTGGAATTCGACAAACCGTGTGCTTCATCCGAGGGCTTTATGGAACAACACCAGCATTATCAGAGCCTGCAAGATCAGGCATACAACGCACTGCGCTCCAAGATTATCTATGCCGAGCTCAAGCCCGGCACGCGCCTTTCGGCGATTGGTCTGGAAAAGGAGACGGGAATCGGGCGCACGCCCATTCGCGAGTCCTTTGTGCGCCTGCGCGAGCAGGAGCTGGTGGAAACGCGTCCCAAAAGCGGCACCTATGTCTCAAAAATCAGCATGGAGCGCGCCGAGAACGCCTGTTTCTTGCGCGAGAAGCTCGAGAGAAGCGTGCTTATTAAATGCTGTTCGGCCGCCTCGCCCGAGCAAAAGCAGCGGCTTGAGCAGATTCTTACCGAGTCCGAGTCGCTCGACCATAGCGAAACGCGTCGCTTTTTCGATCTGGACAACCTGTTCCATGAGACGTGTTTTGAGATTGCCGGTCGTCACATGTTGTGGGATTGGATGAAGAGCATCAACACGCATTTTGAGCGATACAACTGGTTGCGTATGGTGTCGCAGGATTTGGATTGGGAGCCGATTCGTCGGCAGCATCGCCGGATTCTCGAGGCCATTAAGAGGGGCGATACCGACACGGCGAGCTATCTGGCCGAGACGCACTTGCACCTGATGCCCGAGGAGCAGGGCCCGGTTATCGCCTTGCATCCCGACTACTTTGAGCTGCCTAAAGACTCGTCTATCTAGACCATCATCGCATCTGCTCGAGACGCAAAAACGATGCTGCTCACCTACAGCGTTTTGCAAGCGAGATTTTTAAAAAAATGCCTAAAATGGCTCAGACTGCCGACAATTGGGAAACGGGGTGCGCTATGGCGCAGATGAGAATCAAGGACATTGCTGCCGAGGCGGGCGTGAGCCCGGCTACGGTCTCGCGCTATCTCAACAACCGCCCCGGGCAGATGACCGAGGAAACCCGTGCTCGCATCGCGGCGGTTATCGAGCGCACTGGCTATCGCCCATGTGCCGCCGCACGCAATCTACGCAGCTCACGCACCAACCTCATCGGCGTGATTCTGGCCGACATTGCTAACCCGTTCTCCAGCGCCATGCTCGAAGGGCTTTCCGCCAGCGCCGCCGCGCGCGGCTGCTCGCTCATGACGGCCATTAGCGGCAACGACCCTGCCAAGGAGGCAGAGTCGCTCACCAGACTTATCGATGCCGGCGTGGACGGCCTGGTCGTCAATACCTGCGGAGGCAACGACAAGGCGATTGCCGCGGCTGCGGGACGCCTGCCCGTCGTGCTGCTCGACCGCGATGTTGCCGACGGCGGTGTCGATCTGGTGACCTCCAACAACCGTGAGCTGGTCGCCGGCCTGGTAGACGCCTTGGCCTCTGCGGGCAGCGAGCGCCTGTGCCTGCTCACCGAGGCAAGCGACGATAGCCCTGTGCGTCGCGAGCGCGCCGAGGCATTTACTGGCGAGCTCTCGCGTCGCGGCCTCGCCGGCGAGGTCGTCACCCTGGCCGACGGTGGCGTCGAGGGCGTCAGTCGCCTGGACGAGGCCATCCGTGAGTATGCGGGTAAAAAGCTCGGCCTCATTGCCGTCAACGGCCTGGTCTTCCTGCGTCTGACCGAGGCTCTGGCGCAGCTTGGTCCCTCGCTGCCGGCGGGGCTCAAGATCGCGACGTTTGACGATTACCCCTGGAACCATGTGCTCTTTGGCGGTGTGACCACGGCAGCGCAGGACACCCTCACCATTGCCGAGCGCGTAGTCGAGCGCCTGTCCGAGCGCATCGATGTCGTCACCACCACGGTGGGCGAGGCCGCAAGGCTGGCTCCCAAGCGCATCGAGATCCCCGGTCACATCGAGCATCGCGCTTCGACCTCGCGCTAACCGCTCGTTCGCAACTGCCTGTTCGCGCACGTTTTTTGAGCGCTTGATACGCTTTAACCCTGAGGAAACATTTTTCTGCGATAGTATCTGCGATATAGACCAGTCGAAACCCGCCCGAAAGAAAGGGGAGCGACATGAACCAGCAGAACATCGATTACGTACTCCGCTCTGTAGAGCAGCGTGACATCCGCTTTGTGCGTCTGTGGTTTGTCGACATTCTCGGCCGCCTCAAAAACTTTGCCATTAGCCCCGAGGACCTCGAGGTCGCTTTTGAGGAGGGCATTGGCTTTGACGGCTCCGCCATCGAGGGCTTTGCCACGCCCGAGGAAGCCGACATGCTGGCGTTCCCCGATGCTTCGACCTTCCAGATCCTGCCGTGGCGCCCGAGCCACAACGGCGTCGCCCGCGTGTTCTGCGATGTGTGCACTCCCGATCGCAAGCCGTTTGCCGGCGACCCGCGCGATGCCCTGCGCCGCATGTTCCGCAAGGCCGAGAAGGCTGGCTATCTGCTCAACGTGGGCGCCGAGCTGGAGTACTATTACTTCCCCGACGAGCACACCCCCGAGCCGCTCGACAACGTGGGCTACTTCGATCTTTCGGTAAGCGATGCCGCCCGCGACCTGCGTCGCAACACGGTCCTCACGCTCGAGAAGATGTCCGTGCCCGTGGAGTACACCTTCCACGCCGCCGGTCGCTCGCAGCACGGCATGAGCCTGCGTCACGCCGAGGCCCTAAGCATGTCCGATGCTATTACCACGGCCAAACTCATCATTAAGCAGCAGGCCTACGAGAGCGGTTGCCACGCCTCCTTTATGCCCAAGCCGTTGGCGGGTGAGGATGGCAGTGCTATGTTCCTGTGCCAGTCGCTGTTCGACCACGACGGCAACAACGTCTTTTGGGGCGAGGGCGACGAGAAGTACCACCTCTCCGAAATCGCCAAGCACTACATGGCCGGCATCCTGGCGCACGCGCGCGAGATCAGCGCCATCACCAACCCCACGGTCAACTCGTACAAGCGCATCACCACGGGTGGTGACTCCGTGCCACAGTACGCCACGTGGGGCCTGCGCAACCGCGCGAGCATGGTCCGCATCCCGGTCTACAAGCCCGGCAAGCAGCTGTCCACGCGCATCGAGCTGCGCAGTCCCGATCCCATGGCCAATCCGTACCTGGTCAACGCCGTCACGCTGGCGGCTGGTCTGGACGGCATCGAGCGCAAGCTGGAGCTCCCGCCCGAGGCAACGGCCGAGACGCTCAAGCTTACCGACCGTCAGATGGTCGAGGCCGGCTACACGCCGCTGCCGCGCTCGCTCAAAGAGGCGCTCGACGTGTTTGAGGATTCGCAGTTTATGAAGGATGCCCTCGGCGAGCACATCCACAGCTTCTTCCTTAAAAAGAAGCGCGACGAGTGGCATAAGTTTGAGTCTACGATCACCGAGTGGGAGATCAAGCACTACCTGGCGAACTCCTAATCGCGCTGGCTTGTTCCAGTACGATTGAGCTCATTTCTTTGGAGGCCGATATGTCCGATAAGAGTGCCCTGTTCATGGCGCGCACGACGCGCTTCCACGAGTTTGCCCGCAGCTTGACGACCACCCTGGGTGTCGAGGTGAGCCTGGCAACCCCCGATTCGCCGACTGCGGCGCATGACTTTGACCTGCTGATCCTCGATTCCGATGGCATCCGCAGCGACCGCATCGATCAGATTGCCAAGTGGCTTGACGATCGCGGCGGTGTCCCCATGCTGGTGATCGTTGACGACGAGGCACTCGGTACCCTGCGCCTGCCGAATCACGCGCATGCCGACTTTGTATGCCCCACGGCGACGCCCAACGAGCTCAAGGCGCGCGCGCAGCGCCTGATGGGCGAGGAGGAGACCGTCACCGCCGACGATGTGCTCAACATCGATAACCTCGAGATCAACTTGGCTACCTACCAGGTGACACTCGATAACGAGCCCATCGACCTGACGCTGATGGAGTACTCGCTGCTGAGCTTTTTGGCGACGCATCCCAACCGCGCCTACAGCCGCGAGGTGCTGCTGCATCGCGTGTGGGGCTTTGAGTACTGCGGCGGCACGCGCACCGTCGACGTACACATTCGACGCATCCGCTCCAAGGTGGGCCCGCAGATTGCGGCACATATCACCACCGTCCGCGGCGTGGGCTATCTGTTTAAGGACTAGCTTTTCACCACAAAGGGGACAGGCACCTTTGTGGTGGTTTTGCCGTAGGCCGGGTCCTTTTGGGCCTGCAATAGAACTTAAGCCTTCCTAAAAGATTACGTTCTCATACACGTGCACCCGCATATTGGGGTACAACTCAACGTGAACAATGATGGCCCGCCACATGTTTGGCGGGCCTTTGGTTATTTGACGAAAGGATCGCAGCTATGAGCGAGAACGATTCCCAGCGCCCCCAGGATGCGGGCCACGCCGGCGAGACTCAGCAGCAACCGCGCGTGCAGGTAGAGTCGACGCCTGCCGACGGCAACATTCCCTACGTGCAGGCTTACGACACGCAGACCGGCAAGCCGCTGGGCGGCCAACAGGTCGTGAACAAGCACACGGTGGTCAAGACCAAGACCAAAAAGCTGCCGATTTTTATTACAGCGCTTGCCGGTTGTGCATGCGGTGCCCTACTGGTCATCGCGCTTGTCATGAGCGGCACGCTCGATATCGGCGGCGGCAAGAATGCCGTGACGGCGGGCGCTTCGGGTTCGTCGACGCAAAAGATTACGATCGACTCCGAGGACACCACGTTGGCCGAGGCCGTTTCTGCCAAGGCCCTGCCCTCCGTCGTTTCCATCACCGCCACGTCGAGCGGCAGCCAGAATGGCTCGCTTTCGCAGTCTGCCGATGAGTCGGACAACTCGGGCAGCGTCGGTTCGGGCGTTGTGCTCGATACCGAGGGCCACATCCTCACCAACAACCACGTGGTCGATGGCTATGACCAGTACGTGGTGACCATGGATGACGGCACCACGTACGAGGCCGAGTTCGTGGGCAACGATGCCTCGAGCGACCTGGCCGTTATCAAGCTCAAGGACGCCGATGCCTCCAAGCTCACGCCGATTGAGATCGGCGACTCCTCCAAGCTCAACGTGGGCGAGTGGGTCATGGCGATCGGCTCGCCGTTCGGCAACGAGCAGTCTGTCTCCACAGGCATTGTGTCGGCGCTGTATCGCTCCACGGCCATGAGCTCTACCAGCGGCAACACCATCTACGCCAACATGATCCAGACCGATGCCGCCATCAATCCGGGCAACTCCGGCGGCGCGCTCGTCAACGACAATGGCGAGCTCGTGGGCATTAACTCGCTCATCGAGAGCTACTCGGGCTCCAGCTCGGGCGTGGGTTTTGCCATTCCGGTTAACTATGCCAAGAACATTGCCGACCAGATCATCGATGGCAAGACGCCGGTGCATCCGTACATGGGCGCCACGCTTTCGAGCGTCAACGCGCTCAACGCCCGTACCAACAAGCTGAGCACCGATAGCGGCGCGTATGTGGCGAGCGTCGTTGAGGACGGTCCTGCTGCCAAGGCCGGTATCCAAGAGGGCGATGTCATTACCAAGCTGGGCGACGACGAGATTACGAGTGCCGATGGCCTGATCATCGCGCTGCGCAGCCACGAGGTAGGCGAGAAGGTCGAGATCACGCTCATGCGCGGCAAGGACGAGAAGAAGGTCACGGTTGAGCTGGGCTCCGACGAGGAGCTGCAGAACCAGCAGCAGAACGACAGCGCGACCGACACCGGCAACGGTGGTATTACCGATGAACAGCTGCGCCAGTACCTGGAGGAGCTGCTGGGCCAGCAGGGCCAGGGCCAGGGTCAAGGCTACGGCCAGGGTTACTAACGAGCCGTATCGCACATACCGATGCCAGAGGGGCTGTCCCATCAACGCGGGACAGCCCCTCTTTTCTTATTGATCCGTTGGGGATGGGGAAACGGATCATTTAGAAATGGCAAGGGCATGGTTTGATCGCACGATCCACCCCAGTCTGGCGGCTGCCGATTCGGTGCGGTTCGAAAGGGTTATTCGGCGCCATGGTGACCGGTGGTACTCTTGTATCCGTTTGAAATCGAGCGAAGGAGTGCCGCTATGGAGCAATCGAGCCTGTTTGGTGACGGCGTGGACATCGATACCGAAACGCCCGCGAGCGCGGGTACCGCTGCACCGGCCGATGCCCGCGCCCAGGCGGCAGCGCGTGCGGCCGAGCTGCGCCACGAGCTCGATTACCACGCCTACCGCTACTACATGCTCGATGCGCCCGAGATCACGGACGCCGCCTTCGACAAAATGCTCGTTGAGCTGCAGGAAATCGAGGCGACCTACCCCGATTTGGTAACACCCGACAGCTATACTCAGCGCGTGGGCGGATACGTGAGCGAGCAGTTTACGCCGGTCACGCACATGGCACGCATGTATTCCATGGACGATGCCATGGATCTGGACGAACTTGACGCGTGGCTCCAGCGCACCGAGGATGCGCTCGGTGCCGGTAGCGTCACCTATACCTGCGAGCTTAAGATCGACGGCCTGGGCGTGGCGCTTACCTACCAAAACGGCACCTTCGTACGTGCGGCCACACGTGGCGATGGCGCCACGGGCGAGGACGTGTCGCTCAACGTGCGCACTATCAAGGATGTGCCCATGCACCTGTCCGAGCCGGCGCTCGCCCACATGGGCGCCGACCGCGAGCGCGCCATCGAGGTGCGCGGCGAGGTCTATATGCCCAAGGGCAGCTTTGTTCGTCTGAATGAAGAGGCCGATGCTGAGGGCCGCGACCCCTTCGCCAACCCGCGCAACGCCGCCGCCGGTAGCCTGCGCCAAAAGGACCCCAAGGTCACGGCGCGCCGCGATCTGGCCACCTTTATCTACGCCATCGCCGATACCGATCCGCTGCACGTCCACAGCCAGCGCGAGTTTCTGGACTGGCTGCGCAGCGCCGGCTTTAGCGTCAACCCCAACGTGGCCCGCTGCGCCACGCCGGCCGAGGTCCACGAGTTCTGCGCCCAGGCGCTTGAGCATCGCGGTGACCTGGACTACGACATCGATGGCGTGGTCGTAAAGGTCGACAGCTTCCAGCAACAGCTCGACCTGGGCTTTACCGCCCGCGCGCCGCGCTGGGCCATCGCCTTTAAGTTCCCGCCCGAGGAAAAGCAGACCGTCCTGCGCGAAATTCGCATCCAGGTGGGCCGCACCGGTGTGCTCACGCCGGTCGCCGAGTTCGACCCGGTGACGGTTGCCGGCTCCACCATCGCGCGCGCCACGCTGCACAACATCGACGAGATCCGTCGCAAAAACGTGCGCGAGGGCGACACTATCATCGTGCACAAGGCAGGCGACGTAATCCCCGAGGTCGTGGGCCCGGTACTCGACAAGCGCCCGGCCGACAGCGTTGACTGGCACATGCCCGAGGTCTGCCCCGTGTGCGGTAGCCCCGTGGTCCATGAGGACGGCGAAGTGGCTTACCGCTGCGTTTCCATCGACTGTCCCGCACAGCTCAAGGAGCGCCTGCTCCACTGGGTGAGCCGCGGCTGCATGGACGTGGACGGCCTGGGCGACGAAATCGTCGACAAGATGATCGCCGCCGGCCTGATCCACGATGTCGCGGACTTCTACCAGCTCACGGTCGACGACATCGCCGGACTGGACACGGGCCGCGTGTACGCCAGCTATAACAGCAAAAAGGGCGTCAAGAAGGGCGACCCCATTCCGGTGGGCCTCAAGACGGCCGAGAAAATCATCGCCGAGCTCAACAAGTCCAAGAGCCAACCGCTCGGTCGCGTGCTGTTTGCCCTGGG
This sequence comes from Collinsella sp., assembly GCA_019414385.1. Taxonomy (GTDB): domain Bacteria; phylum Actinomycetota; class Coriobacteriia; order Coriobacteriales; family Coriobacteriaceae; genus Collinsella. The sequence goes on along the minus strand of DXMD01000006.1, from coordinate 81,967 downwards.
CATCCGCCATGTGGGCAAGAGCGTGGGCGAGGTCATTGCCGAGCGATTCCTGTCGATTGACAAGCTCATCTTGGCGAGCGAAGAGGATATTGCCGAGTGTGAGGGCATCGGTCCCAAGATTGCGGCGAGCGTCAAGCAGTTCCTGGCTGTGCCCGAGAACCTTGCCGTGCTGGAACGTCTGCGCCAAGCGGGTCTTTCGCTCGAGGTCGACTTGGGCGCCGCGCACGCGCAAGCCGCAGCCGACGCTGGCGTGGCAGGCGAGCTCGTCGACGCCCAGCCGCTCGCGGGCCTGACGTTTGTGCTGACTGGCACGCTCGTCAACCGCACTCGCGACGAGGCGGGCGCGGCGCTCAAGGTGCTTGGCGCCAAGGTTTCGGGCAGCGTGTCAAAGAAGACGAGCTATCTGGTCGCCGGCCCCAAAGCGGGCTCCAAGCTCACCAAGGCCGAGCAGCTGGGTGTGCCCGTACTGGACGAGGATGCGCTCGAGCGGATCTTGGCTACTGGCGAGGTGCCCCGGGCTTAGCGCATCGATAGCCAAATTGAAGAACCGTCCGGAAGCACGATGCCTTCCGGGCGGTTCTTACTTTGCTGGGGAAACGGGCACCGTGATCTGCGTCACGTAGGTTGCCGGGTCGTCGCTGATGATATCGTCGATGAGGACGATCTCGCGCGAGGGGCCGGCGGGCGTCAGGTTGTGTTCGTGCATGTAGCCGAGTAGCTGCTCGTAGCGTGGGGCTGCTTGCCCATGTGTACCGCGGAAGCTTAGGGTCAGACAGCGTGCGGCGGGTCGCGTCTCATCATCGCCCAAGTAATCATCGGTGTCATCGAGCAGCAGAAAGACCTCGTCGTAGCCATCAAAATCGCCGGCGGCGAGGCGTTCGGGCGCGATACCCACACCCAGATTGCCCAGATAGGCAAAGGTTTCGTGCTGCCCCTGCTGAAGCTGGCGGATATGCCATCCCAGCGAATAGGCGTCAGTGGGATTGACGCGCTCGTGCAGCGTGGCGCAGCGAAGTTCGGGTTCCTCGATTTCGCTAATGGTGTCGAGATCAGCATTCAAAGCGCCATGAAGCAAGGCAAGCTGCTGGTCAATCTTGCGCGACATGCGCTCCAACTCACGCCGCCTGTGCTCAATTAACTCCTGTTGCTTGGTCAGTTGCCGTTGCATCAAATCCATATCGCGCGTAGTGACAAACTCGCGAATCTGGGCCAGCGGCAGGTCGAGAACGCGCAGGTTGCCGATGGTGTTGAGGGTGGAGAGCTGCCGCGATCCGTAGTAGCGGTACCCACTCGCCGGATCGACATATGCCGGCTCCAACAGCCCCATCTGTTCGTAATGGCGCAGTGTGCCCACGCTCAAATTGAGCAGGCGCGCCACCTCGCCAATGCGGAGCAGGCCTTCGGTGTGTTCGCTTGGCATGTCGGTCACAGGACCGCTCCTTTCGGTAAAAACAGGGGAGAGGTGCTAGGCATGTGTCGCCTCGCTACGCCAACAGCTTGTCAAAAGCCCCGCGCCGGTTGAGCACGGTAAATGCAATCACGCAGATGATCGCCGACAGAATCGACCCGCACGGCGAGGCGATACCCATGGGGAACAGCGTGTCGGCATAGGCGTTCGACAGCAGCCACGCACCGGGTACGCGAATGAGAGCCACGGCCAGCACGTTGTGCGCAAAGCCGATGTAGCTCTTGCCATACGCGGCGAAAAAGCCACTAAAGCAAATGTGGATGCCGGCAAAGATTGCGTCGAAAATATAGCTGCGCATATAGCCGGTACCGGCCGCGACCACCGCGGCGTCCTTGGCAAAAAAGCCGATAAACGCCGGTGCCACTAGCCACATCAGCATCGTGATGAGGCAGCCGTACACCACCGAGATGGTCATGGCATCCTTGAGCACCTGACGCGCGCGGTCGCCCTTGCCCGCGCCGGCGTTTTGCGCCGTGAGCGCGCTGACGGTGGCGCCCATGGAGCTCGGCACAATGAACAAAAAGCTGATCATCTTTTCGACCAGGCCCACGGCGGCGGCGTCGACCAGGCCGCGGTGGTTGGCGATGACGGTGATGAACATAAACGCCACCTGGATACAGCCGTCCTGCACGGCCACGGGTACGCCGATCTTAAGAATGCTGCCGAGTACCTCGGGCTGGGGGCGCAGATCGCTGCGCTTGAGGTGAATATGCGTGCGGCGGCTCTTAAGCCACACGAGTGCGAGGGCCACGCTCGCCGTCTGCGCGATGACCGTGCCGAGTGCGGCGCCTACGGGGCCGAGTCCCATCTGACCGATAAACAGAAAGTCGAGCGCGATGTTGATGATGCACGCCACGCCAATCACGTACATGGGCGAGCGCGAATCACCTAGGCCACGAAAGATGGCCGAGAGGATGTTGTACGCGGCGATAAACGGAATGCCGACAAAGCAGATACGCAGGTAGGCAGCGGTGCCTTCGACCGCCTCGGCCGGCGTGCCAATGAGCGCCACGATCTGCGGGCACAGCGCGAGCAAGATGGCGGCAAGCACCACCGAGACGCCCATAAACAGCGTGATGGTGTTGCCGATGGCGACCTCGGCGCGGTCGAAGCAGCGCGAGCCCACGGCGTGGCCGACGATAACCGTCGTTCCCATGGCCAGGCCCACGAGCGTCACGGTAATGATATAGAGCGTCTGCGCGCCGTTGCCCACGGCAGTGATGCCGGCAGCGCCGCTAAACTGTCCCATCATGTACAGGTCGGCCATGCCGTAGAGCATCTGCAAAAAGTACGAGAGCATATAGGGCAGGGCAAAGACCGCGATGGTCTTAAGGACATTGCCGCGTGTGAGGTCGTGTTCCATGGGCGGGGCTTTCTGACTGGGTTTGTTTACGTACCAGTGTAGTGAAAACCCTACAACGATTATAGAGTCAAGATTTGTGTCGACAGTGGGGCGAAATAAGTGAGCCTGTATTCATTTCCATTTGAATACGGGCATGCGCCGTGTAGGCTTAGCGCCCTTCACTTCGCCTCAAACCATCACAACATTCGACGTTTTTCGACAAAATAGGGAAAAGCATCGAATGTTGTGATGGTCTGTGTGTTGAGGATGGGCTTGGGAAGTCCGTTTTGCTCGAAGCGACCTGTCCTGTCGTACGGGTGTCGGCATGATTCTCTCGTGGAGTATTATGTTTTCCGAAGAATAAAACGCCGCGTGAGGGGAGGGCTGCGTGGACGGGCGCGTGCAACATGACGGCTTTGGCCGCGATATCAACTACCTGCGCATTGCCGTTACCGACAAGTGCAATTTCCGCTGCATTTACTGCATGCCGGCCGATGGCGTGGAGCCCCGCGCGCACGACGAGCTGCTCAGCGCCGAGGAAATCGCCCGCTTTGTGCGCTTGGTGGCGGGGGAGGGCATTCGCCGCGTGCGCCTGACGGGTGGCGAGCCGCTGGTCAGCCGCCGTATCATTCCGCTCATTCGCGACATCCGCGCGATTCCGCAGATCGAGGACATCTCGCTTACCACCAACGGTGCCCTGCTGCCCAAGCTGGCGCCGCAGCTCAAAGACGCCGGGCTTGATCGCGTCAACATTTCACTCGACACGCTCGACCCTACGCTCTTTGGAAAGATCACGCGCCTGGGTCGGCTCGAGCAGACCATGGCTGGCATCGACGCGGCGCTGGTTTGGGGCTTTGAGCCCGTTAAGGTCAACTGCGTTGTCGTGCGCCGGCTCAACCAGGATGTGGCGGCCCTCGCGCGGCTCACGCTCGACCGCCCCATCCACCTGCGCTTTATCGAATATATGCCCATCGGCGACGAGCGCACGAGCTCGCATTGCGCTGTGGACCCGCATGCGCCCGCGCTCAATTCCGAGCTGTGGGATGCGAGCGACACCGTGCCGAGCGACGAGCTGCGGGCGCGCATCAATGCCGGGGCCACCGCGGCGGGACTGGGCGAGCTCGAGCCACTCGACATCAACGACGCTCCTGCCGGCGCGGGCCCTGCGCGCTATTGGCACTTTCCGGGCGCGGCGGGAACGGTCGGCTTCATCAGCGCCATGTCCAACCATTTTTGTGCGAATTGCAACCGTCTGCGCCTGACGGCCGACGGCAACGTGCGTCCGTGCCTGTTCAGCGATGCCGAGTATTCGGTGCGTGAGGCGCTGCGCCGTGGTGATGATATGCAGGTACTTTCGATTTGGCGCGATGCCGTGGCCCACAAACCGCAGGAACACGCGATAATTGAGGGCACGCAACGATTTATGTCCCAAATCGGAGGATGATTATATGGCCAAGAGCAGGTACGCCGATGCCACCAAGGCCGCTCGCAGGGCCGCGATGTCTGCTCACAAAGTCACGGCTGCGACGAATGCTGGTAACGCCGACGCGTCCGCGCAGCCGACTGTCAGCGCTGCCACCGAGCCCGCCCGCGACGCCCGTCGCGACGAGCTGACGCACGTGGACGCCAAGGGCGAGGTGCGCATGGTCGACGTGTCCGACAAGGCCGAGACCCATCGCATCGCCATCGCCGAGGGTACCATCCTCATGCATCCCGAGACGCAGGCCATGGTGCTGCAGGACCGCGCCAAAAAGGGCGACGTTCTTGCCTGCGCGCGCGTGGCGGGCATCATGGCCATCAAACGCACGAGCGACATCATCCCCATGTGCCATCCGCTGCTCATTACCAAGAGCAAGTGCGACATTGCGCCCATCGCTCCGGCGGGAACGCCGGCCGAGGACATGCCCGAGGGTTGGGCGCCGCCGCGCGCGGACGGACAGGTCGGCTTTCATGTGCTGGTCACGGCGGGCGTGACGGGTAAGACCGGCATTGAGATGGAGGCCCTGACCGGCGCGAGCGCCGCATGCCTCACGATCTATGACATGTGCAAGGCCGTCGACCGCGGTATGGAGATCGTCGACGTGCGCCTGCTGCACAAGGAGGGCGGCCGCTCGGGCGTGTGGGATCGTGCAGAGCGTCAGGCGGCTGCTGTTGAGGCCGCCGGCGCCGACGGCAACGCGCCCGCGAGCGCGCCTGCCGCCGTCGCTCCCGTCGCTCCCGCCCCGGCCGTCCCCGCGATCGCGTTTATCGGCTACCAAAACTCGGGCAAGACCACGCTCGTCGAGAAGGTCATCGCCGAGCTCACCCGCCGCGGCCTGCGCGTGGGTTCGCTCAAGCACCACGGGCATCACGGCTTTGATATCGACGTGCCCGCTAAGGATACGTGGCGCCATCACCAGGCCGGATCCAAGCACGTGGGCCTCATCTGCGCCACGCGCTGGGCGGAGTACGCCGACACGCGCGAGGAGGACGAGATGCCCGCGCGCGAGCTGCTGTCGCGCTACAACGATGTCGACGTGGTGATCATCGAGGGCTACAAGGCCGAGGGATTCGACAACATCGTCGTCGCGCGTTCCGGCGTCGATCGCCTGCGCGGCAAGAGCTCGCTCGACCTGGTCGACGGTCATACGCTGTCCCTTGCCTGCAATGAGGCCTTTGCACGCCAGGCCTTCGATGCCGGCTTCGCGACCCGAGCCATCAACATCAACGACGCCCGCGCCATCTGCGATCTCATCCAAGACCACCTTTAAGGCTTGACGCTGCGCCGGCCCCAAGCACCCCATCTCGCCCCTCAAGCCGTCGCTCGCGTACCAAAGTACGCGTCGCTCCTCTTTCGGGGCGACCTGGGGCACTTGGAACCGGCTCGCTGCGCTGCCATAACCTGCCAAAAAGGGACAGGTTTGTTTTGGCAGGTTTTATCTGGGCAAACGTCATTTCCACCACAAAGGGGCCAGGCACCTTTGTGGTGGTTTTTGCTTTGGTAGATGGTTGGGACATGCCTTACAATCTACCAAGTAGTTCATGACGGGCGAAAAACGGAGAAAAGGGGCTTGATGCGTCCTTAATGTTTCATGCGGATAGATTGATTTGACAGACGGTGGCGAATGCCCACCGCCCGTATTCGTATGAAACAAGGAGTCTCCATGCTCGCCTCTCTTTTCTCAAAACCTCAATCATCGCTGTCCGTGCAGGCCAAGCGCCTGGTGGCAATGCGCTTCCTCATCTACACCGGCTTTCAGACCAGTTATTTTATCGGCGTCATCGGAACGCTCACCTATGCGGATGACGCCTCGGTCGTCGCGACATCGCTGGCCGTCCTGTTCATGAACGTTTTCGTGATCCTGGGATCCTTTGTGGGCGGCGCGGTGCTCGACGCCTGGGGCCCGCGCTACCATTTCTTGCTGAGCATCGTCGGCACGCTTGTAACCGGCGCGGCGATCCTCGCCTTTGGCAGCGCGACCGGCGTCGTCCTGCTCGGCGCGGTGTTTCTGGGCTTTACGATGGGATTCGCCCAGCCCATTGCCACATCCTATCCGGCCTATCTCACCGACGACCCCGTCGAGCTCAAAGACATCAACTCCGCCATCGCCATGTTTTCAAACGTGAGTATCATCGTTGGCCCCACGCTGGGCGGCTTTGTCGCGGCGGCTGCGTCGTCGCGCGCGGTGTTTGTGCTCATGATGCTCTTTACCGTGCTGGCGCTCGTTGCCGGCTGGGGCTTTAGGTCGCAGACCAGCCATGTCGCCGGGCATGCGGATGCCGATTCGGCAGAGGAAGGGGAGCGTGCGGGACAAAGCTCCAACCCCAGCACGTCCGCCCGCGCCACCTTCGCAGCCAGCATCAAGACAGTCTTCACCAACAGCGTCCTCGCGCTACTTTTCTGCATCATTTTTCTTTCGAACTTTGGCTACGGAGCCTTCGATCCGCTGGAGTCGTTCTTCTACCGCGATGTCCTGCACGTCGGCGTTGAGTGGATGGGTTGGCTCTCGTCTGCCTCGGGCGTGGGCGCGGTGCTGGGTGCTGTGCTCGCGCTCCGCTTGCCGCCGCACCTGGTCAGCCTTAAAACCTTGCTCGTGGCGCTCATGTCCGTGGGCCTGGGAAGCCTGCTCTATGTGGGGACGCCGTACGTGGGCGTGGCCCTCGTCGGCCAGATCGCCCTGGGCATAGCTTGGGGCGTCGTCAACCCGCTCCACAACACCATTGTGCAAACGACGGCTCCGCTCGAGCAACTCGGCCGCGTGAACTCGGTCATGGGCTTTGGCAATATGTTCGCCGGCGTGGCCCCGCTGGCGATTGCCCCGTGGCTGGCGGCGACATTTGGCGTACAACGGACACTCGTGGGGGCAGGCATGGTCGTGACGGCGGTTCCCGCGGCGCTGCTGCTGTTTGGACGCCGGCATTTTGATCGTGCCGCAAGGCAGTAAAATCCATCACAGCATTCGATGAAAATCGCGATTTTGCCGAAAAACATCGAATGTTGTGATGGTTTGTGCCCTGGGCCAGGCCATCCTGCATCCTGCCACCACAAAGGGGGCCAGGCACCTTTGTGGTGGTTTTTGCTTTGGCAGGCCGCGCCTGCGCCTTGGTATACCATGTACGCCGTTCACGACCACACCCCACACCGCCGCACAACCCAGAAAGGCCCCCATGGACGCCACCTTCAGCCACATCAAAGCCGTGTTCTGCGATATCGACGGCACGCTGCTCACGAGCCAGCACACGGTGTCCCCGCGCACCGTGGCGGCGATCCGCGCCCTGCGCGAGCGCGGCGTGCTCTTTGGCCTGTGCACCGGGCGCGACGCCCACGCGACCGAGGCCATGTACGAGCTCTGGGGCATCGAAGGCCTGGTGGACGTGCTCGTGGGCTGCGGTGGCGCCGAGGTCATCGACCGCGCGCACGACATCAACGAGCTGAGCTATCCGCTGCCGGGCGAGACCATCGCGCGCATCTGCAAGCACATGGCGGGCCTGCCGGCAACGCCCGTCTGCCCCCGAGACGGCGTGTTCTACGTGCCCGAGAGCAACGCGTACGTCGAGCACCTGTCGCGCGTCGACGGCGTGCCCTACCAGGTGGTCGATTTTGCCGAGTTTTTGCGCGAGCCACAGCCCAAGGTGATGTTTACCATGGCGCCCGAGGTAATGCCGCGGGTGATTGAGCGAGCATTGACGTTTGCCGATAACACCGTTAAGGCGGCGGCTCTGCAAACCACGCAGCGGCTCTACGAGTTCATGGATCCGCGCGTGTCCAAGACGCGCGGCCTTGTGCGCGTGGCAGAGCTTAACGGCATGGAGCTTGCGAACATCTGCGTGTTTGGCGATGCCGATAACGACACCTGCATGGTGGCTGACGCCGGCGTGGGCGTGGCCATGGCAAACGGCAGCGACGCCACCCGTGCCGCCGCCGACTTTGTAACCGCGAGTAACGACGAAGACGGCATCGCGATCTTTATCGAGGAACATCTGCTGTAGCGCTGGGGGAGAGCCGCCACAAAGGGGCAGGCACCTTTGTGGCGGCCTCAGGCGATTTGGGCGAATTGATGCCTAAAATCTGCGCGAAAATTCAAATATTGTTGTCTGAACATTACGCTTCTAACTACCGATGGGTTAAAGATATTCCCATCAATTTAGTAGTCTATTCCTCCCGGTTAATGACCTACCGTTCACGGTCGATTTTCGACCGTTCACAGGACGCTTGCTCTTGAGCAAAATGCTGTGCAAATAAATCTAATGCCATTAAAAAATAATAGGCAACTAAATTACCAGAAGAAACAAAAAACAGATAGCGAATAAAAGAAAGCAAATCTGAGTAAATGTCAAGAGAATTGAGAACTGGCTACAAAAATGTCGGTTTTGTTGCTCGGATGTTTAAACAATAGTTACAATAGTATTACTACGCGAGCGCAATTACAGATTGCGCAGATACGTTTGATAGTGAAAGAGCAAGATCGCGGTCTCTTGGGGAGGAGACATCGATGAAAGCAAATTCAGATAAATCTAAGCAGAGTAATAAAGCGACACATCGTGTACTAGCAGGTGTTTTGTGCGGAGCTTCCGTTTTGAGCCTGGTACTGTCGCTCGTCATGTCTCCAATCTCGCAGGCCATTGCCAACGACGCCCAGACAGTTTCTGCCGAGGAAACTGTGATGGGGGGGGGTTCCTCAAGTGAGTTTACTGATGTAGGCAACACTACTGGCGGGGATGCCGAAAACCAGGATAGCGACGATGTCGAAAACGGCGTGGGCGATGCCCAACCGGAGGAGCAGCCCAAGGACGAGTCGCAGGCAGAAGATAATGAAGCGGTCGACGATGGCACTGTCTCGGTAGCCGAAGAAGCTGCGGAGAACGAAGAAGCAGCCACGGCTATTGCTAATGGCGGTGAATTGCGAGATAAGCTTCAGGGCGTTGGGGAAAATCAAGCTGTTAGCTTTGAGCTTGCAAACGATATCGACTATCCCGGCGAAATCAAACTTGAGAAGAGCGGCAGCAATATAACGCTGGACTTAAGCGGCCATAAAATCACGCATTCGGGCGACAATTCAAATAAGCCGCTCTTCAACATCACCAATAACGCGGCGCTTACAGTTAAAGATTCTAACCAAGGGTCTGATCAAAAGCAGACTTCGGATGGCGGCAATAATGGGCGAGTTGCCTCGATGGACTACGACACCAGCTCTGGCATTCCGACCAAACTCACGTATTACGTGACCGAATCGACGCCGAACGGTACGGGGACAACCGAGACTCTCTATAGGCACGAGGTCAGCATCAACGGTGCCATCGTGGGTACCGCTGCCGGCTCCACGATGAGGCTCATCAACGTTTATGCGGGCGGTACGTTTAATCTTGATAGCGGTGTAATTACCCAACAGTATAATTGCAATGTTGGCAACCTCATCTATGCCGAGAACGGCTCTACCGTCAACATGAGCGGTGGCTATGTGTGTGGCGCTTCTAGCTCGGGTGCGGGCATTAAGGTGTCCAACGATAAAGGTAAAGCCTCGACCCTAAAACTGACCGGTGGCGTAATTGCCGGCAACAGCGCTCCTAGTGGCGGCGGTGTGTATGCTGGAGGTTCCACGGTCACCATAACTGGTGGCGTAATCTCCGGCAACAGCACGCTTGCTTCTGGTGCCGGTCTCGGCGGCGGCATCATGGCTTCAGGCGGTAAAGTTACCGTTTCTGGTGGCTATATCACGAATAATAGAATGGCTAAATTCTGTGGTACGGATGGCAATGGTTGTCATGGCGGCGCTGGGCTTGCTGCCAATAACGGCGCCCATGTCACCATTTCTGATGGCCAGATTACTGGCAACTATTCCGAGGAAGCTGGCGGCGGCGTTTACGTTACCAATCTTGGTCAACAAGGTATGGCATGGCTCGACATTACGGGAGGGAATATTGCCTCTAACGTGAGCTACCGATCTGAGGGTGCTGGCATTCGAGTGGGCCAGAAGGTTGACGCGATGATAAGTGGAGCGTCAAAAGATAGCCCAGTCTACATCACTAATAACCACTGCATGTCTCGCTTTGACTGGGGCGGCGGCGGCATCTTTGTTCAGGGTGATTCGGATGTTGCAGCATCTAATGCTGGCAGGCTCTTTGTGTACAACTCGTACATTAGCGCCAATACAGCCGGTGGCTACGGCGGTGGCGTTGCGGTTTGCCCGACGGGTAAGACCTTGGTGACGAATACCGACGGCACAGCGATTTTCGGGAATACTTCTGCCGAAAGAGAACAAAGCTATAAAAAGTATGCAGATGGCAACGACGGCACCCCTCACCTATCTAGTGGCGGACACAAAAAAAACCAAGACTATGACGCGTACTGCAGCGATACATTTCGCAACAACGGTCATGCTGATTTCTTTCTTGCGGCGAAAGAGCACAATGAGCCAATCGCGGCGGTGATGGGCAAAATGCTCGGTGGCGGTGATGCCGAATACTCGGGAAGTAAAGAGCTTGCGCAAGCCATTACTATCCCCGCCAACGGTGGCGTGCAGGTATATAAGAGCATCGGTCTGAGCTCGGGAGTTCAAGCTGGAGACCCCGCTGCAACTACTGCGCAGAGTAAAGCGACAACGTTCATCACCGGCAATTATTCCTGGAACCATGGTGGCGGCATCATGTCGAACGGCGACCTGTACTTGGGTCAGCCTGCGGATACGTATGTCTACCCGGGCCTTAAGCTGAAGGCGACCAAGGCGCTGAACGGCCGCGCCCTCAAAGACAGGGAGTTCTCCTTTACGGTCTACCGCAAGGATTCGAAAGATCCTTTCGCTAATGGGACATTCAATCGCGACGCTTGCACTGAGGCAGGAACTGCAAATAATGATGCAGACGGCAGCATCACGTTTAACCTTGGTGAGCAGTTTGCAGCGAACGGTACGGCTGACACGATTACATACTATTTGGTTGAAAATGCTGGCACTGATTCCGACATCACGTACGACCCGGCCGTGTACGAGATTGTGGTGACGGTCGAGGACCATCAGACTGTGCTCATGTCTGTTCCGACGCAGAAAGATCCGAACTCGACTACAGATCTCATAGTTCATAACTACACGATTAAGAGCATGACTGTAACCAAGCACTCCGGTGATTTAACTAGCGATCCGCGCCCTGTGCAGGCAGATTCTGACGGCTATTATTTGGTCGCTGGCTCCAATGGGGAAAAGACCTTCACTAACGTGTACACTCAGTACACCTCCAGCGGCTCTTGGACTCCTAAGGCGACTAAGGTCGTTAAGGGTGGCGAGATGAAGGAGTTTACGCTCGAGTTTGCGGATAACGAGAAGTTTGAGGGTAATAACGTCAGAACTGTGAAGACTGATGCAACGGGAGGCGCGACTCAGACGCTTCCGTTCTTGAACGATTCTAACGAAGGGATCAAGTATTCACTTTCTGATATCACGAAGGACCCCTACATTGCTGGTGACTCCACGGGTCGTGGCGCTTCTAAGACCTTTACGTACTATGTGCACGAGAAAGACGAGAGTTCGCCTCTCTCGCACTACAAGTATGACAAATCGGTTTACAGGTTCGATGTCACGATGACGGATCAGAAAGATGGCACGATCACTGCCACGAAGGTGACCTACACCCAGATCAAGGATGCTGACGGTAATGCCATCGACGAAGGCAAGCAGACTCCCGTGGATTACAACGATGGATCCGATACTACCAAGCCCAAGTCCACCCCCACCTTCACCAACACCTACTCCACCTCTTTGCCCCTTTCTGGTATGTCGGGCGTTATGCTGACCTACCTTGCCGGCGCGGCGGTGCTTTGCGCTGCTGCGGCCTGGATGCACATTCGTCGCAAGGCGAATGCGAAGGGAGGCGAGCGTCGTGAATAAGAAAGTTTGCTCCTTCCCGATCTTGTTTGCGCTGTTTGCCCTCCTGATCGGCACCTGCGCGGTTGTGTTCCCCGCTTCCGCGCAGGCTGCGCCGACCTCGACCGGTTCCATCACGGTGAGCGGCACCGTGGCGCGCAGCTACGACGCCTACCAGATCTTTAGCGCCAACGTCGTCGACGGCGACAGCGACGCCAAGACCGCCACCGACCTCGCCTGGGCAAGCGACGCCGCGCGCGATGCCGTGTTGCCTGTGCTGCACAGCGCCGGTATGCCCAATTCCCAGACCACCGCGCAGGAAGCTGCCGAGTGGCTCAACACCGATTCCCACCTTACGAGCGCGCTGAGCGCACAGCTCGCTCGTTCCCTCCAGAGCTCCGACGCCGTGTCCGTGGCCCTTAACGCGGGCACGACGGCCGAGCTGCCCTGCGGCTACTGGCTCATCGTCGCTAAAGACGACGCCATCTCCCAAAACGAGGCCGGCACCGCGCCGGTCATGGTCCTGGTCGGCGGCAGCGCCGTCACCGTCAAGCCCAAGGCGGCGACGCCCAAGGTCCAAAAGCACGTGCTGGAGGACAGCACCGCCGCCTGGCAGAAGGCCGCCGACGCCACGGTCGCCGACGACCTGTACTGGCGCCTCTCGGCCACGGTCCCGGCCGGGCTCACCGCCTACGACACCTATGCGGTGCAGTTCGTCGACACCATGAGCGCGGGGCTCGACCCCTCCAGGGTGGCCGCGAGCATGCGCGTGTACGTGGCGGCGGGCGCGGACGGCGGCTTCGACGCCGTTGCCACCGGCAAGGACGGACGCGCCGGCACTAAGGCCGCGAAGGGTTGGACCGACATCACGGCCCAGTGCGCCACCAAGGTAGCGGCGGACGGCAAGACCTTCACCGTGCGCACCGGCGACCTCATCGCCGCGCTCGGCGGGGCCGACGCCTTCACCGCGGGCGCCCGCGTGGTCGCCGTGTACGACGCGCCGCTCAACGGCGCGTGCAGCCACGGCATCGCCAAGGGCAACCCCAACGAGGCCTACCTTCGCTACCCGCGCTCCCCCCTTGCCGACCAGTCCGGCGATGCCGGCTTCACCCGCACGCCGAGCGATGACGCGTGCGCCTACACCTGGGATCTCGCGCTCACCAAGCGCGGCAGCGACGGCGATAAGCCGCTGCCCGGGGCGGTCCTGAGCATCACTGACGGTCGCGGTCGCACGCTGGCGGCCGATGGCACGTGGGATGCGGAGGGCAAGGCCACCGTCACCACGGGCGAGGACGGCCGCGTGACCGTCTCGGGCGTGGACTCGGGCAAGCTGGAGATCCGCGAGCTCAAGGCACCCAAGGGCTACACCGCCTTTAAGGGCACGCGCTCCGTGACGGTCAAGGCCGAGGGCCTGGACGTCGACCAGGTGGCCGCCGCCAAGCCCAAACTCACCATCACGGCCGAGTCGCCCCTGCGCGCCGACAGCGCGGACGGGTCGACGGGCAGCCTGGAGGCGTCGCTCATCAACACGCCCACCGGCACACCCCCTAGCATTACCACCGGAGGCTTTATGCCCTCGACTGGCGATATGGCAATGTACGCCGCGGCCGCCGCAGCAGTCGCCGGAGCCGCGCTCATCGTGGTCGCGCTCCTGGTCAAGCGGGGAGGTGGCAGCCATAAAGAGTAGCTGGCAGCCCCACAGAGAGCGGGGCGAGACATAAACGAAGCAGATGCTAAGACACAGACAGATGATGACCGATCAAATGAGAACCAAACGGAAAACGGAGGAAAAGAAGATGAGCATGAACAAGAACATCGCACGCCTGGCAGTAACCGCCGGCCTCACAGCAGCGTTGAGCTTCGGTGGCGTCATGGCCCCGGTGACCATGGCGTTTGCTGCTGAGGGCGGCTCAACTGTGACGTTCAGTGATTCCGATTACGCCAAGTCGTCTACCTACAAGGGCATTCAGATCTTCAAGGCTAAGGTGACTACGACTAACGGAACCACGACGGTGAGCGGCATCGAGTGGGCCGGCGCCGATACGACTGAGCAGCAAGCGATCCAGCAGGCTGTTGTTAATGCAATTCAAACTGAAAAAAGCGATTACAACAGCACGAACGCTCAGGATGCAGCCGACTATCTGAGTGCAAATGCCCACGTCTCGGGGACGTCCGAGCAAGTCAAAAACGATAATGTACTGAGTCTGATTGCTGCCAATCTTGAAAAGAACACTACGCTTACTTGGAAGGAAACGTCGGCAAACAGTGCCCAGCTTACTGATCTCTCTGCTGGTTACTGGCTGTTCCTTACTAAGATGCCTGGTAAGCCTGACGGAAAGTCTACCGACGCGTTTACGGCTCCTGTGTATGCTGTGATTGACGGCGCCAACGCAACAACCATTAAGCCCAAGAAGAGCGTCCCCACGGTCGAGAAGAAGATCCTCGATGATACTGACGCTGCGAAGGCGACGGATATCAAGAACTCACAAGCATGGAAAGACGTTGCTGACTCCCAGATCGGCCAGGAGGTGAACTACAAGCTCACCGGCAAGATTGCCAGCAACTACGCCACCTTTGACGCGTATGCTTACAAATTCACCGATAATCTTTCGACGGGTCTGGATTATGTCGGTAACTCAGTCGAGGTGTACGCCCTGAACAACAACACCTACACTAAGATTAGCTCGACTTCCTATACGGTTAGCTTCCAGAATCAGAAACTTACCGTTGACTTTCCTGTTGACAACAACGGTAAAAAGGGTTTGAAGTCTGCCAATGCTGACGGTACTGGCACCCTCAGCATTGATGAGAACACCGAGATCGTTGTCTTCTACAAAGCCAAGCTTAACAAGAACGCTGTTATCGGCAACAACACCACAGAGCACACCGTGGGTGGCAACCCCAACACCGTTAAGCTTGAGTACTCTAACAACCCGTATGGCAATGGCACAGGCGAGACGATCGAGGACACCGTCGCCGACTTCGCCTTCAAGCTCAACCTCAACAAGGTCGATCAGGGCACCGAGGAGGGCCTTGCGGGTGCCGCCTTTACCATCCAGTCCGCCGATGAGAATACCATGGACCAATACATCGCTTCGAAAGCGGGTACGGTTGAGGGTAAAAACGTCGTCGCCGGCCAACTCGTGACCGTTTCTAGTGGTACTGACCTTCCCGATTGCGTGAAGTTCACGTCCGACAAAGACGGCAAGATTGCCGTGTCAGGTCTCGACGCCGGCTCCTACAAGGTGACCGAGGTCGAGGCCCCCGGTGATAAGTACACCAAGGCCAGCCCCTTCACCTTCACCATCTCACCGACGTATGACGAAATGACCATGAAGGTGACGGATCTTAAGGCAGAGGTTTCCGAATCCGATAAGATCCGCACTGACATTGCCTTCGGCACGCTCGACGGCACTGCCGGAGATAATAAGCTGACCGGCAAGGATGGCACTGGTACCAATGCCGCCGCCGGCGAAGTCACCATCAACGTCGGCAACACTAAGTCCATTGGCCTCCCGCTGACCGGTCTTAACGGTGTGACCTTTACTTGGATCGCTGGTGGCGCGGTGCTGTGCATCGGCGTGGCGCACCTCATCCGCAGCCGTAAGCAGGCTGAGGAGTCCGAGCAGGAGTAACGCTCGCTCACCCATCCCTTTGGCAGGTGGGATGTGATGGCCATGAGACTTGCGGACACCTTTCTCGTCCATTGACGTTCTTGCTTTGCCATTCTCTTTTCGGGGCAGACTCCGCACTGGAGTTTGCCCCGTTTTTTTGGGATAACGCAGCCAGCCCCTACCGTCCGATGCGGGTACGTTCGTCATCGCGTTTCTTGACTCGTATGAGGTTCGGATTAAGGTCCGTAGGCGCACGCGCGGTGCGGACGGTAGAAGGCATTTGCGCCGCAAGCGCAAATAAGAATGCCCGGGGTTAGAGGCCCGGGCATTTAACAACACCGGAAACTGCTCGCTCGCGCTCTCGTACACTTACGCGGGGTGCGTCGTTTCCTGTGGCTATTGTATTCTGAATCGCCCCGCCGATTCGGGACATTTTGAAAACGCAAACACGTCGGGCAAACCCGGACAATGCGGCCAGGCTCCGCCTGGCGAGGAGCCGTGTGTGTAACTATCGAACAAATGTTTGTCAAAATCGCGTTTACCGGGCGTTGGTGCATACACTCGCAGTAAAATATCCTTGCGACGTATCCCGTGCGCGGGCGGCCGACGACTCGATCGGAGGTCCCCAAATGCTGAAATTCCTTAACGCCCTCGCCGCCCTCGCGGCGGTGGGCACGTTCGTCATCGCGTTTCTTGACTCGTATGAGGTTCGGTTTAAGGTCCGTAGGCGCACGCGCGGTGCGGACGGTAGAAGGCAGTTGCGCCGCAAGCGCAAATAAGAATGCCCGGGGTTAGAGGCCCGGGCATTTAACAACACCGGAAACTGGTCGCCCGCGCTTTCGATCACTTACGCGGGGTGCGTCGTTTCCTACAGACATTGTATCCCGAATCGCTCCGCCGATCCGGGACATTTTGAAAACCCAAATGCTGACCCAACTCGCGCTGCGCAATGCTGTCAGGCTGCGTTGTCCGGCGCATGAGCTCGCTAATCGGCTATTATTTGTTTAGACAACTTGAGTTGTAGAGGAGTGACTGGCGATGGTGCAGGGCGCCAAACATATGAAGAGCAATAACGCCGCGGCCAACGGTGGCTCAAGCCCTCAGCCCAAACCTCAACCAAAGCCCAAGCGCCGCCGCAAGCGACTGCCGCGCTGGGCCGACCGGCTCATCACCATCGTCATCATCCTTATTGGCGTGGGCCTTATGACCTGGCCGTGGATCTTGGACCGGCTCGAGGCCTCGGGCGTGTTCAACCAGATCAGCACCGTGTCCAGCACCGTGGACGCGCTCTCGGAGGAGGAGCGCGAACGCATCTTGCTACAGGCGCGCTCCTATAACGAGCAGCTGGCGGGCGAGGCCACCGAGCTTCCCGCCGACCAGATCGAGCCCTACGCTCAGCAGCTCATCTTTGACCGCGACCCCATGATGAGCTGGGTCGAGATCCTCTCCATCGACGTGAGCATGCCCATCTACCACGGCACGAGCGAGGAGGTCCTTATGGCAGGCGTCGGCCACCTGGAGGGCACGAGCCTGCCGGTGGGCGGCACCTCGACGCATTGCGTGCTCACCGCGCACTCGGGCATGCGCAACCTGAGCATGTTCGACGACATCCATTCGCTGGAGCCCGGCGACCTGGTGCTGTTGCACACCATGAACAAGACGCTCGCCTACAAGATGGTGGACTCCGAGGTGGTTCTGCCCGAGGAGATGGAGTCGCTGACCATCGAGCCCGGCGCCGACAAGGTGACGCTCGTCACCTGCACGCCCTACGGCGTGAACGACCATCGCCTGCTGGTGCATTGCGTGCGCACCAAGTACAGCAAAAAGGACGTCGACAAGCAAAAGTCGCTGGCCGGACGCCACTGGGGCAAGCGCGAGTTCGCCGTGCTTATCGTGGTCGTAGCCATTGTGCTGTTGCTGCTGGACATCGTGATCCACGCGGTCCGCAAGCGCCGCAAGGCCAAGGCCTCGGCATAGGACATCGTTCGGAACCACTACAAAGGGGACGGGCGCCTTTGCGGTGGTCGGGACTTCCAAACCATCACAACATTCGATGAAAATCTCGATTTTGGCGAAAAGTGTCGAATGTTGTGATGGTTTTTGTTGCGGGCGAGACGGCTTTCGTTTCGGGCGAGATGCTTTTCGTTGTGGGCAGTACGGTTTTCGCTATGGACGGTGCGGTTTCGCTGCAGAATCGCCAGCCCGCCGCCTGCCAGCCCGCCGCCCTCGTTACGTTTTCGCTGCATTTAGGTAAAGCACCTGCTCCAAGCGGCGTTGCCTTGTATACTAGAGCGGTTTATCTGTTATGCGGAAGGGAGCGCCTATGGCACTCAGCGAGAAAGACGTGCGCGGCATCGCCGAGTACGCAAAGATCGCACTGACCGATGACGAGCTCACCCAGATGACGTCCTACATGAACGACGCCGTCCAGATGCTCGAGCCCGTCTTGCAATATGACTTCCCCGACGTGGAGCCCACGTTCCATCCCATCGGAAGCCTGTCCAACGTGATGGGCGATGACCTGCGCGAGCCCGAGCGCGACCTGCCGCTCGACGTTGCGCTCGAAAACGCCGGCAGCGCGCGCGACCGCTACTTCCGCGTGCCGTCCATTTTGGGAGAGGGGGAGAGCGAGTAATGGCGCAGAGCTTCGATTCCCTTACCGCCGCCCAGATCGCCGCGGGCGTTGCCGCCGGCGACTTTACCGCTACCGAGGTGGCACAGGCCTCCCTTGCCGCCATCGAGGCGCGCGAGGGCGGGGTCCAGGCATTCCTGCAGGTGGCGCCCGAGCTTGCGCTCGAGGCCGCCGTGCGCGTGGATGCCGACCGCGCTGCAGGCAAGCCGCTGCCCCCGCTCGCGGGCGTGCCGCTGGCCGTCAAGGACAACATGAACCTCGTGGGCACGCGCACCACCTGCGCTTCCCGCATGCTCGAGAACTACCAGAGCGTCTACACCGCTACCTGCGTCCAGCGCATGCTGGATGCCGGCTGTCTGCCCATGGGCAAGGCCAACATGGACGAGTTCGCCTTTGGCAGCTCCACCGAGAGCTCGGCGTTCCACCGCACCAACAACCCTTGGGATACCGAGCGCGTGCCCGGCGGCTCCTCGGGCGGCTCCGCTGCAGCCGTCGCCGCGGGCGAGGTCGCGCTCTCGCTGGGCTCGGATACCGGCGGCTCCATTCGCCAGCCGGCGTCGCTGTGCGGCGTGGTGGGCTTTAAGCCCACGTATGGCGCCGTGAGCCGTTACGGCGTGGTCGCCTTTGGCTCGTCGCTTGACCAGGTGGGCCCCTTTGGCCGCACGGTCGAGGACGTCGCGCTGGCCATGAACGCGCTTGCCGGTGCGGGCCACGATCCGTACGACTGCACCAGCCAGGATTGCGCCGTCGACTTTACCGAGCACCTCAACGACAGCATCGAGGGTAAGCGCGTGGGCATCATCCCCGCGTTTATGGAGGCCGAGGGCCTGACGCCCGAGGTCCGCTCCGCCGTTGAGCGCGCCGCCCAGGAGCTGCAGAACCAGGGCGCCGAGCTGGTCGAGGTCGACCTGCCGCACCTGGACGCCGCCATCGCCGCCTACTACGTCATCGGCCCGGCCGAGGCGTTCTCCAACTTGGCCCGCTTCGACGGCATTCGCTACGGCTATCAGGAGGAGGGCTGCGCCAACCTGTCCGACCAGAGCTCGCTTTCGCGCGCCCACGGCTTTGGCGCCGAGGCCAAGCGCCGTCAGATGCTCGGCGCCTACCTGCTGAGCTCGGGCGTGTACGACAAGTACTACTACGCCGCGCAAAAGGCCCGCACGCTCATCACTCAGGACTACGACGCCGCGTATGCCAAGGTGGACACCATCCTCATGCCCGCCTCGCCGCGCACGGCCTTTAAGTTTGGCGAGATCAGCGACCCCACGCAGATGTATCTCTCCGACCTGTACACCATCTCGCTCAACATTTGCGGCAACGGTGGTATCTCGGTGCCGCTGGGCCTGGGCGAGGACAGCAAGCTGCCCGTTTCTGCCCAGCTGGTGGGTCCGGCCTTTAAGGATCGTCAGCTACTCACGTTTGCCCGCGCCCTGGAGCGCGGCTTTGCCGATGCCGCCACGGGTGCGCCCGCGCTTTCCGTCGCGCCCGATTTTGCCGGGAAGGGAGGCGAGCTGTAATGAAGGAGTTTTCCGAGGTTCTGCAGGATTGGGAGGCCGTGATCGGCCTGGAGATCCATACCGAGCTCACCGCACTCGATACCAAGATGTTCTGCAACTGCAAGCTCAGCCACGATGACGAGCCCAACGCCAACGTGTGCCCGGTGTGCCTGGGCCTGCCCGGCGCCCTACCGGTGCCCAACAAGCGTGCCATCGAGAGCATCGTCAAGGCCGGTCTCGCCACCAACTGCGAGATCCAGCGCCACTCGATGTTCTACCGCAAGCACTACTTCTATCCCGATATGGCCAAGAACTTCCAGACCACGCAGGGTCCGGTCGCCTTTGCCATGTACGGTCATCTGGACCTGGACGTGACCGGTCGCGGCGCCGCCGAGCGCCCCGACTGCGCGTTTGGCGAGGCCGAGGCCCAGAGTCTGGCGAGCGCCTCGGCCAATGCCGAGGGCCTGTCCACGTCCATGTCCTCCACGATGCGCGAGGGCAATCAGCGCGCCGGCCACCTGGCCAGCTATGACGCGTCCAACCTGCAGATGCCCGAGCGTCGCGAGGACGGTTCCTACACGGTGCCCATCCGCATCCTACGCATCCACATGGAGGAAGACGCCGCCAAGATGGTCCACGTGGGTGGCGCCGAGGGCCGCATCACCGCCGCGGCTGAGTCGCTCGTCGACTACAACCGGTGCGGCACGCCGCTCATCGAGCTCGTCACCGAGCCCGATCTGCGCACGCCCGAGGAAGCGCGTCTGTTTATGGAAAAGCTCCGTCGCATCTTTGTAACACTGGGCATTTCGGATTGCTCCATGGAGAAGGGTTCCATGCGTTGCGACGGCAACGTGTCGCTGCGCCGCCGCGGCGAGACCAAGCTGGGCACCAAGACCGAGCTCAAGAACCTCAACTCGTTTAAGAGCCTGCATGATGGGCTTGCCTACGAGATCTGCCGTCAGGCCGAGGTGCTCGAGGAGGGCGGCATCATCTATCAGGAGACCCGCCACTGGGAGCCCAGCCGCAAGCGCACCGTGGTCATGCGTGTGAAGGAAACGGCAGATGACTATCGTCTGTTCCCCGACCCCGATCTGGCGCCGTTCGACTTGGACGACGAGTTCATCGACCGCTGCCGTGGCGAGATCCCCGAGCTGCCCGATGCCAAGCGCGCCCGTTTTGAGGCCGACTTTGGCATTAAGGCTGCCGATGCCGAGCAAATCGCCGGCGACCCCAAGTTTGCCGAGTTTTTTGAGGCCGCCGCTGCCGGTATGGCTGGCAAGGAGGCCCAGACGGTCGCAAACCTGCTGGTCAACGAGATGATTGCCTACCTTAAGGGCGCGGGCGTCTCGCTGGCCGAGTCCGGTATCGCGCCGGCTCAGGTGGCCGCTCTTGCCAAGCTGCTGGCGACCGATGCCATCAGCTCCAACCAGGCGCACGAGATCTTTGAGGCCATGGCCCAGACTGGCGACGACCCCAACAAGATCGTCGACGAGCGCGGTATGCGTCAGGTGAGCGATGCCGGCGCGCTGCAGCCGATCGTGGACGAGGTGCTGGCAAACTGTGCCGAGCAGGCGCAGCAGTATCGTGACGGCAACCAGAAGGTTATCGGCTTTTTGGTGGGCCAGTGCATGAAGGCGAGCCGCGGCAAGGGTAACCCGAAGCTCTTCAACGAGTTGCTGAGAACGTCGCTCTCGTAAACGGGAACCGAGGGGCCGGGCGCAGGGCCTTGCCTCTCAATTTCGGACAGTCCTGACTCACGACGGAGGCGCCACTGGCGCCTCCTGTTCGTGCGGAACTCATTGAGAGGCAAGGCCCTGCGCCCGGCCCCTCGGTTCCGTAACGACTCGGCCGTTCGGGTCAGGCGGGGCTGAATGGAATAGAGTGAATGGGCGCGCCGTTGGCGCGCCCATTGTTTTGGAGGGAACTCATTTTGAGCAAGCACCCGCCCTGCCGGGGCTCCCGGGTTCTGCAACGACTCGGCCGCTCGGGTCAGGTAGGCTGAATGGAATTTGGTGAATGAGGGTGCCGTTGGCGCCCTTATTCTCTATATATGTTCGGAGCGCCAGGTGGTGGGGGTGGTGCTGGTGTATTGTCTGAATGCTTGGGCGAAGGCGGCCTGCTGAGGGTAGCCTAGACGCTCTGCGACCTGCGCTATCGTGAGCGAGCTATCGGCCAAAAGGTCCTGTGCTCGCTCCATACGGCGTCTGCGAATGTAGGCACCCAGGGACTCGCCGGTTTGGGCCTTAAAGGTGGCGCATAGCTTGGAGCGGCTTGTGTAGAGCCTCTCGGCTACCTCGTTGATACCCACACGTCTGCCTTTGTCGAGCGCGCGCTCAATCATTGCCGTTGCTTCTTCGGCAATGGTTATGCTGGCGCGTGTGTCTGCCGCCCGCCGCGCCTGCTTGTGGGCCGCGCGCGAACAGGCGAGCTCCGCGACCATGGTCTCCACGATGCCTTGCATATAGACGTGTCCGCCTACGGTGCGGGCGCGGTCCTCGTTAATCCGGCGCAGCGTGTGGCAGATGGCAGACGTCGCCTCCTCGTGCCACGACTCGGCAAACGCTTCAAAGACTCCTACGAACTCAGTGGGATACCGATGCTCCAGCTCGTCAAAATACCCGGGCAAAAAGAGCACCGAGCGCGAGTGATAAAGCTGCCCTGCAAACAGCGGACTTAGCTCCTCGCCGCAGCTATCTTGGATAAAGCTGCACACCGCGCTGTTCGGCCACGGTCCATGCAGGGGTTTAAGGTTCGCAGGCGTTATGCCGGCTTCGGGCATGCACATGAGCGTGGGCGCGCTGACCTCGCTCACGCACGCGTACGGTTCGGGCGTGTATTCGGCTAGGTGCATGTTGTGCATCGGGGTAATGAAATGCTCCATGACGATGCAGGTGGGGGAGAGGGGCATGATCCATGCGCGTCCGTGCGCCCGATCGTTTGCCACCTCGCCGGTAAAGACGGCGCCCTTGCCGGTAAGCTCCAGGCCAAACTGCTCAAACTGCGGTGCATAGAGCTCGGTTATGTCGGTCGCTGCCCGCCGTATTTGCAAAAGCGTCCCTTTCCTTTGCAGAAACGTCCACGCCTGGCTCGATTGTGAGCCATGGCTAACACATCAATGATAAGTTCATTACGGTTAACTCTCAAGCCGTTAGAAAGGAATCTCATGGCAAAGGGATCAAAAAAGGAAGGCGGCGGTATCGGCGAGCTGCTTGCATATGCCGGCGACCGTAAATTCCTAACATATTTGGGCATGGTCCTCTCGGCGCTCTCGCAGCTGCTGAGCTTTGGCCCGTACGTGTGCATTTGGCTTGTCGCGCGCGATCTGATCGCCGTGGCACCTAACTGGAGCGAAGCCTGCGGCATCGCGACGTATGGCTGGTGGGCCGTGGGGTTTGCGCTGGCAAGCATCGTGGTCTATTTCGTGGGGCTCATGTGCACGCACCTGTCTGCGTTTCGCTGCGCGTCCAATATTCGCAAGACTACGAGCGAGCACCTGCTTAAGCTGCCGCTTGGCTACTTTAACACACACGCCACCGGTGAGCTGCGCCGTATCGTAGACGGATGCGCCGCTTCCACAGAGACTTTGCTCGCACACATGCTGCCCGATATCGCAGGCGCCGCCGCCATGGTCGTGGGCTTGCTCGTGCTGCTTTTCGCCCTCGATTGGCGCTTGGGCGCGGCATGCCTCATTTCGGTGGCCGTTTCGTTTTGCGCCATGGCCACCATGATGAGCGGCAAGGGCGCCGAGTTTATGAAGGCCTACATGGGCGCGCTGGTCAAGATGAACAAGACCGGCACCGAATACGTGCGCGGCATCCCCGTGGTCAAGGTGTTCCAGCAGACGGTCTACTCCTTTAAGGCGTTCCACGACGCGATCGCCGAATACGCCGACATGGCGCAAAACTATGCGGGCACGTTCTGCCGAGGCCCGCAGGTGCTCAACCTTACCGCGCTCAATGGTCTTGTGACATTCCTGTTGCCCGTGGCGTTGCTGTTGGCGCCGGGCGAGACGGACTTCGCGCATTTTATGGCCAACTTCACGTTTTACGCGATATTTTCGGCCGTGGTACCAACGGCCATGACCAAGCTCATGTTTGTGGGCGAGGCCTCTCAGATGAGTGCCGATTCGCTGGCTCGCATTCGAAGCGTCATGGATTCCAAGCAGCTCTCCGTGCCTGCCCAGCCCAAGCACCCCGCCGGCGGCGACGTGCGATTTGAGGACGTGAGCTTTACCTACGAGGGTGCCGAGGCACCTGCCGTCAACCATGTGAGCTTTAGCGTTTCTGCGGGTAGCACCCTCGCGTTGGTGGGTCCCTCTGGCGGCGGTAAGTCAACCTGTGCCAGTCTGATCCCGCGTTTTTGGGATGTTTCCGCAGGTCGTGTGCTCGTAGGCGGTGTAGACGTTCGCGACATGGATCCGCACGAGCTTATGGACCAGGTCGCCTTTGTGTTTCAGACCAACCAGCTGTTCCGGCAAACACTTGCCGATAACGTGCGTGCCTCCAAGCCTACAGCTACTGACGACGAAGTGCGCGCGGCCCTCTCCGCGGCCCAGTGCGACGATATCGTGGCCAAGCTCCCGCAGGGCATCGACACCATGCTCGGCGCCGGCGGGGCGTACCTTTCGGGCGGCGAGGTCCAGCGCGTGGCACTCGCCCGCGCAATCCTTAAGGACGCGCTCATCGTGGTGCTCGATGAGGCCACAGCGTTTGCCGACCCCGAGAACGAGGCGCTCATCCAGCGTGCCTTTAGCAAACTGGCGGCGGGTCGCACAGTCATTATGATCGCGCACCGGCTTTCGACCGTGGTGGGGGCCGACAAGATCGTGGTGCTCAACCAAGGTAGCGTGCAGGAGACTGGTACCCATGCCGAGCTGCTGTCCCAAAATGGCCTGTATGCCAAGATGTGGGCTGAGTACGAGCAGGCCGCGAGTTGGAAGATCACTGCTGCCGCGGATGCCGCCGTCACGAAGGGAGGCGAGGCCTAAATGTTCGCCTCATTCCAAAAGAAGTACTTCCTATCCGATAAAGGCGTCGCCGGCGTAAAACGCGGCATTTTCTGGACCGCGCTCACCAATCTCATTACCATGGCCGGCATGGGCTTATTGTTCCTGGTCATGGCCGGTTTTGTCGAACATCTCGCCACCGGTGCCGACCTGCCGGATGTCCTGCCGATTGTGGGCGGCCTCCTGGTCTTTTTCGTGTTGCTCTTTGCCTCTAACTGGCAGCAGTATTACTACACCTACTGCATCTTTTACGAGGAGTGCGGCAAGCAGCGTATGGAGATTGCCGAGCGCTTGCGCAAGCTGCCGCTGTCGTTTTTTGGCCGTCGTGATCTGGCCGATTTAACCGAGACCATCATGGGCGACGTCCAGGCCATGGAGCACGCCTACAGCCACGTGCTGGGAGAGCTTTGGGGTGCCATCATCGCAAGCGCTATTGTGTTCGTGGCGTCGCTGTTCTTTTGCTGGCAGCTGGCGATCGCGGCGTTTTGGAGCGTGCCCGTGGCCTTTGCCGTGCTGTATCTGACACGCGGCCCCATGACCCCGGTGTTCGACCATGTGCGTGCCGAGAAGGTCAAGGTTACCGAGGCGATCCAGGAGACGCTCGACTGCGTGCGCGAGATCCGCGCCACCAACCAGGAGACTCATTATCTTGAGGGGCTCAACGCCGTGATCGATGCCGAGGAGCGCGAGACCACCAAGGGCGAGCTCGCCAATGGGCTTTTGGTCAACTCCGCCTTTGCCATCCTGCGCCTGGGGATTGCCACCACGTTGGTCACGGGCGCTGCGATGGTCGCCTCCGGCCAGGTCGACTTTTTGATGATGTTTGCCTTCCTGCTTATGGTGAGCCGCATCTATGCGCCCTTTGATCAGGCGCTGATGCTGATGTCCGAGCTGTTTGCCGCCGAGTCGTCGGCCAAGCGCATGCGTTCCATCATGGAAGAGCCCGTGGCGCGGGGCAGCGAGCAGTTTGAGCCCGTAGGCCACGATGTGGTGTTCGATCACGTGGCATTTGGCTATGGTGCGGGCGAGGACGGCCGCGCCGGCGAGAAAGTTCTTACCGATGTGAGCTTTACCGCCAAGGAAGGCGAGGTCACGGCACTGGTCGGTCCTTCGGGCTCCGGTAAGTCCACGGTGAGCCGCCTGGCCGCGCGCTTTTGGGACGCCACCGAAGGCACGGTCACCGTGGGCGGCGTGGATGTTGCGAGCGTGGATCCCGAGGCGCTGCTGCGCGACTACGCCATTGTGTTCCAAGACGTGCTGCTCTTTGACGACACGGTGATGGGAAACATCCGTCTTGGTCGTCGCGATGCCACCGATGAGGAAGTGCTTGCTGCCGCGCGTGCCGCCAACTGCGACGAGTTTGTGAGCCGCATGCCGCAGGGCTATGACACCATGATCGGCGAGAACGGCTCCAAGCTGTCCGGCGGTGAGCGCCAGCGCATCTCTATCGCCCGTGCGCTGCTCAAAGACGCGCCTATCGTGCTGTTGGACGAGGCGACGGCGAGTTTGGATGTGGAGAACGAGACCGTGGTGCAGCAGGCGCTCTCCCGCCTGCTCGCAGGAAAGACAGTTATCGTGATCGCCCACCGTATGCGCACGGTAGAAAATGCCGATAAGATCGTTGTACTCAAGGATGGTGTGGTTGCCGAGCAGGGCACTCCGGCGCAGCTCAAGGCGGCAGGTGGAGAATTCGCCCGCATGGTTGCGCTGCAAAAGGAAGCGGCTGCCTGGCAGCTGTAAGAAGGGGCAAAGGAACAGTCCCTTTGTCACATTGACAATCGGTTACTCCGCATCGTTAATTTTCAAAAGGTTAGCCATGGCTGACCTAGATAGTTAGATAAAATTGAGATATTTCAAAAGCGTGCTCGAGCAAACTTGTTTACTCGGGTGCTGAGGCACCATGCCGCGTCCAATGCGGCAAAAGGGAGAGACATCATGAAGAAGTCCACGTTCAATACCCTGCTTGTCGGTGGCGGTTTTCTGCTTGGCACGGCCGGCATCAAGCTGCTTACCAGCGCTCCGGTCAAGAATGCCTGCGTGCAGGGTATTGCGTGCGGTATGCGCATCAAGAACGGCTACCAGGACATGGTCGAGCAGGCCAAGGCTAATGTCGACGACATGGTTGCCGAGGCTGCTTACATCACCCAGAGCGAGGCCGCTGCTGACGAGGCAGCCGAGTAACGCTCCCAGGCACAAACTATGAGATTCTCGATTATTAGCGAGATCCCCGGCAGGACCCGTCTTCAATTGGCGGGTCCTGTGCCAGAGAGCGATCTCGATGCACTTCTTAAGCTTGGCGGCGACATCGACGGCGTGCACAAGGTGCGCGTCTACGGCCGCATCGGCCAGATGGCACTCGAATACGACGAGTCGCGCCGCGATGCCGTGCTGGCCGCCGTCGGTGCGCTCGACGCTCAGGCCATTGCCGACGCAAAGACAGGCTACGTGATGCAGCTTGAGCCACGCAAGCACAAGCTCGTTATGGATCTTGCCACACTTGTCGGCGCCCACTACGCACGTCGCTGGTTTTTGCCCACGCCCCTGCGTGCGGTGTTTGTCGTGGCCGGTTACATGACCTTTTTGCGCGCCGCCCTCCGTGAGCTCGCGCAGCCGCGCCTGACCGTTCCCGTGCTCGACGCTTCGGCCATCGGCATTTCGTTCGTCAAGCGTGATGTCGACACCGCGGGCCAGACGATGTTCCTGCTCAACGTGGGCGAGCTGCTCGAGGACTACACCCGCGCCATGAGCGAAAACGAGCTCATCAACTCGCTGCTCGATGTGCCCGACAAGGCGCAAAAGGTCGTCGGCGACACCGAGGTAAGCGTTGCCGCCACCGAGCTCGAGCCCGGCGACTTGGTCGCCGTGCGCACCGGCATGTCCATCTGCATCGACGGTGTTGTCGAGCAGGGGAGCGCTATGGTCAACCAGGCGACCCTGACCGGCGAGCCGCTGGCCGTCGAGCGCAGCGTGGGCGACGACGTGTTCGCCGGTACCGTCGTGGAAGACGGCGGCATCTTGGTGCGCGTGCGCGCCAATACGGCGCAAACCAAACTGCGCTCAATCGTCTCACTCGTGCAGACGGCCGACTCACTCAAGTCCGAGGGCCAGTCGCATATGGAGGACCTTGCCAACAAGATCGTCCCGTGGAACTTCCTGCTCGCGGGCCTGGTTGCGCTTACCACCCGTAGCCTCATCAAGACCTCGGCGGCGCTGATGGTCGACTACTCGTGCGCACTCAAGCTTACGGGTTCCGTTGCCGTCATGACCGCTATGAGCGATGCTGCCAAGATGGGCGTCATGGTCAAGGGCGCGAAGTACTTTGAGTCGTTTGCCAAGGCCGACACCATTGTGTTTGATAAGACCGGCACGCTTACCGAGGCACAGCCGCGTCTTGCCTGCGTGCTCACCACCGATGGCTGGAGCGAGGACGAGGTCCTGCGCCTTTCCGCTTGCTTGGAGGAGCATTTTCCGCATCCGGTGGCGCGTGCCGTGGTCAACGCCGCCCGCGAGCGCGGGCTCGAGCACCGCGAGCGTCACGCTGCGGTCGAGTATATTGTGGCGCACGGCATCGCTTCGTCCATCGAAGGGCGTCGCGCGATTATCGGCTCGGCACACTTTGTGTTTGAGGACGAGAGCGCGCAGCTCGAGGCCGACATTAAGGAGCAAATCGAGTCCCAGATGCAGGGCCTGTCGCCGCTGTATCTGGCGGTCGATGGAAAGGTCGTCGGCGTGCTCGGTATCGAGGACCCGCTCAAGCCCGGGGTCCGCGAGGCCATCGCCGACCTGCATGCGCTGGGCGTCAAGCATGTCGTTATGCTCACGGGCGATTCGGAGCGCACGGCCGAGCGCATTGCGCGCGAGGCGGGTGTCGACGAGTTTAAGGCCGAACTGCTGCCCGAGGACAAGTACGCCTATGTGGAGCGCATTAAGAGCGAGGGGCGCCATGTTGCCATGGTGGGCGACGGCGTCAACGATTCGCCGGCGCTCGGTTTGGCCGACGTGGGCTTGGCGATGGGTGGCGGAAGCGACATTGCCAAGGAGGTCGCCGATATCATCCTCACCGATACGGATCTTGCCGCGATCGTGCGTTTGCGCCGCATGAGCCAGGGCCTCATTGACCGACTGACGAGCTCCTATTCTAAGGTGATGCTCACCAACTCAGCGCTCTTGGCACTGGGCATTACCGGCGCGATTACCCCGCAGGCGTCGTCACTGCTGCACAACGGCTCGACGATTGCCTACAGCCTGGGCAACGCGAAGGCTTACCTGCGTTAACAGACGTGTTCACCCACGTTATCTGGCCTGCGCCCAGACGGCATCGGTGTCGTCCGGGCGCAGGCCTTTTTAGACAAGTGCAGCTTTGATGGCGGGGCTTTCTGCGAGCTGCTCGACTGCCTTTTCGTCGGAGCTGTCGAGTGCTGCCAGACTGCGGTAGACCCACTCGTTGACCTGGGTGTTCTTGACGCCTGCGGTCTGCATAAGGGCGCCTACCTCGCGGATTGCTGCGAACAGATCGGCCTTGGGACCCGCGAGCTCGACCTCGATACCGTGGTAGGCGGTCACGCCGCGGTTCTCACTCACGTGGTCGATAAAGCCCTCGACGGTCCCAAGCTGCTGAGTGAGAGCTGCATCATCGTCAACGTCCAGCGCGACGAGCGCGTTCGATACCGTGAGGGCGGGATGTCCGCAGGGGACAAAGCCCTCGATGACATCCATAGCTTTGGTAATGGTTGAGCCCAGGCCTGCGAGGGCATTGACGAGTTGCTGCTTGGTATCCATAACGGTCCTTTCGACGGGTCAATTTTGCTTGGCGAAAATATACGTGACGCGATCGGTAACAAAAGTGCGAAGTGCGGCGCACATTGGGGTCTTCACAGCTCGTGCATAGAACAGCTGTCCGCTTTCAGAACGTGGTAAGATAACACTCCACAAGCGGGGCTCGCCCCGTATGTTCCTTGAAAAGTCGACGGTTATCGGGTGTTTGCAGGCCCGATACCATCCAGACTTTCCCGACATTCGGGGGCGACTGGTTTCGACACGATAGCTCTGAGAGAGGAAGCAAGCCGAGGTCTCCTCGCCTCGTTAAACAGGGGTACCGTCAAATTGAATTGACAACAACTCTTCTTTTGAGCCTATGGCTCTCGCTGCTTAATTTATAGCGGCGCGTCAACCCGGTGATTTCCCCGACACCGGCGCGACGTCATTTTAGGGGAATGCTCCTGCGCACGTAATCGGTATGGTGCAGGCTAAGACCGAACCGGTTAGGACGTCGCGAGCGTGTCGCTGCGCGCAAAGCGTCCGAGACAAAACCAGCGACTGAGCTTGGAGATGCCAATCAGGGGGCTTTCGTGGACCGGAGTTCGATTCTCCGCGCCTCCACCATAAGTAACAGGCAGGTAGATATTCGTATCTACCTGCCTTTTTATTTCTAGTCCGTACCGCGGAGAATCGAACTCTGTGCAGGGCGCGAGCGTTAAGCAAACGCGAAGCGTTTGTAGCGAGCGGGCGAGGACGCCGGCAGGCGGCCGAAGCCGGTGCGGATTTGCGAAGCAAATACGCGGATTATCCGCGCAACGCCCCGGCCCAATATCGATGCGATGTTTATCGAATCTCAGCCTGCCATGCGCCGCATCAACGGAACCCCAAACCCGCGGAGAATCGAACTCTATGCAGGGCGCGGGCGCTAGGAAAACGCTACAGCAACGCAGAGTGG
Source organism: Collinsella sp. (assembly GCA_019414385.1). GTDB lineage: Bacteria > Actinomycetota > Coriobacteriia > Coriobacteriales > Coriobacteriaceae > Collinsella. Next base: position 51,365 of record DXMD01000006.1, on the reverse strand, counting down.
GACGCGCTTTCCTAACGGCGGCCCAGGCGGAAAATCCATCCCGGAATTCCGGCTCAGACTGGGGTGCAGTTTCCGGATGACGCCTCAAGCGGAAACTGCATCCCGGAATCTTCATTCGGAATGGGATGCAATTTCCAAATGAATGGCTAGCGGAAAGTTCATCCCGGAATCCGCGCTCAGAACGGGACGCGCTGTCCCAATGGCGGTCCCAGCGGAAACCGCATCCCGGAATCCCGCCTCAAACTGGGACGCACTTTCCGCTTCACCTGCCGCCTCGAAAAACCTGCGCGCCCTCCATCCCAAAACTGGGTAGAAGAAGGCCAAAACGCAATCGCAGGAGGTCAATATGACTGCAGAAGATAAGGCAAAGAACGCCGGCAAGGTCGCGCTCGTCTTGGAGGGTGGCAGTTTTCGTGGGCAGTTTACCGCCGGCGTGCTCGACGTTCTCATGGAGGCCGGTGTCGAAATTCCAGCGGTGTACGGCGTTTCGGCCGGTGCGCTCAACGGCGTCAACTACAAGTCGCACCAGATCGGTCGCGTCAATCGCATCAACCTGACCTTCTGCAATGACAACCGCTACATGGGTGCCGCATCCTTCGCATCCACGGGCTCCATCGTGGGTTACGACTTTATCTTCAACGATATCCAGGACCGCCTGGATCCCTTTGATAACGAGACGTTCGACGCCAGCCCTATCGAGATGTACGCCGTCGCGACGGACATGCTGTTTGGAACCGCTGCCTACCTGCCGGTCAAAAGCGCCGTGCTCGACCTCGATGCCGTGCGTGCCTCGACGTCGCTGCCGCTGGTGACGCCGCCGGTCGAGATCGACGGGCACAAATACGTCGACGGCGGCGTAGCCGATTCGGTCCCCATCGAGCACGTGCTGGAGGAGGCGGGCTTCGATCGCGCGGTTGTCATTGTCACGCAGGACCGCTCGTACGAGAAAAAGCCCTACGAGTTTATGCCTGCCGCGCGCGCCCGCTATGTCGACTACCCCTATCTGCTCGAGGCTATCGAGACGCGCCACGACCGCTATAACCTCCAGCGCATGCACCTGTGGAAGTATGAGCGCGAGGGCCGCGCGCTGGTCATTGCTCCGCAAAAGCCGGTCGAGGTCGGCCATGTCGAGCACGATCCGGCAAAGCTTTTGGACCTGTATATCCAGGGCCGTCAGGAGGCAAAGCGCTTGCTGGGAGATATCGAGGCGTTTGTCGAGCGTTAACGCTGCGACATCACGGCTCGTGGATGACATGTGCAGAAACTCTGGTCGGAGCCAAAATACCTGTTGACTCGTACGGCGAGCGGGGTAATATGGACGGGTTACTTGCAGAGCCCCGTGAATCTCTGTAACAACACGTACTGTACATGGAGGAGTCTAAGTGATTTCGAAATCGACTCACTACGCCAAGCAGGGCGAGGTCCAGCGCAACTGGGTTCTCGTCGACGCCGATGGTGCTGTCCTGGGCCGTCTTGCCACCCAGATCGCAATGATCCTGCGCGGTAAGAACAAGCCCCAGTTCACGCCCAACAGCGACTGCGGCGACTTCGTTGTCGTCATCAACGCCGATAAGGTCCAGCTTACCGGTAACAAGGCCGACACGAAGACCTATTATCGCCACAGCGGCTACAACGGCGGCCTCAAGGCTGAGAGCTTCCGCCAGGCTATGGAGAAGCACCCGGAGAAGGTCATCGAGCGCGCCGTTCGCGGCATGCTGCCCAAGACCACCCTCGGCCGTGCCCAGATGACCAAGCTTAAGGTCTACGCTGGTGCCGAGCATCCGCATGCTGCCCAGAACCCCACGAAGATTGAGCTGGAGGCTTAAAGATGGCTGAGAACACCGTTGTCTACCAGGGTACCGGCCGTCGTAAGAACGCCGTCGCCCGCGTCCGTCTCGTCCCCGGCACCGGCAAGGTGACCATCAACAAGCGTGACGCCGAGCAGTATTTCGGCCGTCATCAGCTCGTTGAGAACGCCCTTGCTCCCTTCAAGGTGACCGACACCGCCGGTCAGTTCGACGTTATCGCTCTGTGCGATGGCGGCGGCATCTCCGGTCAGTCCGGCGCTCTGCGCCTGGGCATCGCCCGCGCTCTTCTGAACGCTGGCGACTACCGTGCTGACCTCAAGAAGGCCGGTTTCCTTACGCGCGATGCTCGCGTGGTCGAGCGCAAGAAGTACGGCCTCAAGAAGGCCCGCCGCGCTCCCCAGTTCTCCAAGCGCTAAGGTTTTATCTCCTTACGAGATACAATGTACAAGCGGGGCCTGCCGATTCCTCGGCGGGTCCCGCTTTTCTTTTTCGACTAGGGTGGGCGGTTGCATATCGCCTGCTAGGGAAGGAGCGATCCTATGCACCAGAACATCTTCGGTACCGACGGCGTCCGTGGCGTCGCCAATGCCGACCTCTCGTGCGACCTCGCGTTTCGCCTGGGCCGCGCGGCGACCAAGTTCCTTGGTCCGGATATCTGCGTCGGCCGCGACACGCGTCTTTCGGGTACCATGCTCGAGAGCGCTCTGACCGCTGGCATTATGGCAGAGGGCGGCCGTCCGCACTGCTGCGGCGTCATCCCCACGCCTGCCGTGGCGCTGCTCACCGTCCAGAACGAGCTCGACGGCGGCATCGTCATCTCCGCTTCGCACAATCCGCCGGAGTTCAACGGCATCAAGTTCTTTAGCCGCAAGGGTATGAAGCTTCCCGATGCTGTCGAGGAGGAGATCAGCGCCTGGGTCATGTCCGAGGAAGCCATGGCTGCCGATACGCTGCCGACTGGCGCCGGCGTGGGCCACATTATTAAGATGAAGGACGCTCGCAAGGCATACGTCGACCACGCCATCGATACGCTTGATGGCCTGAGGCTTGATGGCCTGGTCGTTGCCGTTGACTGCGGTCACGGTGCTTCCTGCCAGACTACGCCCGCCGCGCTGCAGCGCCTGGGTGCCACGGTCCATGCCATCAACACCGATTACTGTGGCACCGACATTAACGTTGAGTGCGGCTCCACCCATCTTGAGCCCCTGCGCGAGCTCGTGCTGCGCACCCATGCCGATATCGGCCTGGCCCACGACGGCGACGCCGATCGCGTGCTGTTCGTGGACAGCGAGGGCAATGAGATCGACGGTGACTACATCCTGGCTATCTGCGGTTCTGACCTTGCCGCTCGCGGCAAGCTCGCCAACTCCGAGATCGTCTCGACCGTCATGTGCAACCTGGGCTTCTCCATTGCTATGAAGGAGCAGGGCTTCGAAATGGTTCAGACCGCCGTGGGCGATCGCTACGTTCTGGAGCGTATGCTCGCGGATGGCGCCGTCATCGGCGGCGAGCAGTCCGGTCACATCATCTTCCTGGAGCACAACACCACCGGTGACGGTCTGGTGACGGCTCTGCAGCTGCTGGCCGTGCTCAAGCGCACCGGTCGTACCCTCACCGATCTTGCCGGCATCATGAAGAAGTACCCGCAGGTACTCGTCAACGTGCATTCCGACAACAAGGCTGGTCTGGATGATTGCCAGCCCATCTGGGATGCCGTCGCTGCTGCCGAGAAGGAGCTTGACGGCCGCGGCCGCATTCTGGTGCGTCCGAGCGGTACCGAGCCGCTGGTCCGCGTTATGGCCGAGGCCGAGACGCACGAGCTGACCCAGCGCGTTGTCGACGACATCGTCGAGGTTGTCAAGCGCGAACTTCCCTAATGGTCAAAAACGAGTGCCAAGTGGTAAACTGTTAAGGCTATTTTGGTCGATTGGTATGTCCGAGGGGGAGCATGTTCACTAAAGTCCTAAGGTCTTTTGGTATGCGTGGTCGAGTCCTTACGCTGGATGCTCCCATCTCGGGCGACGTCATTCCGTTGTCCGAGGTAAACGACCAGACATTTGCCACCGGCCTTTTGGGCCAGGGCGTGGCGATTCAGCCTACCGGCACGCGTGTGATTGCGCCGGCAGACGCCAAGGTCGAGGCCATTTTTCCCACGGGCCACGCCGTTGCGCTTAACACGGTCGATGGCTTGGACGTGCTCATCCACGTTGGGTTGGACACTGTTCAGCTTGAGGGCAAGCACTTTACCGTACATGCGCAAGTGGGTGACATCGTCCATAAGGGCGATGTGCTCATTGAGTTCGATCGCGAGGCAATTGCCGCCGAGGGTTACGATGTGACGGTTCCCATCTTGGTGTGCAACTCCGTTGAGTTCTCGAGTATCAAGGGCTCCGTTGGCGTGCATGTCGAAGAGATGGACCAGCTCATCGTTGCTCGCGAGCGCTAGCAAGTGCACGTGGCCATTAGCCTACAATTCAAACACGTTTACGGAGGGCGCCCTTGAAAGAGGACGCCCTCCGTGGCAAGATGGGATTTGTCCGAAGCTAAAAGGCTTCGGGTCACCGTGGACGGGCAGGGGCCTCGACGCGGCTAGACACGAGACACATACATTACGCGACCTCGCCCTGGTGGCCGCACACGTTGGTTGCGGCCGACGCGGGCCGCGGGCAAGTGCTTGTAAGGGGAGCCTTGCCTCTCTTGTACGAGAAAGGACGCGTAATGAAGATCATTAAAGCTAAAGACTACGAGGATATGAGCCGCAAGGCCGCCAATATCATCTCGGCGCAGGTTATCCTCAAGCCCGATTGCGTGCTGGGTCTTGCCACCGGCTCCACCCCGATCGGTGCCTACAAGCAGCTCGCTGCTTGGTACGAGAAGGGCGACGTCGACTTTGCCGAGGTCAGCACTTACAACCTGGACGAGTATCGCGGCCTTTCGCACGACGATCCCCAGAGCTATCACTACTTCATGCGTGAGAACTTCTTCGATCACATCAACATCGACCTGAACAACACGCATGTGCCCGACGGTTCCAACCCCGACGCCGCCGCTGCCTGCTCTGAGTACGACAAGATCGTCGCCGCCGCCGGTTACCCGGATCTGCAGCTGCTCGGCATTGGCAACAACGGCCACATTGGTTTCAACGAGCCCGATGACCACTTCTCCAAGGGCACGCACTGCGTCGACCTCACCGAGAGCACCATTCAGGCCAACAGCCGCCTGTTCGACAGCATCGACGATGTTCCCCGTCAGGCCTACACCATGGGTACCCAGACCATCATGTATGCCCGCATGATCCTAGTCGTCGCCAACGGCGAGGCCAAGGCTCAGGCCGTGCATGACATGTGCTATGGTCCGGTTACGCCCGCGTGCCCGGCTTCGATCCTGCAGCTGCACACCAACTGCGTTGTCGTTGCCGACGAGGCCGCCCTTTCGCTCTGCGAGTAGCGCGAATCCTGCATCTCGACATAGCCTTGCCTAAGGCCTCCGCTTTGCGGGGGCCTTTTTGTTATCCCTCTCCGCCCGCTTGACCAAAATCTTGCCGCAAGCTTGACGAATGCCGGATGCCCAACAGCTTGATTCATTCCATACCAGATTCTATGCAAAAATGCCACTAAAAGGTCGTAGACGGTAGCGGGTGCTAGGCGAGTTGAATGACATAGCTGAACCTTGTTCATTTGCGTTACACTGCCGCTTAGATGGGACAAGCTGACAAGCTCATTTACCTGCTTAAAGACCGATTAGTCGGGGGATTAATAACAATCGGCCCTCGCTGTACAAAAACTTGCCGCTTGCGTACCAAAAGACAACCTAGAACACAAGGTCGCTCTATTCATAGCGCGGCTTGTATGGTCTTGCGGTTACAGTGTCCATACGGTCGAGTTGAGGAGCGGGCATGGTAAACGATTTGGGCAGTATGGACGACCTCGAGCTGATGCCGCTGGGCGGTGGCTATATGGTGCGACGCGAACGCTTGATGAATGAGCTTCTCGCCAAGGGCCGAAAGGCCGGCATCGTGGTTCTTTATGCGCCCGACGGGTTTGGGAAGACCTCGGTGCTGCTGCAGTACACCCATGAGGTTAAATGCGACCCGACGCGAGGCCCCGTGCGGATTATCGAGGCCGATCGCGCCACTGGGCGCGAGGTGTTTATGCAGCTCGAGGTGGTTACCGAAGAACTCAAAGACAAACCGCACTCCCTTATCGCGATTGATAATGTGCCAAACCTCGATCAGCACGATACCGAAGACCTCATCGACAGGATTCGCGGCCTGCGCGCTATGGGGGTGGGGGTCTTTATCTCCTGCCGTCCTTCAAATCGTCAACTGATTCATGGGCTGGGCGATTCGGTTAAGATCAATGCGCAGATGCTCAAGGTGCATGCCTATGAGTATTCGGCGTGGGCATCGGCGTTTTCGATCAGCACATCGCTCGACTTTTATCAGCTCACGCAGGGCGTGCCCGAGCTCGTTTCGGCATTGCAGACGGGTCTGTATGGCCAAGGCGACGTAGCCGGTCTGCTCGAAAACGAGATTGTCAACGTATATGGCGCGGCACTTGTCGACTTGGCTTCGCTCGACAATAATGCACTGTTTTGCGTGGCATGTCTCATGATTTTGATGGGCGAGGGCAATATCGCAGAACTCGAGGCTTGCGGGGTGAGGCTATCGATGGTCGACCAGTCCTACTTCGTACGCGACTACCCGATCTTTGGCTTGGACCCCGCCGAGCGGAGTTTTACGTGTCTGGGCACGGAGGATAACGGACGCTTGCGCTTGCGTAAGTTGGTGGCCGAGGTTCGCCCCGAACTTGTTCCGAGGGCGGCCCGGATTTTGCTTAAGGCGGGCCGATGCGATGCGGCGATGGGCCTGGCGGACGCCTTTTTGGACCGTGATGCGGTCCTTGAACTTGCTGGGCAGTATGGGGTCGATCTGGCTCTGACGGGGCACGGGGCCGATATCTGCCGAGCAGCGCTGGGCACGATCGATGCCGAGGATCCGGCTCCAGAGCCAACGCCTGCCGAGGCGCTTGGCGTATATCTGGCAGCGGTCAGCGTGTCCAATACAAAGCTCGCTCGCTATATGGCATCGGTCATCGAGCGCGGGGGCGAACGGGCGGCCTGCGAAATAGACCCTGTTTCATGGAGGGTGGCCCAGACACTGACGGCTGTTTGCTATGGGGACAACGGGCTTGGGCTTCCTACGAACCTGGCCGTGCCAGAAATAGAGACGTCCCACACCGCACTCGACATGCTGTCCGCGCATATCGAGGTCAAGCGATGCCTGACCGAACGGGGAGATGACGGCGGCGTTCTACAGCAGCTCAAAACGAGCAAGGCCTACGACTGTGAGCTCGACATCGCGGGGATTGTTATACGGGCCGATAACATGCTGGTGGAGCTCTTTGACGGGTCGTTTACGGGAACCGACGAGCGCGACGACGAGATGACGGTGGTGCGGGAGGCGCTCGACGTACGTGGGCTTAAGGCGATGGCTGTCTGGGTGCGCATGGTGCTGGCGGCACGGCGGCTCCTTTCCGGCCTGCCGGTAACCGACGACGCGGCGTTCAACGAGCTCGATCGTTTTGCCGTGCGCATGCGCGATAATCAGATTCAGCTGTTTGGCCTGTTGCTAGAAGGCTGGCAGTCGCTGGCAGAGGGACGGCCGGTTAATGCAAAGTTCCGTGCGGTCCAAGTGCTCAAACTTGCCGAGGAGTCGATTGCGTACATGCGCGATAACGCATTGCTGTTGGAGCGCGCGGCGTATCTGCGTAACACTTCGATGGTTTCGGTGCGCGAGGAAGCGGAGCTACTCGATATAAGCCAGACGCAGGTTGGTGGAGCGGAGGCCTGGATGGTGGCGCTGCATTTGGCCTGTGCGGGCCGAGACAGCGATCTTGCGGCCTGGATGTCCATGAATCGCGCGGGGATTCTAGAGCCATCGTATCGGCTCTTTGCGCGCCTTGCCATGCATTGTCTGGGCGAGCCGGCGACCAGGATTCGCAAGAAGCTTCCCGTGCGCGAGTTATCGCGGTATTCGCTGCGCGACGATCTGGAAGGGGAGGGCGAGCGCCTGTTCCAGGCCGGCGAGGTTGAAGCCGTTGATACCATCGACCATATCGAGATTCGCATGTTTGGTGCGTTTCGCGCCGAGCGCGATGGGTTTCCCATCACGGACAAAATGTGGCGGCGCAAGAAGGCGGCGACACTTGCCGAGCGGCTTGCGCTGGGCATGGACGCGCTCGTCGATCGTGAGACGCTGGCCATGGAGCTGTGGCCCCATGCCGAGTTCAATAGCGCCCGCAACAACCTGTACTCGACGATATCGCGCTTGCGGTCGGCTTTGGGACCGACGCCGGATGGCAAGTCGTGTGTGCTCATCCAAAATGAATGCATCGGACTCAACGGCGACTACGTCAAGACCGATGTACGGCTGTTTGACCAGATAAGCCGCGAGGTTTTGGGAAATCGCACGGGTGCGCGCGGGCCCCATTTAGTTGAGCTGTGCCTTAAGATTGAGCAGCTTTATGCCGGGCCGCTGTATGTTCCCAATGGCTGTAACCCCACCTACTTTTTGCGTATGCGACGCATTATGCAGTCAAAGTACATCGATTGCATGATTAAGGGAGCAAATGCCGCTCTAGAAGAAAACGATCTGCAGTCGGCGATTTGGCTGGCGGAGTCGGGGCTTCGGCAGGAAACGGCGCGCGAGGATATGGTGCGCTGTGCCATGCGCGTCTACAGTGCGGCGGGGCGGCGGCGCGATATCGTCGAGCTGTACAGCGGGCATATGCACCATCTGAGGGAACAGGTCAATGGCGTGCCCGAGCCCGAGACGCGGCATCTATACGAGCGCTTGGTGGAGGGGCGGCTCAATCGCGTGCTGGTCGAGCGATAAAAAACGGGCGCCCGAAGTACTTGGGCACCCGTAAGCTTGCTATGTGTTGGCTCGCCGGATCATTGGCTCTTAGACGAGCTTGATCTTCTCGATGTCCTTGCGCGAGGACTCGCGATACAGCGAGAACTTGCGGCCGATGACCTGGACGACCTCGGCGTGGCAACGCTCAGCGAGCTCTTCGGCGGCCTCGCGGGCGGAAAGACTGGAGCCATCGAGCACGGAGCACTTAACGAGCTCGTGCTTCTCCAGGTAGGCGACCGTCTGCTCGACGGTGCCCTCGTTGACATCGGACTTACCGATGATGATGGCGGGGTTGAGGTGATGGGCCATGCTGCGAAGCTGCTTGACCTGGGCTCCTGTCAGTGCCATGGGTTCTCGCTTTCTATGTATGGGGCGCCCCGCGACGGGGCCTTAATCTACGTGAGCTGTCCCACGATAGCGCAGGAACGGCGCGGTGTGGGGCGCGTTTGCCCAGTTCGCAAAGAATGCGGATGCCGAGTGAGTGGGCGGTGCAGGCTGCGAACAGGCTATGAGCTGGGCGCAGAGACCGGCTCCCATGCAATAAACGCCCAACGAACCTTGCGGACATGATCGAGCATATAGCGCCCCTGCGGCACGCCCTTGGAGCCCGGCTCACCGGCATGGAGGTTCTCAATCATGTGTTGAGCGATGTAGTCGCGCAGGCAGTCGATCTTATCCTCGTTGCCATGCTCGAGCATACGGGAAAAATCCGCCACGCCCGCTTCAAGGCTGTCGAAGGTATCGCGACGAGGCGATTCAAAGTATGTAACCTGCGGCAACGCACCCATCTGAATGAGGATGTTGAAGGCGTACACAAAGCCATTGCTGCAGGTAACCGAGGCGCCGATAGCGTTCATCAAGTGCAGATCATAGCGCGGGCTGGAGTTGGCGACCATCGTGACAGCACAACGCCGACGAGCCGTACGGTCGAGCTTGGCAAGCGCACCTTTTAGATCGGTCGTCGTAACCGACCGACTGGCAAAGGCAACATCCACCGTTTTCGCGACCGGTCCAACCAAATCCCAATCATCATCCCAAGCAAGCTCAAGCGGTGTAATGCGATTCTCGAGCCCATGGTACTCAATGCCAGCATCAAGCGTGCCCAACATGGCAGGGGAAAAGTCAGCAGCAATCACAGGATGTCCAGCCTGAGCAAGCGGAATAGCAATCGACCCAGCTCCACACCCCATATCGAGCACGGATTCACCAGGCTTTAACGCCAACAGCTTGATAAAGTCCCGGGCATACGGGGCAGTCTCCAACGGCCGAAAATGCCGAGCCCGCTTATCCCATTCAAAAGAATCATCAGCCCGCCGCCGACCAGCCTGCAAGCGCATCCATTCCTCATTCCAATCCGCAGAAAGCAGCTCAGATTGAATTACACCATCAGCCACGGGCCAACCTCCTAGCAACAAAAAAGCGACTCCTCCCAAAAGAAGAGCCGCAACCAGCATATATCAGAAAGAACCGATCCAACGCCAAACCGTCATACCAGCAAAGTGGAGCAGAAGCGAAGCGACTGCAACCGGGATAGAACTCAATCGAGGTCCCGTTGTGCGGGAGCCCCGGGGAGGGCAAATATATAAGGTCGATCGCGAGTTCCGCACGAGCCGGAGAGCACTTAATGTGCTCTCCGTGCGAGTCAGGACTGTCCGAGCAGGCGACCTTATATATTTGCCCTCCCCGGGGCTCCTCGCCAGTCCCCCTCAGCTAGTTCTTCAGCGAGTTCAGCGGCGCCGGGAAGCGTCCACCACGGTGGGCAAGCACAGTGCCGGCGTTGGGGTTCACCGGCATGATGGGCGCACGGCCGAACAGGCCGCCGTACTCGACGCAGTCACCCACGCCCTTGCCGATGGCAGGAATCACGCGGACGGCCGTGGTCTTGTTGTTGATGACGCCGATGGCCATCTCGTCGGCGATGATGCCGGCGATGGTCTCGACCGGGGTGTCGCCGGGGATGGCGATCATGTCTAGGCCAACGGAGCACACGCAGGTCATGGCCTCGAGCTTCTCGAGCGAAAGCGCGCCGGCCTCGACGGCGGCGATCATGCCGGCGTCCTCGGACACGGGGATAAAGGCGCCGGAAAGACCGCCCACGCTGGAGCTGGCCATGACGCCGCCCTTCTTGACGGCATCGTTGAGCATGGCGAGCGCGCAGGTCGTGCCCGGGCCACCGCAGGTGCCCACGCCGATGATCTCGAGGATGCGCGCGACGGAGTCGCCGATGGCAGGCGTGGGAGCCAGCGACAGGTCGACAATGCCCTTCTCGACACCCAGACGATGGGCGGCCTCGCGGCTCATGAGCTCGCCGGCACGGGTGATCTTAAAGGCGGTCTGCTTAATCTTTTCGGCGACTTCCATCATCGAGGCGGAATCGGGCAGCGTCTCCAGGGCTGCGGCCATAACGCCGGGGCCCGAGACGCCTACGTTGATGACGGCGTCGGCCTCGCCACCGCCGTGGACGGCGCCCGCCATAAACGGGGAGTCCTCGACCATGTTGGCAAAGCAGACAAACTTGGAAGCGCCGACGGAATCCTGGTCGGCCGTGAGTTTAGCGGCATCGATGATGGTCTGGGCGGCCATGAGCACGGCATCCATGTTGATACCGGCGCGCAGGCTGGCGACGTTGACGCTGGAGCAGACGCGGCTCGTGGTGGCGAGCGCCTGGGGGATGGACTGGATAACGCGGCGATCGGCGTCGCCGATGCCCTTCTGGACGAGTGCGGAGAAGCCGCCCAGGTAATCGATGCCGAGTGTCTCGGCCGCGCGGTCGAGGGCGTGCGCGATGGGGGTGAGGTCCTCATCCTTGCAGCACGCGGCGATCTGCGCCACCGGGGTGACGGAAACGCGCTTGTTGACGATGGGGATACCGTACTCGCGCTCGAGGTTCTCGGCGGTCTCGACCAGATGCTCAGCCGTGTGCGTCACGTGGTCGTAGATCTTCGTGCACATGCGGTCGAGGTTCTCGTCGCCGCAACCCATGAGCGAAACACCCATGGTGATGGTCCTGATGTCGAGGTTCTGCTCCTCAACCATGCCGCGGGTTTCCGCGATTTCTGCAGGCGTGATCGCCATCCTTGCGCTCCTATCTGCCAAAACGAGCATAGTCTTATCTATTCTAACGTGCCGCACGTGCCAAGTGGCGCGTGCGGCACGTTTTAGTGCTCGGTTGTTTCCGTTGTGTTACTGCCCAAAGACCTCTTCGGCGATACGGGCGCTTTCGGCGGCATCCTTGGCGTAGTAGTCTGCGCCGATCTGCTTGGCGTATTCGGGGGTGAGCACGGCGCCGCCCACGATGATCTTGACGCCCGGGACCTCGGCATGAAGCAGCTTGATGGTCTCCTCCATGGCGACGACCGTGGTGGTCATAAGCGCCGAGAGGCCGACGAGCTTAATGTCGCGCTCCTTGACGGTTTTGAGCACCTCCTGCGGATCGACGTCGCGGCCAAGGTCAAAGACGGTATAGCCGTAGTTATCGAGCAGCATCTTGACGATGTTCTTACCGATGTCGTGGATGTCGCCCTTGACGGTGGCCACGCAGATCTTACCCTTGTCGGCAATCTCGCCGGCGGGCATCAGGCGTTTGATGGTATCGAAGCCCACGCGCGCGGCCTCGGCCGAGGCCATGAGCTGCGGCAAGAAGAACTTGCCCTGGTCAAAGAGGACGCCCACCTCGTCGAGGGCGGGGATAAAGTGGTTGTTGATAAGGTCCATGGCGTCGTGGTCTGCCAGCAGACGCTCGGTCTCGGCAGCGATCTCGCCTTTGCGGCCCGAGACGACCATGCGACGAATCGGGTCGTCGTTGCCGTCGGTGCCGGCGGTGCCGGCAGCGGGCACGGTGTCGGTCGATGCGGCCTGAGCCGCTGCCGGGTTGGCGGCGATCTTATACGGATCGGTCCAGCCGGCATAGCGCTCGATGTATCCGGTCGAGCCCTCGTCCTCAACGCTCAGGACGCGATAGCTGTAGACGGTGTCCATAAAGCGCTTGGAGCCCGGGTTCATGATGGGGGCATCGAGGCCCGCGCCAAAGGCGGCGGCCAAAAAGACCGAGCCCAGCAGCGGGCGGGCAGGCAGACCAAAGCTGATGTTCGACACGCCGAGCGCGCATTTGACGCCCAGGCGCTCCTTGCACAGGGACATGGCGCGCAGGATCTGCTCGGCCTGGCGTTGATTGGTCGAGGCGGTCATGACCAGGCAGTCGATGAGGATACGGTCCGGGCCGATGCCGTAGCGGGCAGCCTCGGCCACGATGCGCTCGGCGATGGCAAAGCGGGCCTCGGCGGTATCGGGGATGCCGCCTTCGTCGAGCGTAAGGCCGACAACGTTGGTGCCGTAGTGGGCGACCAGCGGGAAGATCTCGTCCATGATCTGCTGCTTGCCGTTGACCGAGTTGATGATGGGCTTGCCGGCGTAGCGACGTACGGCGGCCTCGACGGCGGCGGGGTCGGTGGAGTCGATCTGCAGCGGCAGCAGCGTGGAGCCTTGGAGCTGCTCGGTGGCCTGTTGGATAATCTTGACCTCGTCGATCTCGGGCAGGCCCACGTTGACGTCCAGGATGTCGGCGCCCTGCTCCTGCTGGCTGATGCCCTGGCTCACCACGTAGTCCAGGTCGCCGTCGCGCAGGGCCTGCTGCAGGCGCTTTTTGCCGGTGGGGTTGATGCGCTCGCCGATGACGGCGATCTTGTGGCCGTCGCAGGGGAGGTCCACGACCGTTTGGGCGCTCGTGACCGACATGCTGGGCTTGCGGTGGCGCGGGCTGGACGTGTGGTTGTCGATAAGCGTGCGCAAGGCCGCCATGTGCGCCGGCGTGGTGCCGCAGCAACCGCCCACGACGCTCACGCCGTCCTCAATCATACCGGCGACGGCCACGGCGTACTCGGGCGCCTGGATATCAAAGACGGTGTTGCCGTCGTCGTCCACGTGGGGCAGTCCTGCGTTGGCCTGCACCATAACGGGCTTGTCCGTAACGGTGAGCATGCGAGCGGCGAGTCCTCGGAGCTCGGCCGGTCCCTGGCTGCAGTTGATGCCCAGAACGTCGGCGTCGATAGCGTCGAGCGTGATGGCGGCGACCTCGGGGCTCGTTCCCAGGAAGGTACGGCCGTCTTCCTCGAAGGTCATGGTGGCAAAGACGGGCAGGTCGGAGTTCTCGCGGCAGGCGAGGACGGCTGCCTTGATCTCGGCCAGGTCGGTCATAGTCTCGATAATAAAGAGGTCCACGCCCGCATCGACGCCGGCACGCACTTCCTCGGCAAAGAGGTCATAAGCCTCGTCGAAGCTGAGGGTACCCAAAGGGCGAAGCAACGCGCCGATGGGACCGATGTCACCGGCGACGTAGCGGGCGCCGGCAGCGCGGGCACAGGCGACGGCCGCGGCAAAGACATCTGCCACGGTGGCGGCGCCATCGAGCTTGTGCGCGTTGGCGCCAAAGGTGTTGGCGGTGATCACGTCGCAGCCGGCCTCGACGTACTGACGCTGAATATCGGTAATGACCTGGGGCTCCTCAAAGTTGAGCAGCTCGGGCAGGGCGCCGGCCTTCATGCCGGCCGCCTGCAGCATGGTACCCATGCCGCCGTCGAACAGCAGGTGTCCCGTGCCCTCGATGGCGGCGCGCAGACGATCGTCCTTAATGCGAAGGTCGTCGATCGTGCGCGTCTTGTATGCAGCTCCGTTGCGGCGCGCAGCATCAACAGGCGCCGCCAGCGCGGCACCGTCCAGATCATGAGTGATAAGTATGTTTGAGCTATTCGCCATGTGCGTCCATTTCGTCTAGAGCCCACTGAGGAATTTCTATTTGAAGGGATTTGTCGGGCTCGATATCTTCGATTCGCTTGTTGTAGTGGGCAAGAAGCCGTGCGACATTTAATCGAATTAGGTCTCGCTTGTAGAACGATAATTCTTCAATATTGATGCCGATAAACGATTCGAGCGCGATAACCTGTACGCGATTGCCGAGTCCCTCACTTTCGAACAGTCCGTAAGCGAAGGAAACTTTATCGTGGGGGACAACGACGATGGGCCGAATGCCATTTCGAATGTTATCTCGGCATCGATCGGTCAATTTGGCCATTGGCGATACAGTCACGTGAAATGCAGCATCATTGATTTGGAAATCGCCAGAACGGTCTGTTTGCTGGTCGGCAGCGTTTGAGTTGTCCTTTCCGATTTCTATGGTTGGAAATAACATCTCTAGTTTTGCGCCTACCAGGTGCTGTGCGACGGTACCCGTTGGCTTATCGGACCGTAGGCTTGCTTCGGCTAGGATATCATCGACAATGACAGAAATTGGTTTTTGAAGATCGATTTCTACTTTGATTCTCTGCCGGTTAAAGAAATCGACCTGGATTCGTTCGACGAAGAAATTGGCGATTGCATTCGCAGCTTCAAGACGAGCGTCTTCGCAAGTGTCACTGGGTAGGGCAGAGTTGATAATTGTGGCAAGCTCAAGCGCCATCGGGAGTGTGCCGCGTGAGGTTCTGCCGCCCTCTGATGCGAAGGCACGCGTTTCCCCATGTCTGGCTAAAACTGTTTTGATGCATGCTCCACTTAGGCCTCGTACTTGGCTCCCCTTGTCCGATTGCACATAATCGTCGGTGAGCGGAAAACGGTTTTGCAACAGCTCGCTTATGCCTATGCCAACCGCCATGACGTTACGGTTGACATTGCCTCGCTTGCTGCGTTTGGATTCGTACCAGAGTTCAATGGCATCCAAGATATCTTTATCGGGCTCGTTCAAGGAGCAATTGGTCATTTCCATTATTGTTCACTCCGTTCCTTGAAGACATAAGCGCTGGTTTGACTGCATTTTTTATAAGCCAAGTGACAACTGGCACGGCAACTGCATCGCCGAATGCGTAGCGAATCTGAGCATCCGAGAAGCCGCTAAACTGACATGAGTCAGCACCTTGGAGACGGGCATATTCGGTTCCAGTCATCCAGCGAACTTCTATCTTTCCGTTTTCGCATATAACGACTGCCTGTCTTGATGAGCCGCCGCGAGC
Source organism: Collinsella sp. (assembly GCA_019414385.1). GTDB lineage: Bacteria > Actinomycetota > Coriobacteriia > Coriobacteriales > Coriobacteriaceae > Collinsella. The sequence goes on along the minus strand of DXMD01000006.1, from coordinate 35,643 downwards.
CGTTCTTAGACATCCGGCAATTTCTTCTTCACGGATTTCCCAGCGCACAACGCCTGATCGCGTGCGACGGTAAGCAGTGCGAACAGTTTTTTCTTTGGCATTTAAGAAGCGCTGAAGGCGCTCTGCTTGATGCGGTGCAAGCGAGTCGATAAATGCTTGTACTTGGTTTTTGTTCCACCAACGCTTGTCGCCCTCGGGAATATCTTCAACAACCGTTGCAAGGCCCGTCATGCGAAGTGGGCTCGGCTCGTTTAGGTGAGAGACGTGCGTAATGAGTGAAGGGTCGGAGTGAATCCAGGAGACCTTTTCAGGTCGAAGCGAGGAATCGAGTCGGCTGTTGGGGAGAGGGTCTTTTAATCCGACGACAAACATGCGGGGGCGTGACTGGGGAAGCCAGTGCCGTGCATCGATAAAATAAGCGTCGCATGAATAGCCTAAACGATTAAATTCCTGGCAAACGAGTCTAAAGTCATCACTGTTATTAGACGTGGCAAGGCCGATGACGTTTTCGAGAACAAGTGCCCGCGGGGCACGATCGCTCATTCCTTCGATGGCCTTAATAAAGCCAAAGAACGCACTGGACTCTTTGCCAGAGATAAGTCCCTCCCTGTTTCCCGCGAGAGATAAGTTTGTGCAAGGGCTTGACGCCCATGCGATGTCGGCTTGGGGTATTAGGTCGGGGTCGAGTGTGTGGACATCCTGCTCGACTAGATGCTCATCGCCCCAGCACTGGCTGTACATGGCGCATTTAGTACGGTCTATGTCATTTGCCCAGATTGTTTTGATTCCGGCTTTTGCCATGCCGGCACGAGCCAAGCCAATGCCTGAAAAAAACTCAAGCGCGGTTAGTTGTGGCGAGAACTGCAGAATGTTGTGCATGTACTGGCTTTCAGATAGTTGTTATTTGGCATCTTATGGTACTTGTTTGTGAGGACATCCGCTTACTTACGGATGAGATTCCCTCGATACCGTGCCATCAATTGACATTTTATTCAGAATGCGAATAGCAGGTGGTGTGGGCGGCGCGGAAGCGGCAGTGCTCGCGCATGCGGCAGATAGTGCAGGTGGGGCGGCTCTGGGCGTCGTGGACCTCGCCGTCGAACAGACCGATCACCGCGGTCACGCTCTTGGTGGGCATGAGCAGGTTGGTGGGTGTGACGGTAAGCCCGATGAGCCGCGTGGCGTTGAGCGCAGCCACGATTGAGCGCTGGGCCGTAAGCGGGCAGTCGCCATAGCCGGGGCTGAAGCGCCAGTTGCCGGTGAGCCCGTGTACAGCGGCCGCGGCCTTGACTTGCTGGTCCATCTGCTCGACGGCGGCCTCCACATAGGCGGAGCACGCGGCATCGAGCACGGCTCCCTCTAGGGGCTGCTGGGCTCCCGTGGTGCGCAGGCGACGCTCGGCGTCCATGCCGAGGGTGCATGCCATGAGTGCGGCAAAGCGGGCGTCTTTGAGATGGCGATAGATATCGCGACCTTGCAACTCAACGTTGGTGCCAACCAGACGGATGCAAGGCTCTCCCTGCTCGTCCACGCCCGTGGCATCGATGGCAAATACGCGGCGCACGCCACGGGGCTCAATGTCCAGCTCAAGGTGCTCGACCACAAGCTCAATACGCTGCGACAGCTCGGGCTCAATCTGCTGACCGCCGTAGCCCAGATACCGCAGCATCTCGGCACGGTCGACACGGGGATGGTGCGCAGCATCGACACGATAAAGCGCCGGCGACGCAAGGTCGGCCGGCACTTCGACAGCGGTTGTATCGATGTGCGGTTTTTCCATTACCCCAGGCGCTCCATAATAGTCGCGGCGATCGCAGGACGATTCATAGTGTACAGGTGCAGACCGGCGGCGCCGTGCTCCTTAAGGTCGCAAAGCTGACGGGCGGCATAATCTACACCGGCTGCCTGCAGGCTCTCGGGGTCGTTCTCGTACTTGGCGAGAATCTTGATGACGGGGGAGGGCAGCGACGCGCCGCACATAAAGACCATGCGGCTGATCTGCGACTTGCCCATAAACGGCATGATGCCCGCGGTAATGGGCACGGTGATGCCGGCCTTGTCGGCAAGCTCGCGGAAGCGATAGAAGCACTCGTTATCAAAGAAGAGCTGCGTCACAAAGAAGCTCGCGCCGGCGTCTTGCTTTTGCTTGAGGTGCTCGACCGAGAGGTTGAGATCCTCGCAGGCAATGTGGCCCTCGGGGTAGGCTGCGGCGCCCACACAAAAGCCGGCGTCGACGAGCTCGGGGATGAGGTCGCGGGCGTAGGCGTAGTCCGAGGCGGGCTTGTCGTCCTCGGTCGCGCCGGCAGGGAGATCGCCACGCAGGGCCAGGATGTTTTCCACGCCGGCGGTGCGGTACTCATCGATCTTGGCGGCGATATCGGCGTGGGTACGGCCCACACAGGTGAGGTGCGCCACCGAGGGCGTATCGAATTCGCTCGTAATCATATGCGCGATGGGGGCGGTGGTGGCACCGTTGCCCGAGCCGCCAGCGGAACAAGTGACCGAGACAAAGCTCGGCGAAAGCTTGCACAGATTGCCTGCCACCTCGCGAGCCGTGTTGAGGGTAAGCTCGCCCTTGGGCGGGAACATCTCAAACGAAACGGGTGCGGTGCCCTGGGATGCTGCCTGCTTAAAAACCTCGTCGACGCGCATATCGTGCTCCTTTAGATACGTAATAGTGTGATGTGTTGTAAGGATTCTACAGCACCACTGTGTCACGGTGGAGTTTCACTCGCTATTCGGGGATACCAATCAAAGATGCCTTGCTATCGACATTCCCTATAACAACGCAGCTCATTGGGGGCGGGGTTATAAAGACTGGTATCTGATGCGAAATACCAGTTAATAGAGCCCCATCCCAAATTGACTACCCTTAAACCATGGGGAGAGGTCTGCAATTTATACAGTTGATTGGCTGTTGAGGGCGGCAACGCCGCCGCGATGCGGTAACCTCATTGATTGGTTTCGTGACAGCAACATAACGGTAATGTTGCGGAAACACGACGAGCCTAATCTATGACTCGTTCGTTAGTAATCAACACCGCTTCTCACGCGGTGCCGATACGAAGGGAGTTCCGTATGGCCGAACTTACTGACCGCTTCGGGACCATGGTGTTCTCTGAGGAAGTCATGAAGGACTACCTCCCCAAGGACATTTGGAAGCGCCTTGCTGCAACCCTCGAGGACGGTGAGCCGCTCGACCTGGATGTGGCCAACGCCGTTGCCCACGCCATGAAGGTCTGGGCCATCTCCAAGGGCGCGACGCACTACGCGCACTGGTTCCAGCCGCTTTCGGGCATTACTTCCGAGAAGCACGACAGCTTCCTCGAGCCCAACCACGACGGCACCGCCATTACCAAGTTTACGGGCAAGAACCTCATTCAGGGCGAGCCGGACGCCTCCAGCTTCCCCAACGGCGGCCTGCGCGCCACCTTCGAGGCCCGTGGCTACACCGCTTGGGATCCCACCAGCCCCGCCTTTATCAAGGACGATGTCCTGTGCATCCCCACGGCTTTCTGCTCCTACACGGGCGAGGCCCTGGACAAGAAGACCCCGCTGCTGCGTTCCATGACTGCGCTCTCGCGTGAGTCCAAGCGCGTTTTGGCGCTGTTTGGCAAGACCCCCAAGAAGGTCGTTCCTTCCGTGGGCGATGAGCAGGAGTACTTCCTGATCAAGAAGGACGCTTACCGCAAGCGCAGGGACCTGGTCATCACCGGTCGCACCCTCTTTGGCGCTGCCCCCTGCAAGGGCCAGGAGCTCGAGGAGCACTACTTTGGCGCTATCCGCCCCACCGTCTCGGCCTATATGAAGGACCTGGACGATGAACTGTGGGCGCTTGGCATTCCTGCCAAGACCAAGCACAACGAGGTCGCTCCCTGCCAGCATGAGCTCGCTCCTGTCTATGGCGAGGTGAACGAGGCCATCGACCAGAACCTGGTCATGATGGAGAAGATGAAGCTCATCGCCTCCCGTCACGACTTGGTCTGCCTGCTGCACGAGAAGCCCTTTGAGGGCATCAACGGTTCGGGCAAGCACAACAACTGGTCGCTTGGCACCGAGTCCGAGAACCTGCTCGACCCGGGCGACACCCCGCTCGACAACCTGCAGTTCATCGTCTTCCTCACCGCGGTGATCGAGGCCGTCGATAACTATCAGGAGCTCCTGCGTGCCTCCGTTGCCTCGGCCGGCAACGATCATCGTCTGGGCGCCAACGAGGCTCCTCCGGCGATTATGTCCATCTTCCTGGGCGACCAGCTTACCGAGGTCGTCGAGAAGATCATCGATGGCAAGGCTTCCGTCCATGCCACGCGCGGCGTGCTCGACCTGGGCGCCGATACCCTGCCCAAGCTGATGCAGGACAACACCGACCGCAACCGCACCTCCCCGTTTGCCTTCACCGGCAACAAGTTCGAGTTCCGTGCCTGCGGCTCCGAGCAGAACGTCTCCGACTCCAACCTGGTGCTCGATGCCGCCGTGGCCAAGTCGCTCAAGTCCTTCGCCGACGCACTCGAGGGTACGCCCGAGGATAAGTTCCAGGACGCCGCGCTCGAGTACTGCAAGAAGGTGCTGACCGATCACCAGCGCATCCTGTTCTCCGGCGACGGTTACTCCGACGAGTGGCCCATCGAGGCCGAGAAGCGCGGCCTTGCCAACAACAAGACCACGGCCGACGCTCTTCCCGCCTTTGTTTCCGATAAGGCTATCGCGCTCTTTGAGGAGACGGGCGTCCTGACCAAGGCCGAGGCTCAGTGCCGCTATGACTGCAAGCTCGAGAAGTACAACAAGCTCATGAACATCGAGGCCACCACGATGGTTCGCGAGGCGCGTCGTACCTATCGTCCGGTCATTACCGCCTATGCCACCAAGGTCGCTAAGGGCCTTGAGACTATTCGTGCCGCCGGTGCTGAGGCCGCCATGCAGTGCGAGCAGAACACGCTCAACAAGCTCTGCAACGGCATCACCGCCATCAACGACTCCATCAAGGCGCTCGACGCCGTACATCAGAAGGCCGAGGCTCTCGATGGCCAGGAGCAGGCCAACGTGTACGCGCACGAGGTCGTTCCTGCTATGGATACGCTGCGCGCCGCCGTGGATGCCATGGAGGAGATCGTGGCAGCCGACTACTGGCCGGTTCCGACCTACGACGACATCCTGTTCTACGTGTAGGGCGTAACTGACATATCGTCACGGTATTGAGCCGGGGTCCGCATCGCGCGGGCCCCGGCTATTTGTTTGCGAAGGACGCTTTGGAGTCCGTTTTGCCGCCGATTTGCCGGGATCCGCACCCTGTCGGGTTCGAATCCCGGCATATCGGTAGCAAAAAGCCCGCTACCGAATTGGTAACGGGCTTCTCAGATTTTGTGGTGCCCCCAGCGGGATTCGAACCCGCGATATCCACCTTGAAAGGGTGGCGTCCTTGGCCGCTAGACGATGGGGACAGCGGGGAAGAGTATAGCAGACTTTTTTGCCGGCGCGTATATCGTTGGCAAACTGGAAAACCACCACAAAGGTGCCTGTCCCCTTTGTGGTGGTGAGGTGCTAGGAGAGGAGCTTCATGGCGGCGTCGTGGGCGGCGTGCTCGTAGGTGTCGTCGAGGGGTTTGAGCGGCAGCAGGGCGGCGGCCTGTGTGTCGCCACGGCGCTCGAGGGCGTGCGCGATGAGCCAGTCGGCGAGTTCGGGGTTCTTGGGCAGCGCCGGGCCATGCAGGTACGTGCCGATGACACCCTTGTAGATGAGACCCTCAAAGCCATCGTCGCCGTTGTTGCCGGTGCCCGTGACGACGGACGTTCCGAGCGGCGTGGCATCGGCGTCCAAAAGCGTGCGGCCACCGTGGTTCTCGAATCCCACAAAGGGCTCGGGTGCCAGGTCGGTCTTGACGGCGACGTTGCCGATCAGGCGGTCGGAGCCGCGTACGGTCTCGGCGGCAATGACGCCCAGGCCCTCGATGCGATTTTCGCCCATATAGTACGAACGGCCGAGCAGCTGATAGCCGCCACAGATAGCAAGCAGTGTGCCGCCGTCCTCAACATAGGCCGCGACCTTGTCTTTTTGAGCGAGCAGTTCGTGTGCCACGGCCAGCTGGTCGCGATCGGAGCCGCCGCCCATCATAACGATGTCGGCGTCGGTCAGGTCGAGCGTCTCGCCCATGTGGACTTCGTCCACACGCACGGGAATGCCGCGCCAGGCGCAGCGGCGTTCGAGCGCGATAACGTTGCCGCCGTCGGCGTAGAGGTTGAGCGCATCGGGATACAGGTAGACGATGCGCAGGGGGCGCGAAAGCTCGACCGGCGCAATATCGGTGGGGACAGCGCTACCATCGGCGCGCGTTACGGCGTGGGAGACAATCGAGCTTGCATCGTCGTCTTTAAGCCCGTCGAGCTCCTTGACTAACGGCGGGAAGGCCGTGTAGTTGGCGACGGCGTAGAAGGTGTCATCGGCGGCCTCGTCTGCCACGGCGCCGATCGCCTGCGCGACGTCCGAGATAATCGCGGCATCGATGCCGGCGTACTTGAGGCGTACCTGCATGTCGTGCGCACGCGTGCCTCCGGCAAAGGCGACAAGACCCGGCGTGTCGGCGATGCGCTCGAAGTCGACATCGTAGATCCACGAGACATCGTGGCCGTCGGCATCGTTATCGTTTAGGAAGAAGGCGCAGAGCCTGCCGCCTGCCGTTTTAATGGACTGGATCTGGCGATCGAAGCCCACGGGATTCTTGGCCAGGTTTGCCTCGACGGTGCGACCGGCAATATCCCAGCGGCCCATGCGTCCGCCGGCAGGCACGTAGGCATCGAGCGTGGGCTGCAGGTGCGCCGCGTCCACGCCCAGCTCGTGCGCCGCAAAGAAGGCGGCGGCGACGTTATAGACCATGTACAGGCCGTTGTAGCGCGTGGCGATGTGCGTTGCGGGTGCGTCGGTATTGGGTCCAAAGACCAAGTTAAATTCGTAGCCGTCGTAGGTAAGCTCAACGTCCGTCACGCGACGGACAAGCGCAGGGCGGGCCCAGCCGCACGAGGGGCAATGGTAGGCGCCGAGCTGGCCGTATTGCACGTAGTCATACTCCAGCGGCGCGTTGCACTGCGAGCAAAAACGCGAGTCGCTAATGCGATCGGACTCGGTGCCCGTGGCGCCGTCGATGCCAAAGGCGATGCTCGTGTTGGGAACGCGTGCGGCGATCGCGGCACACAGCGGGTCGTCTGCGTTGTAGATGAGCGTTGTTGCCGGAGAGAGCTCCAACGCATGGGCAATGACGTCTTGGGTATGGTCGATCTCGCCGTAGCGGTCTAGCTGGTCGCGGAACAGGTTGAGCAGCACGAAGTACGTCGGCTTGAGCTTGGGTAGGACGCGCACGGTGTAGAGCTCATCGCATTCAAAAACGCCCACGCGCTTGCCGCCGCCGGCTCGCTTGAGGCCGCTGCGCGCCTCGAGCAGTGCGCCCACCACGCCCGGCTCCATGTTGTTGCCGGCGCGGTTGCATACCACGGTGGCGCCGCTGGCGGCAACGGCGTCGGCGATGAGGTTGGAGGTGGTGGTCTTGCCATTAGTACCGGTGATCACCACGCTGCGGTCGACCAGGCTCGCGAGGTCGCTTAGCAGCTCGGGGTCGATCTTCATGGCGATGCGGCCGGGAAGCACGCCACCCTGGCGTTTGAGGACAGAGCGCAGTCCCCAGCGGGCGATATCGCTCGAGGTGCAGGCAAGAGATGAGCGGAGGTTCATGAAACCGTTCCTAACGTAAACGACATGGTCGGGTCGGGTGCGTCACTAAAAACCGTAGCGGCGCGCAAATTCCTGGGCAAGCTGCGATACATCTTCGCAGGCGTTGGCCCAGGGGGCAAAGTCGGGGGTGTCCGAGATAATGCCGTCGGCTTCCCAAACCGCCTGGTGCGAGAGGTCCCAGGGGTCGCGCGGCTCGGGTCGGCAGGGAAGATACGGCGTCTGGTACATGGGGTTCAGCAAGAAGAACGCGCCGCCCTCGCAACGGTTAGCGAACTCACGCAGCGCGCGCGTCGCCGGGCGCATCTTGTTTGTTTTAAACAGCAGAATCGTGCGGGCGAGCAGGTACCAAGGAGAGTTTTCGAGTGCGTCTGTCCCCATCTGTTCCTCGAGCTGATGAGCCAGGGCAAAAAAGCCGTCCTGGTCTTCCAGGCGAGCGAGGGCGAGCAACACGGTGCCGGCGGCCCGAGTGGGATAGCCTTCTGCTTTAAGGACGCGGCGAGCGTAGTTGGCAGCAGCACGGTAGCGGGCGCTCGCCATGCACAGCTGCGAGATGGCCTCGAGCGTGTGGAGCCACCCGATAAGCGCCGGCTCGCTCACGGTAAGGTTTGCTGCGGTGACACCGTCGGCCAAAACATTATTGGCCCAATAGTGCGGGGCCTCCATATCAAACCCGGGCACGCTCTGTTGCAGGTAGTCGGCCGCGCTCGCCTCGAGCTTCATCAGGTCGCCCAGGCAGGCGTCAACGGGTGTGTCGGCCAGGATGATGGCGAGCAGCTGCGCGTCGACGGCCAGTGCATCGACGCGGACGATCTTGAGCAGCTCATCACGCATATCGTCGAACAGACGATTGCGCGTCTGCTCGAACTCCTCGTCGCTGCCCATGTCCTCGATGCGATGGAGCTCGTCGAGCAGGTGACGATGAACACCGGCATAGGACAGCAGCGCCTGGGCATGCTCGGTCTGCGCATACTTGTGAGGATTCGCGCTGATGTCGTTATGGACAAGCTCGCGTGCTGCATCGGTGAGCTCGGGGTGCGACGCCAGATAGGTGCGCTCCAAGTAGGCGGGGATGTAGACGCTCGGATCCATTAGAGGTCCCCTCCCTTAAATGGAAGCCCCTGCTCGGCTGCGTGCAGGATTCGTTCGTCGATCTGGGAGCGCACGATGTCGTTGGTGGCGACCCAGGCGGCAAAGCTGGCGTTGTCGGGCGCGCCTAGGCCCTCCTGCAGCACCGGCGTCGCCTCGGACAGGGCAAGGACGAGCTCGTCGGTGGAGCCTGCACCCACGTTGACGCGGGCATAGACGCCATCGGGAAACTCGGTTTGGAAGTAGAGTGCTTCGGCTGCATGCGGGCATGAGCGTACCAGGATGCGCAGGTAGTGTTCGGCGCCCTCGTAATCCAGCTCGCGCCAGGCGGCGCTCATCAGCGCGATGAGCGTCCACGGGTCCAGGTCGCGCTCTGCGTCCTTGGGACGGCGGCGCAGCGGCGTGTTGGCAAGATAGGGCACGGAGTGGGCAGAACGAAAACGCTTGAGCTCCTCGGCAGGGTATTCGAGCTTTGCCATGGCAAGCATCGCAGTATGGCGGACGCCGGCGGGGTCGTTGGGCGCAAAGTCTAGGCTGCGATTCGCGGCATCCAGCGACATGCGGTAGCGGCCGCTAATGAGCGCGCGCGATGCCAAGGCGGCAAGCCAGCGCAGGTAGGGACGGCGGGTCAGGTCGCCTGCGGCCTCACGCTCGTAGGAGTCCTGAGCCGAGGCAATCTTGAGCGCCAAATCGTGCTCCACCTCGTCGCACTTGGACACCAGATACTGCACGTATTCCTCGTTGGATTCGGCGGTGAGCGCCGTCAGCATGCGCTGGGCATCCCAGTTGGCCGGATCGAGCGCGGCTGCCTCGCGGAGCATGTTCTCGGCTGCGGTCTCTTCTTGCTCTGCCTGGGTATCGTCAGGGATAAAGGGAATGCGGTAGTCGACAGCCTCGACCACCTTGGCAATGAGATGCCCGGCGCGGTCGCGGTCGTGCACGATGAGCGGCGCGGGGTTGCGGGTGAATTGTTCCATCAGACGCTCTACGGCGGGGCCGTCGGTGAGTGGAATATTGTCGCGGCGCAAGGCCTCAAGAACGAGGCGATGGCAATCCTCTTGAATGGGATCGAATGCCATGGGGCCTCCTTTGCTGCGGTTAGGGTTCAAATGTCTCTATATAAGGTTCTAGTTTACCCGCATGTGGCACACCGGGAGTGCCGCACTTGGACATGCACCTTTGCACCACGAAGACGGATGTCGCACAAATGTCGGCACCCTGGACGACCGAGTGGTATCACGGTGCCGCAAACGGTCGATTTTTGGCGGCGAACGGGGCGCATTTTGGAGGGGCACAGTCCTGCCCGGGATATGTGGTCAACCTTGATAAAACGTTTGCCCAGCTTGGGAGTATGAATGCCCCACAAGGGTCTTCAGGGATAGAAAAAACGTTTCATCATTGTCGGCTTTAGGTGAATAACTGACCAACCAGAACGGTAAAATAGTGTTTGTCTGAGCGTTGAGACGTTTAGACATCGCGCATTGTCATCGCCGGCAACGCGCAAAACGGTCCTAACGGAGCCAATCGGGTGCTCCGTTATATACGCAAGTCTAAGAGGGGCTTGTTTAGGAGGCACAGTATGGGACGTTTTACCAATCCTCGCGATCTGTACTTTGGTGAGGGCGCTCGCCACGAGGTGAAGAACCTCAAGGGCAAGAAGGCCATCATCGTTTCTGGCGGCAGCTCTATGCGCCGCGGCGGGTTCCTGCAGGACGTTGAGGCCGACCTCAAAGAGGGCGGCTTCGAGGTCAAGCTGTTCGAGGGCGTCGAGTCCGATCCGTCCATCGAGACGGTCATGAAGGGCGCCGAGGCCATGCGCGAGTTCGAGCCCGACTGGATTATCGCCATCGGCGGCGGCTCGCCCATCGATGCCGCTAAGGCCATGTGGGTCTTCTACGAGTATCCCGAGGAGTCCTTCGATAACATCATCCAGCCGTTCAGCTTCCCTGAGCTGCGTCAGAAGGCTCACTTCTGCGCTATCTCCTCTACCTCCGGTACCGCTACCGAGGTTACCGCCTTCTCCGTCATCACCGACTACGCCAAGGGCATCAAGTACCCGCTGGCCGACTTCAACATCACCCCTGATGTCGCCATCGTCGACCCCGAGCTCACCTACACCATGCCTGCCAAGCTGTGCGCTCACACCGGCATGGATGCTCTGACCCACTGCATGGAGGCCTACGTTTCTACCTTCGCCTCTATGTTCACCGACGCCAACGCCCTGCACGGCATCCGCGAGATCGTCGAGTGGCTGCCCAAGTCCTATGCTGGCGACCATGAGGCCCGTCAGCACATGCACGAGGCTCAGTGCATCGCCGGCATCGCCTTCTCCTCGGGCCTGCTGGGCATCGTTCACTCCATGGCTCACAAGACCGGTGCAGCCTTTGAGAACGGCCACATCATCCACGGTGCTGCTAACGCTATGTACCTTGGCAAGGTCATCCAGTGGAACTCCAAGGATCCGCGCGCTGCCGAGCGTTACGCTTACGTGGCCAAGGAGATCCTGCACCTTCCCGGCGAGACCAACGAGGAGCTTATCGCTGCGCTCGTCCAGAAGATCCGCGACCTCAACGACCAGCTCAACATTCCGCAGTCCATCAAGGATTACGCGAATGGTGGCGTGAAGGTCGACGCCGAGAACCCGCAGATGGTTTCCGAGGAGGAGTTCCTCGCCAAGCTCCCCGAGATCGCCGCGAACGCCGAGCAGGACGCCTGCACGCCCGAGAACCCGCGTGAGACCAAGGCTGCCGACTTCGAGAAGATTCTCAAGGCCTGCTACTACGACACCGACATCGATTTCTAATCGACTCTTGTTATCGTAACGAGGGGCTCCGCACGTATCTGTACGGAGCCCCTTTCTTTTTTCTTTTAGAGAATGGGATAGTTATGGCTGCAATTTTCAATAGCCCCAGCAAGTACATCCAGGGTCCGGACGAGCTCGCCAAGCTCGGCTCCTATGTCGAGCCGCTCGGCGCTAAGGCTCTCGTCATCGTGACGCCTTCGGGCAAGAAGCGCGTCGGTGCCAAGATCGAGGGCGGTTTTGCCGAGGCTAAGGCCGAGCTGCTGTTTGAGGACTTTAACGGCGAGTGCTCCAAGGGCGAGGTCGATCGCCTGGTTGCGCTCGCTCGCGACAACGGTTGCGACATCATCGTCGGCGTCGGTGGCGGCAAGATCCTCGACACCGCGAAGGCCGTCGCCTATTACCTGGAGTCCCCGGTTATCATTTGCCCCACCATTGCTTCGACCGATGCCCCGTGTTCGGCACTTTCGGTGCTCTACACCGACGATGGCCAGTTCGATAAATATCTCTTCCTTAAGGCAAACCCCAACATTGTCCTGATGGATACGACGGTTATCGCGGCGAGCCCGGTGCGCCTGACGGTTTCCGGTATGGGCGATGCGCTCGCAACCTACTTTGAGGCCCAGGCGACGCATGATGCCGACGGTGGCACCTGCGCTGGCGGCAAGGGCGGCATGGCCGGTCTGGCGCTCGCCAAGCTCTGCTACGAGACGCTTATGGCCGATGGCGTCAAGGCCAAGGTCGCGCTGGAGAAGGGTGCGCTCACGCCTGCAGTCGAGCATATCATCGAGGCCAATACGCTGCTTTCGGGCATTGGCTTTGAGAGCTCGGGCCTTGCTGCTGCTCATGCCATCCACAATGGCCTGACGATGCTGCCCGAGTGCCACGGCATGTATCACGGCGAGAAGGTCGCCTTTGGCACCATCGTTCAGCTGGTACTCGAGGATGCTCCGACTGAGAAACTCGAGGAAGTCTTGGGCTTCTGCATTGAGCTGGGCCTGCCGGTCACGATGAAGGAGCTTGGCGTTGCCGAGGTTACGCGCGAGAAGGCCATGATTGTTGCCGAGGCCGCGTGCGCGCCCGAGGACACCATGTGCAACATGCCGTTTGAGGTGACGCCCGAGATGGTCGCAAACGCCATCCTGGGTGCCGACGCGCTGGGCCACTACTACCTTATGGATGAGTAAACTAAGCTAAGGAAGGGGCAAAGCCAACAGATGGCTTTGCCCCTTTTTGCTATGGTGCAAAGGGGTCAGGTTACTTTGCACCAATCGGTGTTTGATGAAGGGCGGATTCTCGTATGGCGCTTCCTATGGTTTATGGCGGTCCCGGCCGGTATGTTCAGGGGCCGGGCGAACTTTCGCGTCAGGGCAGGTATTTGTCATGGTTGGGCTGCGCTGCCTATGTCTTGTTTGACCAGGGCACCGAGGATCGGCTGTGCAGGCAGATCGTCGATGGATTTCTGGATGAAGATCTAAGCGAGCCGTTCTTTAAGATTTATAACGGTCCGTGTACGGAAGGGGCCGTTGTCGGAATGGCTCAGGAAGCCCAGGCCGAGTATTGCGACATGGTGGTGGGCATTGGCGGCGGCAAGATGCTCGATATCGCCAAGGCCGTTGCGTTTTATGCCGAGCTGCCGTTGTGCGTATGCCCCACGGCGGCTTCGATGGACGGTCCGTGCAGCGCGATTTCGGTGCTGTATCACGAGGATGGGTCGTTCGACCGTTACCTGATGCTCGAGAAGAATCCAGACCTGGTCGTGGTCGATACCAACGTGGTCGCGGCGGCCCCACTGCGTATGACGGTCGCTGGTATGGGCGATGCGCTGGCAACGTACTTCGAGGCGCGTTCGTGCGCCGCGGCGCACGGCGCCAACGAGCACGGTGGCGCGCCGGGGCACTTGGCCCTGGTTGCGGCTCGTGCCTGCTACGACACACTTATGGAGTGCGGTGTCGCTGCCAAGCGCGATCTCAAAAAGGGCCGTATATCGCCGGCGGTTGAGCGCCTGATCGAGTGCAACATCCTGCTTTCGGGCGTTGGCTTTGAGAGCGGTGGCTTGGCGTTGGCGCATGCCATCGCCAACGGCCTGACGATTTTGCCCGAGTGCAAGGCTATGCACGGCGAGGCCGTGGCGTTTGGTCTGGTGGTCCAGCTTCGTCTGGAGCGTGCGCCCGAGCTTGAACAGGTGCTCGAGTTTTGTCAGCGCGTCGGTCTGCCGACGACGCTCGAGGAGCTGGGCCTTGGCGAGATTTCCGATGCCGACCTGATGAGCGTTGCGGATGCGGCCTTAAGAAACGAACGCAATATGGCCAACGAGCAGGCCAAGGTGACCAAGCAAAAGCTCGTCGAGCTCATGCGCGAGGCATAGCTTGGCGCTTGATCGACCTTGTGCAATCGGGGCGGCGATAGGCCATAGGCTATTTGCCGCAAAGGTGCTCCGCGTGTAATTTGCCCGAGGCACGGGCCGATAGCGTATTATTATCTCTTGCTTGTTTGCACTGCTCAGGGAGGGGCCGCGCATGGCGCAGGAACACGATCTGTTTGATGACATTATCGAGATCAGCAAGGGTTTCGACTTTCTTAAAAACCCGCTTGGCGGCGTGACCGACGCGCTCGATCCGTCGGCGCCGCAGTGGAATCCTGCCGACTACAAGGAGCGTCCGCGCGGCAACACGATTCCGTGTCTGACCTGCAAAAACGAAAAGAGCGGCTGCACTGCGTGCATGGACGTGTGCCCGGTCAACGCCATCGAGGTCGAGGAAGACGCCATCGAGATCCTCGATACCTGCCGCAAGTGCGGCCTGTGCGCTGCCGCCTGTCCGACTGAGGCG
>DXMD01000006.1:0-21200 GCA_019414385.1 Collinsella sp. | reverse complement strand
GGCGATTATTTCGCCGCGTCTGGCGCCCAAAACCCTTTACGACGACATTGTCTCGGCGGCTACGAGCCACGAGACCGCCTACGTTACCTGCACGCGTGCCCTTAAGCGCATGCCGCGCGAGAACGAGGTTGTTGTCGCCTGCGTGGGCGATATTACGGCCGAGACCTGGTTCTCGGTACTGGCGGACTATCCCAACGTGAGCGTGTACCTGCCACTGGGCGTGTGCGATAAGTGCCGCAACACCGGCGGTGAGGACATCCTGGGCGAGGCGATTGCGAAGGCCGAGGAGTGGGCCGGCACGGGCATGGGTCTGGAGGTCGATCCCAAGAGCCTCAAATGTCATAAGCGCCGCGAGTACGAGCGCAAGGAGTACATGGAAAAGATCGCCCGCACCACGGGCCTTACCGTGACAAAGCTCAATCCGGCAACGGCGGCACTGGCCTCGGTGACGCAGAAGCTCAAAGCCCATCGCCATCAGATTACCCAGTTGGAGCGTACGCTCAACACCATGTGCGGCACCACGACGACCAAGCGTCGCCGTTCGCTCACGCACGGGCGGCAGCTGGTGCTCTCGACGCTGCAAAACCACCCCGAGCTTGCCCAGAACATGCGGGTGAGCACGCCGGAATGCGATTTTGACAAGTGCACGTCGTGCGGCGAGTGCGTCAATGTGTGCCCCACGTTCGCCTGCGATCTGGTGGGAAGCGGCCGCTTTGCACTGGAGTCCACGTATTGCTTGGGCTGCGGTGCCTGCGTCAAGGTGTGCCCTGAGCATGCGCTCAAGTTGGTTGAGCACGACGCGTCCAATTTGGTCGTCGTCGATCCCGAAGCCGAGGAAAAGGCCGCCCAGAAGGCGAAGGCCCACGAAGAAGCCCAGAAGGTCAAGGCCGAGGCAAAGGCCAAGCTCGATAAGATGCTCGACCAGGTGGAGAAGCTCGCGGACTAGTCAGCGACCCCTATCTCTGCTTCATTCGTGCCGCCGTGGCGTCCGGGTTAGCCCAGATGCTGCGGCGGCGCTATACTTATGCAGTTTGAAATGCTTGTACCAAAAGGAGCTGTCGTGTCCCTTTCCATCGGTATCGTGGGCCTGCCCAACGTAGGCAAGTCGACGCTGTTCACCGCGCTTACCAAAAAGACCGGCCTTGCCGCCAACTATCCGTTCGCCACGATCGACCCCAACGTGGGTATCGTCGACGTGCCCGATAGCCGCCTGCAAAAGCTCGCCGACATCGTTAACCCGGGTCGCATTGTGCCGGCGACGGTCGAGTTCGTCGACATCGCAGGTCTGGTGAAGGGCGCCAACGAGGGCGAGGGCTTGGGCAACCAGTTCCTGGCCAACATTCGCGAGACCGACGCCATCTGCGAGGTCGTGCGCTACTTTAAGGATCCCAACGTCATGCGTGAGGTGGGCCGCACGGGCGAGTTCGTCGATCCCGCCGGCGATGCCGACACCATCATGACCGAGCTCATCCTGGCCGACATGGGCACGCTCGAGAAGCAGCTGCCTAAGCTCGAGAAGGAGGCCAAGCGCGACAAGGAGCTCATGCCCAAGTTCGAGGTCGCCAAGCGCCTGCTCGCCTGGCTCAACGAGGGCAAGCGCGCCGCATCCATGGAGATGACCGACGAGGAGCGTGCTGCCGCCAAGGGCCTGTTCCTGCTCACCATGAAGCCCATCCTGTACGTGGCAAACGTGGACGAGGACATGCTCAACGAGGACCTGGCGCCCATCGATGGCGTCAAGCCGCTGCCCATCTGCGCCAAGATCGAGGCCGAGCTTTCCGAGCTCGATCCCGAGGACGCCGCCGACTACCTGGAGAGCCTGGGCTTGGAGCAGCCCGGCCTGGACGTGCTCGCGCAGGCGGCCTATAAGCTGCTCGGCCTGCAGTCGTTCTTTACGGCCGGCGAGATGGAGGTCAAGGCCTGGACGGTGCGTCAGGGTGCGACCGCTCCGCAGGCTGCCGGTGTCATCCACACCGACTTTGAGCGCGGCTTTATTAAGGCCGAGGTCATTGGCTATGACGACTACATCGAGCTCGGCGGAGAGCAGGGCGCCAAGGCCGCCGGCAAGCTGCGTATTGAGGGCAAGGACTATGTCATGGCCGATGGCGACGTCGTGCACTTCCGCTTTAACGTGTAAGGACGACGCACATGTTTAAATATGGCAAAAAAGCCGGCTACATGGGTATTGCGCTGCTCGTGCTTGCGGTGATTCCGCTGGTGGTCGCAGCGTGTGTTATCCCCAACATTGGTCCCGAGGTGGCAACAAAGTTTAATGCCGCCGGCGAGGCGACGCGCTGGGGCAAGAGCTACGAGTTGCTGGCGCTGCCGGTGCTCAACTTGCTGCTGAGCGTGGCGACGTATTTTACGGCGGGACGCCAGGCAAAGAACAATGATGACTCCGCCGCCATGGCGCGCATCGTGTGCGAGCGCTACCTGCGCAACGGTTGCATCACGGGTGTGTTCCTCAACGTGGTCAACGTTTACTTTATGTACTCGGCGATTACCGGAACGGGCTTTGGCCTTGGTTTCTAGCTTGTCCTTTTAAGCAACGAGTCTGCACATATATTCAATGGCTGCTGCGAGGCCGCCGCTCGATCGTGGTTTAAAGACCATGTCGGCGGCGGCCTCGTTTTCGTATCCGGCGCCGCGAAGGGCGAGCGCGATACCGGCTTCCAGGAGAAGGGGCAGACCGCGTTGGCTGGTTGCGATTACGGCAGCCTGATTGAGCGAGCAGCTGTGCGCTTGGCATTGGATGGCAAGTTCACCTTGCGCCGGGCAAGGGACCAGAACGGCGGCGACGCGACTTGATAGCAATGCAAATGCTGTGCGCTCATCGGGCGAAAGGCATTCAGCTTCAACAACGACGAGCTTGGGCGGTGCGCTGTTTGTGCGAAGCGTAGTTCGGTGCATGCGGACCGAAGAACCCGACATAGAAAACTCCTGTGTATTCGGCAAAACGTAAACTATAGTTTACGTTTTTGTTCAGCTCCATTTCAAACTCGGCTGCATGGACGAACGTGCGAAACAGATTCTTGGCAAGCGAGTCGAGCAGACGCGCAAGGACCTTGGTATCTCCAAGGTCGATTTTTGTGTGGCAGCAGGAATCAGCCGTCCCTATCTCGACAGAATCGAAGATGGGACGGCAAATTTCACGCTCAAGGTTCTATTTAAGATCGCGCCCGCACTCGGCATGACGGTGTCAGAGCTTCTCGAGGGGATCGAATAGGGGATACCCGTCGATAACTGAATTACGCCATCGGGATGCGGTCGTGGTTGACTTGGCTGTAGAACAGGCGCTGGATCTCGGCGGCATCGCGTGACTGGCCGAGTGCCCACATGGTTTTGGCCACGAGCGTCTCGGTTGTCATATCGTCGCCGCGCAAAATGCCCGGATGATCGGCGTAGGCACGGCCGACCTCATAAACACCCAGGTCAAGGCCCTCTTCGGGGACCTGCGTGGTCATAACGACGGTGCGGCCCGAATCGACCCAGCGGAAAATCGCCTCTTGGAACGACTCGCCCGACTCGCCAAACTCGGGGATACCGCCAATGCCAAAGGTCTCAAGGATTACAGCGTCGTAGCTATCGGCAAGGGCGTCGAGGATGCCCGGGTTTACGCCGGGCGTGAGCTTGAGTACAAATACGCGCGGGTCGATGCTGTCGTAGAAACGCACCGGGTTTTCGCCCTGATGCGTGCCGTGAAGCCCGTTGCGCACGATGCGGTCGTTGCGGATATAGGCGATGGGCGGATAGTTGACGCTAATGAACGCGTTAAAGCTCATGGTGCGCTGTTTGCGGGCGCGCGTACCGGCAATGGCTACGCCGCCAAACACGATTGAGACGTCGTGCGAGTGCTCGTCGAGCGCATAGAGCAGGCTCTGGTACAGGTTGAGCTTGGCGTCGGTAAAGGGATTGCCCATGGGCTTTTGCGAGCCGGTGAGTACGATAGGCTTGGGGCTGTCCTGAATCAGATAGGAAAGCGCCGCCGCGGTGTAGCTCATGGTGTCGGTGCCGTGCAGAATCACAAAGCCGTCGTGGTCGGCATAACCCTCGACGATGACGTCGCGGATACGCATCCAGTCACTGGGGCGCATATTGGTGCTGTCGATGTTCATGGGCTGCACGACGTCGAGCTCGCAGAGGCCCGAGATCTCGGGGACGCTCTGGGCGAGCTCCTCACCGGTCAGGGCGGGGGAGAGGCCGTTGCCGTCCTCGGTCGATGCGATGGTGCCGCCCGTGGCGATGAGAAGGATGCGCTTCATGCTGGTATTCCTATCGTATTTGCCGCCGCAGAGGCGGAGTCGTTCGGCAGTATTGTGGCACAGGGCGTCCAAAGTTCAAACGTATTACATCATCTGTAACGTTTGGTAATACTTCAATCGCCGTCAAATAGGGCCCCGGTCGTGCGTTTGCCGTGCGCTGATGGCTGCGAGGGACGAGAAACCCCATATAACGTGTACACTATGAAAGCTATTTTCGTTCATTCACGCGGGTGGGCACCGGCTCCCCGCCAACAAGAGGGGGAAACCATGGATCAAAAGGCTTCCGCAAAGGTCCTCGTACTCGACTTTGGTGCGCAGTACGGTCAGCTCATTGCCCGTCGCGTCCGCGACCTCAACGTGTATTCTGAGATCGTTCCCTGCGACATCTCGGCCGACGAGATTCGCGAGATGAACGCCTCTGCGCTCATCCTTTCCGGCGGCCCGGCCTCCGTGTATGCCGAGGACGCTCCGTCCATCGATCCTGCCATCTTTGACCTGGGCCTTCCCGTCCTGGGCTTTTGCTACGGCCATCAGATCACGGCCGTGACGCTCGGCGGCAAGGTCGGCCACTCCGAGGTGGGCGAATACGGCCGCGCCACCATCACGCGTACGGCCGGCGCCAAGCTCTTTAACTCCACGCCCATGGAGCAGACCGTGTGGATGAGCCACCGCGACGCCGTGTCCGAGGTGCCCGAGGGCTTTACCGTTACCGCCAGCACCGACGTGTGCCCGGTTGCCGCCATGGAGTGCGTCGAGCGCAAGATCTTCACCACGCAGTTCCACCCCGAGGTCAAGCACTCCGAGTACGGTCAGCAGCTGCTGAGCAACTTCCTGTTTGAGATCTGCGGCCTGGAGCCCAACTGGAGCATGGACAACCTGGTCGAGACCATGACGGCTGAGTTCCGCGAGAAGGTCGGCGACGACCGCGTGATTCTGGCCCTGTCCGGTGGTGTCGACTCCTCCGTCGTGGCTGCGCTGGGCGCCCGCGCCGTGGGCAAGCAGATGACCTGCGTGTTCATCAACCACGGTCTGCTGCGCAAGGGTGAGCCCGAGCAGGTGGAGGAGGTCTTCACCAAGCAGTTTGACGTCGACTTTATCCACGTCCACGCCGAGGACCGTTATGCCGAGCTTCTGGCCGGCGTGACCGAGCCCGAGGAGAAGCGCCGCATCATCGGTACGCAGTTCTGGAAAGAGTTCTTCGCCGTGGCGCAGCAGCTCGAGACCGATGGCAAGCCGGTCAAGTACCTGGCTCAGGGCACCATCTACCCCGACATCATCGAGTCCGGCGCTCGCAAGACGGGCGGCAAGACGGCCACCATCAAGAGCCACCACAACCTGATTCCGTTCCCCGAGGGCGTGCACTTCGACCTTATCGAGCCGCTCGATCACTTCTTTAAGGACGAGGTCCGCGCGCTTGGCCTGGCGCTGGGCCTGCCGGGTCACATCGTGTTCCGTCAGCCCTTCCCGGGCCCGGGCCTGGCCATCCGCATCATCGGTGCGGTCGACAAGGAGAAGCTCGAGATCCTCAAGAACGCCGACGCCATCGTGCGCGAGGAGCTCGACACCTACAACCAGCGCCTGTTTGAGCAGACCGGCGAGCGCAACTCCGAGCACAGCTGCTGGCAGTACTTTGCGGTTCTGCCCGACATTAAGTCCGTTGGTGTTATGGGTGACGAGCGCACTTATCAGCGCCCAATCATCCTGCGCGCCGTCGAGTCCAGCGATGCCATGACCGCTGACTGGGCCAAGCTGCCCTACGACGTCCTGGCCCGCATCTCCGGCCGCATCGTTGCCGAGGTCCCTGGCGCCAACCGCGTCTGCTACGACATTACGTCCAAGCCGCCCGCGACCATCGAGTGGGAGTAGAACACACGTTCTGTATAACGTTATAGCACCAGGTGGCAGGCGTAGTTTCAATCGAAGCTACGCCTGCTGCTATATATGGGTCGATGGCGGTATCAATGCCCTCGATGCTTCTGCTTGCGCTTCAGCTTCCGCTGCTCGAAGCGCGCCTCCGCCTCATCCGCGCGACACTGGCTTCTTGCGCGGGCCGATTCCCGCTTCATCGCTTCCCGCTGTGCTGCGAGCGCCTGTTGTGCCTTGGTGCTCACCGCGGGCCGCTTAAGGGCTTTCGCTGCCTCGCGAGCGCGTCGCTTGGGATTCTTCGCGGGCTTGCTTGTTTCCGTGGCCTCGTCACCGAAGAACGAGAGCTTCGCCCATTTGCTTGTAACGAATTGCAGGATTTCCTCATTGGACGGTTCTGCACCGAAGACGATGCGGACGACGCCGTATCTGCCGTCCTCGACATGCTCCGCCAGCCCGACCCAGAATTGGCCGTCATGATATACGGTCAGGGTGGATGACACGCTGATCTGCATGGTTGGTTCCTCCTTTATGTAGATGACCATGCAGAGAAGGGACAACCAAGGAGGCAGGTTACTGATGCGGACTCCCGCACGCCCACGACTACCCGACGGGGACTGTGTTTTCATCTCTGATGCCCGCATTATAGCACGCGCGGATTTACGATGTTGATTGCCGGCGCCTAGACGGAGATGAAGGCGGTTCGATCTAGGTCAAGCCGGTCGCTCGTTCATGAAGCGGCCGATTCCCTGAAAATAAAAGGCGCCCACGAGGACACCTACAGGCTATCTTCGAACTACTTGGTTTGGGGCAGACGGAGGAAAAAAATAGGGCAGAATCGCTCTCACGATCCCGCCCCGCAAACCCGAGGGTTTCTAACTGGCTCCATTGTTCCGGGCTTCTCAGTTCTGTCATTGACCCAGGTATCACCCGTCTCCTATAGCGAGTGAATATAAAAATAGGGCAGAGTCGCTTGCGCAAGTCCGCCCCTAAAACCGTGAAGGTTTTGCTATCTGCAGGCTATTCTACCAACCCGAGCGATTCTGTCAACCTGCGAAGGAACTCGAGCGCGGAGCGAGCTGCGGCGTCGGGCCCCTTGTCGGGCAGCGCCTCGGTTTCGCCGTCGGCCCTGGCGAACATCTCGGCGAGCTCGGATGCGGCGCGCGAGCGTGAGGAGCCCTCGGGTACCAAGCCGGAGTGCGCCACGAGCACGGTCGCGACCTCCTGCATGGCCGTGTTCCCCATCCACTTCCTCCTGGTCGCCTTGGGAATTCCCACGGCGGCGACCCTTCGGGAGACGCCGCTGGACGCCGAGCCCCGGGCGGCGCCCCTCTCGGCGAAGCAGTTGATCAGGCACGAGCCGTGCGCGGCGCAGTTGCGGACGGACTTCACGCGCTTGAGGTCGTAGTGGGAGGCCTCGAGGCGCCTGTCGCCCCATCGCCTGGCGCAGAAGCGCACGAAGTCGATGAGGGTGCCGAACGAGGTGAGTTCAAGGAAGGCCCAGGCAGGCATGTCGCCGGAGTACTTCGCGTAGAGGCTCGAGCTGTAGGGGCTGCGGCCGCTCATCTTGAGCTCGCGCAGGCGGTACTCCCTGTTTGCGGTGGTAAGCGATGCCATGTAGTCGGCCACGATGGCGTAGCCGTCCTCTCCGCGGTCCTCCATCTCGCGAAGCAGTGTCACCTTCTGGAAGTGCTCGATGTCGAGCAGGGCGTGGCGCAGCTCCTGGTCGAGCGCCGCAAGCAGGCGCAGCTGGCCGAAGTCGAGGTCTACGTAGCGGCCGTCGCGCGGGCCTCCCTCGTATTTCGAGAAGAGTTTGCGGTAGGATGCGAGCTTGAAGAAGTTACACTTGTCGCGCAGGTAGTCCGCGGCCTCTTCCTCGGAACACAGCTCGAAGGCTACGCCCTTCTGCTTGAGGTGCTCTATCTGCTGCTCGATCGTGAGGATCGGCTTCCTATCGTGGGGTTCGGCCATGCTCGGTCTCCTGTCATAAAAAGTATTGCGTATTTTACCAGCATGTTCTCGACATTCGGTGGAGGCCTCATCGTCGACTCATGGGCAAGCCGCCCGATACGACTCCCTTTCCCTGTCAGCAGCGCAGTCGCCTGACCTGCGGCTTTGGAATCGCGTTGGAAGCCGCCCGCGACCAATCATTTGCAGTTGTTGCGAGTGGCTTGCGCGTGATGCTGCGGTTGAGTTTCAGAAACGGGCGATTCCGCCCAATCGGGCACCCGAATCACGGCCGGAAGCTCCTTTGGGACAAAAACAAAAACTCAATGCCCTGAGTTTGAAAAAAGTTTTTGAGGTTGTCCCAACTTTTGTCCCCGAAGCCGACGAAACACGACATGGCGTTACCTGGCGGCACTCGGCTCGAGACGGAACCGAAAACTGGGTGCAACTGGAGTGACGGGACGACAGAACCGAAGCCATCGAGTAGGAGTAGAACAGACGTTCGGCTCTATGATATAATGTCTGCCAGCGGGCGCGGTTTCTTCCGAAGCCGCGCCCGCTGCTCTACGGCGTCGTCTATACCATCAAGATGTCGAAGAAGGGCCCGCGGGAAATCGAGGGCTATTTCGACTTCGTCGTGCCGCCGCTCGAGGGCTTCTGGTGGCAAGACCGCGCCGATGGCGAGATCGATTATGCGCGGAAGGACGACTTCAGCTTCATCTCATGCATCCGCCTGCCCGACTTCGTCACTCGCGAGGACTTCGACTGGGCCGTTTCGGAAGCCGCCGCCAAAAAGAAGCTGGACTTCTCGGCGGTCGAGCTGCTGAGGGTCGACGAGGGCCTTTGCGTTCAATGCATGCACACCGGGCCCTACGACGGCGAGCCGGCGACCATAGACGCCATGCGCGCATTCGCGGCGGAGCAGGGCTATGCCCCCGACTTCTCCGAATCCCGCCTCCATCACGAGATCTACCTCTCCGACCCGCGCAAGTGCGCGCCGGAGAAGCTCAAGACCGTGATCCGTCATCCCATCAAGTTGATTTAGCGAAGCGAGTGACGCCGCGCGCTCCGAGTGCTCGCAATTGCGGGCCGGCGATAATTGCACAGGTTGTCCAGTCTTTCGGCACGCATTTGCCCGGACCGATGGCGCATCGCCTTCTCAGTTTCGAAACTATAAAACTATTCGAGTTTCGAAACCGAGAAGGAGCGGATGATGGCATGGGTAGACCGCGACGCGTACATGAAATGACTCTGGGCGCTCGAGGGCACCCGGGACATCAAGGTGATCACGGGGATGCGCCGCTCCGGCAAGTCCGAGCTCATGAAAGCGTTCTCGTCCTCTGTTGCTCGGAAGTTGCCGTGCCCTTTGAGATAGAGGCTAAAACTCAAAGCCCTGAGTTTAGCTTTGTACGAGAGCGATAACAAAACCGCTAGCGACCGTGGTGGGTAAATGCGATGATATCAGCCGGGCCTGTCTTCCTGATTCACGCCTTTGTTGAGTCAACGGAAAACAACTAACGAGGAGGAGCCTATGATTGGACAAATCTATCATGTCGGATTGACCGTCAGCGACCTGGACCGTTCCGTGACGTTTTATCGGGATGTGCTGGGCCTTCGGTATCAGGGGGAGATCCTGATGGAGGGAAAGGAGACGGAGGCGATATTCAGGCGGGAAAACTGCAAGGCCCGGGTTGCTTATCTGAACGGCTCGGATCAGCTGCATATGCCGCCGGTGGAGCTCATCCAGTTCGTGAATGATGATGTTCTGCGCATCCCCATGGACCTCTTCACCACCTCCATTTCGGAGCTTTGCTTCTACACGGAGGATGCCGACAGGGCCTATCAAAAACTGGTGGAGCAGGGTGTGGAGTGCTTTTCCTCTCCCCAGGAATTTGATTTTAGGCAGGAGGGCTTTGGCCGGAGCAAGGCCTTCTACCTTCGGGATCCCGACGGGATCATACTGGAGATCATGCAGCCGCTGGAGAACTGATCTTCTGTTCCGGCGCGGATCGCGTCCTGTGTCGGGATGCGATCCGCGCGATTGATGCCATGCCGGATGTGCCTATCCGTCCGGTCGGGAAGACAACATAGATATGCTTCCTATTTGGACTTTTGATATGCGCATAGTCCAGGTGGGCATTCCGTCGGCGATGGCGGTGGTGATGGTTAGGCGCTCGGTTTATCCCAGCGCTACGTCCAGCGCCATCATGATGCTGAAGCCCACGGCAAAGGCAAGCGTGCCAAGGTTGGAATGCTTGCCTTGGGACATTTCCGGAATCAGCTCCTCGACTACCACATAAAGCATTGCACCTGCGGCAAAGCTCAGCAAATACGGGAGGGCCGGGACGATTAGCCCTGCGCCAAGAATGGTCAGCACAGCCCCGATCGGCTCTACGATGCCGGAAAGCACACCGCCAACAAACGCCCGTCCCTTGCTCTCGCCCTCTGCCCGGAGCGGCATGGAGATGATGGCCCCCTCCGGAAAGTTTTGAATGGCAATGCCAATGGACAGCGCCAGAGCGCCGGTTGCCGTGATTTGTGCGCTGCCAGAGAGGACCCCCGCGTAGACGACCCCTACGGCCATTCCCTCCGGGATATTGTGAAGCGTCACAGCCAGCACCATCATGGTCGTTTTTTTGAGTTGACTTTTCGGCCCCTCTGCCTGGTTGCTTTTAGCATGGAGGTGGGGAATCAGGTGATCCAGTCCCAGAAGGAACAGAATGCCGATCCAGAATCCGACAAACGCCGGAACAAACGAGAGATTTCCCATCCATGCTGCCTGTTCCATCGCAGGAATCAGCAGACTCCACACAGAGGCTGCCACCATCACACCTGCGGCAAAGCCGGTCAAAATGCGCTGCAGGATGTCGCTGAGTTGTCTGCGCATAAAGAATACGCAGGCCGCGCCCAGCGCCGTACCGAGAAAGGGGATCAGGATGCCGTAAACGGTTTGGCTCATGAAGTTGGTCGCCTTTCTCATATCCGTTTCTTTTTGTACCCGCAGTCGCAGTAGGGCCCGCCGGAGGCCAGGGTATACTCGCGCACAAAATCCGTCACGCCGCCCGCTTCGCTCATGGTGTAGTCCAAATGGCACATGGCGGGTGTCAGGTCATAAAGTCCCAGCTCTTTCATCAGTGTGCAGATGCCGCACTTTGTAAAGCGCCCCTCATAGCCGCTGCCGTTCGGGTACTCGATGAAGTCCATATTCCACGAATACGGGTTGCGGTCAGCGGCTTTCAGAGTGGCAGTGGCCTTCATTCCGGCAATATCCTTGGGCGTGAACTTCGACTTGCCACTTTGGCGGCAGAACCATTTCATCAGCAGCGTCATCTGAGCTTTCTCATAGTAGTCGGTAAGGCTTTCCACATCGGGACGGCGTGGCATGGAGAGGACAAACGCCCCCAGCATGGCGCAGCCAATGATGTTCATGCTGAACCGATCACCTTTTTCAAATTCGGGCAGCTTTGCGATGATCTCACGGTACTTCGGCTTGGCCTTTTCCGTGATCTTACGTGCGGTGTCCGGGTCGTAGCCCAGCACCGCCGTCAGCTGCGCTTGAAAGGACTTCGCAAAGACTGCCCACATGGCCACGGGCATTCCCATCCAACGCATCTCACTTCGCTCCTTTCCATTCTGCCAGAGTCCGGTTCATCCGCTTCTCAATGTCTTTCCGGGTTTGGCTGCACTCCTTGGAATATTTTTTTTGCCGCCTGAAACGCCAGCTTTACAAACAGGCCGGAGCCAACCGGCAGCATGATTTCCAGCATTCCCTCAGGGAAAACGAAGTGGGTGCCGTGAGCACAAAGCCATTTTGCAGCCGAGCGGGCAAGCCGATCCTCCGGATCGTCCCCGATCATGGTGATCACCGCGCAGCTCGAATCATCGGCGCACGGCCAATACGCGCCGTAGAAGCCGGAGGTCTCCACATCAAAGTGCAGGTGCTTCATTGCTTCCCTTCAAATCCGATCCTTACGATCTGCATGTACCCTGAAGATGCCCGGTCCTCGTCGCTTCCTCCATGTTGTCCGATTCGTCGTTGGCATCATAAAGGCGCGGTGGGGTCGGGCACGCGCTTCTCAAGCGGCAAGTACAGCTTGTTCTTGTGAGCAAAGGCAAAGCTGAAATTGTTCGTCCAACCGGTATGACCGGGAGCCTGAAAGCACTCGGCTTCAATGCCGTCGATGTCGAGAATCTGTCCGTCCGCAAGCAGCGCCTTCTCAGTGTTGATGGTGTTTTCTCCCCGTCATACACAGCCGGCTTTTCGTCTTATGAATCTGGATGTCATTAAATCCGGCCTGCTCCAAATGTGCCTTCAGCTCGGTATCTTTATAGATGGTCATGCCGCCAATGATATCCGTCCACTTTTTGTCTTTGTTTGTATCCCCGTTGCTTTCATTGCAGATCAGGAACGTCCCGCCGGGCTTCAGCACCCGGTAGACTTCCTGAAAGCACTTCGGCAGATCCTGCCAGAAATAGACCGTTTCGAAGGCTGTGACCACATCAAAGGACGCATCCGTAAAACCCATTTGTGTCACACTGCCCTGCCATACGGTGCAGCGTCCGTCCCGAATGGCGCGCTGATTCAGCTTTCGGGCCTTCTCCACGCTGATTTCGGAATAATCAATGCCCTCGACAATCCCTTGTGGGCAGTTCTTCAGCAATCTCTTGATGTTTGCCCCGCCGCCGCAGCCGCAGTCCAGCACTTTGGTATCCGGTGAGAGATGCAGGAATTTAAGTCCCCATGTTGCCACAGGTGCATGCCCAAGATTCATCATGGAAACCATGATTCTGCCACCAAGGCCTACAGGCTTGCGGGTATTTTCGAAGAATGACATTTTTGCGTCACTCCTTTTCCAGAGTGATGATTTTATTGGAAATGTTCCGCACGGCAGGCAGCTTGCCTAGCAGCTTATAGATCGGTGAAAACGCCGCCATGCCCTCCGTCAGGCGATCCAGCACAATGGTGCGGGCAATAACTCCGCTGTACATGGCGGCATCCTTGTCGGCAAGGGAATAATCGTAGTCCAGCTTCTCAATGATTCCCGCCGCTTTCGCATCGTGAATGGCGCCGCGTCCCCGACTCTCTTTTGCTCGTGCATAAACGGTTTGCAGCATGGTCTCCGGCACGCCGGAGAGCCTGATCTTTTCTTTCATGTCATAGTTCCTTTGATTTCACGCACTCTGCGTAAGCCAACGGGAACGAGGCTTTCAGCACGGTTTTTCCTGCGCCGCAAGGACGCAGCCGCTTGTAAGCCGCTGCGTCCTTGCGCATGAAGCAGTCGTACCGCCCGGCGTTTTTATCCCAAAAATCTTGACTGTTTCTCATGATTTCATCCTCACAACGACATGTTAACTCTTTCTAACTCATCTGACTCGAGTTGTCTGTCAACATTTTTGGGATAATTAATGACGCTCCCCGGTAATAATTTGCAGAGTCAGATTACCGATTACGTTCTTCTCCCTATGCTTTCTCAAACCCTATGTCGGAAAGCTGTACCAGAAGGGGTCGACTTCGTCGCGAGGGGGGGTCGGAGCCCGTCTACATACAGGTGAGCGACGACGTCAGCGCCGATTCGACGCTCGAGAGGGAGCTCGCGTCGCTTCTGTCAATCAGGGATGCGTTCCCGAAGGCGCTCATTGCCCGTACGAGACATAGGCCCTATGCCCGGGAGGGTGTGTTCGTTGAATCGATCTGCTGGCTCCAATGAAGCTGTGCCCCGGCGACGTGGTCAACATCCCCCCGGGTGTGAAACATTGGCACGGAGCCGCGCCCGAGAGCTGGTTCTCCCATCTTGCGCTGGAGGTTCCGGGTGAGGAGACCTCCAACGAGTGGTTGGAGCCCGAGGACGACGAGCAATACTTTAAAGCGACTAACAAGGAGGCTTAAGTACATTCGCCGTCCGTGCCGCCGAGAGCAGGGCGCCCAAATCGGCCTGGATCGCCTCCGCCTTGCTCCCGAGCTGCAACGGAGCCGAGTCGCCTGAGATGTTTA
Source organism: Collinsella sp. (assembly GCA_019414385.1). Classification (GTDB taxonomy): domain Bacteria; phylum Actinomycetota; class Coriobacteriia; order Coriobacteriales; family Coriobacteriaceae; genus Collinsella. The sequence goes on along the minus strand of DXMD01000006.1, from coordinate 7,136 downwards.
CGCTTAGCAGGTGCGCATCCGGCAGCTTTGAGGTCATGCTCCAGAACGGGAGCGTGATGATGCCAGGGGTCATCTCGCCCACGCCGAGCTCCAACAACAGCACGCGGCTACTACCGCGCTCGCACACGAAGCGCTCATATCGTCCGAGGCTCTCGCGCCATGTCGCACCCTGCAGAAACGTGTCGTCGCGCACCCACGGCACAAGCTGCCAGCCACAGTGCGGGCATCGGGGAACATCTTCGCTGCGGACCTCGAACCCCGCCATGCCCGTGAGCATGCGCTCGACGTAGGGACTCGCGTCGAAGAGCTCGTCGCAGCATGGCTGCTTGCATTGAAGGTATGCGAAGCTCCCCTGAAAGTTACAGGCTCTCTCGGCGGGAAACGTCTTCTCGACCTGGGTGTCCACATTGGTGCTCAGGATGAAGTAGTCCTTATGGCCGATGAGGGACCGTAGGTCGAGATAGGGCTGCGATGTCGGCTCGCGCAGCATGAAGTCGATGTATCGCGCGTAGTAGGCCCATTGCTGCTCGAGGCTGGGGTAGAGGTGGTAGAAGCCGTCAAAAAGACTCTTGAAGCCAAAGGCTTGCTGCCAGTCCGCCATTCCTGCGCGCGCCATGCCCGCGCGGTTGTAATGGTTGAACCCGGCGGCGCTCGACATGCCCGAGCCGATGCCGACGATGATGGCGTCGGCATCGTCGATAAGGCTTCGAAGTTTATGTGCATCTCTTTCTAGGGGCGGCATCGGGCGATCTCCTCGAAAGCCGGGGCCATATCGCCGTCAATGAGAATCGTCTCGCACGATGCGTCGGGCGCCATGGCCTGGCTGTAGTTGAACACGATGTAGGCGGCGTGCTCGCAGACGTTCGCGATCTGAGTGAGCATGCGCTTTATGACGCCGTTGCGCAGTCCCACGCCAAGTTCGAGGATGGCAACCCTGTCGTTGCGATGGGCTTGCACAAGGCGCTCGAGTTCCTCGATCTGTGCCGTGGCGATGACGTCTGGATGAGCGAGACGCAGCTCGTCGATCGATGTCCGCGTGTTCCCCTCCGTCTCGAGCACGCGGTTCTCGTCGAACCCTGCGCGCGCAAAATGCCCGTCGATATTACAGGTGATCACAAAGGCATCGGCGTGCTCCGTAAGACGCCGCAGCGTGTTCATGAGCGGGCTAGGCTTATACTCTAGATACTCCTTTTGATGAAACCGCTCGGCCCATCGGCGTCGCACGCTGGCATCCGGGGAAGCGAGCCCCTGCAGTATGCAGCCGATGTCGTCTGCCTGGGCGAGGTCCCCGTACGCCTCTCGGAAATGAGCATCGGCGCAGAAGAGGTTGAGCCCCTCTGCCATGTCGAGCCCGTTGCTGGCGCCGATGATGACAAGATCCGCCTCGGAAAGCGCCCTGCCTATGCGAACTGCTTTCGCCGTCTCCATGCACTACCTCCCCAGCGTCTTGCGCACGTCGGCGAGTACGTCGGCGATGTCGGCGCGAACGGCGAGGCCCCGATCCTCGATCGCGCGGGGGAGAAACTGCGTCTTGTTGTTCACGGCGATGTAGCTGGCCTGCGGTAACTGCGCCGTGAGGGCCCAGAACGGCTCCTGGATAAACGCGGGCGTCATGCGGCCCACACCCAGCTCGAGGAAAAGGATCCTCTGCCGCGCATGCGCGTCGAGCCAGTCGGACACCTTGCGGTACTGCTCCTCGTAGAGCTCGCCCTGCAGGAAGTTGCCGTAGCCGCGAACCCAGGGGAACGCTTCTGCCCCGCAGTGCGGGCAGCGCGGCACGAGCTCTGCCGGAACCTCCAGGCCGTCTCCCATAGCCTCTACCATGCGGGAGACCGGCTCGACCGCGTCCCACACCTCGTCGGTGCAGCAGCGGGAGCACTGGAAGAAGCGGTGGTCGCCTTGGATTTCGGCCACCTTCTCCCAGGGGTAGATTTTCGTGAACTGCGTGTCCTGGTTCGTGGTGAGAACGAAGAAGTCCTTTTTGGCAAGAATGGCGTCAAGGTCCTTGTAGGGCTTGCGCAGCGGGGCGTTGAGCGTGGTATCGAGGAAGGTGGCGAGGTATCCCCAGCGCGCCTCGGCGGTGGGCCAGTGGTAGAACGACCCCTCAAAAGCGCCCCTGAAACCGTAGCGCTCGGCGAATTTGCCGAAATGCCTGCGATAGGTCGCGTTGTCCTCGTAGTAGAAGTCGCCGCCGCCCGCCGCGGAGAGCCCGGAGGCCCCGCCTACCAGCACGCAATCGGCTTCCTCGATCATGCGGGCGAAGTCCATGATTTGCTGGCCGTAGGGCTCGGGCTCGCAGTCACTCAGCTCATAGGGCGTGCCGCCGCTGCGGTAGGCGGCCTGAAGGGAAAACGATTGGTTGGTGAGTTCGATAACGAGCCGCTCGTATAGAGTCACTTGATACTCTCTTTCAACTACAATGAACAGGTGTTGATAAAAAGTATCCATGTCGATTTGCTTAAGAGCAATGAACAGCTTCGGCCTGCTGTCGATAAACGAGCGTTTGCCGGGCATTGTCGAGCGTTGCAATTGGAGGGGTAATGGAAGCGGGGAAGATCGATCGTCGCCGACGCTATACGCTCTCGGTCATACGGGAGGCGTTCTTCGCGCTGCTGGCCGAGGTCGGCTTCGCGAAGATGACGGTAGCGGATATCTGCCGCCGCGCCGATATCAACCGCGGCACGTTCTATCTACACTACGAGGACAAGTTCGCCCTGCTCGACGCGCTTATCGACAAGGCCTTGGCGGCGGTGCCGCCGCTCGAGGGAACGGAGGCGGGTGCCCTCTGCCAGCGTCCGCCGGCAAATGATGACTATTATCTGCTCTACTCGGATGACGATGCGTACGCCCGGGTGGCACAGCGCGTCGTCGAGCGCGGCGCCGAGCAGATGGTTCCCTCGATCATGGAGGAGACTGGGCTTTCGCGCGAGGACGCCTATCTGCTCTTTGTCCACAACGTCCAGGGAAATCTCGCGGTCAACCGCCTGCTCGGTTGGAGGCGGGGGCCCGAGTTTGCCCACGCCCAGGAGCTGCTCAGCGCCTATTCCAAAGGGGGCATGCGGGCGGTATCGGCTCGTCACGATTCCTGTTGCTCATCTTGACCGCGTGCCATTTCAGGCAGGCGACGTTGCTATGGTCCCTCTTTGATTTTCGATGTTGTATAAAGCAATCGTAATCGTCTTGAGCTTCTTTAGGGAACTTGAACAAGAGATATGGCCTGCTGGCGATTGATTAACTCCATTCGTTTTGGTTACAAGAAAACATGCCGTGCGCCTGCGGCATGAAGGAGGGGGATTTCTATGAATGCCGTTGTATTGAGTGGTAGCCCGCGCAAGGGTGCCAATACCGATACCATGGTCGAGGCGTTTGCCGAGACCGCGCGCGAGGCCGGCCATACGGTCGAGGTTATCCGCGTTGCCGGCAAAAAGATCGCTGGTTGTCTGGGATGCCAGTACTGCTTTACCCATGAGGGCGTCTGCGTGCAGAAGGATGACATGGCCGACGTGATCGAGTCGCTGAAAGACGCAGATATGGTCGTCTTAGCATCGCCTATCTACTGGTTCGATATCACCGCGCAGGAGAAGGCCGTCATTGACCGTCTGTACGCCTTCGGTGCTACGGGCTTCCCGTTCACCAAGACGGCTCTTTTGCTCGATAGCCACAGCGAGGGCGTCTATGATGCGGCTATCGCTATGTACAAGTCGGCCTGCGCATACTGCAAGTGGGAGGACCAGGGCATTGTCACCATCAGCGGTATGACCGAGCGCGACAGCATGGCATCGTCGCCCAAGCTGGAAGAGGTGCGAGAGCTCGCTCGCAAGCTCGCCTAAGGGCAAGAAGAACGCATGGCAATCAGCGTTGGTGGAAATGCTTGCTATCCTTACCAAGAGATAGGGGTGTATTCCCTCAAGTGCCGTATAGAACATTTTTAAACGCAGAAAAATAACTGAAAACAAATTAATCCGCGTTAAAATATTGTCAAACAGAAGTTCATGAGGGAAGGTTGCGTATGCGTCGCAAGGCAGACGAGCTCCTTAGGGAATGGCGAGACAGAGCTGATAGAAAACCTTTGCTGGTCAAAGGCGTGCGCCAGTGCGGCAAGACCTATCTGCTCAGAACGTACGCCCAGGATCTTTTCGAATCGGTTGTCTACGTTAATCTTGAGAACGACCGGTCGGCGCGAGCGGATTTTTCGGGCGGTCTTGACCCTCATTCGATCGTACGCGCGATCGAGGCTCGTACGGGACAGCGTATCGTGCCTGGCAAAACCTTACTGTTCATTGACGAGATCCAGGCATGCGAGGAAGCGCTCACTTCCCTTAAATACTTTTGCGAAGATGCTCCCGAGTATTACGTTGCGGCTGCTGGGTCGCTTCTTGGGGTTGCCATTAACCATCAGTCGTATTCGTTCCCCGTCGGAAAGACCGACTTGATTGAGATGACTCCACTCGATTTCGAGGAGTTTCTCTGGGCGATGGGGCACGATCAGCTGGTCGACGAGATACGCTCATCATTCGAGATAATGGGTCCTCTTGCGCCAAGCCTTCATGAAAAGGCGCTTGGGCTCTATCGACAGTATCTTGTTGTTGGCGGAATGCCCGAGGCGGTCCAAACGTACATCGATGATCAGTCAATCATTGATGTGGCCGAAAAGCATCGGATTATTCTCGACGGATATTCCGCCGACACCAATAAATATGCTGATGAACGCTTGAGCGCAAAGACGCGTGCGTGCTTCGATTCCATTCCACAGCAGCTTGCCAAAGAGAATCGTAAATTTCAATACAAGGTAGTGCGAGCGGGGGGCAATGCGTCTCTCTTTGGAGATGCTCTCGATTGGCTTGTATTGTCGGGTACGGTGGCGCGCTGCAGCCTAGTCGGGCAGATCGAAAGCCCCTTAGAGGCCTTCGTTAACCCTTCTGCTTTTAAAATCTATCAGGCGGATACAGGGCTGCTCGTCTCCAAGGCCGGTGCTCAACGCGCCGATATTCTAGCCGGCATCGGCGGCACATTCATGGGCGCACTTACCGAAAACTACGTTGCCCAACAGCTTTCAGCCATGGGCTATCCGCTGCATTATTGGGCGCGAGATAATCGTGCGGAAATCGACTTTGTAGTAGAGAAGCAGGGATGCTTGTCTGCGATTGAAGTCAAGGCAGGGGAGAACACAAGATCTCGAAGCCTGTCCTCACTTAAAAAGACCCATCCGGGCGTGCGCCTTATCAGACTATCGACTAAGCCCTTTGGAATGAATGATGGGCTTATGTCTGTTCCACTTTATGCGACATTTTGTCTATAGGGATGATGTTGCTGTAATGCATGGGGCCCGGAGCGCGATGTTGCTGCGCTCCGGGCCCCGCTGCTTTGTAAGCCCATGACAGTTTGGCCACCGTTGTTTTAGTCAAACAGGCTCGGCATGTCGTTTTCCTTCATGAGGGCACCGGCAGAAGGCAGGCTCTGCGCGGTGAACTTCTCGGCCGAGACGCCGGCGCCAAGAATCTCCTCGGTCGTGCCGACGGTGGTGACCGAGCGGCCCTTCTTGGCCGTGAAAGCCTGGACGCCTTGCGTGTTGGTGGTCGTCTTGGTCTTGAGCAGAGACGTGTTGAAGTTCATCAGGCGGTAGTCGCTCGAGACCAGCGCGAGGTCGCGGTCTTCCTTGAGCACCTGGGCATACAGCAGCTTGCTGCCGCCGTAGATTGCGTTCTTGAGGCGCTTGCGGTTGGTCTTGGTGACGTATCCAGAAAGCGCGACGCGGACCACGCGGCCGTTCTCAAAGACGAACAGCACGTCAGCCTTGTAGTCCTCGGGGTCGATGACCCAGATGACACTCTCGTCGGGTTCCATCTCAAGATCGGTCGGCAGGTACGAGCCCAGCTGGGCCGACTTGGTGTCCTCAAACGCCGCAACCTTGCACTTGTACACCTGGCTCTTGTTGGTAAAGACCAGCAGCTCGTGGGTGTTGGAGGACGGGAACTCGATAAAGGGCTTATCACCGTCTTTGTACTTGAGCGTGGTGGCCTTCTTGAGCACGCGGTCCGTCATCTTTTTAAGGTAGCCATCGCGCGAGAGCATGATGGTAACCGGGTATTCATCGACCTCGGGCTCCAGGCTTACCTCGATGACCTCGTGGGGCTCGATCCTACCCGTGCGACGTGGCATCACGTACTTCTTGTTGACCGCGGCCAGCTCGTCGCTGATGACTTTCTTGATGTTCTCCTCGCTGGAGAGGATCTCCTCAAGTTCGGCAATCTCGCCCTCAAGCTTGGCAATGTCCTTGGTGCGGTTGAGGATGTACTCCTCGTTGATGTTGCGGAGCTTGAGCTCGGCAACAAACTCGGCCTGGGTCTCGTCGATGTCGAAACCCTTCATAAGGTTGGGCACGACCTCGGCCTCGAGCTTGGTGCCGCGGATGATGGCGATCGCCTTGTCGATATCGAGCAAGATTGCCTCAAGGCCGTGCAGCAGGTGCAGGCGCTCGGACTTTTTGCCCAGGTCAAAGTTAATGCGGCGGCGCGTGGACTCAATACGCCACTTGACCCACTCGTGCAGGATCTGGCGCACGCCCATAACGCGGGGATAGCCGTCGACGAGCACGTTGAAGTTGCACGAGAACGAATCCTGCAGCGTGGTCGAGCGATAGAGCTTCGCCATGAGCTTGTCGGGGTCGACGCCGCGCTTAAGGTCGATAGCGATGCGCAGGCCCGAAAGGTCGGTCTCGTCGCGAATGTCTGCGATCTCCTTGACCTTGCCCTCTTTGGAGAGCTTGACGATGCGCTCGATAATGACATCGGTCTTGGTGGTGTAGGGGATCTCGTAGACCTCGATGATGCGCTCTTCGGGAATCCAGCGCCAGCGGGAGCGGATCTGGAAGCTGCCCAGACCGGTCTCGACGATCTTTTCCATCTCCTCGCGGCGGTAGATAATTTCGCCGCCGGTCGAGAAGTCAGGCATGGGCATATACTCAAGCAGGTCGCAGTCGGGATCCTGCAGGTAATGCATTGTGGCGGTACAGACCTCGTTGAGGTTGAAACCGCAGATATCGGATGCCATGGCGACGCCGATGCCCTTGTTGGCCGAGACGAGGATGTTGGGGAACGTGGTGGGCAGCAGGCGCGGCTCCTTCATGGCGCCGTCGT
>DXMD01000005.1:48136-94808 GCA_019414385.1 Collinsella sp. | reverse complement strand
TTCCGGAATCAGGCCCTCGCGGCCTAGTCGCTATTTAGGGCGTCCAAGATTTGGGGCGCAGTTCAACCAAGGCCCGGCGGGGCTTTTTTATCCTTAGGCCCGCGCATGTCTTGTAGATACCGACGGGCTCTGCCCATCATAGGCTTTTGCGCGGGTAGAATGCATGGATAACTTGATGCTCACGCGCGACGGAAAGGAATCGTTGCATGGATCAGGACAAGACAACCGTGATGGGCGGCTACGGTTCCGCGCAGGCTGGCGATAGCGCCGATGCGACCCGCGTTGTTCCCAACCGCGGTTATACCGACCCCGCCGCGACGCAGCCTTCTGCCGAGCCCACCCGGGTTATGGGCTATGGCGACACGGCGCAGGATTCTTATGCTGCATCTTCGCAAGGCCCCTATGGCAACGCAGCTCCGGACCCGTTTGATTATGCGCCGCAGGATTCTTATGCCGCCTCGACACCGAATCCCTATGATGACCTGCCGCAGAATCCCATTCCGCAGCCTCAGCAGACGACGTATATGCCTCGCACGGCGCAGCCTCGCTACGAGTCGCGCGAGCCGTATCGCGAGTACCCCAAGTCGATTCCGCAATATGGCGAGGACGAGGAGAAGAAGCCGTCGCGTTCGTCGAGCGTGATCAAGAAGATCCTCATCGTGCTGGCGATCTTCTTTGCGCTGTCGGTTGTGTTTGCCATTGTGTCGGGCATGCTCAACAAGCGAGGGAGTTCAACGGCTGATACCGCTGCCGAGCAAACCGAGTCCGCCTCGTCTAGCACCGTCGATCTGAGCGATATCCCGGGGCAGTACTGGTCCAACGCCAAGAAACTTCTCAAGTCGCGCGGCGCCAATCTTTCGAATGCCGTGGTCCTGACTGATGATGGCTCAACGCCCGTCATCGATGCCAACTGGGTCGTTACTTCTGCTTACTATAACGACAGCGGCAACCTCGAAATTCAACTCACGCACAAGAATAGCTCGGGCAACTCGCCCGACGGCCAAAGCGGTACCGACAGCTCGAGCTCCAATACGCTGGAGGACTTGAGCAACAAGGCACAGGAGTTGGGAGACAAAGCGCAAGAGCTGGGCGACACGGCGCAGAACCTGGGCGACACCGCTCAGAACCTGGGTGATATGGCGACGGATGCCTGGAACGCACTGCAAAACGGCATCTCGGGCGCGCAGGGAAACTAGCTGTTAAGCGGGCTACAGTTGCTCGGCCGGACGCTCGGGCGAGCTAAAGCCCGAGTCAAACGTAACGACGCATGAGGCATTGGGTCGGCGCTCGTGCACGATGCGCGTGACGAGCTCCAGCAGCTCCTCGTCGGATATGTCAAAGCCGTCGGGACGCACAAGGTCAAACGAAACGAACCCGTCGTGCTCGTGCAGGTCGTGGATGGAGAGCGCGGGGTCGATCTGCATGATGCCGCGCTTGACCCAGCCGCGCAGGTCGTCGCCGGTGGTGGCGATGGGGTCACAGTGCAACGTGATGCCGATGCCCATCTGGCGCTTGATGTCGTGCTCGATGGTGTCCAAAATCTCGTGGTGCTCAAATGCGTCGCCCTCGCCGGGCATCTCCACGTGGGCGCTGGCAAACTGACGACCGGGGCCGTAGTCGTGCACCATCAGGTCGTGTGTGCCCAAGACCTGCGGATAGGACATGATCTTGTCGCGGATTGCCTGAACGAGCTTGGGGTCGGGCGCTTGTCCCAGCAACGGGCTGATGGCGTCGCGCACTAGACCCATGCCGCTGATGCAGATGAAGATGCCCACACCCAGGCCTGCCCAGCCATCGAGGTCAAAGCCGGTCGTCTGCGAAATAAGCGCCGCCATCAAGACCGAACCCGAGGTGATGACGTCGTTTTTGGAGTCCTGTGCTGTGGCAATGAGTGTTTCGGAATCGATACGGTTGCCCAGCGCGCGGTTGAATGCGGCCATCCAGAATTTGACGAGCATGGACAAGACGAGAGCGGCTAGGGAGACCAGCGTGTAGGCGGTGGGGGAGGGCTTGATGATCTTGGTGACCGACTCGAGGATCAGGTTGATGCCGACGGCGCAAACCAGGACGGCGACGAACAGACCGGCTAGGTACTCGTAGCGGCCGTGGCCATAGGGGTGGCCTTCGTCTGCCGGGCGGCTGGCAAGGCGGAACCCGAGCAGGCTTACGATGTTGCTCGAGGCATCGGAGAGGTTGTTGAAAGCGTCGGCGATGAGGGAGACGGAGCCGGCGAGCAGGCCCGCGATGCCCTTGGCCAGGCACAGAGTGATGTTGAGGCCAATGCAGATGAGGCTTGCGGCGAAGCCCGCGTTGGTGCGGCAGGAGGTATCGACCGGCTCGCCCTCGCTGCCGGGAACAAGCGTATGTACCAGCCGATTTACAAATAGCATAGCGGTCGTCCTCACAATCATGTTTAAGGGGATAGTGTAGCTCGCGCGGAGGCGCTGTGCACCGATGCTCAGAAAATGCAGTAATGGTCTGCCGGTGCTAACGAGCGAGCCTTCTCGTCAGCCTGGGTGCTCGATTTTGGGCCACATGGGTATGGGCACGTGCTTACCTGCCCGACATACTTAATGTCGACAGCCCCAGTGCAAAGGAGGACGTATTCATGGACGAGATGTTTGCCATTAAATGCCAAAACTGCGGCGGCCCTATGTACTCACACCAGGCTAAACGCAGCTTTGAGTGCGCCTATTGCGGCACGGTCGTTCCGTGGCAGGCCGATGCGGGGGAGCCCAAGAGCGCCCTGGGCATTCGCCATACGCCACTGACGGTTGTCGATGGGCTGCTTAAGCTCACGCATGTGTCGCAGCTCGAGCGCCCGGTGGACCCCGACTGGTATTTCTTTAATGAGCACTGGCGCAATCAGTCGGTTCTGGAGCATCTGCTGTGGGAAGACCGCGGCACGGCCCAGGAGTTCCAAGAGGCCACGCACGTGAGCATCCCCTGTCCCTTCTGCGGAGCGTCCTTTGAGGGCGAGTCGACCCAGCGCGTGTTTGAGTGCCCGTCCTGCGGCAATAAGATCGGTGTCGCCGACCTGCTCAAGCCGGGGACGTTTAGCAAGCGCCTGACCATGGGCGTTGGTGCGGAATATGTGCCCGAGCAGGGTATTCCCTGCGAGATAACGCCGCAGCAGGCGCGCGCCAATGCGCTTGAGCTGGTGCGCCGATATCCAGACGCCTTTGCCGGTCACGATGTGGAAGACGCGATTCAAAACGACATGATGCTCTTCTACTTCCCCATGGCGCTCGCGGACCTGCGCATGATGGCGTCCTTCCCGGGCAAGGGCCTGAGCAAGGAGACCCTGGTGTACTACGAGGTGCTCGACTGGGCATATCCCAGGGCAAACTACCTGGACGTTCGCCGTATGGGCATTCTGGAGCCATGGGACTTTGCCAAGGTTGGGTCGTTCGACCCGGCCATGCAGGAAGGCGACTTCCGCGTTGTCTCCGTCGATGCGTCCACCAAGGACCAGGTGGTCATTGACAAGCTGGCGCTCGACATTGTTGGCAACGATGCCGAGACTTTCCTGGGGCTCAATAAAAAGAGCATCCGCACCTGGGCGCGCAAGGCCCGCAAGCACAAGGACGGCCTGGTTATGGTGCCGGTCTACTTTGTCGATCGTCCCGCGTCGGATGGACGTAATGGCGAGCAGGTGCGCATTGCCGTGAACGGCCAGACGGGCCGTGCGGCGGCGGTGGTGTTTAGCGACAAGCGCGAGACGCATATTGTGGCGCCGCTCAATCCGAGCCTGCATCTGTCCGGCGAAAGCACCGTTCACGCCACGCCCGTCGAGGTCAAATACATCAAATCGCCATTCCTGTACCAAATTGTGCGCCGTGGAGGCGACGAGCAGCCACGTCAGGTGGCAGCGGCTGCCGAGGGTTCCTACCGAGAAGAAAAACCCAAGCGCAAGGGATTGTTCGCTGCGATCTTTGGGAAGTAGGGAAGCGGAGCCGGGGCGTCGGGCTGCATCGCAAGGTCATGAGACGAATTTAAGACTGCTGGGAACGTGCTACCATTGCCGATAGCCTTAATCTTGTAAGAAGCGGAGGCCAGATTATGGGTTTTGCGGATCAGCAGCTTCAGCTTCAGGTACCGTATTCTCCTGACGACACGTTTAATGCCTTGAAGGCAGCTATGGAAAAGCTGCCTAAAGTAAAAGTTGATAGTGCATCGCCCACAACAAGAACAGTTGCAGCCGAGATTGGTATGAGCCTTTGGTCTTGGGGCGAAAATATCAGTATTTCGGTTGTTCCAGTTGAAGGCGGATCTGGCGTTACTGTCAAGTCGTCATCTAAGGTCAGGGCAAACGTATTAAACGGGGGCAAAAATGCAAAGAATATTGCCGAGATAGTCGATGCCCTATCGAAGGAGCTTGAGCGGTATACGCAGGTTTCACAGACTATTGAGACGCTGGCGGATAGTGATTGATGTAGTTGCAAGGCTTGAGAGGCTTGCAACGCTGCGTGATAGTGGAGTGCTTACCGAGGAAGAGTTTGCTGCAGAAAAGGCAAAAATCTTTTTGTAATCAGACACGGTGGTTGGATTTGCATTCTATTATTGAACTTGGTTATACCAGGCTGAAAATATCGTGTGTAATAAAGGTGCGTAGTAGTCTCGTCTTGATTGGCAGATGTAAATAAACGGTGGAACGGCTGTAAAAGAGCCTTGCCACTGGGTAAAATCAGGATGTGCCGCGGAACCCGCTCCTCAGTCGGTCAACTTTGGAAGCGCGGGCAACGCAGGTGCTATCGTCTTAAAGGGTCGGCTGCAACCGACCCTTTTCTATGACTCCCTTCGCTATCCGTTACTGCTTATATTCCCGCCAGATCGAGTAGAGGTTCCGGGCAATGCCGGTCACATACATCGAGAGGCGCAGGATTTCAAGAAACAAGTTCATAGTTTGAATTGAGCCAGCATCTGCCCGAAGGTGCTGAGCTCGAACGGCTCATAAATGAGCGAATCGCCGTCCGCGGTCCTGTAGACCCCGCAGGGGAGGTAACGCCCGTCGGGGAGGATATAGAGGCTGGCTTCTTCCTTCAGTCCTACTGGAAATAGCGGAATCCCGTTTCGTCCACTTGGAACTCGTCTATATTTGCGACCTTCCTCTCCATGATGCCTCCTGCCTTATTTCTTGAATGGCGCCCTAAAACAGGCAGCTCTCAATCAACTCTTTACCGCGCAGGGTGTCGACCCACTCCTGCGGGATGGCGTCGATGCCGTATGCCGTGCCTGCGAGCGCGCCGGCGACGGCTGCGGTGGTGTCGGCGTCGTCGCCTAGGTTGACGGCGGCAAGCACGCATTCTTCGTAGCTGTTGGTGTTCACAAAGCACCAGGCGGCAGCCTTAAGCGTGTCAAGCACGAAGCCGCCAGACCTGATTTCGTGCTCAGGCACGCCTTTCAGGTGGAGTGCCCACGAGGGGAGCGCGTCGTTCATCACGGTCCTCATCAGCTCGACAAATATGACGCATGCATCGGTTGACGTTCTGTGGGCGTGCGTAATCGCGGAGACCTCGCTGACCTCTTCGTCTGTCGCATCGGTGAACGCCAGGGGCGCGATGCACATGAGCGATCCGTTGCCGTTGTCGCGCTCGCCGGAGCCTCCTTTGCCGGTGTGCAAGGCGCGGGCGGTTGTGCCGCCGTAATCGAAAACGCCGTCGATTGTATACTCGTCACGGGCAATCCAGCCGACGAACTTGTCGCGCATGTCCGCGGTGTCGATGTGCCCGAGCTCCCTAATCGAGTCGCAGGTAGCAAGCGTCATGGACGTGTCGTCGCTCCAGGTGCCGTCGGGCTGCCCATGCGTGCCGTAGCCGATCATGTCGGTGCATTCGAATGTGCCGCGGGGCCTGAACTCGTAGGGAACGCCCAGCGCGTCGCCGACGGCAAGCCCATAGATGCAGTCGCGCAGTGTCGTTTTCGGTCTGTCTGTCATGGAGCGCTCCTCTTATGTCGGGGGATATGAAACGCCGTCGGGGGTATCGGTCGCAACGTGCTGCTACCCTTGCGCTTCGCCATTAGTCGCTTCGTTGATGGCGCGGTACTCGGCACTCAGCTCGCGCGCCAGCTCTTCCTTGCTTGGAAGATACGGCAAGTATTTGGCGGCAAACACTTGGTCGTTGTCTTCGGGCAGCGTGTACTCGACAATCGAGTCGCTTTTGTCCGCGCAGAGCACGATGCCTATAGGCGGATTGTCGCCTTCGTTCATGAGCTCGCGCGTGTAGTAGTTCACGTACATTTGCATCTGGCCCAGGTCCTGATGCGTAAGATCGTCCGTCTTAAGGTCGATGAGCACGAAGCAGCGCATCAGATAGTTGTAAAACACAAGGTCAATATAGAAATGGCGCCCATCAAAGGTGATGCGCTTTTGGCGCGCCTCGAAAGCGAAACCACGGCCAAGCTCCAGCAGGAACTTCTGAAGATGCGTGATGAGCGCCTGCTCTAGATCGCTCTCGCGAAACGCAGTATCGTCCGAGAAACCTAAAAACTCCAGTACATATGGATCGCGGATGATATCCTCGGGGCGACGAGCCGGGGCGCTCTCTTGGATTTCCTGGGTGACGGCCTCCTTGTCCTTGCTGGCAAGCAGGCGCTCGCGGAACATGGTGTTGATCTGACGCTCGAGCTGACGCGTGCTCCAACGAGAATCGGCGCATTCGTTCATGTACCAGGCGCGAGCATCGGGGTCGGGAATGCGCATCAACCTGCGGTAATGAGTCCAGCTCAATTCGCTACGCAGTGCGTCGCGAATTGGAAACGCAAGAAAGAACTGACGCATATTGCGAAGGTTTGCGATGCCAAAGCCTCTTCCGAAATCCGCGGTAAGCCTTCTGGAGAGGCCTGCAATCAATGCCTCTCCATATGCTGCGCGCTCCTCTCCGCCCTGTTCATCAACAATGCTCTTGCCGATTTCCCAATATGCCTCAACCATCGCAAAGTTAACGGCGGTATAGGCCTTGTCGCGAGCGGCGTTTAGAATCGAGGAAACCTGCTTGTAAAAAACTTCTGGCACGATTGCCGATTCTCCACGGTTTACCAGTTCGCCCATCACTGTCGCCCCACTTTCCTCTTATGGAATGCATCTTTATCGCATTTAGTTTAAAGCCTCGCGCGGACACGAATTGCTGTGCTGTCTGGCACCTTCGCATGGGAGCCTTGCGGTGACTAAAATGTGACCATAGAGGCAGTTTTAGCGAACCCCATGGGAGTGACACGCATGGACAACAACACCTTGCTGTTTCAGGACAAGGGTTCGGGTAGGTTTAAAGACGTCAAAATTTACCCTAACCGTATCGAGGTGCTCAAGAAGGGCGCTTTCGGCGGCAAGCACACCGAGATTGTCTACCTTAAGGACATCACGGGGGTCAACAGGATCAAGGGCCGCGACGTTTTTCTGCGTAACAGGCTGTTGACTGCCTGTGTCTTTAGCCTCAGCAGTCACGCGAGGGCGCAGGAATTCGTCAACGTGCTCAATATGGTGATGTGACCGGGCGCTTTCGAACACAAAAAACCGGGATGCAAGGAGTCGCACCTTGCATCCCGGCTGAGCTAAAACGGCGCTGCTGCATGCCGTTGGAGCTTTAGCGCTTGATCTCGATATCGTCGAGCTTGACGTCCATGGCCTCGGTCTTGGCCTTGGCGATATCATCGGCAAACTCCAGGGACTTCATCATGGTCTCGACGGCGTCCTTGTGCTCTTCGACATTGTCGATGCGCACGTACACGCTGCCGCCGTCAACGTCGGTGAAGTACTCGGTCGTCACGCCGCCCGTGTGCGTGTAGGAAGCGTTGCGCCAGGTCTTGCCGTTGTACTTAACGGGATCATTCTCGGTCCACTCAAAGTCGGTCTTCCACTTGGCCTCGTAGTCAAACAGCTCGTCGGCGTTCTTGTCAGGGTCGAAGACGGGGATGAAGCGGTCGCTGGCGTGCTCGCTCTTGGTGAACTTAAACTGGGCCCTGTCGGCCGTGTCGCCGGCAACGTCGGTAATCTCGACGCCCTCGGGGACCTCGACCTTAAACCAAATGAAGTCGGTCCTCATATCCACGGTTGGCTTTTCCGCGCCGCCGCCACCGCTGCTGCCGGTAGCGCCACCGCTTCCGCCACAACCCACCAGGGCAACCGCGGCAAAGAGGCTGATGCAGAGGGTGAGAATCGCTAAGGCCTTCTTTTTCATGGTCGTGTCCTCCTCAATCTGTAACCGCCCATGGATTACCTGCCTTTACTGTACGCGTGGACGGCTCGCTAGGGTGGGCCATGTGTCCCATTCTGAGGGCCGGATTTGCGCCGTTAAGTGGCAATATGCGCGGGTGTAAAAGAGGGGAGGGCCGATACTGTCGGCCCTCCCCGGGTTGGGTGCCCGTTGTTTTAATGGGGCGCATGTGCACGGGTGCGCGTAGGCGCGTGCGGGTGTCCCGTTACTTGATCTCGATGCTCGAAATCTCGACTTCGCGTGCCTCGGAAACTGCCTCTTCCATGTCATCGGGGAACTCGATGGAGTTGAGGAGCGCCTCGGCTTCTTTCTTGTGCTGGTCGAAGTTCGAGATGAGGACGTAGACGCTTCCCGGCTCAACATCGGTAAAAAGCATGGTTGAGATGCCACTGTTGTCCTCGTATGTTCCGACGAGCCACGTCCTGCCGTTATACTCGACGGACCCGCCATCCTTCCACTGGAACGTATTCCCCTTCTTTTCCGCCTGGTCGGCGTGGGATTCCTCGGCCGTCAGCGCTTTTTTCCAAACGGGGATAAAGCGATCGGCCGAGGCGTTCTCGTCTTCGGGGAAGGTGAGCTGGACCCTGTCGGCATTCTTGCCGGCGGAGTCGCTTACGCCAACGCCCTCGGGCATCTCGACCTTAAACCAGATAAAGTCAGTCTTTTCGGCGACGGGGGCCTTTTCCTTGCCTTCGCTCTTTGAGGTGCTGCCGCCTCCGCCCGATGCGATCCCGCCGCAGCCTACAAGGGCAAACGCGGCAAAGAGGGCGATGCAAAGGGAAAGGATCGATAGGGTCTTTTTCTTCATGATGGTGTCCTCCTTGTCTGTCGATGACATCGTGTGCCGCGGATTGCTGGGGCGGCGGTTGCGCGTGCACATGATGACTTTGTTTGCTGTGCGGTTATTCCTCCATTCGTCGTCCGGTGCCGTGATGAGCGTTGCCCCAACATAGGGCTCCTTACCTATATGTATGCCCCAGCTTGTGCTGCCCGGGAGTCTCGAAAGGTGGACCATGTGTCCCATGTTTGGGGCGCTGGGCGCATGGGACGGCACGGCTCAGCATCGTCTTTTCCATGTTGCGCAACAGCGTCTTGGGTGGGGGCGTATAGACTTGGCTGTGACAAAAGCTAAACCACGAAAGGTCGAACGATGTTCTGTCAAAAATGCGGACAGCAAGTTCCCGATGGATCGACGTTTTGTACGCACTGCGGGGCCTCGCTGGCGGGTGGTTCCGTGCCGACGCCTACGGGCGCTGGTCCTTCCTCTGCCCCGGGCCTAACCCAGTCGATGCCGCCGGTCGCGCCTGTGCCTCAAAAGCCTAAGAGCAAGGCGCCGGTCATTATCGCTGTGGCATGTGCTGCTGCGGTCCTCATCGGTGGCGGCACGGTGTTTGCACTCACGATGCTTAACGGGTCCAAGAGCTCTGGCACACAAATCTCGATGATCGATACCGGGTCTTCGGACGAGAAAGATTCTTCTGCCAAGAAGAAGAGCGACAAGTCCAAGTCCAAGGAGTCTGCGTCGTCGGATGACGAGGCCGTTCCCGAAGACGAATCGGCATACTACGGCTCGGGCGATTCGGACGATTACCTAACCGACGTGTATACGTACACGAACGACATGCATCCTTATAGCATGTCGATTCCCAATCGCTTTGAGATGGAAGATACTCCCAGCGGCAGTGGCGCCAGGTATGAGGATCCGGAGACGGGCTTTGTAATCAACCTGTTTGGCTACGTCAACATTAACGACGAAACCTCGCACGAGATGTTCGTCAACGCGGACACCTCGGGCAAGGCTGACCTCTATACCGCGGAGGGCGACAACTGGTACGTGGTTTCGTGGCGCGAGGGCGACACGATCATTTACGAAAAGACGATCGTCACGGATTCGACGATTGCCACGGCGCATTTGGAGTACTCGACTGCAAACCGCGACATGGGGTCGAAGATTATCGACACGCTGCTGCCGACGTTTCAGGTGGACTAGGCACCCGCGCCTATAGCAGGCAATCGGAAACGCCGATAGCCAGAGCTCCTGACAGCCTTTGTCTTATGGGCTAGACTGACTTGGACAAGATCGATGAATGGGACAACCGCTTCCTGGCGTCGTTGTCCCATTTTTTATTATGCGTGCGGCCCGTGGTGGCCGGCGCGGTGGGCAGAGGTGTTTCGATGAGCCAAGAGATGATGGATAAAACCTGCCGAGGGTTTGCCGAGGCGCTTGCCGCGCGCGAGCCGGTTCCCGGCGGCGGTAGCGCGAGCGCCTTTGTGGGCGCACTGGGCGCCTCGCTGTGCGGGATGGTCGCGCGCTACGGCGCAACCAACCCCGCGCTTGCCGATCGCGCAGACGATCTGACGCGCGCATTTGCCCAGGCAGACGAGCTGGCTCAGGAGCTCGTGGGTCTGGTCGCCGAGGACGTTCGTGCGTATGGCCAGGTGTCTGCGGCATACGGTATTCCTCGTGATGACCCGGCTCGACCAACTGCGATTCAAGATGCGTTGCATGTGGCAGCCATGCCGCCGTACCGCATTATGGATGCGTGCGGTCGTGCGCTGGCGCTGCTTGAGGACATGGCAGACAAGGGCTCGCGCCAGCTGCTGTCCGACGTGGCGTGCGGTGCCGTGTTCTGCCGCGCCGCCATGCAGGGTGCGAGCCTGACGCTCTTTGCCAACACCACATCTATGAAAGACCGGGCGCGCGCCGAGGAACTCGAGGCAGCGTGCGACGATCTGCTGGATACGTGGCTGCCGCGCGCCGATGCGCTGGCGCGCCGCGCCGCCGACGCCGCAAGGAAGAGGGGATAGCCATGGCCGAGCTGCTCAAGGGTGCTCCCGTTGCCCGTGCTTTGACCGAGGAGCTCGCTGCTCGCTGCGCCGCCCTGCGCGAACGGGGCATCGTGCCGACACTGGCCATCGTTCGTGTGGGCGAGCGCGAGGACGACCTGTCCTACGAGCGCGGCGCCCTCAAGCGCTGCGAGAAGGTTGGCATTGAGGCTCGCCGCGTTTTGCTTCCTGCCGATGTTTCGCAGGATGAGTTGCTGGCGGCTATTAAGGGCATCAATGCCGACCCCGCTGTTCACGGCTGCCTGATGTTTCGTCCGTTGCCCGCTGGGCTTGATGAGGATGCAGTTGCCGCGGCACTCGATCCCGCCAAGGACGTCGACTCCGTGACACCGGTTTCGCTGCTCACCGCGCTTTCGGGTCGTGGCGAAGGCTTTGCTCCCTGCACGGCCGAAGCCGTGTTGGCTTTGCTGGACCATTATGGCGTTGAGCTGGATGGGGCCAAAGTTGCCGTTGTCGGTCGGTCCCTAGTGATCGGCCGTCCCGTTGCCGCCATGCTTACGGCTCGCAACGCCACGGTGACGACGTGCCACACGCATACGCGCGACCTTGCTGCCGAGTGCTGTGCGGCCGACATCGTTGTTGCCGCGGTTGGACGCGCGCGCACGATTGGCACGGATGCGGTTCGCGAGGGCCAGACGGTCATCGACGTGGGCATTAACTGGGACGAGGCCGCCGGCAAGCTGGTCGGTGACGTCGATTTTGATGCTGCGGAGCCAGTTGTTGGCGCCATCACGCCCGTGCCGGGCGGCGTGGGCGCTGTGACAACGGCGATTCTCGCCAAACACGTGATTGAAGCGGCGGAGTGCGCATCGAAATAGGCGTTTTAGGCTGTATAGAGGGTCAGTTATATACCCACTGTGCAAAAAACGCCAAATATGAGTACTGTTGCAAAGATAGTCACATATGTTTTATGACATTTGGGCTTCCTAATGATATGCATTATCGTTAGGAAGCTCATTTTATTGAACCTATGGGGAATAACGTTGTCTTGCTTTTGGACAAATAGGGATTTTCGGCACTCATTACAAGGAAATTTGCTGCTACTAAATTGGTGACAGTACTCATATTTGGCATTTTTTGCACACAGAGGTCCCGAGGGGGTTCCGAGGGGTCGCGGTTTCGCCCTTTTTGCGCCGAAGCGATACACTGGTACCGTTTGATTTCTTCGCTCAAGGAGGATGCGCATGCCGTGCACAACGATTTTGGTTGGTAAGAACGCGAGCTACGACGGGTCGACGTTGGTTGCTCGCAACGAGGACTCGTCCAACGGGGTGTTTGAGCCCAAGCGCATGCGCGTGGTGCATCCCGACGAGCAGCCGCGCGTCTACACGAGCGTCCTGAGTCACCTGACCGTTGAGCTGCCCGATAACCCCATGCGCTACACGAGCGTCCCCGATGTTGTCCCGGGCCACGGCATCTGGGCCGAGGCCGGTTTCAACGAGCTCAATGTGGGCATGTCCGCAACCGAGACGCTCACCACCAACGAGCGTGTCCGCGGCGCCGATCCGCTCGTAGACTATGTGCCCGCCAAGGGCAACGAGGGCGAGGACGGCTATGTGCCGGCGCAGCCCGGCGGTCTGGGCGAGGAAGACATGGTGACCCTGGTGCTGCCGTATGCCAAGTCCGCCCGCGACGGCGTGCGTATCCTGGGCGACCTGCTCGAGCGCTACGGCACCTACGAGAACAACGGCATCGCCTTTAGCGACGTTGACGAGATCTGGTGGCTCGAGACCATCGGCGGCCACCACTGGATCGCCAAGCGCGTGCCCGATGACGCCTATGTGACCATGCCCAACCAGCTGGGTATCGATAGCTTTGACCTGGACGACGCCGAGGGCGCTCAGGTCGACCACATGTGCTCCGCCGACCTGCGCTCCTGGATGGCCGAGTGGCATCTGGACCTGACGCTGGGCGTTGAGGGCGACGGTCCGGCGACGGTCTTTAACCCGCGCGAGGCCTTTGGCTCGCACAGCGACAGCGACCACGTCTACAACACGCCGCGCGCCTGGTACATGCAGCGCTGCCTCAATCCCAGCGATGTGTGGGACGGTCCCGACGCCGATTACACGCCCGAGAGCGACGACATCCCCTGGAGCCGCGTGCCCGAGCGCAAGGTGACCATCGAGGACATCAAGTATGTGCTTTCGAGCCACTACCAGGGCACGGAGTACGACTGCTACGGCAGCAAGGGCACGCCCGCCACGCGCGGTGCCTATCGTCCCATCGGCATCAACCGCAACAGCCAGCTCGCCGTGCTGCAGCTGCGCCCCTATGCGCAGCCGGCGTATCGCGCCGTTCAGTGGATGGCGTTTGGCTCCAACTCGTTTAACGCGCTCGTGCCGCTGTACGCCAATGTCGAGACCATGCCCGAGTACTATGCCGACACGCAGGCTCGCGTGACGTCCGAGAACTTCTACTGGGCAAATCGCCTGATCGGTGCCCTGGCCGACGTCCGCTTCCATGAGTGCGGTCGCGCGGTCGAGGATTATCAGGAGAAGGTCGGCGGCATGGGCCACAAGCAGATCCACGACGTCGACGCTGCCGTGGCCGCCCTGCCCGAGGCCGAGGTGTCTGCCGAGCTCGCCCGCGCCAACGAGGCCTTTGCCGAGCTCGTGCGCGTGGAGACCGATGCCCTGCTGGGCAAGGTGCTCTACACCACCAGCTGCGCCATGAAGAACTCCTTCGCGATGAACGATAACGTAAGGTAAAGACGACCTTGCAACGAGCGAGCGGGACAAACGCCGTCAAAGGCTTTGCCCCGCTCGATTTCTATCTTGGCGGTAAAACGATATTGTGTCGTTCACCCAATCTTGGGTACAAGAAGGCCAATGCAGTTGTTCATGATTGGAGCCAACCATGGTTATGAAATTCGATCAGCTTGTTAACGGTGCCATCAACGTGGGCTTCGGCGCCGCCGCCGTTGCCGTCGAGGGCGGCAAGAAGGTCCTCGACGACCTCAATACCAAGGGTGAGCAGGTCCGCAAGGACGCAGGCGCCCCCGATATCGCCCGCAGCGTGTCCGACATGTTCGAGCAGGCGGGTGGCACCATCTCCGACCTGACCGAGCGCCTGGGCATGCAGGGCGAGACCGCGGCACAGCGCGTGCTCGACGAGCTCATTCTGGCTCGCGTCCGCGTTATGACCGCCCCCGAGCGGACGGCCTTTTTGGCCCATGTGCGCGATATCGTCGATTCGGTCGAGGACAACGTGACCTCGGTGCCCGTCGAGTCTGTTGAGCCCGACGACGCAGAGGACGCCAAAGAGGCCGAGTAGCAGCGCAGATGGCAGATTCCACCACCGATTACAACAATCTAGACCCCTTGGGTGACGAGACGTCGGTTGTCGCTGAGGTTGAGGCCGTTGTCTCGGGCGCTCGCAAGAAGCCGCGCGCTGTCGATATGGTCCCCGAGGAGCCCGACGCGATGGCGCCGGACGAGGAATACCAGCTCACGCCGGCAGGCCGCCGCGAACGCATCGGTCAGATCGTTCGCCTGGTCAAAAAGTATCGCGTGTGGGATAACCTCACGCCGGTTCGCCTGCGTCGTCTGCTCGAAGAGCTCGGCCCCATGTTCGTCAAGATGGGGCAGATTCTGGCCAACCGCTCCGAGATCTTGCCGCAGCGGTTTTGCGACGAGCTGCGCCGCCTGCGCTCCGACGTAGAGCCGGTGCCGTATGAGGTAGTGCTTCGCTGCCTGGAAGAGGAATACGGCCAGCGTTTGGGGCAGATGTTCGACGCGATCGACCCCAACCCACTCGGTAGCGCGTCGCTCGCGCAGGTGCACCGCGCCCGCCTGGTGACCGGCGAGGACGTGGCCGTCAAGGTGCAGCGCCCCGGTGCGCAGCAGGTTATGGCACAGGACATCGATATCATCCGCTCGGTGGTGCGTATCGTTTCCAAGTTCGTCAACACCGATCAATTCGTTGACCTGCACGGCGTAGTCGAGGAGTTGTGGACCTCGTTTCGCGAGGAGACCAACTTTTTGGCCGAGGCCAAAAACCTCAACGACTTCTACGAGTTCCATAAGAGCGTTCATGGCGTGACGTGCCCTAAATCCTATCTGGACCTGTGCACCGAGCACGTGGTGGTCATGGACTACGTCGACGGCATTTCGATCGCCGATCCTGAACGCTTGGTGGCCGAGGGCTATGACTTGGAAAAGATCGGTGCCGCAATCGTCGAGGATTACTCGACGCAGGTGCTCGATGACGGCTTTTTCCATGCCGACCCGCATGCGGGAAACATTATTCTCAAGGACGGCATCGTTTACTTTATCGACTTGGGCATGGTCGGACGCATGTCGAGTCACGATCGCGGTATCGTCAAGGACATGATTTTCGCCGTGGCCGAGGGTGACGTGCCCAAGCTCAAGGATTCGCTCATGCGCTTCGCCGTGACGCGTGGCGACTCGGCTGAGCTCGATCATTCGGCCTTTTTGTCCGATTTGGACTTTATCGTGGCTGACTTTGCAGGCCTTGACCTGAAGGATCTGGATATCGGCGAGTTTTTGACCTCGCTGTTAAACCTGGCGCGCAAAAACGACGTTGAGCTGCCGAGCGTGGTAACGATGTTCGCGCGCGGCATGGTGACGCTCGAGGGTTTGCTGACCGAGTACATGCCCAACGTCAACATGATCCAGATCATCCAAACGCACATTAAAAACGAGAAAAGCACCTATACGCGCGTGCGCGACATGGGGCGCGATCTTGCCGCGAGCAGCTATCGCGCGGCGAAGGGCTCGCTCGAGGCGGCCGAGTATCTTGGCCTGGCTTCGCGCATGCTCACGCGCGGCCAGCTTAAGGTGAACACGCAGATCATGAGCAGCGATAAGGCGCTGCGACAGCTAGGTGGGATTATCGACCGCATGTCGATGGCTATTGTGATCGCCGGCCTGTTTATCGGTTCGTCGGTGGTGTACTACGCGCGCATCGAGCCGGTTGTGTTCGGCATTCCGGTCATTGGCTTTTTGGGCTACGTGAGCGCGCTGGTGCTGGCACTTATGCTGGGCCGCAATATCTGGCTCAACAGTCACGGCGGCAAGCACTAGAGGCCGCGACCGTCACCGCATTTTCCTATCGCAAACAATAGCTTTTACCTTGGGCTTCGCCTGCGTGCGAGGCCCTTTTGCGTGATACCATTTTGACGGTAATAATCGATGGCCTAGATGGTGGTGCGGAGACGCATGAATACGCGGTTTACCTGCGCGTTTGGGAGAATTGGGGTGCAAGTCCCCGGCTGTACCAGTAACCGTAATTCCTCTTGGCTCGGGATGTTCGCGTCGCAGATCGGACGACGTGCCCGAGTCGTTAAGGTTAAGTCGGATCGCCTCCCATCTTGCATGCGGCTGCGGCGTATGCCGCCGGTGTGCATAGGGCTCTGGAGGGAAGGGGGACCCCGATGGGGGAACTCGAGCGCAACATGCGCGATGACGTGGGGCAACCTCAAGGCAACGCTCCAAGTACAGACAATGGGAGGCAAATGGATATGTTTGTGGACGAGCGCCAGCGCGTCTCGCATCGCCGTGGCGCAATTGCGCGCGGCGTAGCCAAGCGCGGCCTGGTGGCATTCCTGGCCTTCGCGATGGCCTTTGGCACCACGCCGGCTCAGCTGTGGGCCGAGGGCGCCGAGGGCATTGCCGAGGCTGTGGCTCAGGCTGCGACACCGAGTGAGGGCACGGGGGCCGCGGACGGTGCTGCCGACCAGGGTAAGGCCGAGGTTTCGGATTCCGAGGGCGCGCCTGCAGCTAGTGCCGCCACAACAGAGGCGGCAACTGGCGACGAGGGCTCGGCGACGGGGGAGAACCCTACCGCGAGCGAGCGGTCTTCGACGGCATCCGCTGGCCAAGCAGGATCTGCCGCCGCGACTGCCGTCCAGACAGAGAACCCGACAGAAACCGGCGATGTCGCCAAGAAGCAAGTCGAGGTCTCGTTCTCGATTATCGGCATCGATGCCGACGGCAAGGCTCAGACCTGGGTGGCACCTACGCAACTCAAGCTCGACGAGGGCGCGACGGCTGCGGACGCCTTCGTTAAGCTGCAGCAGAAGGTGGGCTTCAAGGCGAAATACGATCCGAACACGGCATACGGTTTTTACCTCGAAAGCATCACGTCCCCGAGCGATGGCCGCACGCTTGCCTTCGATCCGGCGACTTATGCCTACTGGCAGCTGTTTGTTGACGGCGCGTCTTCCTCGGTTGGCGCGAGCGGCGTCAAGCTCACCCAGGGGCAGAAGATTGAGTTTGCCTATACGGCTGGTAGCTCGTCCCCTGTCGTTAAGGACCAGGTTGCCGCAAATGTGACCGTCATTGGTCGCGATGCCCAGGGCAAGACTCAGACTTGGGTCGATAACGCGCAGTATGTGGTGACGTCCGGCTCGAACGCACTTGACCTTACGAAGGTCGCGCTCGAGGCGAATGACATCGATGCCGTTGTTGCGGGCTCCTTCATTCTGAGCCTTAAGTACAACGGCGTTGAGCTGGGTAAGCCGCTCGATTATTCGACCTATTGGCAGCTGTTCATCAACGGCAAGTCGAGCGACTGCACGGCAGACAATGTCACCATTCATGCTGGCGATACCGTTACGTGGTTCTACGGTGGCTGGGGCGACCAGTTGCCCTCCGATTCTGTCCATGCTTCCGTTCAGGTCCTCGGTAAGGACAAGGACGGCAAGCAGCAGGTTTGGGCTTCGACGGGTCAGATGAGTCTCAAGGCGGGCTCTACTGCCAAGGATCTGCTGGAGCAGACTGGTCTTGATCTCGTTGCTAGTGAAGAGTCTTGGGGCTGGTACCTCAGCGGCATTAAATCGCCGCTTGACGGTAAGACCTATAAGTATGATCCTGCGACCCGCAGTTATTGGCAATTCTATGTAAATGGCAAGTCCGCCACGGTCGGTGCCGGCAACTACGAGCTCCAAGAGGGCGACGCCGTCACCTTTATGTATGGTGCTGACGCCGATGCCCTCCCCGGTCAGGTTCTTGGGTCTGTCGATGTTGTCGGCCCCGATGTCAACGGCAACAATACTTGCTGGGGCTCGGCAAGCAGTGTTTCTTTGCCCGAAGGCTCTACTGCCCAGAACCTTATTGAGACGGTCCTGAAGGCCAAGGGCGTTACGTACAACGGCTCCCAGAGTGGTGAGTACTGGTTCCTCAATTCCATCAACTCGCCGTTCGATCACAAGCCGTATGCCTGGGATGCTGCGACCAATAAATCTTGGCACCTGTATATCAATGGAGAGCCCTCCTTACTCTGCGCCAACCAGATTACGCTCAAGAGCGGCGATAAGGTTACGCTTGCCTATACCACCGACGATTCGCCCATGCCCGATCCCGACAAGATTGTCGTGGACCCGAGTGCGACGACTCCTGATTGGGATGCCGAGTGGGCCGGCTACGGCAACAGCGGCAACGGTACGTCCGTTACGGACGCCAAGACGCCTGCGCAGGCCGCCGGTCTTAAGTGGGCCTTCGATTGGAAGGCCGAGTCTGGTCAGCAGTATGCCAACTGCAGCGAGCCTGTCATTGCTAACGGTTTTGTGTACATCGCGACCGAGAACGAGCTCATTAAGATCGATTCGTCCACGGGCAAAAAGGTTGCCTCTGCGCCGCTTGCCTCCAAGGTGAGCTATACCTCTCGTCCGATCTATACCAATGGCCTTATCATCGTTCCGCTCAACGGCGGTGCGGTCCAGGCGATTACTGCAGACAAGCTGATCTGCAAGTGGCTGACGCCTGGTTTGACGGACTTGACGCAGAGCTCCTGCACCGTCGTTTCGGACGGCGAGTACGTCTATGTAGGCTCGGTCGATATTTCGTATGACGAGAATTACAACGCGACCTACGGCAACGGCTCCCTGAAGCGTATCAAGATTGCCACGGGCGAAGTCTCTTGGCAGAACATTGACCCTTCCGAGGGCTATTATTGGACTGGCGCTGCGCTGACGGATAAGTACACCATTGTTCCTACGAGCGCGGGCACGCTTAAGTGCATTGATAAGACGACGGGCGATGTCGTTTCGACCATGAAGCTCGGCGCTGTCGCAAATGCCGATTGCATTGCCGATCCGTCCAATGGTTCGACCTTCTATCAGATGACGCACGACGGAAAGCTCCATGTGATTTTGCTTTCGGCAAAGGGCGTGCTGAGTGAACAGAAGACGGTTGATCTGGGCCTTACGAATAATCTGAGCGCCCCTGCGGTGTCTGGTGACAATCTGATTGTCGGCGGACAGACGGCTACGGGCTCTGCTCTGGTTCTCTATAACCTGAAGATGGACAAGACCACGATGGTCGCTGCTGCCGACGGCAAGGCGCTGCCGGCTGGCCTCAACGGTATTGCCGCTACTCCGCTGGTGAGTGTTCAGGGCGGCAAGACCTATGTGTACTTCACCGTGAACAGCGCGGATAGCAAGGATTACGTCAACTACTCTGCTGGTGGTGGCGTGTATCGCTATACTCTCGGCGATGCAGAGGCGACGCAGATCTATGATGCGGCCGGCCATTACCAGTACTGTGACTCTCCGGTCATTGCCGATGCTTCTGGCAACCTGTACTACATCAATGATTCGGGTACTCTGTTCAAGCTGGGGGCTGTTGAGTCTTGGACGGTTGCCTTTAATTCCAACGGCGGGTCTGCTTGCGACACTAAGTTTGTTGCTACGGCCGACGGCAAGCTGGTCAAGCCGGCCGATCCGACGCGCGATGGCTACACTTTCGGTGGTTGGTATACCGATGAGGCTTGCACGCAGGCGTATGACTTCAGTACGCCAGTGACGGCCGATCTGACACTGTATGCCAAGTGGACCAAGAATGCCGTTAACCCTGGCGGCAATGGCGGTTCTGGCACTAATGGTGGCAACGGTGGCGCTGGCAACGGTTCCGGCGCTGGCGCTGGCACTGGCACGGGTTCCGGCTCCGGCTCGAAGGGCGGCGCTATCGCCCCGGGTCAGAAGCCGGTGACCAAGACGACGGTGTCGACCAAGACCGAGACCAAGGACAACAAGTCCGACAAGAAGGACTCCGATAAATCCGATAAGAAGGACGAGAAGAAATCTGACAAGAAGGACGGCAAGTCCGACAAGAAGTCCGATTCCAAGTCCGATACGGGCGCTGCTTCCACGACCACTGCCAAGAAGTCCTCTGATGCTTCCGAGCAGGAGACTGGCACCAACCCGCTCGCCATTGTTGGCGTTGCCGCCGGCGTCATCGGTCTCGCCATCGTCGGCGTGTTCGTGTTCACCAAACGTCGGTAGGTGAGGGCTGTGTCCAATAAATCCAAGGACGCTGACCCCAAGCAACCAGATTCCTCGTTCATTCAGTTCGACGATGCAAAGCACCAGGGCGCCGCTTCGGCGGCGTCCGCCCCTCGTCGCAAGGCGCTCCTTGGCGTTCTGACTGCCGCGTGCACCATTCTGATCGTCGTCTCGCTGGGTTTCGTCCATCCTTCCACAAGCGGTGCCTGGTCCATCGACTGGATCATTCAGACCGTGACGGGGGAGAGTGTCGTCACCAAGGACACCAAGGCGTCTGGCTCGACTACGACTTCGGTCGAGGCCAGTTCCAAGGATTCCAAGTCATCGAATGACGCAAAAGACGAGTCCAAGGACGATTCCGAGTCTTCAAACAAGGAATCGGATAAAAGCTCGGATAGCAAGAAGTCCGATGGTCAGGACGGCAAGAAGTCTGGAGATAAATCCGCTGCCCAGAATAGGGGAGCCGGCGATACTTCCAATGTGTCTGGCGGTGCTTCTTCGGGCGGCGGCCAGTCGTCTGATGGAGCCTCCAGCTCTAATGGCGGAAGCGCTCCCTCGGGCGGACAGGGCGGCTCGCAGGAGTCCAGCTACGTAACGGTGACGGTTTCGGTCACATCGAGCGCTGTGGGCAATCCTGTGTCTTCTGGTGGCACCTTTACCTTTAACGAAGGCGCTACCGTCTACGATGCCCTGTGCGCGTTGGGCCTTTCTGTCAACGCACACGGCTCATCGTTCGGCACGTATGTCTCCGCGATTGGTGGTTTGGCCGAGAAGCAGTACGGCGGCACGAGCGGCTGGATGTACTCCGTCAACGGCACAACGCCTATGACGGCCTGCAGCAACTACGTTCTCTCCAACGGCGACAACGTGGTCTGGTATTACGTAACGGGTTAGAGACCTCGACATATCGCACCAAGCGGGCGGTTCGGACAGACATCCGGGCCGCCCGTTTTTCATACGAATGGGACTGGGTCGCCGGGTCTCTCGACAAACAAAAAACGGTTGGAATGGGAATTCCAACCGGTTATACATTCAAGCAAATAATGAATCGACTACGACCGTGCGCCCTCGAGGAAGAAGCGGCGGCTGAAGTAGTTGTACCAGGTGACGAGGAACGTGGCGATGGCCTTCATGGCCTGGTAGCCGATGCTCAAAAACGTGACGCCCACAAACATGTATAGGTCGTTGAGGCCCAGACCGATCACCGACAGGATGGTGAAGATCGTGAACTCGCGCTTGCGGCTCATGCCCTCGCGGTGGTCGAACACATACTTCATGCTGAGCCAGTAGTTGACCACGACGGACGTGGTAAACGAGACCGTGGTGCTCATCAAAAAGTCGAGGTGAAACAGCTCGACAAGCGCAATGAGCATACCCCAGTCGATGCCAAAGGAGATAAGACCCACGACAGCGAACTTGAGGAACTGCTTGGTATGAGGTTGTGCCAGTGCCTTGCGCACGTAATCACATCCAATGCGTTGATGAATCGAGCAGAGGATACTTTAGAGCTTTTGCAAGGGAAACGTAAGGTCTTTGCCAAGAACTATACGAACTCGCCAAATTTTCAAGAGCTAATCCGCAAACGTTGAAAATTTGCCCGTAAACGAGCAAAGCTCACGAACGACACAGCGCTCGACGTGCGTCATCCGTGGGCATCGTAAAGCTGTAAGGTTGCGAGTTACTTGGTCTCGTCGCCTTCCAGGAAGATCTTTCGGGTCACAAAGTTGTAGACCATGACAAGCGCGGTGGCGCAGATCTTGGCGATATTGGCCTCGAGTCCCAGGCCGGCGTTGAGTGTCAACACGATACCGTCGTTGAGTGCCAGGCCGATCACGGACAGCACGACAAAGATAATGAACTCGCGGCGGCGGCTCATGCCCTCCTTGTGCGCAAACACGTACTTCATGCTTGCGAGGTAGTTAAAGATAAGCGAGATGATAAAGCCGCTGGTGTTGGCGATTAGGATGTTGAGGCCCAGACCGTAGTGGAGCAGATTCATAATGCCAAAGTCGATGACCGTGGCAATGACGCCGACGACGCCAAACTTCATGATCTGCGCAAGGAGCTTTTGCATGGTACCTGCCTTATGGTGGCGCCGGGGCGCCGCGGGGATGACAAACTTGGCACAGTTTAGCCAATCCCCGCGGGTGGGGCTAGACGCGCTCCTCGATAGCACCGTTTCTATATGCATCGAGCAGCTGGCGCAGGTCTTGGATCTGGCTGCGGATCTTGGCTCCGGAATCGGTGTCGCTCACCATGCGGCGACGGTCTGCTTGGTCAAAACGGTTGGTCTCGCTCTCGATGTCCACGTTGCGTGTGAGTGCCTCGGCAACCGTCGTAAAGGCCCGGTGCGACTTGAGACGGCAGCCGCGCGAGCTCGAGATGAGCGTATAGCCGGCGATACCCGTCTTGGGATGGTAGGCGCGGCAGAAGCCGCCATCGATGACCAGCAGCTTGCCCTCGGCGCGGATGGGCTGCTCGCCCTTGGTGGTTTTAACGGGCGTGTGGCCGTTGATGATGTGGCCGGTCGGTGAACATGCCATGGGCGTGACGCCAAACTCGCGCATGATGTCGTCGCAGACCGAGGGCGACTTGGTAAGCGTAAAGTACGGGTCCATCGGCTCGACCCAGGTGCTCTTATCGGCGATATAGGCGCGCTCAAAGGTACGCACCAGGCGTCCGCTGGCGGGTGAGTTAAAGCCGATCCACAGGTACCACATCCAGTCGAGAGCGTCGCGGTCGCCCACGCGCCAGGCGCGGCGGGCGATGTGGTCGCAAAAATCGAGATAATCGCGGCCAGTGTGCCAGGTGCCCAGGCAGTTCATGCTGCTAAAGGTGCCGTCTTCGTTGAGTGGCACGCAGCCATGGAACAGCAGGTTGCCGTTGGCGACCTTGTACATCGAGCCGTGGGAATAGAGGAAATCGATATGGCGATGCAGGTGATCGGCGGTGACAAACTCGGACACGAGCTTGTCTATGATGTGCTGCTCCTCGGGCGTGAGTGTGTAGGGGTCCGTCGGGTCGACGGTGGGGAAGTCGTTGGTCGTGAGCGGCCACACGCTGCCGTCGGCGAGCGTGACCGTGCTGGTGTCGTGGTCGATCTTGTCGAGTAACAGGCGGTCGGTCATGTCGAACTCGGGATGGCGCTGGATAATCTGACCCTCGAGCTTAAAGAGCAGCACGTTGATGGCCTTGATCAGCGGGGTGATGGACTCACCGGCGGTGTAGGTGGCATCGGCAAAGGCGACAAGCTCACGCAGCGAGATGCCGTAGTCGTTCTCCAGGATCTCGTAGTTGTCGTAGCGTAGGTTGTTGCGCAGCACCGTGGCGATGCAGGCGGGCTCACCGGCCGCAGCGCCCATCCACAGCAGGTCGTGGTTGCCCCACTGGATGTCGAGTGAATGGTAGGTGAGCAGGCGGTCCATAATCTTGGCCGCGCCGCCACCGCGGTCGAAGATGTCGCCCACCAGGTGCAGGTGGTCGACGGCCAGGCGCTTGATGAGCGAGGCAAGCGACTCGATAAAGTCGTCGGCGCTTGCGGTCTCCAGGATGGACTCCACGATGCGCTCGTGATAGCGCACGCGATAGTTGTTCTCGTCCGGGTGCGTGTGCAACAACTCGTCGATGATATAGGCGTAATCGCGTGGGATGGCCTTACGCACCTTGGAGCGCGTATAACGGCTCGAAAGCGAGCGGGCAACCATAATGAGTTGGTCAAGCATCGTCTTGTACCAGGTGGGCGAGTCCTCGCGCTGGCTGCGGACCAGCTCGATCTTCTCGCGCGGGTAGTAGATGAGCGTGCACAGCTCGCCCTTCTCGTCAAAGGAGAGCGTTTCGCCAAAAATCTCGTCGACATGCTCGCGCACGACGCCCGAGCAGTTGTTGAGGATGTGCATAAAGGCTTCGTACTCGCCATGCACGTCGCTCATAAAATGCTCAGTGCCTTTGGGCAGGTTGAGGATGGCCGAGAGGTTGATGATCTCGGTAAACGCGGATTGCTCGGTGGGAAACTGTCTCGACAGCAGGCGCAGATACTTGAAGTCTTGCGGATTGCGATCGAATGCGACCATGAAACACCTTCCGATAGGGCTGGTAAAACTGATAAACAGCGTAAAACGTTTATCAGTATGCGCCGCTTTTGTTTCGATTGGGGATGGGCAGCCGAATTGTTAGCCGAACGGTTTGGTAAATCGATTTAGTGGAGGTAGATATGGCGGTTGAGTGGAGACGACAGAAGGTGTTTTCTCAGATATTTATGCGTGGGGCCGGTGGAGACGATGGTGGTAAAGATGTTCGCTATTTTTGGTTCGATTTGGTAAATAGTGGACATATGTACCGTATGTAGGCTCACTGTGCGATAATTTGCGCAGCAATGAGTAAGGAGCCTCATATGAGTGATTTTGTCCTGACCTGTGAATCCGCCGCCGACCGAACCCGTGAGTTCTTTGCGTCGCGCAATATCCCTGTCGTGTGTTTTCATTACGAGATCGACGATGTTGTCTATACGGACGATCTGTATCAGTCGATTACGCCGGACGAGTTTTTTGCCCAGATTGCCGCAGGCGCCATGCCCAAGACGTCTCAGGTGAGCGTGGGCGAGTACGAGGAGTTTTGGGAGCCGTTTGTTGCCGAGGGTAAAGACGTGCTGCACCTGACGTTGTCGTCGGGTATTTCGGGCACGTATGGATCGGCCTGCGTTGCGGCGCAGATGCTCGCGGATCGCTATCCCCAGGGCGGCAAGGTGCGCGTCATCGATTCGCTGGCAGCGTCTTCGGGCTTTGGCCTGCTGGCGGAATGTGCCGCCGACGTGCGCGATAGCGGGGCTTCACTCGACGAGACGGCCGCCTGGATCGAGGAGCACAAACTCAACCTGCACCACTGGTTCTTCTCGACCGATCTGTCGAGCTACCTGCGCGGCGGTCGCATTTCGGCTGCGAGCGCAATCATCGGCACGGCGCTTAAGATTTGCCCACTTATGACGGTCGATTGCGAAGGTAAGCTGTCGCCACGTGAGAAGATTCGCACTAAGAAGCGCGCGATTTCCGAGATGGCTAAGACTATGATGGCACACGTGCAGGACGGTGCGGATTATTCGGGTAAGTGCATCATGTCGCACTCGGCGTGCCGCGAGGATGCCGAGGCAGTTGCGGCGCTGATTGAGGAACAGGTTCCGCAGCTTAAAGGCAAGATTGAGATTAATAACATCGGTACTCTGATTGGCTCGCATACCGGACCTGGTACGGTGGCGCTCTTCTTTATGGGCGACAAGCGCGTGGATTAATTTGCCCCATCACATCGCCGCATGATTGCTCAAACGAAAACGGCCCGCCTCACGTTTGTGGGGCGGGCCAAGATGTTTTGCTAGCGTTTCTTTCCGCGGAAGAAGAAGCCGTGCAGCGAGGGCTTGAGTCCACGGTTGGCGCGACGCTCCTCGATATGATCGTGGATCGAAGCAACGCGCTCGATGACTTCGTCGGGAATCGGCGCGTCGGGATTCATGTTCTCGACCTGACTGACCTCGGCGGCGGCAACCTGGTCGATAATGGGTATATCGTCGTGCGAGATGACGGGCGTGGCGTCTTCCTTCATCTTGCGGTAGCGCTGCATCATGTCGGTCTGCAGCTGCTGGGCCGAAGGCGGCGTCCAAATGATGGCGTTGGCACCGGCGGCGATGGTTTCACGGATGCTCTCGGGCGTCTTGCCGCCCGGTGCGATGAGCGGCAGGTTGGGATAGTGCTCGCGCAGCTCGCGCAGGACCTGTGGCGTGTTCTTGCCGGCCGCGATGTTAAGAATCTTGGCGCCCGCGCGCACCTTTGCGTGAGCATCGTCGTCGCAACGTACGACCGTGGCGATGACGGGGATGTCGGCGATGTTGGTGATGTGCTCGACCATCTCGGCGGTGGCGGGGGAGTTGACCACACAGCCCGCCGCGCCCTGCATCTCGGAGACGGCTGCCATCTGAACGGAGCGCTTGCCGGTGGTGGTGCCACCGCCCACGCCTACGAAGACCGGGCACTCGGCGACGGTCAGCAGCGCCTGCGTAATGGCCGGCTGCGGCGTGAAGGGGTAAACGGCAAAGACGGCATCGGCATTGGAGTTGCGGATGACCGCGACGTCGGTGGTGTAGATGAGCGATTTGATACGACGGCCGAAGAGCGTGAAGCCGCTGGCCTCCTCAATCTCGTCAGGCATGCGAAGGGCCGCCTTGCGCAGGCGCCCGTCGATGGGCAGCGGCTCCATGGGAAGCAGTCCGTTGGGGGTCACGGCTACCTGGGGTTCGGTGAACTCGTCTGCGAGCTCGACCTCGGAGAAATCGACCGAGGCGACAATGTCCTCGTGAACCTCGGCGAGCACATCGATGGGGGCTTGGTCGTTTGCCGCGGCAGGCGTGTCGAAGGAGCTGGTGCCGACGAAGGCGTCGACGCGCTCATTTAGATCGTTGAGGGTATCCATGGAGGCTCGATTCTATGTGATGACGGCCGGCAGGGTGCCGGCAGCGTTGTGCTTGCTAAATCGTTTGACGAGTTGATTTTTCCCCGCCGCGTCCTCCGTTAGACCGAAGGGCGGCGAACGTGAAGGAGCTGTGGTGGCGGGGATCGAGGTGCTATCTTGAAAGTCCCGTTTAAAAGAGAGGTGACGCGGTATGGAATTTTCGGTAATGTTGGGCTCGATTGGCCTATGCGTGGGCGCAATCGTTGCCGCCGCGGTCATCTACTTTGTGGTCACGGCCATTAAGGGCAAAAGGGCCGAACGCAAGGAGCGCGCGATGCTTAAACAGCATCGCGACCAGCAGGACAAACGCGCACGGAGATAGCTTGTTGAGTTTTGGATCCGTACGCTAGCTGCGTTTTCGGATCAGGGCAATGTAGAAGCCCTCAAATTCGCGGCTGGGCGGAATGGTGAGCGTGCCGGGCAGGCCGTTGGCGATGGCCGATACCTGACCCGCGGCAATGGCCTCGGTCAGGGCGTTGGACTCGATGCGCGGCTTCTCGCCAGCTTCCTGGGCGCGGCGTGCCTCACTTTCGCTTGGCGTGCCATCGAGGGGGATGAGCTCGCAGTCCATATGCTTGTCGAGGGCCTCTTGCAGGGCGTCCTCGTTTTCCTGCGGTAAGATCGAACAAGTCGAATAGACGAGCGTGCCGCCCGGTTTGAGGGCTCCCATGGCGCGGTCCAGAAGTGCTCGCTGCGAGCGGGCGCACTTGCTCAGCAGCTGCTCGGTCAGGCTGCGCAGGCTTTTCTCGTTGCCGCTGATGACGGTGCCCGTGCCGGTGCAGGGGGCGTCGAGCAGGATGCGATCGAAGCGGAAGAACTCGTCGAGCTCGCGTGCGTCGATGCGCATGACGGGCACGTTTTTGGCACCCTGGCGGTGGAGGTTTGACTCGAGCTTTTCGGCGCGGGGAATGCTCATCTCGCAGGCGGTGAGGTGTGCCTGTCCCTGGGTGAGGGCGGCGATCTGCGTCGTCTTGCCGCCGGGGGCCGCGCACATGTCCAGGATGTCCTCGCCGGCCTGAGCGCCCAGTACGAGTGGCGGCATCATGGACGACAGACTCTGAAGGTAGATCTTGCCGTCGCGATAGATGTCGAGGTCCCACAGGTCGGAAACCTGGGCGTCGGGCAGGATGAAGGCATCTGGGTACCAAGCGACGGTTTGGTGGGCGATGCCGGCTGCGTCGAGCGCGGCGGCGATGTCCTCGGCGGTCGCCTTGAGCGTGTTGGTGCGCAGCGTGACCGGGCGTGTGGCCGCGGCGCCGAAGCCCTCGATCATGAGCTCGGCATCGGCAGGCGTATAGGCGCCGGCAACCGTGTCGACCATAAAGCGCGGCAGGTCGGCAGCGCAGGGGAGGGCGGCAAGCTGGTCGGAAAGCTCGGTGGCGGCAAACTGCCTGAGCTTGAGCTCGGCCTTGACCTGCTTTTTCTGCTTACGACGACGCGGCTTGGACATCCGTCTTTCCTTCCCATTCCATTACATGTCGAGTGTTTAGTACTGGCTCTCGTGCTTGCTAAAGAAGTCGAAGCGCGGGGGCAGCGGCTTCACGCGGTGCTCGCCGGGCTTCTCGCCCAGGATCTCCACGAACTCGTCCGTGGAGGCAAAGATGTTATCCCAGCTAAAGAAAGCGACCGGGTCGACGTCGAAGTACTCGCAGATGAGCTCGCAGCCGGCCGGCACAATACCGTGCATCAGGACGGTCGCCACGCGCAGCTCGGTAAAGGCGTCGACGAGGGCCTGCGTCATTGCGGCGTTTGCCGGCTCGCCCTCGAGCTTGTTGGCGGCCTTAGAGGCGTCGCTCCAGCGCTTGTTGGCGGCACGCAGGTAGTCGTCGCACACGGCGAGCGCGCGGTGCGTCTCGAACTTGTACATGGCTTGCTCAAAGGCGAGAGCTGCCTGCTCGGCGGCTTCGACCACGGTGTCAGAAGCGGCACCGGCGGGGATGCAGCCGTTGCGGTAGGGGCTCTCGTCGCCCTCCTTGATGGCGACGCCGTAGAAGCAGCTGCGGGCCAGGCGGTTGAAGACGCCGGTCAAAAGGGCGCTCTCCTTAAGGGCCGGATCAATAACGCGCTTGTCGTCGCAGGCACGCACCTCGTTGCCGTCCTTGTCCTTGCCGGTCACACGCGTGTCGTATGCCTTGGGGCTAAAGCTCACCGGCTTCTCGGATAGGCCGAGCGACAGCCAGTGCGCGCGCATCTGCTCGCAGGTGTAGTGGTTGAGCAGGTCGTCTGCCGGCGGGGGAGGGGTCTGCGAGGACGAGCTCGCCTTTTTGCCCATGTAGAGCAGGTGATAGCAGGCGCTGACGGTGCTCTGCGTAAGGTCCCAACCCAGGGCCTCCCACATGGCGGTTTGCGCGATGCAGTAGAAATAGATGTTGTCCTGACCGATGAACTGGTAGATCTGCGCGTCGTCCGAGCACCACCAGTCGCGCCAGTCGAGCGAGCTGTGCTGGTAGGTGGGCGCGGGGACCTGCGTGGAATCGGCGGCGGGCTCGCCCATGAGGGCGGCATCCTGGGCGGCGACGCCCTCGGTCACGCCGGCGGCCTTGGCATCGCGTGCGAGCACGGTGCGAGTGTAGCTGATGGGCGCCCACAGGCTCTCGGGCCAGCACCAGCAGGTGACGTCGGTTACGCCGTCAACCTCGGGCACCGGAACGCCCCAGTCGATGTTGCCGGTGATGCGGAAGGGCACGAGCGCCTTGCCGCTGCGGAAGCGCACGCCGCCGTTGGCGAGCACCGCGTGGGCGTCGTCGCGCTCCTTCCAGCTGGGGAAGGTGACGGTAAAGCTGCTCTTGTTGCCCTCGGGCTCCAGCACGGTGTGCTCGGGGAGCTGGTCCTCGACGGCATCGAAGGCCTCGCGGAACTTGTTCTGGATGTAGAGCTGAGCCGGCAGCAGCCACTCCTCCATGGTCTTGGAGACCACGGAGCGAACCTGCGGGTTCTGGGCGAGCTTGGCGGTATAGGTCTTCATAAAGTCGAGGTAGGCGGGTAGGTCGAAGTAGAGGTTGTCGACCGGGCGCAGCTCGGGCACCTCGCCGGTGAGCTGGCTCTTGGGTGCGATGAGCTCTTCGGGCTCAAACTGGTGGCCCAGATCGCACTCGTCGGCATAAGCCTTCTCGGACTTGCAGCCCTGGATGGGGCAGCGGCCGATCACCTGACGGCCGTTGAGGAACGTGCCGGCCTTGGCATCGTAGAACTGCAGCGTGGAGCGCTTGGAGATGGTGCCCTGCTCGTGCAGGCGCTCGATAATCTCGGCGGTAACCTCGTTGTGAATCTGCGCAGCTGGCTCAAGGCCTGAGCCGCCGTAGATGTCGCAGCTGATGTTGTAGTTGTTGAGGGTCGCGGCCTGTCGGGAGTGGTTGGACTCGACATACTCGCCGATGGACTTATCGTAGCCTTCGTTCTCCTTGAGCTTGCGGTAGCTCTCCATGATGGGCGAGCCGTAGCAGTCGGTGCCCGAGGTGAAGATGACGTTCTCGCGGCCCAGGCGGTCGCGCAGGAAACGGGCGAAGAAGTCGGCCGGGACAAAGACGCCGCCAACGTGGCCAAAGTGAAGGCCCTTGTTGCCGTAGGGCTCGCCGGCGGTAACGATGGCGCGGCGCGGCCAGCTGGGACGGTCGTTCATGGAGTATTTGGATGCCATGGGACTCCTTCGCATATGGTGAGAGCGCGGCCGGGCGCGGGGCTCGGCGGCGCGGTGGTCAATTCGTGCATATCGTTCGACATTATCGCACATGCGGACGGGTACGTGGCAGGGGCGCTATCCTAAGATGCTATGAATGAGATTTCCAACATACATGCGTTTGAAGACGAGGATTTTCTGCACGCTTGCTTCGTGTGGGGGATGGTCGTAGTCGGCGTGTTTGCCGTGTGCCTGGTGCCGGTGTTTATGCTGCTGGGCGGGCCTGCAGACTTGGATGCTGCTGATGCGGGCGGCTGGACGGCAGTCGTGGGCTGGATAGTCGGCTTGGCTGCGGTCTCAATGGCGTCGTTTGCCGTGCACGAGCTGGTGCACGGTGTGTTTTTTAAGCTGCTGGCGCTCGCGAGTGCGCACGTGACTTTTGGAGCGAACCGTGAGACGTGCATGATCTATGCCTGCGCCGAGGGGATTGTGTATTCGCGCCGGCGGTACATGGCGGTTTGCCTGGCGCCGACGGTTGTTGTGACGGCGGCGTTTGCCCTGGGATTTGCGTTTTCGGGGTATCCGCTGCTGTGCTACCTGGCGGCTGGTTTGCACCTTTCGGGATGCACGGGCGACTGGTATTACGTGCGGACGATCCTGCGCGACCGCCGCATTGCCGCCTGCGAGGACACGTCCTTTGGCGTGCGCTTTTTCGGGTGAGGAGATGTTGATGAGGCCGTTGTTGTTGCACGCTTGCTGTGCGCCGTGTTCGCTTGAGCCGGTTCGCCTGCTGCGCGAGGAGGGGTTTGAACCCACGATCTGCTGGACCAACCCCAATATTCAGCCGCGCGATGAATGGCAGCGTCGTTTGGACGAGCTGCGCCGGTGGTGTGCCGATGGCGACATCGAGCTCATCGAGGCCGGGGAGGACCGCGAACGCTGGGAAACCGGCGTGGCTCCGTTGGGTGCCGATCGTCCCCGTCGCTGTCGCGCGTGCTATGCCTTGCGCTTGGCCGAGGCATGCCGCGTTGCCCAGGAGCGCGGGTTTGAATATGTGGGTACGACGCTCGCCGTATCGCCGTATCAGCTGTTCGATACCTGCAATGATGTGCTTGAGCGCTTGGCTGCCGCCCGCGGTCTCACTCCGGTCATTCGCGATTTTCGCCCGTATTACCCCGAGGCGACACGCCGTTCGCGCGAGCTGGGCATGTATCGGCAGAACTACTGTGGTTGCCGCTTTTCTGCTGTCGAGGCGGCCATGGACCGCGCCCGCATCCGCGACGAGCGCAAAGCCGCCAAAAAGTAGTTCGTTTGGGACGTCAGCCTGCTAGGATGTAGAGCGGACTTTAGCTATATAAGGAGTATCCGACGTGTCTATGCGTACCGATGATTTTGACTACAACCTTCCTGAGGAACTGATTGCCCAGGCTCCTGCCGAGCCGCGCGACTCCTGCCGCCTGCTGGTGGTTGATCGCAAAGGCTCCGAGACAGGAACGCCGCTAGAGCATGGCGGTACCGTTGAGCACCGCATCTTCCGCGACATCATCGACTATATCGAGCCGGGCGATGTGCTCGTCATCAACCAGACGCGCGTGATGCCGGCCCGTCTTATCGGTCGCAAGGCTGGCTCGGGCGGTGTGGTCGAGACGCTGCTGCTCAAGCGCCGCGAGGATGTTGACCCGCTGGGTCACGTTTGGGAGTGCCTGGTCAAGCCGGGCAAGCGCCTGAAGCCCGGTGCTCAGATTGAGTATCGCGCCGGTGGCGCCCATGCGCCCGAGGGGGCTCCCGTGGTGCTGATGGCCGAGGTCATCGACTTTGTCACCGATAGCCGCGGCGGTCGTCTGGTGCGTTTTGAGCCGGCCGGTTGCAATGCCGCCGGTGACCCGCGCACGCTCGACGAGGCCATCCATGCTGCCGGCCACGTGCCGCTGCCGCCTTACATTACCGATTACGAGGGCGATCCCGAGAAGTACCAGACCGTCTACGCCATGAAGGAGGAGCACTCGGCTGCCGCTCCTACGGCGGGTCTGCATTTTACGCCCGAGCTTATGGCCGCTATCGAGGCCAAGGGTGCGAAGTTTGCCGCCGTCGAGCTCGAGGTGGGTATCGATACCTTCCGTCTGGTGGAGGAGGACGACCCCACGCAGCACGTGATGCACACCGAGCGCTACCACGTGTCGCAGGAGGTTGTCGACGCCGTGCATAAGGCTAAGGCCGAGGGGCATCGC
The DNA here is from genome assembly GCA_019414385.1 of Collinsella sp. GTDB lineage: Bacteria > Actinomycetota > Coriobacteriia > Coriobacteriales > Coriobacteriaceae > Collinsella. The sequence goes on along the minus strand of DXMD01000005.1, from coordinate 62,168 downwards.
GTGATTGCTGTCGGTACCACCGCAGTGCGCTCGCTCGAGAGCGCCTTTGACGCTGAGGCACCGGTGTCCGATCCGGCCGTGACGGCGCGCTATTTTGAGGGCCGCGAGGACGGGGCCGATACACTTGGCCGCGGTGACATCGTGGTGCGCGAGAACGCCACGACGCAGCTCTACCTTATGCCCGGCTCGACCTATCACGTGGTCGACGCGCTGATCACAAACTTCCACGTGCCGCGCTCCACGCTCATGATGCTCGTGAGCGCGCTTGCCACCCGCGACCAGATCATGGATGCCTACGCCGCCGCCATCGAGGAGCGCTACCGCTTCTTCAGCTTTGGTGATGCGATGCTCATTTGTTAGTTACGCGGTTCTACGAACCGCGTAACGGCTCGACGCTGCAAACCCGCCAGAGCGGCAATCTGCCTTTCAACTTCGGCGGCATGACCAGAAGGTCAATGCCGCCTCGTTTCAAGGCACCTTGCTCGCTCTGGCGGGTTTTCGCTGACTTTGCCAAGGCATCGGCGTCGCCTTTGTTGGCACTTGGGGACGTTCCTTTTGTGTCGGCACTTGGGGACAGTCCTTATGTCAAGAGATTGGTGCAAGAGGGATAGGTTGCCTTGCGTCGATTTAAATAGGTTGCGGTGAGATAGTTCTTGAATTGGCCTTATTGAGGACTAAACAGGAACTATCTCACCGCAACTGCGTTGAACGTTTTTTGGCAACTGGTTTACTTGCTCGCGAAGAGCCAGACCAGGATGATCGCTAGAATCACGGCGACGATGCAGACGATGGCACCGGTGAATTTGATGCGTGAGTCGCGGGTGCGCTCTCGTACGTCATCCTCGGTAGCCTCGAGCTGGGCCACTTCGCGCTCGGTTTCGGCGTGTTCGGCCTTATCTCGTGCCAAGGACCCGGCGAGCGATTCAGTGATCTCTGGGTGGTCGTGTACTTCGGTCGCCTGTTCGATGATCGACTGTGCATGTGCGGCATCTGCTTGGGCGTTGGCGATGGTCTGCTCCTGGTCGCGGCGTGCCTTGTCCTCCGCGGCGATCTTCTCGCGCAGTTCGCGCTGACGAGTCGCGGCGGCAGTCTTCGCCGTCTGCAACTCGTCGCGCGCGGCATCGGCTTCGGTCGTCACGGCTTGGTGCGCGCGTTTTGCGTCGGCGATAGGGGCTTGAGCCTGCTCGACGGCCTGCTCGGCTGCGGCAAGTGAATGCTCAAGGTCGGCGGTGATGCGCGGGACATCTTCTTCGGCTTTACGCAGGGCATCTGCCGTGTCGGAAATCTGCATCGAGAGCTCGCTGGTGCGCACCGTATAGTTGGCGGGATTTGCCGAGGGATTGCGTTGCAGCTCGGCATACTCATGACGCAGCGTCTCGAGCTGGGCGCGCGTGGCGTCGACGGTTTGTTGTGCGGCGGCAATGCCGGTGTCTCGCTCTGCCTTCACCTTGTCGCGGATGCGCTTGGAATCCTCAAGACGTCGAACGAGGCGGTTGCCGGTCTCGCGCGAGCTCGCCTCGCGGGCCTCCACGGCATCGAGCGCGGCCTTCAGGCGGAGCTCAGTCGCGTCATCCTCTGTCTTCATTTGTTCGAGCTGACCCTTGAGCTCTGTCGCTTTGGAGGCGTGGGCATCACGGTCAATCTCGGCGGCCGCTGCAGTCTTTTGGGCCGTGGCAATCGCCTGGCGCTGGTCGGCGACGATCTGATCGTAGCGGCCTGCGATATCCTGGCGCGTCTCGAGTTCCTCGGCCTGATCGGCAATGCGCTGCTCAAGTTCGGCCAGGTGGGCGCGGGCATCGGCAAGTGCCTTTTTCGCGGCGTTCATCTCGCGCATGGCCGAGGCACCTTGGGCGATAAAGGTGCCCACGGCGTTCGCAGTGTTCGAGACAGCGGTCCCCAGATCGCGGCTCGCGGCGGGGGAGTGCGGGGCAGTCGGGCGAGCGGTGTCGGCAGCGTCAACATCGGTAGTTTGTGGCGCGGCGATATTGCCGGTGCCGCCTTCGATCACGGAAAAGCCCGCTGCGTGCGGGTCGACTGCGTCGGCGCCGATCGTGGGGTGCTCGAGTTGCAGGAACGAGGGCATGGTGCTGCCCTGGTCGGCAACCGGAGTCTCGCCGGGTACGAAGGTCGAGGCTGCCTCGGCGGCCTCCTCTTCCTCGGCGTCAACGTCAGCGTCGGCCACGGCGTCTTTCATCGCTTTGACGGCATCCATCATGGAGTCCATGACGGCGTCGAGCTCTTCTTCCGAAGAAACCTCGATAGGGCCCGCAGCTTGCGGAGCAGCATCCTGTACAGGGGCGTCGTCCTGAGCGGGCACATCGTCATTTTGCTCGCCTGCATCTTCGGCGCCGGGGGTTTCCGCCGTAGCGCTTTCGTCCAAGATGGGGTCGTCGAGGTCAATATCATCGCAGGTCACAGCGTCAGCATCTGCGGTGACGTCTGCGGAATCATCAATATGCTGTTGAGTCTGGGGGTCCAGCTCGTCTGTCATAGGCATGTGCTCCTCATCGTTGTTTGTCACCCTATGATAAAGTCTCGCGCCGACATCCCGCGCGCTGCAGCAAAGTTTCAAAACGTGTTCGATGGCTCGCGTCGATAGCAAAAACTCGGCCACTTTATCCAGTTTGTACTTGACAATCCCTTCGCCGAAAGACGTTATGCCGTTCGCCTGCCGAGGCCTTTTCTTTTCACTTGAACCCGTTAAAGTTGCATTTCAGCTTTTGTCGCGTTTATTTGGATGCGCGCAGTCGGCGGGTGCGCCCGTCGCGATTTGAAAGGACTTTATATGGGACTTTTCACTGGTAAGACCGTGATCGTCACCGGCGGCGGCAAGGCCACGCTCAAGGACGGCTCCGCTGGCTCCATCGGCTACGGTATCGATATCGCTTTTGCCAAGGAGGGCGCAAACCTCGTCATTACCGGCCGCAACGTTGCCAAGCTCGAGGCCGCCAAGGAATCCCTCGAGGCCGAGTACGGTGTCAAGGTTCTGCCTGTTCAGGCCGATGTCTCGGCTGGTCAGGACAACGAGGCTGTCGTCCAGAACGTCATCGACAAGGCCATTGAGGAGTTCGGCCGCATCGACGCCGTCGTCAACAACGCTCAGGCCAGCGCCTCGGGCGTGACGATCGCCGATCACACCATGGACCAGTTCAACCTCGCCATTTACTCCGGTCTGTATGCCACCTACCTGTACATGCAGAAGGCCTACCCGCACCTGAAGGAGACCAAGGGCTCCGTGGTCAACTTTGCTTCGGGCGCCGGCCTGTTTGGCAACTATGGCCAGTGCAGCTACGCCGCTGCCAAGGAGGGTATCCGCGGTCTGACCCGCGTCGCTGCCAACGAGTGGGGCAAGGACGGCATCAACGTCAATATCGTTTGCCCGCTTGCTTGGACCGCTGCGCTCGAGAACTTCCAGGATGCCTATCCTGAGGCGTTCAAGGCCAACGTCCACATGCCGCCGGCTGGCCACTACGGCGACGTCGAGAAGGAAATCGGCCGCGTTGTCGTTCAGCTCTGCGGTCCCGACTTTAAGTATATGAACGGCGAGACCGTCACCCTCGAGGGTGGCATGGGCCAGCGTCCGTAGGGTTACGCGGTTTTACCAAACCGCGTAACGGGTCGACGCTGCGCGGTCACCAGGGCGACAACTTGTCATTCAAAGAGGGCGGCATGACCAGAAGGTCAATGCCGCCCTCTTTTCATGCCAATTTGTTCGCCCTGGTGACCGCTCGCTGACGTTGTCAAAACATCGGCGTTGCCAAAACATCGGCGTTGGCGTGGCTGGTAAATAGCTCCACTCATCGGGGACGTACTTAAATGAGTGCCCGCAGAATGAAAGTGGATAATCTCCCGTTTTTGGGCTGTGCTTTGGGCAAAAGTGGGAGATTATCCACGCTCATCCGGTAAGCGTCCAAAAATTCACGCTCATTTGCCGTGTCCCTGCCGTATCCTCCTCGCGCCAGTTTCTGTCGAGTCGGTGCTTCTTGCGGGTTGCCCGTATAATGGTTTGCGTATGAACCGCAACCAAGGAGTTCCAGTTTATGGACCAGAACCTTTTTAAATTCGACCTGATTGCCGAGGATCCGACGACGCACGCGCGCGCCGGCGTGCTGCACACCCCGCACGGCGACATCGAGACGCCGATCTTTATGCCCGTGGGCACCAAGGCAAACGTCAAGGGCATTCCTACCGAGACTGTCAAGAAGCTCGGCGCCCAGATCGTGCTCGCCAATACCTATCATCTGTCCATGCGTCCCGGCGAGGATACCATCGCCGAGCTGGGCGGCCTGCACAAGTTCATGAACTGGCACGGCCCCATCCTCACCGACTCGGGCGGTTTCCAGGTCTTCAGCCACAACGATGCCGTCAAGCTCACCGATGAGGGCGTGCGCTTTATTGTCAACGATTACGACGGCCGCCACGTGTTTTGGACGCCCGAGGACAACATGGAAATCGCCATGAAACTCGGCTCCGATATCTGCATGCAGCTCGACCAGTGCCCGGGCTATCCCGCCACGCGCGCCTACGTTGAGCGCGCCGTTGAGCTGTCGAGCATGTGGGCCGAGCGCTGCTATAAGGCGCATACCCGCGATGACCAGGCGCTCTTTGGCATCGTTCAGGGCGGCATGCACCTGGATCTGCGCCTGCGTTCGCTGCGCCATCTGGAGGAGTGCGGCGACTTCCCGGGCTATGGTATCGGTGGCTATTCGGTGGGCGAGGATCACGAGACCATGTTCGAGACCCTGGCGCCGCTCGTGAGCGAGTACATGCCCAAGCATAAGCCGCGCTACCTGATGGGTGTCGGCAACCCCACCACGCTCGTACGCGGCGTGGGCGTGGGCATCGACATGTTCGACTGTGTGCTGCCGACGCGCACCGGTCGCATGGGTACGGCGTTCTCCAGTGAAGGTCGCCTTAACTTCCGTAACGCGCGCTTTGCGCACGACGACGGCCCCATCGACCCCACCTGCACCTGCCCGGTGTGCACGGGCGGCTACAGCCGCGCGCTCATTCGCCACATGGTCACGCAGAAGGAGATGCTCGGCGGCATTTTGCTTTCGATGCACAATATCTACTACCTGCTCAACCTTATGCAGCGTGCCCGCCAGGCCATTATCGAGGGCCGCTACGGCGCATTCGTGAGCGATTGGATGAATAGTCCTGCCGCGGTGGATTACTAAGGGCGACAGACACGCTTGCAGAGCGTGGGCAACGGCAATGGTCGGGCGCCAGCCGGTCGTCACATTCGTTGACACCGGCTGCGCGACCGCTGACCGATAGCTTGCAAGTGCTTGATGCGTCGTGGGTACCATACCGAATAGTTGATGCTCGGGCGGGTGTTTGACGCATAGCGTCGACCCCGCCCGTTTTTCTTTTTCTCGATAGGAGTACCCATGATTAAGAATGAGAACGTCGAGGGCGAGCCTGCCTACGACGAGACGTACCGCCGCGGCCCCGTGGTCATGCGCGGCCCCATGATTCCTAAGGACAACACCTACGCCAACCTGCTGGCGCCCGAGGAGTCGACTGACTGGCTGCACGCCGACCCCTGGCGCGTGCTGCGAATTCAGGCAGAGTTTGTCGATGGCTTTGGCGCACTTGCCGAGCTTGGACCTGCGGTGACTATCTTCGGTAGCGCCCGCACGCCCAAGACCGATCCGCTCTACAAGGCGGCGCGCACCGTCGGGCGCAAGATCGCGCAACGTGGCGTGGCGGTCATCACCGGTGGCGGCCCCGGCATCATGGAAGCGGCCAACAGGGGAGCAGCGAGTGTCAACGGCAAGTCAGTTGGCCTAGGCATTGAATTGCCGCATGAGCACGGGCTCAACAAATACGTGAACCTCGGCATGGACTTCCGCTACTTCTTTGTGCGCAAAACCATGTTCGTTAAGTACAGCTCGGGCGCCATCGTATTTCCCGGCGGCTTTGGCACGCTCGACGAGATGTTCGAGGTTCTCACGCTGGTGCAGACGCACAAGGTCAAGCGCATGCCGCTCGTGCTGGTGGGCAGCGAGTACTGGCAGGGCCTGTTCGACTGGCTCAACGGTCCGGTGATGGACGCCGGCATGATCAGTCCGCTCGATCCGGAGCTGGTGCACATTACCGACGACCTCAACGAGGCCGTTGACATTGCGCTCAGCGGGCTGATGTAGATCAATCGTGCCCACGCGACATGAATACGCATGGCAATCTGATGTTATCTAACATCAGATTGCCATTTATATTGGGTATACTGGTGTAAAAGACGAGGGCGAGGAGGTCGCAAATGTCTACAGCAACAGTTAAGCCTACGACGGTTCGAATCGAAGAGGGGCTCAAGGAGCAGGCGACTGAGTTCTTGGATTCGGTCGGCCTCAGCCTCAATTCCTATCTCAATCTTGCCGTTCGGCAGCTGGTAAATCAGCGAAAGATTCCTTTTGAGATTGTAGGAAGGGCGGAGGTGCCCAACGAGGTGACGAGGCGCGCCATGGTGATCGCCGATGCTCATGAGCTGGGGATTTTGCCGGACGATAGCCTGTCATTCAATAACGCTGATGAGCTTATGTCATTCCTCGATGAGGAATAGCGATGTTCGAGATTAAAGTCGAGGCTCAATTTAAGGTGGACTACAAACGAACGATGCGCATGCATCCGCAGCTAAAAAGTGAGTTTAAAGCGGCGGTTGCAGAGCTTGTGGCTCATGGGTCACTTCCGGCGGAGTATGGCGCCCACGAGCTCTCAAACCCGGGCGGAAACTACAACGGCCACATCGATTTCCACCTATCCGATGGCTTGGTCGATGTGGTCGTTCTTTATCTTCCCCATAAGACTAACCCAGTGATTAGGCTGGTGAGAATGGGCACTCATCAGGAACTGTTTCAGGGTCCGCTGGGCTGATCGCCGATTTCTAAGTTGCGGTGGAATAGGGATTGATTTGCGGCTGATAAGCCAAAAACAGTTCCTATTCCACCGCAAGTGGTAAAGGTGCCCCTAGTGGATGGGCTGGTAACGAGGACAGTAGCTGATGGCGATGGCGTCGACGCCTACATGGGTGGCGATGGTGCAGCCGATGGGGCCGGTGCCGGCGTCTACGTAATCCTGGCCCGCGAGTGCCTCGTTGACAAGTTCCTGCTCCTCGGCGGCGCCGGTCGTGAGCACACGCACGCTTGAGCCCGGGTGCTCGTCCAAAAACGCGAGGCAATCTGCCATGGTGTTGGCGACGATGCGCTTGGCGCCGCGGCCCTTTTTGATGGCCTTGATCTCGCCCGATTTCCACTCCGGCGAAACGGCCAGGCGAATGTTGAGCATCTGCGTGAGCTGGCCGGCGAGCTTGGGGGCGCGGCCGTTTTTGACCAGGTTCTCGAGCGTGCGGGGAATCAGCAGCAGGTGGGCGTCGGGCAGCGTCGCGCGGATCTGCGCCTCGGTCTCGTCCAAGCTGCGGCCGTCCTCGCGCATGGCAAGCGCGTACTCCACCAGCAGGCCCTCGGTGCCCGAGCCGGTGCGCGAATCGATGCAGCGCACGTCGAGCTCGTGGGTCTCGGCGACCAGGCATGCGTTGGAATAGCAGGCGGACCACTCGCTGCACAGCGAGATAAAGATCGCGCTGTCGTGGCCATCGGCGCGTACGCGGTCAAACAGCGCCTTGAACTCGCCGGCGCTCGGCTGCGAGGTGTGCGGCAGCTGCTCGGAGCCAGCCATGCGGGCGACGTATTCCTCGGCGGTAATCTGCACCTGGTCGAGCAGGTCCTCGCCCTCGATAATCACATGCAGCGGAATCACGTAAATGCCGAGCTCTTGGGCACGGGCGGGGGAGATGTCCGACGTGGAGTCGGTTATGATGGCAAAAGACATAATTGCACCTTTCGTTGGGGCGCGGCAGCGCCGCCTTCTGAAAGCAAAGTGCGACAAGTATAGTGGAGTTGCTCTACATTGCTAGGTTCAATTGTTGAATAGTCAACAGTTTGAAGCGGTGGTGTGGAAATCATCAACTGGGGAAGAAGGGTGCCGATGGCGGCATTGCAACTTTGCGAGCGGCCGGTTGTGCTGTTCGATTTTGACGGCACGGTGGCCGATACGGGTCGGGCAGTGACGACCTCGACGCGCAAGACGCTGGCTGCGCGCGGGTTTTCGGAGACGCAGATGGGTGATCTGCGCCGCATGATCGGGCCGCCCCTGTGGAAGAGCTTTCACGACTTTTACGGCTTTTCCCGCGAGGAGTCGCTTGTGGTGGCCGACGAGTACCGCGCCTTTTTTGATGAGCTGGGACCGGAGGAGTACCCCGTGTTCGATGGGATTCCCGAGCTGCTGGATGAGTTGGCCGCCCGGGGCAAGCGTATGGCCGTGGCGACGTCACGCATGGAGGCCAAATGCATCGACATGGTGCATGAGCTTGGTCTTTCTCAGTTCGAAGCCGTGGTTGGCATGAATCCGCCGCAGGGGCGCGAGACCAAGGCCGATTCGGTTCGCGATGCCCTGGCGGCGCTCGGCGCGACGGCGGACGATGCCGTGATGATCGGCGATCGCTTTAACGACGTCGAGGGTGCGCACGCGATGGGCGTGCCGTGCATCGGCATCTATTCGGGCGCGGCGGCGCCGGGTGAGCATGAGGCGGCGGGTGCCGATGCAGTGGTGCACTCGGTGGCCGAGCTTGCTAAACTTTTCTCTATCTAGGAACTAAATGTGAGGGGCGGGTACGCTTGCCGCTCATTGGTAAGGAGGCAGTCTATGAATCAGGTGGAGCAGAGCGTCGCTGAGTATGTCGACGAGGTCTGGGAAGATGTCGTCGCCGATATCGAGCAGCTGGTGAGCTATCCGTCCGTGGCAGTTTCTGCCGATGCAGAGCCCGGCGCGCCGTTTGGCCGCCCGGTCCGTGACGCGCTCGACTGTGCGCTCGGCATCGCGCAGAAGCTTGGCTATCAGACGAGCGACGACGAGGGCTATGTGGGCATTGCCGATATCCCTGGCCGCGGCGACAAGCAGCTCGCGACCATCTGCCACGTGGACGTGGTGCCCGCCGGCCCGGGCTGGAACACCGACCCGTTTGCGCTGGAGCGTCGCGAGGGCTGGCTGCTCGGCCGCGGCGTTATCGACGACAAGGGTCCGGCGGTGCTGTCACTCTACGCCGGCGCCTATCTGCTCAAGCACGGCATTACCCCGCGCTATACTTTCCGCGCGCTGCTGGGCTGCGATGAGGAAGTGGGCATGTCCGACGTTCACCATTATCTGGAGAACCACGCAGACCCCGACTTTTTGTTTACGCCCGATGCCGAGTTTCCGGTCTGCAATGCCGAGAAGGGCCAGTTTGGGGCGACGTTCGTGAGTCCCAAGATCGACGGCGGGCGCATCGTGTCGTGGAGCGGCTCCGAGGCGAGCAATGCCATTCCGTCGCAGTCCATCTGCGAGCTCGCGATTGCCGCCGATGAGCTGCCGGCGCCCGTTGAGAACGCCGACCGCCTGGAGATCACGGCGCTTGATAACGGGCATGCGCAGATTTTCGCCCACGGTATTGGCGGCCACGCTTCGATGCCTGAGGGCACCATCAACGCCGTCGGCCTCATCGTGACGTATCTGCGCGAGGCCGAGGATGCGTTTGGTGCGCGCGACGAGCGCCTGCTGACGCCTGCCGAGCACGAGTTCGTCAAGTTCCTGGCCTTTGTGCATGCGGATGCCTATGGCCGCGGCCTAGGTATCGATGCGACGAGTCCGGCGTTTGGCCCGCTTACCTGCAACGCTGGCGTCATCCGCGTGGCGGATGGCCATATTGAGCAGGTCATCGACGTGCGCTTCCCCGACAGCACGAGTGCCGATACCATCCGCGAGCAGCTCGATCCGCTCGTAGGCCGTTTTGGCGTGACGTGCCGTGTGGGTCGTGCGAAGGTGCCGTTCTCGGTCTCTGCCGACGATCCGGCCGTGAAGGCGCTTATTGATACCTATAACGAGTTTACGGGCAAGCATGCTGAGCCCTTTGCCATGGGCGGCGGCACGTACGCACGCAACTTTGCCCGCGCCGTCTCGTTTGGCCCCGAGGAGACCGGCCTGGAGCTGCCCGCATGGGGCGGCCAGATGCACGGCCCCAATGAGTGCGCCAACGAAGAGCAGCTCAAGCAGGCGCTCAAGATTTATATCGTCGCAATCCTGCGCTTGAACGAGCTGGAGCTTTAAGGTTACGCGAACGCCAGGGTGACAACCTGTCTTTCGAAGAGGACGGCATGACCAGAAGGTCTATGCCGTCCTCTTTCTGAAAATGATCCCTTGGGGACGGAGGAAAACGGATCATTTGGTGTAAAAGGCGGGTCATGCTTGTCGGCGGGATTGTTATTCGTTTGTAAAGCCCTGCCGCGCTTGCGGTAAGGGTCTATCAGATGCCCGTAATAAAGCGCAGCTGACGCGGGCGCTGCCCGATCGAGACCGTATCTTTCCAAACAGCAAAGCGGGCAGGGTGCCCGCGAGTCGCTTGTATGAAAGGAAGATCATGCTCGATCAGGCTTATTCTCGTCGTCAGTTCCTCGGCCTCGCTGGTGGTCTCGCCAGCATCGTGGGCCTCGGCCTCGTTGGTTGCGGCGGCGCAGGCGCTTCCGACGCCGCCGACAAGGGTAGCGCCGCTGCCGCCGAGTCCGTCTCCGGCGAGGTGACCTACGACGGTGCCTCCTCGTTCCAGGCTCTCGTCGAGGCCGCTGCCGAGAAGTTCATGGATGCCAATCCGGACGTCTCCGTCTCCGGTTCGGGTAACGGTTCGGGTAAGGGCCTGACCGCTGTCGCCGCCGGCACCGTCACCATCGGTAACTCTGACGTCTTCGCCGAGACCAAGCTCGAGGCCGATCAGGTCAAGAACCTCGTCGACCACGAGGTCGCCGTCGTGGGCATGGGCCCCGTCGTCTCCAAGAACGTTACGGTCGACGACCTGTCCCTCGAGCAGCTCAAGGGGATCTTCTCCGGCCAGATCACCAACTGGAAGGAGGTCGGTGGCGACGACGCCACCATCGTCGTCCTCAACCGCAAGGCCGGCTCCGGTACCCGCGCCACCTTTGAGGCTGCCGTCTTTGGCGACGAGGCCAACGACTTTAAGGGCGACGCCGAGCTCGACAAGTCCGGCGACGTCCAGACCCAGATGGCCAGCACCGACAACGCCATCTCCTACCTCGACTTCTCGCACTTCGACGACTCCAAGTTCAACGCCATCAAGGTCGAGGGCGTCGAGCCCAAGAGCGCAAACGTTACCGACGACTCCTTTAAGATCTGGGCGACCGAGCACATGTACTGCTCCAAGGACGCCGACGAGGCCACCACGGCCTTCCTGGAGTTCATGCTTTCCGACGACGTCCAGGGCAAGCTCGTCGAGGAGCAGGGCTTTATCCCCGTCTCTGCCATGAAGGTCGTCAAGGACGCCAGCGGCAAGGTATCCGCTAAATAAGTAATCGCCCCGGAAAGGTTTGCAATGGCAAAACAGCTGCCAAAGCGCGACCTTGAGAACGTGGGCCTGGGCGTCACGGGCGCGTGCGTAGCGCTCGTGACGCTTGTCGTTGCCGCGCTCATCTTTATGGTCGCCCAAAAGGGCCTCTCGGCTTTTCTCAAGGACGGCGTCTCGGTCGTAGAGTTCTTCGCCGGCACCAAGTGGGATCTGGCCAACACAGCCGAAAACGGCCTGCCCTACACCGGCGCCCTGCCCCTGATCGTCACCTCGTTTGCGGTCATGGTGCTCTCCACGCTCATCGCGCTGCCCATCGCCATCGGCTCTGCCATCTTTGCGGTCGAGATCCAGCCTAAGTTTGGCTCCAAGGTCTTTCAGCCGCTTATTGAGCTTTTGACCGGCATTCCCTCGGTCGTCTTTGGCCTGATTGGCTTTCACGTGGTCGTCGGTCTTATGAAGAGCGTTTTCCACGTAAGCACGGGTCTGGGCATCTTGCCCGGCGCCATCGTACTGGCGGTCATGATTCTGCCGACGATGACTACGCTTTCGGTCGACGGCCTGCGCGCCGTGCCCGATAGCTACCGTCAGGGCTCGCTCGCGCTGGGCTATACCCGCTGGCAGACCATCTGGCACGTGGTGCTCAAGTCCGCCATGCAGTCGCTCATGACCGCGGTCATCCTTGGTATGACCCGCGCCTTTGGCGAGACGCTCGCCGTGCGTATGGTCATCGGCGGCATCGAGGCCATGCCGACGTCGCTGCTGTCGCCGGCGTCCACCATCACCACCACGCTCACCACGTCTATGGCGGTCTATGCCGAGGGCTCGGCCCAAGACGATGTTCTGTGGGCGCTCGGTCTGCTGCTGATGGGCATGAGCCTCATCTTCATCTTGATCATCCACCTTATCGGCCGCAAGGGGGCGAAGGCTCGTGGCTAGCACGCGCATCCACATCGACGAGGCGAGACTCGGGCGTGTCCAAAAGCAGGACCGCATCGCCACGGGCGTGCTGACGGCGATTGTCGCCATCGTCATGCTTATCGTCGTCTCCATGGTGGCCTACATCCTGTTCGAGGGTATCTCGACGCTGTTCCAGCCGGGCTTTCTCACGCAGCCCGCACGCGCCAACGGAACGCAGGGCGGCGTGCTCTACCAGCTGTTCGACTCGTTCTATCTGCTGCTGATCACCCTGATCATCTCGGTGCCCATCAGCCTGGGCGGCGCGGTCTTTTTGGTTGAGTACGCGCCCGATGGGCCTATTCGCGACATCGCCTCGACCGCCATCGAGACGCTGTCCTCGCTGCCCTCCATTGTCGTAGGCATGTTCGGCTTTCTGGTGTTCTCGGTGCAGCTGGGCTGGAAGTACTCCATCATCTCCGGCGCCGTCGCGCTCACCATGTTCAACATCCCCATCCTGGTGCGCGTGATTCAGCAGGCGCTCGAGGACGTGCCGCAGGCCCAGCGCGATGCATGCCTGGCCATGGGCCTCACTCGCTGGGAGGCCACACTGCACATCCTGATTCCCGAGGCCATGCCCGCCATCGTGACCGGCATCGTGCTTTCGGCCGGCCGCGTGTTTGGCGAGGCCGCGGCGCTGCTCTTTACCTCGGGCATGAGCTCGCCGGTTCGCCTGAACTTCTTGAGTTTTAACCTGTCGAGCCCCACCTCCGCCTGGAACGTGTTCCGTCCCGGCGAGTCGCTGGCCGTGCACATCTACAAGATCTATGGCGAGGGCAGCCCCGAGGCCCAGCAGATCGTCTGGGGCATCGCGGCACTGCTGATGATTTGCGTGCTGCTGTTTAACGTAGTCGCCCGTATCGTGGGCAAGCAACTGGCAAGGAAGATGACGGCCGAATGAGCGAGATGAACACAACGCCCGCAACCGAGGCGGCATCGTCCGACACCCAGGACTTTTTGTCGAGCGTGGGGGAGAGCGAGAAACGTGTTCGCGTGAGCGGCAAGGCCGTGAGCGACGAGGTCGTGGTCTCCACCAAGGACGTCAACGTGTACTATGGCGACCACCATGCGCTGCACGATGCGTCGCTCGACTTTCACAAGGGCGAGATCACGGCGCTCATCGGGCCTTCGGGCTGCGGCAAGTCGACCTTTTTGCGCAGCCTCAACCTTATGAATCGCGAGATTCGCGGCTGTCGCGTGGAGGGCGAGATCAACTACCGCGGCCGCAACGTGAACACCAAGACCGAGAACACCTACGAGCTGCGTCGGTCCATTGGCATGGTGTTCCAGCAGCCAAACCCGTTCCGCAAGTCCATTCGCGACAACATTACGTTTGCGCCCAAGCGCCACGGCATCACCGACCGCGACGAGCTCGACCGCATGGTCGAGGAGAGCTTGCGTGGCGCCGCGCTGTGGGACGAGGTCAAGGACAAGCTGGACAAGAGCGCCTACGCGCTTTCGGGCGGCCAGCAGCAGCGTTTGTGCATCGCGCGCACGCTTGCGCTCAACCCCGACGTGATCCTGTTTGACGAGCCCTGCTCGGCGCTCGACCCCATCTCGACGCTGGCGATCGAGGACCTCATGTCGTCGATCGCGGCCGACCGCGCCATCGTCATCGTGACGCACAACATGGAGCAGGCGTCGCGCGTGTCCAACCGCACGGCGTTCTTCTACATGGGCGATATGGTCGAG
>DXMD01000005.1:6383-48126 GCA_019414385.1 Collinsella sp. | reverse complement strand
GTCGAGTACGACGAGACCGACGAGATTTTCCAACGGCCCAAGGATAAGCGGCTGAATGATTACCTCACCGGCATGTTCTCCTAGTCCGGGACATACTTGAGGCCTGCGGCGGCCACGGTTGTCGCGGGACTGATTGGAGAGGCGGGTCATCTCTTGCGGGAGATGGCCCGCCTTTTTGTGTCGTGTGCTGGTGCGCTTGCCCAAAACCACCACGAAGGCGCCCGTCCCCTTTGTGGTGGTTTTCGCTATCATGGAGAACGTTGAATTTCTACGAAGGAGCAGGGCATATGGCGATTCTTTTGGGATGCGATTCCGTCAGCCTAGAGTTTCCCACCAAGCATATTTTCGATAGCGTGACGCTCGGCGTGGGCGAGGGCGACCGCATTGGTATTGTCGGTAAAAACGGCGACGGCAAGTCGACGCTGCTGAGCGTGCTCGCCGGCACGCTGGAGCCCGATGACGGACGCGTGACGCACCGCCGCGGCATCACGATCGGTCTACTCGGCCAAAAGGACCAGCTTGTCGATACCGATACCGTGCATCATGCTGTCGTCGGTGACACGCCTGAGTACGAGTGGGCCTCGAGCCCGCGTACACGTCAGATCCTCGCTGGCCTTATTAGCGATGTGCCCTGGGAGGGCATGGTGGGCGAGCTTTCGGGCGGCCAGCGCCGTCGTGTGGACCTCGCGCGCCTGCTGATCGGTGACTACGACGTGCTCATGCTCGACGAGCCCACCAACCACCTGGACATGCGTACCATCAACTGGCTTGCACGCCATCTTAAGGCTCGCTGGCAGCGCGGCCAGGGCGCCATGCTCGTGGTCACGCACGATCGCTGGTTCTTGGACGAGGTCTGCACTAGCATGTGGGAGGTCCACGACGGCCAGGTCGACCCCTTCGAGGGCGGTTACTCCGCATATATCCTTCAGCGCGTGGAGCGCGACCGCATGGCCGCGGTTACCGAGGAGCGCCGTCGCAACATGGCGCGCAAGGAGCTTGCATGGCTGAGCCGTGGCGCCCAGGCCCGTTCCACTAAGCCCAAGTTTCGCGTGGAAGCCGCCCGCGAGCTGATCGCCGACGTGCCGCCCGTGCGCGACGAGCTGGAGCTCAAGCGCCTCGCCGTGAGTCGCCTGGGCAAACAGGTCATCGACGTGATCGACGTGGACGCCGGCTATGCCGATACCGACGGCGCGCCCAAGCAGGTGCTCTCCGATGTGACCTGGCTTATCGGCGCGGGCGACCGCTATGGTCTGCTGGGTGAGAACGGCGCCGGCAAGTCGACCTTGCTCGACGTGATTCAGGGCAAGATCGCGCCCCTGCGCGGCCGCGTGAAGATCGGCCAGACGGTGCGCTTTGGCGTGCTGTCGCAGCAGCTCGAGGAGCTCGAGCCCTACATGGGTGACACGATCCGCGAGGTTCTGAGCAACTATAAGAAGTATTATGTCATCGACGGCAAGGAGACCTCGCCCGAGAAGCTCTGCGAGCGCCTGGGCTTTACGACGCAGCAGCTCTGGAGCCGCATCGGCGATCTTTCGGGCGGCCAGCGCCGTCGCCTGTCGCTGCTGCTGACGATCCTGGACGAGCCCAACGTGCTTATCCTGGACGAGCCCGGCAACGACTTGGATACCGACATGCTGGCGATTGTCGAGGACCTGCTCGACGGCTGGCCGGGCACGCTGATCCTGGTGACGCACGACCGCTTCTTGATGGAGCGCGTGACCGACCAGCAGTGGGCGCTGCTTGACGGTCATCTGACGCATATGCCCGGCGGCGTCGACCAGTACCTGCGCCTGTGCAACGCTACTGCCGAGGGCGAGCCCGTGGGCGCGCCGAGCGCCAAGACCGGCACGTTCGACACCGGCGCCGCAGCGGTTGCAGCCGAAAAGCCCAAGTCGAGCGGCCAGCCCAACGGACTTTCCAATGCCGAGCGCCAGAAGCTCCGCCGCGAGGTGAGCTCGCTCGAGCGCAAGATGGAGACGCAGCGCGCCCGCGTGGAGGAGGCCGAGGCCGCCATGGCCCAGGTCGATCCCACCAACTACACGGCGCTGGGCGAACAGCAGGCAAAGATCGACGAGGCCCATGCCGCCATGGACGAGCTGGAGATGGCGTGGCTCGAGGCGAGCGAAAAGCTCGAGGGCGAGGAGTAGGCGAGGATGATCAAGGCCGCGTTTTTCGATATCGACGGCACGTTGCTGAGCTTTAAGACCCATCGGATTCCGGCGTCGGCGCAGCAGGTGCTCGACAGCTTTCATGAGCAGGGGATTGCGTGCGTGATCGCCACGGGTCGCCCGACCTATCAGATGCCCGATTGGCTGTTCGATCTTGGTTGGGATGCGTACATCACGCTTTCGGGTCAGCACTGTTTTGATGCCAAGGGCGTTTACCGCAGCTGCCCGATCGATTCGGACGACGTCGCGGCGATTGTGGACCAGGTGGCGCAGGGGCGCTATGACTCGCTGTGTATGCAGGGCGAGAACTCGTTTGTGAACCGCCTGTCCGAGCGCGTGGTGACGGCCGGCAGCAACGCGGGGATTGTCTACCACGAGGAACCGTTTGAGCATGCCTTCGATGCGCCGGTCTACCAGTTCTGCGCCTTTGTGGACCCTGCCGACGAACATATCGTGACCGACGCGGTGTCGCATTCTCTCACTACGCGCTGGTGTGATTTGTTCTGCGACATTATCCCTGCCAACGGCGGTAAGGACCTGGGTGTCGCGGCGACGCTGGAACGCCTGGGTGTCGACGCGAGCGAGGCGATTGCCTTTGGCGACGGCGAGAACGACCTGTCGATGTTCTCGGCCGTGGGCACAAGTGTGGCCATGGGCAACGCGCAGGAGACCGTGAAAGCTGCAGCGACCTATGTGACGACCGCCGTGGATGACGACGGCATCTACAACGCCGCCAAGCACTTTGGGCTGATGTAACTGCGGGCCGGCACCCGGCGCCTGGGGACACTCCTTGCGGGGCGTCCCCATTTTGTTTTCGTCCCGCACGTTTTGTGAAACACGGCTAACTTTTAGGCAAAGTAGTAAGACATGGGCAACTTTTGCGGTAAAGTAAATCAAGCAAAAGTATCCAAAGGCTAACTAGAAGCCATCGCGAAAGGCGGCCCATGGCCCTGCGTGAATCCGGAGAAGACTATCTCGAATCGATCTACGTTCTATCGGAACGTCAGGGCATCGTGCGCTCGATCGACGTTGCCGAATACTTGGGCGTAACCAAAGCAAGCGTCTCTAAAGCCATGGCGGCCTTGGAGAGCACCGGCTACGTGGAGATGGGCAAACGCGACGTGCATCTGACGGAACGCGGTCTTGAGGTTGCCCGTCAAATGTGGGAGCGCCACTGCTTTTTCGTGGGGCTGCTGGAGGATGCGGGTGTTTCGGCTGAGGTCGCGTCGCAAGAGGGCTGCCACATGGAGCACTGCCTGAGCGAGGAAAGCTTTGAGAAGCTGAGGGCGATGCTGGGACGGGACAGCGACTGGGACCAGTAGCCCCGCCAACCAAGTCCAACTCAGACAAGGAACCCCGCCAGCAAGCGATGCCCAAGAACCGCCAGCAACGTTACCGCAGGCCGGGACCGGGCTTGGTTTTTGAAAACACTCCGCAGACCAGAAGCGCCCCCGTTCGTAGCTCCGAAGGAGCAGAACGGGGGCGCTTCATTGGTCGAGGACGTTTTCAAAACCAAGCCCGGTCCCGGCCGGAGGGACCACAGGCGCTACAGGTTCTTGACACCCATCGCGCGCATGGCGTTCAGGATAGCGATGATCGCCACGCCTACGTCGCCAAAGACGGCAAGCCACATATTGGCGATACCCAGCGCTGCCAGCACAAGGATCAGCAGCTTAATGCCCAGCGCAAAGATTATGTTCTGCCAAACAATCGACATGGTCTTGCGCGCCACGCGGATCGCGCGGGAAATGTTGGACGGCTTGTCGTCCATCAGCACCACGTCGGCGGCCTCGATCGCGGCGTCGGAGCCCATGGCGCCCATGGCAATGCCCACATCGGCGCGCGTAAGCACAGGAGCGTCGTTGATACCGTCGCCGACAAAGGCGAGCTTGCCCTTGCCACTTTCGGCCGCGAGTAGCGCCTCAACGCGCTCGACCTTGTCGCCCGGCAGGAGCTGCGCGTGGAACTCGTCGAGACCGAGTTGCTTGGCCACAGACGCTGCAACCTCCTCGCGGTCGCCCGTGAGCATGACGGTGCGGTTGATACCGGCGGCATGCAGGTCGCGAATCGTTTGCTCCGCATCGGCCTTAACGGTGTCTGCAATCACGATGTGGCCGGCGTACACGCCGTCAACGAGCACGTGGAGGATCGTGCCGACAACCTCACAGTCCGGTGCTTCAACGCCGGCCGCGGCGAGCATTTTGGCGTTGCCAACGACGACGTGCTTGCCGTCGATGGTTGCCGTCACGCCGTGGCCCGCGTCGTTGGCGGAGTCGCTCACGCGCTTGGGGTCGACCTCGCCCTGGTAGGCGTCGCGCACGGACTGCGCGATGGGGTGATCGGAGAACGACTCAGCAAGGGCTGCGACTTCGAGCAGCGACTGCTCGGTATAGCCAGCCTCGGGGTGCACCGCGACGACTGAGAACGTGCCGTTGGTGAGGGTGCCCGTTTTGTCGAAGACGATGGTGTCCACGTCGGCGAGCGTCTCGAGGTAGTTGGAGCCCTTGATGAGAACGCCCAGCTTGGACGCGCCGCCGATGCCGCCAAAGAAACTCAACGGTACGCTGATCACGAGGGCGCACGGGCAGCTGACGACCAGGAAGGTCAGGCCGCGCAGGATCCAATCGGACCAAGCGCCAGTCACCAGGCCGCCGCCAAGCGCGAGCACCGCGGCAGCGCCAGTGACGGCGGGGGTGTAGACGCGGGCAAAGCGCGTGATGAAGTTCTCGGTGCGCGCCTTCTTTTCGCTGGCATTCTCCACGAGCTCCAGAACACGCGCGACGGTTGACTCGCCAAAGGGCTTGGTGGTGCGCACGTGGATGAGGCCCGTCATGTTGATGCAACCGCTGATGATATCGTCGCCGGTCTTGGCCGGGCGGGGGACCGACTCGCCCGTGAGTGCGGCGGTGTCGAGCTGGGTTTCGCCCTCGACGATGACGCCGTCGATAGGCACGCGCTCGCCGGGCTTGACCACGATCACGGTGCCGACGGCGATGTCATCGGGAAAGACCTGTTCGAGTGTGCCGTCGGCTTGCTCGACGTTAGCGTAGTCGGGCGCGATGTCCATCATGGCACTGATCGACTTGCGGCTCTTGCCCACGGCGTATGCCTGGAACAACTCGCCGACCTGGTAGAACAGCATGACAGCGGCGCCTTCGGCCATGTGCGGGTCGGTGTCGGGGAAGAGCACCATGGCAAACGCGCCGATGGTCGCGACGGCCATGAGGAAGCTCTCGTCGAAGGCCTTGCCGCGGCGGATGTTATTGAATGCCTTTTGCAGTACGTCGTAGCCGGCAATCAAAAACGGCACGAGGAACAGCACAAAGCTGGCGTAGATGTTGCCGGGCTCCCCAAATGCGATAGCGAGGGCGCCGAGCTCGTCGAGGGCATAAACAACGGCAAAAATGCCCAGTGCTACCAGGATGCGGTTGCGCTTATGCTCAAGGGACTCTTTCTTCTTGCGCTTCTTCTTTTTCTTCTTGGGATCGGCGGCTGCCATGATTCAAACCTCCCATTTGAGTGTATGAACACTTGCTCATATAATTTCGCGAGCAAAGGCCGCGGCAAGCGCGGCCTCGCAGGTCAACGTATGCGCGGGTTAGAGAATGATCTCGCAGTCCGGCTCGGCGTCGGCGGTGAACTCAACGACGCGGTCCAGGACCTCGTCGAACTTGGCGTCGTCGGCCTCGAGCGTCAGCTTCTGGGTCATAAAGTTGACCGAAACGGACTTGACGCCCTCGAGCTTGGCAAGTTCGTCCTGAAGCTCGCGCGCGCAGTTGGCGCAATCGATCTCGTCGAGCTTAAACTGCTTTCTCATGGTGGGTTCCTTTCCCTGTGTTAGCGGTCTGGGTGCCGGCCGCGCTGATACCGTGGGTGATTGCTATTCGCAGATATGGCTCATGCCCTGGTTAAGCATGGTGTAGACGTGATCGTCGGCGAGCGAGTAGAGAATGTTGCGGCCGTCGCGGCGGAACTTGACCAGGTGCGACTGCTTAAGCGTGCGCAGCTGGTGCGATACTGCCGACTGCGAGGTTGCGGTCGCCTCGGCGATGTCGGCCACGCAGAGCTCGCGGCCCATGAGGGCATAGAGGATCTTGATGCGTGTGGTGTCGCTGAAGACCTTGAACAGGTCGGCCAGGTCGTACAACAGCTCCTCGTCGGGAAGGTCCTCGGGCGAGCAGGTGGTGGGGACGATCGGCTCGGTGGCCTCGATGCCAGTCTTTGTTTCATCAGCGTGGCTGCTCATTGCAACATCCTTTCATATGAACATGCGCTCATATAAATTACTTCCGATTATATGAGCGCATGTTCATATGTCAATGACGTACAGGTAATTCGTCGCATAAAATGATGGGGAATAGTGGACGAGATTCCGGACTGAGCGGTTTTGATAGCCGATGCCGGGGTGGGTGCCCCCGCGCCGTGCAAAAATTGGAGTATTCTGCAACTATAGGGGGTCTGTTAATCTATTCCAGGCCAAATAAAGCCGCTCAAGAGTTATCCAAGGGCGGTAAACAGACAAGGTCTTCCTCAAATGTTGCCTAACGTTCCCGTTCGATAGCGTTTTTGTTTTTCATTTGGATTAACTTGTGGGTGCTGGAGGGCCGACCCTGCTGAATACTCGCAATTTTGCACATCGCTAGGGTACCCACCTTGTTAGCCGGTCTAGCTTCCGGCCCCGAAGATTCTGCCCTCGGGCGCGAGGCTGCTTATTTGGGCAAATGATGGGCTGTCGGATTCGACAGTCTGCATGTCATCGATTGCCGGAACTTCATTTATTGTCGGGTCATCCAGCGTGATGCCTTCGAGTGTTGCTTTTTCGAGGTCGATTCGTTGACGATCTTCGGAATCCTGGCGAAGCTGCTTCTGAATTCGCTTTTTCTCTTCTATAAACCTTCTGAGCACAAACTGTCTCAGGTCCTCTTGCATGATTTGAAAGTCTTTTGGCAGACGCGAGGGGCGTATGCCCTCTTTCCGTTGGATCGCCTCCATGACCCTAACGAAAGCGCTGGCATGCATAAAGGAATAACGACTGACGGTGATGATTCCGCATCCCATGGACGCAAGCGCATTCTTGCGCTCCTCATCGATGGCGCGGTCTTTTTCCGCGTCATGATAAAACCCGTTGTATTCAATGTCTGTGCGAGATTTCTTTAGATACGCATCCATAAAGAACTTTTTGCGTCTCGTGAGATTCTTTGCGGCAGCGGTGACCTGCACCTCGTAATCGGTCTCAATTCCCTTAATACCAAGCCCTCCTTCGCTTTTAGGCAGCGTTAGCATCATGACAAAGGCCGTTTCCATAGGAGACCGGCATCCGTCGCGCACACATTGGATTGCCTTTCGGGCAAGGGCCAGACCGTCGCATCTGGTAATGGAATTAAAGAACTGTTTTAACCTTTCGGTCGAGGTGAGCGCGAAACGCTCGTTATACGAGGTGGAAGAGCCGGTTCCAAGGGAGTAAGCGCCGCACAATTCAAAGTAGTACTCCACCAGTTCGCGAAAAGGGAGATAGGTGGCGGCCTGAAGTGCGCAAAGCTCAACGCCAACAATGAAGATGCCATCTTTGAGCTCTATAAAGCGTGAGTTCGAGAATCGTTTTGACGAAACGTGGCATTGACAGTTCATTGCATAGCGCGCATTCCTGCGATCAAACACCATTACCTCGAGGCAATCATTTGCGTCGAGGGAAACATCGTGTTTGGTGAGCCATTCTGCGGCTGCGTCAAGGAGCGTTCCGGTGGGACATGATCCGTAAATCGCGGCAGGGTTACAGGGCTCGGTGTCTTTCGCAGACGCCGAATGCGCGGCCTGGTAGACCGCTTTTGCAGTGGTATGTGACAATACGATACTCATGGTATATATCGTGTCAGCTAATGCCGTGTTGATGGCGCTGAGTGGGAAAGTCGTTTTAGGGGCCTAACCAAATGCTGTCCAAAAGCTTGACGCAATTATGGGTTGGCATGCCTAAAATCAATGTTATCGCAGCTTAGCTATAGCATATAAAAACTCAATTGCTGCACATTTGATATCGATGCATCACCATCCGACAACGAATTACGTGTCGGGAATTGGCCGAAATCGTTCAAAATGAGGGTTCAGAATTTGTGATGGCAGATCTATCTGTGGAACGTAGGGCGGCCCCGCTGCGGTGTTTCCCGCTGCGAGGCCGCTCGTGAGCAAGCAGTGTTTGTCGCAGGCGTTGCTATTTCGCGAATAGGTTCTTGAGGTTGAACTCGGCCTGTACCGTGCGGAGCATGAGGTCGGTGTCGTCCAGACCCAGATGCTGCTCGTTGGCGTCGGGCGCGAGGGTGCCGCGACGGCGTGCCCAGTTCTCGAGCGCGGCGGGGGCGGACTCGCGGGGGAGCGAGCGCACGTCGGCGTCCAGGCTGCGGCAGATCTGGCGCGAGTCGATGACGATGATCTTGCCGGCGCGGCGTGCCTCGGCGTAGCCGTCCAGGTGGATCTTGAACCAGCTGTCCTCAAAGGCGGCGTTGTGTGCCATGTACGGGTACTTCTTCATAAGCTTGAGCAGCTGCTTTTGCAGCTCTTTGTTCTCGCGGAACGGCTTTTTGCCGTCGATGTCGTCCCAGGTGATGTGGTGGATATTCGACAACGGCACATCCTCGCCGCGGTAGATGTCGGGCAGGCCGCAGTAGTGTGCCTCGGCGTCATGCGGGACGGCGTCGCTGGTGAGCTCCATGATCTCCCAGCCCACGTTGATGATATAGCCGCGCTCGGGTGCACGGCCGGTGGTCTCGATGTCGATACCGAGCACGGTGCCCTGGATGGGCTTGCGGGCGTAGGCCACGCCGAGCGCGTCGCGGTCGCCGCGGATTTCGCGCATAACGGACGCGGCGGTGCGCTTTTGCATCTTGCCGATGGCGGCGCAGGTGTCGGCATCGGACAGGCCGCGCGAGAGCGTCGCGGGCGTCACGTTGCGCAGACGCGCCTCGCCAATCTGGTCGCACAGGTCGCGGTTGCGGTCGGCCAGGTCGCGCACGGTGGCAAAGTCGAAGCCGGGGTCGCCCTCGGCGGTAAAGTACTCGGTCTCGAGCACCTTGAGGGCCTCCTCGCCCTTCTGGCGCTCGGACTCCATGGCGCCGTGGTCGCCGTAGATAAACATGGGGATAAACGGCTGGCGCTCGTATTCGAGTGCTTGCGATACGTTCATATGCTACTCCTTGGACGGGCCGCGTTGTGCGGCTCGAGGTTACTGAGTTATGGCGAGATGATAGTTTACCATAGGCAACTATTGGCACCGCGCCCGGGACAACTACAATACCCTAGTTGACCGCTAGGACTTTTACAATGCTGCCGAAAGACACGAAAGGTTCCATCCGTCATGGATTTACTGATTGATATTCTGCTCGACGCCGGCAAGGACACGCTGTCGCTGCTGCCGTTTTTGTTGGTGACGTATCTTGCTCTCGAGACACTTGAGCACGTTGCG
The DNA here is from genome assembly GCA_019414385.1 of Collinsella sp. Classification (GTDB taxonomy): domain Bacteria; phylum Actinomycetota; class Coriobacteriia; order Coriobacteriales; family Coriobacteriaceae; genus Collinsella. The sequence continues at coordinate 38,505 of DXMD01000005.1, read as the reverse complement.
GGCGACCGCGTCAACGGCGCTATCAAGCGCGCCGGCGCTGCGGGTCCCGTGGTTGGCTCGCTGCTGGGCATGGTGCCGCAGTGCGGATTTTCGGCCATGGCAGCAACGCTGTACGCCGGCCGTGTCGTGACCTTGGGCACGTTGGTGGCGGTGTTCCTTTCGACCTCCGATGAGATGCTGCCGCTGTTGCTTGCCGAGCAGGTTCCCGTGCAGACTATGGCGATGCTTTTGGCTTCGAAAGCGCTGATCGCACTGGTCACGGGTTTTATCGTGGACGCTGCCATTCGCGGCCTGCGCCGTAACGCCCGCGCGCACGCGGCGATTCGCCGTACCGTGCTGGGAACCGCGGCCAACCCGGCCCACGTGAACTGCGCGCACGACGACCACAGCGGCGGTGACATCATCGACGAGGTGGCCGAGGCAGGCGTGAGCGCCGACCACATCCACGAGCTGTGCGAGCGCGACCATTGCGGTTGTGATGAAGACGAGGACGAGCACGAACACGGACATGGCCACGATCACGGTCATGAGGGCGAACATGAACACCATGACGGTCACGGTCACTCTCACTCCCACGAAGGGACGCCTGTCCTGTCGATCATCCGCAGTGCGATCTCGCACACCGTGCAGGTCTCGGTATTCATTTTTCTGGTGACGCTGATTCTGGTCGCCGTGCTCGAGACGTTCGGCGAGTCCGCGATCGAGCAGTTCCTGCGCGGCAACGAGACACTCGCTGTCCTGGGTTCGGCGCTTGTCGGGCTGATTCCCAATTGCTCGGCGAGCGTGGTCATTACACAGCTGTATCTGGAAGGCGCGCTGCAACTGGCGCCGATGCTCGCCGGCACGCTCATTTCCGCCGGCGTGGGTTATCTGGTGCTGTTCCGCACCAACCGCAGCGCCCGCGAAAATGCCGTGTTCCTGATCATGATGTACGTCATCGGCGCTGGCTGGGGCCTCATCCTCTCCGCCGTTGGCCTCTAAGTAGGCCTAAAAAATGGGCTTCAAATAGCCATGCTCAGCGCCTGCGCAATGCGGCGACGCATGGCATTTTGAAGCCCGTTTTTTGTTGAGCAATGGATTCCGAGCGCTCACACCGCTCAAAACAAAAAGGTAGATTTTAGGCATGTCTCAAAAATCTACCTTGGTTAGTGCAGCAACTCGGTGAGGTTGCGTTTAAAGCGGGCGCGGTCTTCGCTGGTAAATGCTGCCGGACCGCGAGTGCGTCCGCCGGCGCGGCGTACCTTCTTTTCCTCGTGGCGAATAAACAGCTGCATGTCGATGGTTGCTTTGTCGTAGACGCGTCCGCGCACACCGATAGCGGCGGCATCACGCCCGAGCACCATGCTCGCCAAGCCAATGTCCTGCGTCACGACCACGTCGCCCGCCTGCAGGCGTTCGACAATGGCAAAGTCGGCGCTGTCGGCGCCCACGCTCACGTCGAGCGTCGTGACCCAAAAGCCGCGTCGCGCGTGCTCGGCATCGCGCGGGTCGTCGCGGCGAATGTGCCGTTCCAGGTTTTGCGTGCTGTTGCCGGCGATAACAACGGCGACGCCCGCCCGCCGCGCGCAGTCAATCGACTCGCGTGTGACCGGGCAGGCGTCTGCATCAATAAAGAGCGTTCGTGGCATCTAGCGCACCAGTTTGCCAAACTGAATGGCGCGAACAATGAGCGTCACGCCAAACACCAGCAGCGCGGCACCGCTAAAGATGACGAGCATCTTGGCCGACCACAGCGGATAGATAAACACGAACATGCCCGCGATGATGGAGAGCGCGCCGCTCAGGATGGCGAGGGCGCGGTTGGCGGAAAGCTCGGATTCCAGAATCGACATGACGCCCTCGACGATCCAGCCAAAGCCGGCGACGACCACCACGAGCGTGGTGAGCGTCGCGGTCGAGAAGGCCTGGTTGCGCAGGATTATGACGCCGCCCAGAATGATGAGCAGGTTGGAGATGATGCTCGTAACGCGCCAGCCGGTGGGCAGCAGCGGCTCGAAAACAGCGGTAAACAGCCTGATCGCGGCCGTGATCACAAAGTAGATGCCCAAGACGGTCGTCAGGAAGACGAGGGATTTGGCGGGCGCAAACAGCAGTGCGATGCCGGCGACGAGCGCCAAGACGCCCGTGATGGCGTAAATCCAGCGCACGGCCTTGACGGCCTTGCCTGCCATGCTTTTCTCGTCAAATCCAAACGCGCTCGATTGCTTGTCATCGTTCTTAAAGATGCCCATGATGTCTCCTTTCCGTGCGGCGTAAGCCGTAGCTCTTGCAACCAGTATCGCCCAAGGGTGCCGTCGCGTGGGGCGGGAAGGGCGAATGGGAGCCTCATCTTCCCGAATTGTTACCTTTGTTCCCGTTTGGATGCGGAATACTCAACAGGTGTGGAACATTGCGCCGCTGTGTGTAATTGCCTACGTTTTAGGTTAGATTTTCTTAAGAACAATTGGCTTTTATTGGGGGTCTTATGAACGAAGCTGTTCCCGCGGCGCCGGTAAGCGCCGAGTCGATGGCAAAGCAGGGTTGCGAAAAGCTTGGCCTGGACACGTTTGACGCGCTGGTCCGCCGCGCCCGTACGTGCCGCCGTTTTGACGAGTCCATGCGCGTGCCGCGCGAGTTTTTGCTCGAGCTGGCGGAACTGGCGCACCTGGCTCCCTGCGGCGCCAATGCTCAGCGTCTGCGTTTTCATGTGGTGAGCGGTGCCGAGGATTGCGCGCGTGTATTTGATGAGCTTGCATGGGCCGGCGCGCTTAAGGATTGGTCGGGTCCTGCCGAGGGCGAGCGTCCGACCGGCTACATCGCGATTCTTGCCGAGCGCGCTGTTCCGGGTAAGCCCGCCGCGCCCATCACCGAGGTCGACACGGGCATTGCCGCGCAGACGATGATGCTCGCCGCTCGCAGCGCCACGCCCGAGGTGGCAGCCTGCATGTTCAAGGCCTTTACGCCCCACGCGATCGATGCTATGGGGCTCGATAACGACAAGTATGAGCTCAAGCTGATCATGGCTTTTGGCGTGCCGGCCGAGACGCAGATGATCGATGCGATCGATTCCAACCCCGACGGCTCAATTAATTACTGGCGTGACGATGCGCAGGTGCACCACGTACCCAAGCGCCCGCTCGCCGACGTGCTGGTGTAGCTGAGCGTCACCGCGGCGTGATCAGACGGTAAACCACCACAAAGGTGCCTGTCCCCTTTGTGGTGGTACGAGGGGAGGGTGTGTGGCAGATCTGTATTTGGTGCGGCATGGGCAGACTGAGCTCAATGTGCAGAGCATTTTGCAGGGCTGGCACGATTCGCCGCTTACGGCGCGCGGGCGCGAGCAGGCGCTGGCGGCGCGTACGGCGTTTGCGGCGCGTGGCGTGGCCTTTGATCATGTGTATTCCTCGCCGTTGGGCCGGGCGCGGCATACGGCCGAGCTTATCGTTGGCGAGGGCCGTTCCATTGAGCTGGTCGATGACCTGCGTGAGTGGCATTTTGGCTCGCTGGAGGGCACATCAAATCGCGAGATGCCGCCGCAGCCCTGGGGCGATTATCCGGTGGCCTTTGGCGGTGAGTCGGAAGTGCAGCTTCAGTCGCGCATGGTCGCGGCGCTGTCCCGCATCATGGCCAGGCCGCAGCACGACTGCGTGCTGGCGGTTTCCCACGGCTCAGCCTGCCAGGAGTTTCTTGAGTATGTGACTGGCGGGGGGGAGCTACCCGACAACGGTGCCGTGCTTCATTTTGGCTATTGCGATGGGGCGTTTTCGCTCTTGGGTTGGTAACGAACGAAAGGACCCCTATGAATAAAGATCTGTATCTGGTCCGTCATGGACAGACGATATTCAACCTTAAGCGTATCATTCAGGGGTGGAGTGACTCGCCGCTCACACAGCTGGGCTGCGATCAGGCGGCGCGTGCCGGCATGTTCTTGCGTGCGCGCGGCATTGAGCCCGACCACGCCTACACCTCTACGCTGCACCGCACCGAACAGACCATCGCCAACTTGTGGCCGGGCTTGGCGTACGAGCGCCTGGACGGCCTGCGTGAGTGGTTCTTTGGCGACTTTGAGGCCGAGCGCGTGATGCTCATGCCCGAGCGCCCGTGGCGCGATTTCTATCGCCAGTTTGGCGGCGAGGGTCAGGTGCAGGTGCGTGAGCGCATGGTGACGACGCTGACCGAGCTCATGCGACGCCCGGACCACGAGTGCGTCCTTGCGGTGAGCCACGGATCGGCCATCAAGGAGTTTTTGGACCACGTGAGGGGAGCGGCGGCCGACGAGCGCGAGCGCGTGCCGGGCAACTGCTCGGTGCTGCATTTCGTGTTTGACGACGAGGCCGGTACGTTTGAGCTGATTGAGATTTTTACGCAGGAGGATTACGCGCGCGAGCTGGGTCTTGAACCGCTTGTGGTTACTGCAGGTCCGCAGCGCGGATAACGCGAGCGTGGCGGCACGGGTCGCCGGCATAACTTCTCGATGCAAAAGGGGCGGAGATGCATGTACCTGCTGCATCTCCGCCCCCCCCTGTTTGTTGAGCTGCCGATTTTTGTGCTGGGCGGTCTGGTCTTGCTAGAACCGCGCGACCTGGTGCGTGAGCAGACCTGTCGGAACTTGCGGCGCGGCGCCGCTGACCTGCGCGGCGGGGAAGAGCACGGCAACGGTAAAGTTGAACGGCTCCTTGCCGGTGTACGTTCCGGCGGCACGGGCCTCATCGGCCAGCAGCTGCGACGCCCCGGTCAGAGCGGCGGCGTAGGCGGGGTCGTCGGTCAGCGCCGGCTCCGGTGCTTGGTCGAGCATAGCGCGGATGGCCCCGACGGCGTCCTCGCGCTTGACCTCCCACACGTGGTGCGTAATGCCCGCAGGATCGGTGACGGCGTAGAGCGAGGCGCCCTCTTTGGCAGCGCCCAGGATGATATCCATGACGGGCGAGGCCTCGTAGGCGAGCGACACGGGGCGCGGCTGCACCTTGAGCTCGGCGATCGCGCGCGCGGCGGCGGCCACGTCGGCGCTGGCATCGCCCTTGTCGCCCGCAAGTACACTCGTCGGGCAGATCGCCACGACACCCGTCACACGTCCCGGCTCGCCCGAGCATTCGTACACGTAATACGCCGCGCCTGGATCCTTGAGCATTAGGCCGTCAGCAATGGCGCCGCGCAGGGCGTCGTTGCCGCTCAGGATACCGCCCATCGCAGGCAGCGCCTCGAGCACACGGTCCTGAGCCGGGCGGATGCAGGGAAACGGAAGTGCTTTCATGGGCGGTCCTAACGCACGAGTCGGTTTGTTCGCGGCTTATTATGCCCCAACTTGGCCGCTTGCGTCCCAGAGCGTGTTATCGGCAAGCGCGATGAGCACGTTTTGGCAGCGAACGATATCGGCATGGGGCACATACTCGTTGGGCTTGTGCGCGAGCGCCAACGAGCCGGGGCCGTAGCTCATACAATTGCGGTTGCCTGTCTTGCCGGCAATGACGGCGGTATCGGTGTAGCCGGTAAAGAAGCCGACGGTCGTGTCCGCGTCCGTTACGTCATCGGCGGCACGCTTGAGCGCTGCTAGAAGGGGAGAGTTCGGGTCGCGCTCGATGGCGGGGCGGTCGCCCGTCACTGTGTAGCTGCCATGGCAACCGGGAACGGCGGCTTCGGCGACGGCGATGGCATGCTCGACCATATTGATTGCGGCGGCCGTATCGGTCGGCGGGGTCAGGCGCATGTCGACCCAGACTTTGGCGCGGTCGGGTACGACGTAGGGGCGATATCCGCCCTCGATTTGGCCAAACGTGATGGTCGAAGGCCCCAGCTCATCGTGCGCGGGCAGCGCCGCAAACGCGCGACGAAGCGAACACACGACCTCGGCCATGGCGGCGACGGCATCCGCGCCCTTCCAAGGCTGGCTCGCATGCGCCGTCACGCCAGCCATTTCAATCTCGAACCACGTACGCCCCTTGTGCGCCACCTGGATCTGTCCGTCGGTGGGCTCGGTGTCCAGCACCCATTCGCGCGAGCTGACCCAGCCAGCATCGATCGCGGCCTCTGAGCCGCGCATGAAGTCTTCCTCGTCGACCGAGCAGATGAGCGAAAAGCCGCGGCGTGGCAGCGCGCCATCCGCCGCCACGCGCTCGAGCGTATGGATCAGTGCGGCAATAGCGCAGGCCAGGCCACCCTTCATATCGCAGGCACCGCGGCCATAGAGTTTATCGTCGCGCACAACCGCCCCAAGCGGTGCGATGTCTGCGTCCCAACCATCGCCCAAGGTGACGGTATCCATGTGGCAGATATAGATCAGCCGCGGCTCGTCGCTTTGGCCCGGCACGGTGACTTTAAGGTTGCGGCGCCCGGGCAGCACTTCGAGCTCCTCAATCTGCACGGCATCGAGCGCAGAACTATCAAGTTGTGCCAGCTGCTGCTCAATGAGCCTCTTAATGAAGCGCTCAATTTCATCCTCATACGCGCCCGGGTTTGAGCTGTCGATCCGCACGAGCTCCTGCGCAAGCCGCCAGGCAAAGTCCTCATCAACCATATGCAACCTCACAATCAGTCTGCTTTCCAAACCGATTGTAAGCCTCTTGAGAGATCCGCGGCGTGCGCGCAGCGGTATTTACCGTTCGCAGGCCGAGCCAGCGCGTTTGCCGTCCAGGCGGGTTTACAAACGACGCGGTGGGTACGTACCCTTCATGGACGACATGCTGTGCGACATATCTGCCTTTCGGTATCACCGGATACCCCCACAGGTCTTGGCAATAATGCCGGACCTGCCCGATTCTGCGGACGATCCGCGCAGGGAGCACCTATGTGAGCATCCGCTCGTCAAGCATTTCCTGGGCACCCCGTTACACGTGTTGGCGCAGGGCGTCTGCGGGCGCAAGGGCGATCGCATTGTCAGGCATGTTTGGAACGGGGAGAGGCCGTTTGATTCCGTGCGGCAGACGGAGTTTGGCCTCGATGTCGCGTCCCCGCTCTTTACCCTGCTGACCCTGGCTTCCTCGGTCTCAAACGAGCGTCTAATCATGTGCATGTATGAGATGTGCGGCACCTTTGCCGTGTGCAAGATTGCGCCTCAGGTAAAGTCGGCACTTGAGCAGGCATATGGGAGCCGATGGAGTGACGCACGGTCGGGCTGGGAAAACGTAAAGGATGTCTCGGGGAATCCAACGGACTTGTGGAAACGACCTCCCTTGATCGAGCTCTCTGAGCTTATAGAGTTCGTCGATAAGGTCCGGGGGCTCCGCGGCGCTAAATCGTTCATACGAGCCGCGAAATGCATTACGGGGGTGGCAGCATCGCCGCTCGAGGTCCAGGCTTCGATGCTGTTTGGCCTTACGAGGTTGCGCGGCGGCGAAGGGCTGAGCCTTACCAATAACGTTGAGATTCGTATGACGCGCAGCGCCCGCCTGATTTCGGGGCTTGATAGGCGCTATGCCGATATCCTGCTGGCAAATAAGGACGGCAGCCGAGAGTGTCTGGTTGAATGCCAAGGTAAAGCCATTCACGGATCCATTGAATACAAGATCTCGGACTCCGATCGAACGACGGCCTTGCAAGCCATGGGATATCCCGTCGTTCTGATGACCTATGGTCAGCTGGCCGACTTCGATGCCTTCCGCGTGGTGATGGAGCTCATCATGTCCTATCTCGATGTGCCGCTGAAAGACAAGACGCCGCGACAGCAGGAGCTCGAACGGCGGCTTCGTGAGGAGATTTTTATCGATTGGGCGGGAATGTAGTCGCGCGGTGGGTAAACGGTAGCGCGAGCTAGAGTTCTGGTCGCAAAAAGGCTTCAATTTTGCCTTGGAGGGACCCTAAAAATGCTATCTAGAATAAGTTGTTTCGGAAAATAGACAGTCAACTTACATTCGGCACATAGAGACCGATTTTTACCTACTAAAGTCCCTGATAAAGCTGTTTATCAAAGCGGGTGTGCTTAGCGACTGGAGCCTCACTATCGATTATCTGAAAAAACTTGTTCCGGGTATCATTTTAAAGTCGTCCGGAGCAACAAAATCGCCCCCCGTTTCGTGAAAACGGGGGGCGAATGGGCTTCGTGGTCTGTCTGGCAGGCTTGGCACCGGCGCTATTTAATCACGCGCACGCGATACATCGACGGAATCTGCTTGAGCGCCTCGATCGTGCTGCCGTCCAGGTGCTCATCGGTGTCGAACATAGTGTAGGCGTTCTCGCCAGCGGACTCGTTGGTCATGCGCTGCACGTTGGCGTTGTCCTTGGCGAGAATGGCCGTGATCTGGCCGATCATGTTGGGCACGTTGGCATGCAGGCAGGCAATGCGGCTTGCGGCGCGCGCCTTGCCCATGCTGCAGGCGGGGTAGTTGACGCTGTGCGCGATGTTGCCGTTTTCCAGGTAATCCTTGAGCTCGCTGATGGCCATGTCGGCGCAGTTGGCCTCGGCCTCGCCGGTGCCGGCGCCCGAATGCGTGGTGATAAACGTATTGGGCATCTTGACGGTCTTGGGCGTGGCAAAGTCGCAGCTAAACCAGCTGAGCTTGCCCTCGCGCAGGGCGGCGTCGACGGCGTCCTCGTCAATGATGGTCTCGCGCGCGTAGTTGATGAGCACGGCGTCGGGCGCCAGCAGGTTAATCTGCTCGGTGCTTATCATGCCGATGGTGTCTGCCTTGCTGGGCACGTGCACGGTGAGGTAGTCGCAGCCGCGGCACAGATCCTCGAGCGTGCCCACGCGCTGCACCTCGCGGCTCAGCACCCACGCGTGCTCGACGGAAATGAACGGATCGTAGCCGTAGACGTCCATGCCCAGGTCGACGCAGGCGTTGGCGACCTTGGAGCCCACGTTGCCCAGGCCGATGACGCCGATGCGCTTGCCCTTGAGCTCGCGGCCCACAAAGGCCTTCTTGGCCTTCTCGGCGTCGACCTGGATCTCGGGGTCGTCGGCGTTGTTGCGCACCCAGTTCATCGACTGTACCACGCCGCGGCTCGAGAGCACCAGCATGCCCAGGACGAGCTCCTTGACGGCGTTGCTGTTGGCACCGGGGGAGTTAAAGACGACGACGCCCTTCTTGGCGTACTCCTCGACGGGGATGTTGTTGACGCCGGCGCCGCAGCGGGCGATGGCGCGGATGCCCTCGGGCAGCTCGTAGCCGTGCAGGTCGGTGGAGCGCATCAGGATGGCGTCGGCCTCCTCGGCGGTGCCCACAAACTCGTAGCCCTCGCCAAACTCGACCTTGCCGTCTTTGGTGATGTCGTCGATGGTCTTAATCTTACGCATGGAAAAACTCCTTAGCAGGTTTTGATCTAAACAGGGTGGTTTGAGATGGCTGGTCGGCCCGCGTGCTGCGGGCTAGTTAGATCGCGGGCTCAAACTATGCTGCGCTTCGAAGTCCTTCATGTACGTGGCCAGCGCCTGCACGTCCTCCATGGTGACGGCGTTGTAGACGCTGGCGCGCATGCCGCCCACCAGGCGATGGCCCTTGACGTTTTGAATCTGGTGCTCGGCCGCGCCTGCGACAAAGGCCGCGTCGAGCCTGGCGTCGTCGGTGCGGAAGGTGACGTTGGCGATGGAGCGACTGTCGGCCTGCGTGGTGCCATGGAACAGTTTGCTTTGCTCGAGCAAGTCATAGAGCAGGTTGGCTTTGGCCCAGTTGCGCTCGGCCATGGCGGCAAGTCCGCCGGTCTGCTCAACCCAACGGAACACCTTGCCGCACACGTAGATACCAAAGGTGTTGGGCGTGTTGAGCATGGAGCCCTTGGCGGCCTGGGTCTTAAGGTCCATGTACTGCGGCGTCTGCGCAAAGGCTGGACCGTCGGCGATCAGGTCGTCGCGCACGATAACCACGGTGACGCCCGCGGCGCCGGCGTTTTTCTGAGCGCCGGCGTAGATGAGTCCGTAGCGCTCGACGTCGAGCGGCTGCGACAAAAAGCAGCTCGAGACATCGGCGACCAGCGGTACGTCGCCGAAGTTAGGCAGCTCGTGGTACATGGTGCCAAAGATGGTGTTGTTCTGGCAGATGTAGACGTAGTCGAGCCCGCCGCCCGCGGCCTCGGCGGCAATGCGCGCGTTGATGTCGGCCATGGCGGGAATGCGGTCGAAATTGGCGTCCTCGGAGCTCGCGAGCAGCACGGCCTCGCCGTACTTGGCGGCTTCCTTGTACGCCTTGTTGGCGAAGTTGCCGGTCACGACGTAGCCGGCGCGGCCGCGGCGCATGAGGTTCATCGGGATGCCCGCAAACTGCAGCGTGGCGCCGCCCTGCAAAAACAGAACACGGTAGTTATCGGGGATGCTCAGCAGGCGGCGCAGGGTTGCCTCGGCGTCGTCGATGATCTGCTGGTACATGCTAGATCGATGGCTCATCTCGAGCACGGACATGCCGCAACCGTGGTAGTCCATCATCTCGTCGGCGATCTCGGCGAGCACGCTGGTAGGCAGCGCGGCCGGGCCAGCTGAGAAGTTGTGCACACGTGCCATCTTCTAGTTCCCCTCGTAGTCGTTTGAACGTTCGGGATACTTTAGCACAGTGCAGCGTCAGGCGCGACCGCATCACGGTAAAACTCGAGTGCGCCGCTATGATTTACAGGATGGTTACATGGGGGAGGGCTTAGCTCGAGGCTCGCATCCGATCCGTCTCGGCCTTCACTCTATGTTGAGTGTAGCGGAGGGTGGGGACAGATTCACAAGCGCGCCTGTCTGACAAGTGTGATTTGGGGCGATCTCGTCAAAGCTGCTGAGCTGAGAAAATAACCGTTAACCGGATTAAATTTTGTTACTCAACATTTGACACTCTGTGCGTGGTAACTTTTTTACCAACAGGTATGATTAATGACATGTGCGCCGCGCCTGCCTGCTGGGCCGCGGCGCACTTGTGACAGCCTTTGACACCCTTGGAGCGTGTACTGTGGATGTAACCACAAAAAGCGTTCGGGGGGGGGGTGCTCACCCGCGAGCAATTCCTCCCGCATGAGATGCGCATCGTCGCTGCCCTTCGTATGCAGGGCGCAAGTGACGAGCAGGTCATTGTACGCGTAAAGAGCGAGAACCTCTTTCAATATCCCACGGAGCGCATGGTCGCCAACCGCGCAACCGTGTGCCTTCGCCGCCTTGACGCCATGGTGCCCACGGACGCCGTATGCGCCGCGCGCGGCATCGACCCCAAAACCGCCGTCGAGGCTGCGTCATCCCTAGCCAGGCTCATGGCATCCGGCACTCCCACGCAGGCGGACCAGGCCATCTTCTACAGCATGATCTGCTGCTACGATATCGTGCGCGAGCTCGTGCTCGTCGAGGTAGGGGAGCGCCTACAAAATTTCGATTATGCCTTTACGGCGGTTGACCTCAACGCCTTTATGACACGCTTTACCACGGAGTATCCGGACGCGGCCCGCTGGACTGAGGCCACGGTCAAGCGCATTAAGGGCTCGCTCCGCCAGACGCTCCGCCATGCCGGCCTTATCGGCGAGGGCCAGGGCCCGGAGTCCGAGCGCCTGTCACCACTCTTCCTCGATTCCGATGTCGAGCGAGCCTTGGTTCAGCTGGGCGAGCAGTCGCTTATCGCGGCCCTTACCGGCAGGGCGGTGATGTAGCGTGGCTCCCGTCAAAAGCGCCGTCGACCCTGTTATCACCCCGGCGACGGATCTCACCACCAATATCGGCATCCATTCCCGCAAGAGCGTCGTGGCGGCGCATGCCCGCTCTCAGCACGCCTGTCAGGAATTTGAGCGCCGTGCGCAGCTTCTGCGCGAGTGCCTGTGCAGCGAGGACTTTTTGGCCAACAAGGGCATAGGCAATGAGATCGGCTTCCACACTTTTTGCTATGACCCCGCGCTGGAGTTTGAGGCGCGTGCATTATTTGACACCCTTTCACGCGATGCCGAGGCCGACAAGCTTCCGTGCACGCTCAAGGTCGTGAACCTTTACGACGCCGTGCTGGCAATTCTCGAAAAGCGCCGTGTCCTCAAGGCTATCCCGCACCAAGAGGAGCGCCGCGGTACCCAACGCGTGCTCGAGGACGTGGCCAAGTTCGCCTCGCCCGAGAAAGTTGCCGCGTACATCCTTGAGCAGACCGAGCCGTTCGCGCCCGGAGACGTCATTCTCCTCACCGGCGCGGGCGAGGTTTTCCCGTTCTTTCGCATGCACACGCTTCTCCACTGCATGCTTGCGGATTTTGATGAGGTGCCTGTGGTCGCCGCCTATCCGGGCAGTTTCAACGGCTCTTCTTTCCAGCTCTTTAACCGTCTGCCGGCCGACAACTACTACCGCGCCATCGATATCTCGTAAGCACGGCTCCCCGCAGGCAAGTCCCTGCCGCCGGTAACAACCCTTTGCCATAACGTTCCCAAACCTAAAGGAGCACCCATGGACAACACGATCATTCGCGACCTCTTTGCAAAAGACATCAACCGCTCCATCAACGGCGTGGTCAAGGTCCAGGATTCAAAAGATGGGTCCATCCGCCAAGAGCTTGACGAGTACGTGGTGACGCGCGAGTTGCAGAGGCACTTTGCCACGTTCTTCAAGGCCTACGGCGATGCCATCAATGTGCGCACCGACAAGATCGGCGTGTGGATCAGCGGTTTCTTCGGTTCCGGTAAATCGCACTTCCTCAAGATGCTGAGCTACCTGCTAGAGAATCGCCAGATCGGCGGTAAGAGCGCCATCCGCTACTTTGACGGCAAGATCGTCGACCCCATGGTCGCGGCGGCCATGGAGCGCGCCTGTTCGGTGCCCACGCAGGCCATCCTCTTTAACATCGATAGTAAGGCGGGCCAGTGGAAGCAGGGCGATACGGCTCCCACGGCGCTGCTTCGCGGCTTTGAGCGCATGTTCTACGAGGCGCGCGGCTTCTACGGCGAGGACCTCAAGCTTGCAAAGCTCGAGGACTACATCGATTCCCTGGGCAAGACCCAGGAGTTCCGCGAGGCCTTTGAGCGCGTCAACGGCGAGTCCTGGCTCCAGACCCGCGACACCTACAGCTACTTTGAGGACGACGTGGTCGAGGTGCTGCAGAGCGTGCTCGGCATGAGCGAAAAGGCCGCATGGAACTGGCTCGAGGGTTCTGAGGACGAGGTTTTGGCCCCCGATGTTTTTGCCAAAAAGGTCAAGGACTACGTAGACGCTCGGGCAGCGGCCCACGGCGGCAACTTCCGTTTGCTCTTTATGGTCGATGAGGTGGGTCAGTTTATTACAAACGACAAGGACCCAAGCCTTATGCTGAGCCTTCAGACCATCGTCGAGGAGCTGGGTGCCGCCTGCGGTGGCCGCGTGTGGGTGATGGTCACGAGCCAGGAGGCCATCGACAACCTGAGCCTGCCCGTGGGCAACGACTTTTCAAAGATCCAGGGCCGCTTCAATACCCGCCTTTCGCTCTCCAGCTCCAGCGTGGACGAGGTCATCCAGCGCCGCGTGCTCGAGAAGACCGCGCCGGTGGCCGATATGCTTGCACAGGTCTACGAGCAAGACGCCGCCGTGCTCAAAAACAACTTTACCTTTGAGGGTGGCTCGCGCTCCGACCTTGCCGGCTACGCCAACTCCAAGGATTTTGTGGCTAGCTACCCGTTTGTGGGCTACCAGTTTAAGCTCCTGCCCGACGTCATGACCGAGGTGCGCAAGCACGGTGTCAAGGCCAAGCACATGTCAACGGGCGAGCGCTCCATGCTGAGCGCGTTCCAGGAGAGCGCTCAGGCCATCCAGCATGACCGGGCCGGTGCGCTCGTGCCGTTCTGGCGCTTCTTCGATACCATCTCCAAGGACCTGGAGCACGGCATCAACCAGGTGGTCGACCGCGCGGTCCGCGCGGCCGAGGACGCAAAGGGCCTTGAGCCCTACGACGTTCAGGTGCTCAAGCTCCTGTACTTGATCCGCTACATCGGCTACGTTAAGGCCACGGTCGAGAACATCTCCATCTTCATGATCGACGGCCTCGACGTGGACATGCGCGCCCTCAAGGACCGCGTCAAGGAGTCCCTTGCCCGCCTGGAGCGCGAGAACTACGTGGCACGCCAGGGCGATACTTATAGCTTCCTCACCGACGAGGAGCAGGAGATAGCGCAGGAGATCGCACGCACCCCGATCGATAACGTGCAGGTGATCGAGTCTATCAAAAAGCGCCTGTTCGACAGCATCTATACCGCGCGCAAACTCAACCGTGGGGCCAATGACTTTCCGTTTGACCGCTATGTGGACGGCTCAATCCACGGTACCAGCATGGGCGGCATGGAGCTTTGCGTGGCGACTATGGCGAGCGACCTGGGCCGTGCGGACGATACCGAGCTGGCCTTGGCTTCTTCGGGCAAAGCCATCGTGGTCTTGAGCGACGAGGCGGATTATTGGGAGACGCTCGTCAACGCCGCCAAGATCCGCAAGTACGCCAAGACGCGAAATCTCCAGGAGCTTCAGCCGAGTACGCGCCAGATCGTCGAGTCCAAGATGCGCGAGGCGGCTTATAACGAGAAGGAGGCCGATACCCTTTTGAGCGAGGCCGTGCTCCATGCACGTTGCGCGGTCAACGACCGCATGGTTGAGGTCCGCGCGGCCAAACCCGCCCAGGTCTTTGAGCAGGTGCTGGCGCAGCTGTGCGATGTGGTCTTTGAAAAGGCCGACTATATCGGCTCGCCGGTCATGAGCGATTCCGATATCCGCTCCACTCTGGCGGGCAACGTTCAAGCGGGGCTCGCTGGCATGGACGCGGGTAACACGCGTGCGCTCAAGGAGGTCGAGGACTACCTCAAAGTTCAGCACCAGCGCCACCTGGATACCGCTATGGGCGATATCCAGCGCCAGTACCAGCAAAGGCCCTTTGGCTGGCGCGAGGTCGACATCGCAAATGTGGTGGCGCAGCTTGTGGTAGAGCAGCGCGCGCAGGTGCTGTTTGGCGGTCAGACGGTTCAAGCTAACGACAGCCGCATGGTGGCACTCCTTCGCAAGGATGCCGATAAGGCTCAGGTGCGCTTGCGCATGCGCATGAGCGACCGGTTGCTGCGCGCCACGGGCGAACTCATGTGTGACCTGTTTGATCTCAAGACCGTGCCCTCCAACGAGGATAGGCTCGTGGTCGAGCTCAAGGAGCGCCTTGAGGACTTGCGCGAGTCGTGCCTCGCCATAGCACGCGACTACTATACGGGTATCAAACCGCTCTATCCGTATCCTGGCGAGAGCGAGTGTGAGAAGATGCGCTCGGAGGTGGCCGACGTCCTTAAGGACCAGAACGAGTCCGAGGCGTTCTTGACCACGTTCACCAAGCATGAGGAGCGCTTGCTCGATGCCAAGGAAGACTTTGACAAGGTGGTTGAATTCTTAGAGTCCAACCAACGAACAGCGTTTGACCACGCTAGGGATTTCTTGAGCCGCACCGAGGGTATCGAGTATGCCTCCGATGACATTCCCAGCGCGGTGGAGAACGTGGCAAAGGTGCGCGAGATCCTCAAAGATCCCAAGCCCTATGGCCGCATTAAAGACCTGCAGCCGCTTATGGATCCCGTTGAGGACGACATAAAAAAGCTGCTGGGCATCCGCCGCAATGAGTTTTTGTGCCGCATCGAGAGCGATCTGCAAGACCTGCAGGCACAGGCTGAGAGTCAAAAGGGCTTTGTCAATCAAGCCAAGGATGCCATAGCAGAAGCCGCCGCCAAATACGAGTCGTTCAAAAACCGTGCCCACAGTGCTCAAAGCCTCAACGAGCTGAGTGTTGCCGCGACTAACTGGGGCAACTGGATCGTTGCTGCAACCAACAAGATATACGACGCCGTGGATGCGGCCCGCATGCGCATGGACAACGAGCGCCGCACCACTGAGGTCACGAGTACGGGTGAGGTGGTCAAGAAGGTCTCCAACAAGGGCGCCGCATCGTCTGCTCCCGTGCCCGCGCCCAAGCCCCAGCGCAAGATCAAGACCGTGCGCCGCGCCGATCTGGCCAAGCCGAGTCGTCTCTTGTCCGCAGAGGACGTGGAGCGCTATGTGGATGACTTGCGCTCCCGCCTTATGCAGGCACTCGCTGCAAACGACGAGATCCGTATCAACTAACCCGCGGGGCAACCGGCGCCAAAACGTGCGCCGGTTGCTTATGGCGTTTAGAAAGGCTCATCAACCATGAACGATTCTGCTCTTAAGAGCTTCTGCACCTGGGCCCGCACGGAGCTCATCAAAGGCGTTGAGGCGCAGATGGTGCGCTACGGCATCACCGAACCTGCACCTGCGCCCGCTGGGTCCGAGACCGTCAACAGCCTGCCCCTAAGCCCGGCTGAGGTTGAGCAACGCGATGAACTGCTGCGCATGCAGGCAGAGGTGGGTCACGAGGCGCTCTGCGACCGAGCGGCCTACACCTGGTTCAACCGCATCGTGGCCATTCGCTTTATGGATGCACGCGGATGGCTCCCCAGCCGCATGCGTATGCTGAGCCGTGCGGACGGCAGCCATGGTAGCGAGGCCGTGGAGAATGCTCTGGACGTGGAGATAACGACGGCCGATACCGATCGCATAGCCGAGCTCAAAATGGCGGGCTTGGATGAACCGTTGTGGCGCTACCTGTTTGTTGCTCAGTGCGAGGAGCTTGCCGATTGCCTGCCGGGCGTCTTTGAACGCGTGGGCGGAGCCATGGAGCTGCTGTTGCCCCAGGGCCTCATGATGGCTGACAGTGTGGTGGGCAAACTCAATGCCGTCCTAGCTGACGAGGACTGGCGCGAGGGCGTGACCGTTCTGGGCTGGATGTATCAGTATTACAACGCTGACGTTAAAGACGAGTTCTTCAAGTCCAAGCGCAAGGCAGCGGCGGCGGATATCGCACCTGCCACGCAGCTCTTCACCCCCGAGTGGATCGTGCGCTATATGGTCCAGAACTCGCTCGGCCGTCTGTGGATGCTCAACAATCCGGGGAGTTCGCTGCGCGAGCGCATGGAGTACTACATCGAGCCCGACGAGGAGCACGAGGACTTCATCTACATCTCGAGCCCCGAGGAGATCACGCTCTGCGACCCGGCGTGCGGCTCGGGCCATATCTTGGTCTATGCGTTTGAGCTGCTTTTTGCCATGTACGAGGAGCGCGGCTATCGTGAGCGCGAGATTCCCGAGCTCATTCTTACTAAAAACCTTGCAGGCATGGAAATCGATTCCCGCGCGGCACAGATCGCGGAGCTGGCGCTTGCCATGTGCGCCCGCGAGCACGACCGTCGCTTCTTTAGGCGTGGCGTTCGCGCCGACGTTACCGTGCTCTCGAGCATCCCGCTAGGGGAGGACGAGCTGCCGGGTAACAAGAAGCTCGCCGAGGAGCTGAGTCATTTGGGCGAGATCGGTTCGCTGCTCAATCCTTCAGAGGACGAGATCGACGAGCTCAAGGCTGCCGCCGCGAGTTGTTCCGATGACCTTTTTGCCGCTACGGCCAAAACTAAGCTCGAAAGCGCTGCCGCCATCTGCGAGAAGCTGTCCCATCGTTTTACCTGCACCGTTGCGAATCCTCCGTATATGGGCAGCAGCAGCTTTAATCCATTCATGAGCAAGTGGATCAAGAAGAACTACCCCGACGTGAAGAGCGACCTCTGCACGTGCTTTATCGAGCGCGGTTTTAACCTTGTCGAGGATAAGGGCTACGCCGCAATGGTTACCATGCAGAGTTGGATGTTCCTGGGCAGCTTTGAGAAGATGCGCGCCAAGGTTATCGACAACAAGACAATCGTTTCCATGGCCCATCTGGGACCTCGCGCGTTTGATGCTATCGGCGGCGAGGTCGTCAACGTTACAGCTGACGTGATCTACAACCAGCATTCGGACGCCGAGGGCGCCTATGTGCGCCTTGTTGATATCAACGGCTCTGAGGCCAAGAGGCTCAAACTGGTCGAGGCCATCCAAAACCCCGATTGCGGCTGGTTCTACCGCCGCGACGCCGGCACCTTCAAGCAGATTCCCGGCATCCCCATCGCCTACTGGGCAAGCGACGGACTACTCTCTGCGATGGCTGATGGCGTTAAACTATCTTCGTTCGGAAGAACGTCTAAAGGAATTATCACTGGTAAAAATGATAAGTTCATTAGGCTTTGGTGGGAGTGCGCCGTTGGGACTATCGGTTTTTCGTCATCATCTGTATCCGATTTATTTAGTGGCAGAAAATGGCACCCCTGCACAAAGGGAGGCTCTTATCGTAAATGGTTCGGTAATCTTGACTCTGTAATTGATTGGTCAAATAACGGTCACAGTGTGTTTGAGTCGGCCTCGCGTGAAGGAAACCATGCGCAAGATTATTCGGATGAACTGAAATTCAAGCCCGCCATTTCATGGTCGGCGATTACTTCGTCCATCCCTTCGTTTAGGTATGCGTCCAATTGTCTTTCAGAGCATGCCGGCATGTGCCTTTTTGTTCCTGAGGATAAAATCGGTTATATGTTGTCGCTGCTTAACTCCAGCGTTTCTAAAGAGTATTTTTCGTTAATCGCTCCAACTCTGAACGTTAACGCTGGTGATGTGGATAAATTTCCCGTCCTACTGAGTTGCTTCAATCTCGTAGACGGGTTATTTAAGGAAAGCAGAGGATTATCAAAAACCGACTGGGACTCGTTTGAAACCTCCTGGGATTTCAAGCGTCATCCTCTCGTTTAGGAGTCCACATGTCGCAGAAGAAAAAGGCTAACAATAATAAATGCGCACATCCACCTCTTAAGAATGATGTGTCGTGGATAAAACAGGTTCATGAATCGTATAAGGACGATGTCTCTAAGAAAAAACTACGCATATATTTGCAAAGATTTGTATCCGAATCAGAAGCTATTGATGCTACGAGGCAGACCAATGGGTTTATTACTGATTTGAATATTTATACTACTGTTCAGGCAAATGCGTTTCTTGAACAGATGTGTTTCGACAGTGCCGTTAAAACAAGATGGGCATATACCCCTAATGACCTTGCAAAAGCGGCCCACGAAGCAGGTAGCGATTCATCTGATTTTATTAAACGAGATTACGAGTTTGCCCTCATTTGCTTATCAACAGCGGCTTGTCTTAACAAAAGGATTGCTGGGCTTTCAGAATTCAAGCCGGGTGCGAAGACCAAAACAGGCAGGAGAAAACAGAATAAAAGTTCATTTAGAAGACTTGACGCCGTTTTTTGACATCTGAGGAATGCTCTCGCTCATGGTCAATATTTGCGAGTTGTTAAGCCCGATGGATCAGTGTGGTGGGCTTTACAGGACGCAAACGGTAAAGGAAACGTCACGGCAAGAATGCTACTGAAAGAGGATACGCTTGATGCATGGGTGAATCTGCTCTCGCTAAGAGACAAGAGATATAGAGATAAAAGCTAGTAGTTAGAATAGGTGCGAAATTGCATCGCCTTAGTTCCTCAAGCTTCCTGTACAGCGGGGAGAGCGTTTTAGCGGTTTTTTTTGGATACTGCAATCCATTTTTTCGCAGTGGTTTCCAACAGCAACGAAAGGATGGCCTACCATGGCCACTTTACTTCAAGATAAATATGAGGCTCGCAAGGCCGAGGTCAATGCTCGCTTTGAGCAGCTTCGCGCTAACGAGGAAGAGCTCAACCGAATCTTTGCCAAGATCTACAACATGGAGGGCGAGGTACCCATCGAGGTCGAGGACAAGTACGTTTCGGTGGCGCGCATCTTCGATACCGCAGATGAGATTCCCGAGAGCTATAAGGGCAACAAATACGTGCGTACCAAGCGCGACGAGGTCACCTCGCTCATAAGCTATGCCGTCGGCTGCATGTTTGGCCGCTATTCGCTGGATGTGGACGGGCTGGTTCTGGCCGATCAAGGCGCCACGGTCGACGACTATTTGGCCAAGATGCCCGATCCCGATCACGTGACCTTTATGCCCGATAGCGACAACGTGCTGCCCATTACCGATGACGAGTACTTTGACGACGACATCGTGCGTTACTTTATCGACTTTGTGCGCACCGTGTACGGCGAGGAGACGCTCGAGCAGAACCTGGCCTTTATTGCCGAGGCGATCGGCGGCAAGGGTACCTCGCGGGAGGTAATCCGCGCCTACTTTTTGAAGGACTTCTTTAAGGACCACTGCCAGACCTATAAGAAGCGTCCCATCTACTGGCTGTTCGACAGTGGAAAAAAGAACGGCTTCAAGTGCCTTGTTTACATGCATCGCTATCAGCCCGACCTGTTGGCTCGCATCCGCACCGACTATGTGCATGAGCAGCAGGAGCGCTATCGCTCGCAGATCGGCTATGCCAACGATGCCCTTGCCAGTGCCGAGCGCGGCGAGCGCGTGCGCTTGGATAAGCGCGTCAAAAAGCTCAACGACCAGCTCAAAGAGACCATTGGCTACGAGGAGAAGCTGCATCACTTGGCAGACCAGATGATTAAGATCGACCTGGATGACGGCGTCAAGGTCAACTACGCCAAGTTTCAGGATGTGCTGGCAAAGATCAAGTAACTGCAGATACGGTAAGGATATTCATGCCCAAGATCGATGTAGAAGAACAGCTCAAACTGCGGTTTTTGCAACCGTTGCTCGCATGTATGCCCCGCCGTGTGGTGGTTTGGCACGATGCGGACGGCGAGTTTGCCCCTGAGTTTGAGCGATTGGCCGCCGAGGGATTCGATGGCGCGGGGACCGATGACGGCGTTATGCCTGTTCAAGGTGACTTTGAACGCCCGGTGCGATTTATTGAGGCCTGCGAGGGCCGCATGTTTGCCGTCAAGAAGCTTATCAACCGCGATGACCTTGCGAGCGATATCTTGTTGTATCGCCGTTGCCCGCGCGGCAGGCTTGAGGGCGATTGGCTTGCCGATGTTGAGCTGTATGCCGATCAGTTCCAGGCTGACTATCTTTCACTTTTGGCCGATCAGCTGGGTATCGAGAATATTGACGCCGTGCGCGAGAGTCTGCGCGAGCACAAGACGTTCTATGATGCCAAGACCCGCTGCGCTAAGTTTGCCGCGTGTGTTCCGCATGCCTCGGGCGCATCCGATATCGAACTTGGCATCCTTACGGTGATTTTTGGCGGTAAAGAGCCTGGCGACGCGCGGCCCGCGTTTGTACTGCGCGGCTGTATGACCATGCTGCTGCACGAGGGGCCCGAGGCACTGGCCGAGTTGGCGGACAAGTACTGTGCGCGCGATGTTCTCTCTGCCTTCATTGTGCGTTGCTATGGGTTTGAGGGGCCGCTGTATGAGCGTGATTCGCTGCTTGCACTGGCATCCCACGTGTTCCTTACGGCGGCATCCACAGCGATTCCCGAGGGAGCGCTCAAGGGACTCGAGCGTTTTGTGGCTCCTGCCTATGGTCCCTATTGTCTTGAGGCAGTGCGTACGTGGGACCAGGTTGCCGATGCTCAGGCTTCGAGCGAGGACCTATTTGAGATCTGCCGTTTGGTAGAGGATGCTCGCGGGCTCTTTGCACGGTTTGAGGCCTTGCCGATCGATGTGCTGGCCTCGCTTGATGTGTTCCCGTGCGTCAACGAGGCCGTGCTTTCGCAGCTGTTCTGCTCGTTTGCTCAGGGCGCGGACCGTGTTGAGGACGCGCGCACCTTTGCGGCGCGTCGCTGCGACCTGAGCTGGTACCGCCGTGTCGAGAGCTACTTTGACCTGCTTGTCGCCGTGGCCGATATGTGCGCGTTTAGGCAGGTGCACGCGGGCGGGTTCCATCTGGCGCAGCCCCAGCAGGTGTGGGATGCCTACACGTCCGATTGGTATGTCATGGACGCTGCCTATCGCCATATGTGCACCGCGTATTTGCGGGCACGCTCCGTCGAGTGCGATGTGCTCGAGGAACCTGCCCGAGCCGTAGTGGACTGGGCGGAGAATCTCTACAGTAACTGGTTCTTGGCCGATGCCAATGCATGCTGGGCATCGGCTGCGCAAGGGGAGTGGGCCGATTGCGGCTACATCGAGGGGCCCGAACGACAGGATGAGTTCTACTGGCACGTGCTGCCCGCCTTTGTGGGCTCTGCCAAAACGAAGGTCGTTATCGTGAGCGACGCGCTGCGCTATGAGGTGGCCCGCGACGTCGCGGCGCTGCTCGAGCGCGAGCGTGGCGGTAATGTCAAGGTCTCTAGCATGCAGGCGGTCTTTCCCTCCATTACCGAGGTTGGTATGCCCGCGCTGCTGCCACACCAAGCGCTTAAGCTTGCAGCGGATGGCTCGTTTGTGCTGGCTGACGGCATGCCCACTGCGACGACTCCGCAGCGCGAGGCCGTACTTGCCCACGTTGAGCCCACGGCCCGCGCTTTGCGCTCGAGCGCATTCCTCAACATGGCGGGAACCGAGCGTAAAGCGCTGCTCAAAGACTCCGAGCTCGTTTATCTCTACCACAACAAGATCGATGCCACGGGCGAGAAGGCCGCTACGCAGGATGACGTTTTCGATGCCTGCGCGGACGCCGTGGAGGAACTTGCCGCATTGGCGCGACGCGTGTGCACCGACGCTCCGGGCGCGCGTGTTGTTATAACGGCGGATCATGGCTTTATCTACACGCGTCGGGAACTTAACGAGTGCCAGATGCTCGGCAAGCCAGACCTTCCCTTCCTTGACGCTCCCGTCATGCACGGCAAACGTCATCTGGTGGTGCCCAACGAGGCCGTGGCCAAGCTTTCGGACGAGGCGCGCGGGGTGTTTGCTGATGTTGACATGGGGCGTTTGGGTGCCGGCTTTGAGGGGTTTGCCCCGCGTGAGAACGTGCACTTCAAACGACCCGGCGGTACTAACAACTACGTACACGGCGGCATGAGCCTGCAGGAGCTTTGCGTGCCCGTTATCGGATTTTGGCGTGCGCGCTCGGGTTCCAAGGACTTTGTCGATGCGCGTGCGGCGACGCTGCGCGTACTTAGTGAGGGACGCCGAGTGACCAACTCGCTCTTTTCGGTCAATTTGATCCAGGAAGAACCTGCCCAAGGTAAGGTCTTGCCGTGCGAGTACGAGTTGGTGTTTACCGATGCAAGTGGCAACGAGGTGAGCGATACGGTCAAGGCGCATGCCAACAAGACTTCTGTTAACTCGCAGGAGCGCGTGGTGCATGCCAAGTTTGCGTTGCATGCAGCGGATGGATTCTCGGCCAAGGGTCCGTACTATCTGGTCTGCCGCGAGCGCGAGACGGGCAAGATCGTTTGGCGCGAGACGTACACCATCGCTGTTTCATTTGCCCCCGTTGCTGATTTTGGTTTTTAGGAGTGTGCCCTATGTTTGATAGCCATGACGACGATCTGTGGGAAGTCCCCTCGATTGATGCGGATGTGCCCGAGCAGGCTGCGGTGCCTACAGGGGTGGCCGTGCCTGCTGCGGAGGCTGAGACTGCCGCGCCCGTTGAAGCTGCCGCGCCCGCCGAGGGTGAATCCTCGACCGATGGCTATGACCAGGCCGTGGCCGAGGACCCCGAGGGCGACGGCTACGACATGGATGGGCTGGACGGCAAACTGCTCGAGCACTTTGCTGGCAAGATCGTGCGCAAGGACCTGACGGCCCTTATGAAGCGCGGCGCCAACGTGCCCACCTTTGTGCTGGAGTACCTGCTAGGCATGTACTGCTCAACTGACGACGAGGATGCCGTGGCAGAGGGTTTGGAGCGCATCCGCAGGATCCTCACCGATAACTACGTGCGTCCCGACGAGTCCGAGCGCATTAAGTCCAAGATCCGCGAACTGGGCCGCTTTACCATCATCGATAAGGTGACGGCCAAGCTCGACGAGTACAAAGACATTTACGTGGCGTCGTTTGCCAATCTGACCATCGAGCCGTTTGTGATGCCGGCCGAGTACGTGCGCGACTATTCCAAGATTCTGCAAGGCGGCATTTGGTGCATTATGAGCATCGAGTATCGTCACCCCTTGGATGAGGAAGACGAGTTTGGCATGGAGGTCTTTGGCGACGATGCGCCGCGCCGCTCCAAGGCCAAGCGCAAAAAGCGCGGACCCGAGGACTCTCCGTTTAGTGTGGCGTCGCTCACGCCCATCCAGATGCCCAATCTAGACCTGGATGCCATGGTCGACGAGCGCCAGTACTTTACGCGCGACGAGTGGCTCAACATGCTGCTGCGCTCGGCTGGCTATGAGCCCAGCGAGCTTTCCGAGAAGGAGCGCCTGCACTTTATCGAGCGCATGGTGCCGCTGATCGAGCGCAACTACAATCTGTGCGAGCTGGGTCCCCGCGGCACCGGCAAGAGCCATATCTACAAAGAGGTCTCGCCTTACGCCATCTTGCTTTCGGGCGGCCAGACCACTACGGCCAACCTGTTCGGCCGCATGAACTCCATGCGCGCCGACCGTGTGGGCTTGGTGGGTCACTGGGACTGCGTGACGTTCGACGAGGTCGCCGGCATGCGCTTTAAGGACACCAATGCCGTGCAGATCATGAAGGACTATATGGCGAGCGGCAGCTACGCGCGCGGCCGCGACCAGATCAACGCCGATGCCTCCATGGTCTTTGAGGGCAACATCAACGACACTGTGCAAAACGTCCTTAAGACCACGCACCTGTTTGATCCGTTCCCGCCGGAGTTTAACAACGATTCGGCTTTTTTCGACCGTATCCATTATTACCTGCCGGGCTGGGAGATTCCCAAGATGCGCTCGAGTCTGCTGACCGGGCATTACGGCCTGATCACCGACTGCCTGTCGGAGTTTTGCAAGGAGATGCGCCGCAAGGACTTTACGCACCATATCGACCGGTATTTCCGCTTTAACAGCGACTTTAACAAGCGCGACGAGATCGCCGTGCGCAAGACCTTTAGCGGCCTGGCCAAGCTGCTGTTCCCCGACGAGGCCATGGACAAGGACGACGTGCGCTGGCTGCTGGACTATGCCATCGAGGGCCGTCGCCGCGTAAAGGAGCAGCTCAAGATTATGGCGGGCGTCGAGTTTATCGACGTCAACCTGGGCTATATGGATGCCGACAACCCGCAGGACGTGCATGTGGTGCGCGTGCCCGAGCAGAGCGAGGACACGCTGATTCCCGACGGGCCGCTGCTGTCCGGTCACGTGTTTGGCGTGGGCAGATCGCAGGGCGGCGAGGTCGCCGTGTACAAGCTGGAGAACAAGGCCGTTGCCGGCGAGTGCAAGTTTAAGCACGAGGGCGTGGCCTTTAACAAGCCGGTGCGCGAT
The DNA here is from genome assembly GCA_019414385.1 of Collinsella sp. Classification (GTDB taxonomy): domain Bacteria; phylum Actinomycetota; class Coriobacteriia; order Coriobacteriales; family Coriobacteriaceae; genus Collinsella. Next base: position 13,522 of record DXMD01000005.1, on the reverse strand, counting down.
ACGCTGGAGGCCGCCTTCGACAACTTTGTGAACCTGGCGAACCGCGTGGCGCCGGGCATGCACATTGGCTCCAAGGACTACCTGCTGTTCTACAACGACTTGCAGAGCAAGGGCCTGTCCGAAGAAGTTTCGCTCGCCGAGTTTGTGGGCCTGTGCTCCGCGGCCTGCAACCGCCCGGTGATGCCCGCGCTGGCGATTCCTGGAATCTTGCGCATGTCGGGTTCTATGGACGAGATCCGTGGGCTCGAGGACATTATGCGCGTGGCCAAAAACGCTGGTGCTAAGCGCGTGATTTTGCCGCTGAGCGCCATCGCGGGCCTACAGAGTGTTTCGTCCGAGATTATTTCGGGGTTGAGCCCGGTGTTCTACATGGATGGCGACCCGGTCGACGCCGCAAAGAAGGCGCTGGATCTGTAGAAGTGCGGGCGAGCGGGCTTGCGTGCGCGTGGGCCCGCGAGCGTATTGGCGTGTTCGGGTAAGGAGGCCTTGCCATGGCGGGCGAGCGTTCTGTTGGCGAGCTGCTCGACGAGCTGTTTGGCTTTGAATCGGTGGCCAAGCGTCAGACGGCGCTTGAGCAGTACGATCGTGGGGAGTTGGTGCGCAAGGCGCGCTCCCGCGAGCTGCTGGGTGTGCTTAGGGGCGTCGAGGCTGCCGAGCACGCTGCGCGCGACTCTGCCGTGCAGGCTGTTGACGGGTATGTTCGCCGTGTCGAGGGCGCGGCCCTTGCGCGCGCTCGCAAGCAGGCGGGTGTTGTGGGCCCGCTGCAGATGGAGCGCCGCTATGCTGCCTTTTTGCGTATGGAGGACAAGGCCGAACTGTTGGCCCGCTTGGAGCAGACGCTTGCGTTTATCGAGGTAAAGCTGCGTGCCAATACGGCGGACAGGGTTCGTGCGGCATACGATGCTGCGGGGGCTTTGGTGTTGCAGGGCGCGGCGCGTCTGAGTGACGCGCGCGTTGTGGATGCCGCACCCTTGGATGCCGATCTGCTATGCACGCAGCTGGAGCAGCTGCGTTGCACCGCCGATACAACGGACCTTGCCGGCATGATTACGGCGACGTTTGAGTCCGAGCTGAGTGCGACCGGGCCGCAGGGTGCTGACGCGTTTGCGAGCGATGTGGCTGGCGATGTGGCGCTGGAGCGCGAGCTTACTAATGTGCGCGGTGCTGCGCAGCGAGCGCGCTTGGCAGCCCAAGCGTATCGGGCCGAACGCGCTGCCCGCGTTGCAGGGAGCACGGTGGAGCCGGTATCGTTGCCGGGGCTTGTTTGCATTACGTGCGAGACGGGGTGCGATGCCGGGGAGCTTGCCGAGTTGCTCGCTCAGGTTAAGAAGTCGTTTGAGGCCTATAGGCGCGTTGTTACCGACGGCGGGTTGTTCTGTGCCTTTGGTGCCGGTTCGCCGCATGGGATTTGCCGCGGCAGTAGCTATTTCGACTACGATGATCGGTTTGACGAAGACGTGTTGGTGGGCGAGTATGACGGTGCTGCCAGGCACAATGTTCGGCGCGAAGTTGCGATTCCCGAGCTTGTGGACGAGGCTTCGGTCGACGGCGGCGACTCGCTCGAGGTTGCCGTGGCGCGCATGCGTGAGTTTAACGGACGGCGCTACGATGGTGTGCTGGACGAGGATCCTGCGCGCCATGTGAATGCGTTTTGGTATGGACTCAAAAAGCTCAGCCAGTATTGCGAGGCCGCCGTGCGCGTGGACGTGCGTGCTTGGGATTGCTTTATCGATAAGGTACAGTTCGCCTACGATGAACCCGTGGGCCGTTTGGCTACGCAGATGGACGACAAACAGGTTGAGGCTTTTGTCGCTGCCGTGGATGCGCTCGGCGCTGACGAGTAAGGGCCTGGTTTGGCGGGAGGTTTCACCATGAAAATCGAAGTCGATGTAGATCAGCTGCGCGAGAGCCTGCTCGACCGCGCGGGGAGTGCGGCGGGCGTGGGCTTTCCGGCCGCTATGCTCAACGTAGTGGATATCGAGGACGAGTCGCCCCAAGAGCTCCTAGCCCGAGCCGAACGCGAAGGCCTCGACCTCCGCGACTTTGCCGTCGATGATGACTAAGGGGCGGAGGTAGCTAATATGGGACGGCGCGTCTGCATCCGCGACCGCTCGAAAATACGCGATAAGCCGTCGCAATGGAGTCTAACGACCTTGCAATTGCTCTATTTTGACTGCCCGCAGACTAAGTGAGTAGGCTTTTTTGGAAATCCTGAGCGCACGACTAATTTGCTTCAACAAACCCGCAGGTCACAGACTTGTGCTTTGGTGACGTGGTCGGCGATTCGACAAAAGTCTACTCACTTAGTTTTGAGAGACACTAATTGTCCGCAACGAGACCCCTGTCGGGGCGATTTATGCTCAAATGTAGCCAATTCGGGACGGCTGTCCCTGGCCGCTACGACGCGAGCGTGGCGATGACGGCTTCGTCGCCGGCGTATATGAGGGTGTCGCCGTCGGGGATGATCGTTTGGCCTTCGCGCTTGAGCATCACCACGATAAACGGGTGCTTGCCCTGCGGCACGTCGCGCAGGCGCTGACCGGCCAGGCGACCGTGGGGCGTCACGGTGACCTCGCGCAGCGTAACCTCGGCACGCTCTTCGAACGTTGGGGCTGCCATCACCAGAAGGTCGCCTTCCTCGATGACGGTATCGCCGTTGGGCAGTACCGGGTGCGCCCCGTCGCGCAGCACCAAGACCACGAGCATGTCCGTCGCGCTGCCAATATCGGCGAGCGAGCGCCCGGCAAACGGATGGCCAGCGCCCACCTTGAGCTTTACAAACGACATGCCGTCCTCGTCGCGGTAGTCGTTAAAGGTGCGGCGCACGTCGCCGGCCGCATCGATCATATCGAGTTTCTTCGCCACCGCCGGCAGTAGCGAACCCTGCACCACAATGCTCGATACGGCAATCACAAACACCAGGTCAAATAGGTCGTGTCCGCCGGGAACGCCGGCCACCACAGCAAAGAGGCTAAAGACGACCGAAGCCGCGCCGCGCAAGCCCGCCCAGCTTACGAGCGCAACCTGGCGAGGGCTCGTCTTAAAGGGCGCCAGCAGCAGACCGACGGCGATGGGGCGGCTCGCAAAGAGCATAAACGCCATGAGCGCCAGGCCGGGTAGCAGCATTTGCGGCAGGCGCGCGGGCGTGACGAGCAGGCCGAGCAAGAAGAAGATCGTCATCTCGGCCATCTCGGTAAGGGTGTCAAAGAAGTGCGCCATCTCGACCTTGCCGGTGATGTCGCTGGCTCCCAGCACAATACCGGCCAGGTACACGGCCAAAAAGCCATTGCCGCCCAGGTAACTCGGCAGCGCGTAGGCCACGATGGCCACCGCGAACAAGAAGATGGTCTGCGCGCCCTCGGCCGTTGCGCGTGCGCGCTCTATCAGGCGGCTGGATGCCCAGCCGATGGCAAGACCCAACCCCACGCCTAGGATGATCTGCTTGGCCAGCAGCACGGGGATGTTAATGTCGCCGCCGGCCGCGAGTGTGGCGAGCACGGCGGTGAGCATGTAAGCGACGGGGTCGTTGGAGCCCGATTCGACCTCGAGCAGCGAGTCGGTGCCGCCCCTCAGCGACAGGCTGTGCTCGCGCAGCACGCTAAAGACGCTGGCCGCGTCGGTGGATGCCACGACCGATCCCAACAGCAGGCCACCAATCCAGTCAAAACCCAGCACGAAGTGCGCAAACGCACCCGTAATGCCGGCAGTGATGACGACGCCGAGCGTGCTCAGCAGTACCGCGGGCACGGCAACGGGTTTGGCACGGTCGATATTGGTGTTAAAGCCGCCGTAGAACATGATGAACAGCAGCGCCGTGCTGCAGACGGTTTCGGTGAGCGCATAGTCGCTAAAGTCGATGTGCGCCGGACCGTTGACGCCCAGCAGCATGCCGAGTGCGATAAAGATGAGCAGGGTGGGGAAGGGGAGCTTTTTGCCGACGGGTTTGATGGTCAGACACAGAATAATGACGAGGCCGATAAAGAGAAGGATCTGGTTCATGGATGGTGTCCGCTCCTGGGTGGTTGGCGTGGCACGGTCAGTTGCCTGCGGTTATTTGTACCCAAAGATGGTGGGTTTATGGGGTTAGATTGCGGGCGTGCGCGATATCGTCATAGACGGCTGCCGTCTTTGCCTCTGCTCGGAAACCCTTTCCAGCTTTATTGCAACGGAGTACAATGGGTAACGTTTAAGTTCAACTTGAAGTTTTAGTTGCGGTTCCGGGCTTCGGTCGCAAGGTAGGGAAAGGCGTTCCATGGCGATCTATGTGACATCTGATGCTCACGGACACGTGCATGCGCTTGACGAGGCCCTGTCTAAGATCTCGTTGACGTCCGACGACACGCTGTACGTGCTGGGCGACATGATCGATCGCGGGCCCGATCCGGTCGGCGTTATTAAGCTCGTGCGCTCGCTGCCTAACGCCCGCGTTCTCAAGGGCAATCACGAGCAGATCATGCTCGATGCCATCATTGGCCAGGATCCGCTCGATGCCGAGACCTGGGATATCAACGGTGGCTGGACGACGCGCGAGCAGCTCAACGACATGGAATTTGAGGCATACGAGGAGCTCGTGCGATGGATGGCCGCGCTGCCGCTCTACGCGGTGGCCGAGACCGAGGAGCGCCCGTATCTGCTGGTACATGCTGGAATCGAGATGAAGGCGGCGCGCGCGTTTTTACTTGAGCATGGCGTCGATTGTGCCGATGGCGTCGGAGCGGTGGGTGCCGATCGCGAGCTGCTGCAGCAGATGCTCGCGGTGCAGTCGTCCGATGACCTGCTGTGGATTCGTCACGGCTATTGGGATGCGCCGACGGGACTGCTTTCTGCCGAGGGCGAGGGTCCGGTCGTGGTGAGCGGCCACACGCCCACGGTGTCGCTTGGGCGCTATTGCGAGGTTGGCGGCCTGGCGGGGCTTGATGAGGAGTCGGGCCGCGGGCAGATTGTGCGCCTGGGTGGCGAGGATACCGCCGGCGTGCCCGATCGTATCGATATCGACTGCGCCGCCGCCACCGGCTCCGAGTTCGGCCGCGTCGGGATCCTGCGCCTGGATGATGGCGCGGAGTTCTACGCGAATATCAACCCAGGCGAATAATCGGTGCAAAGGGTAGCTAATTTGGGACGGAGCTTTTTTGACTACTTTCGGAGAATAGCGCCTTCTTGCTCGGTAAGCGCGAGAAATGAGGAACGTCTGCGTCCTCGGCAGTGCGAAAATGCTCGAAAAACCGTCGCAACGGAGTCAAACGACGTTGCGACGGTTCTTTTTTGGCTGCCCGCTGGCTAAGTGAGTAGACTTTTTTGGAAATGCCGAGCAGCCGGCAAATTTGCCTCAACAAAACCGCAGGTCACTGACTTGTGTTTTGCCGGTGTGGTCAGGGATTCGGCAAAAGTCTACTCACTTAGTTTTGCGTGTCGCAAATCGTCCGCAACGAGACCCCCCATTGCGCCAATTAGGCGCCGTACGGGTTGCGGTCGCGCTCGATGCGTTGGCGGATGTGGGCGTATTCGATAATCAGCAGCACCAGGAGTAGGGCCATGATGGCTAGGTAGCTCACCACGGCGCCCATCAGACCCAGCAGGTTGATCAGGATCACCGGCAGCACTACGCTTACGGCGAAGCAGATCAGGTAGATTTTGGTGACGTCGCCGGCATGGCGCAGCACCGTGATGATGGCGTAGAGAAAGTCGATGGCCGCGGTGACGCCGCCGGCGACAACCATCAGCAGTGCCAGCGTGCGGTAGCGCTCAAAATTGAGGCCGTACATGAAGCTCATGAGGGGAATACCGGGACCTGCCATAAATGCGGCGCACACGCTGGTGATGACCACGATCAGTGCCATAACGGCAACAATAATCAGGTCAAAGCGACGACGCTTGCGAGGATTAGCCCAAATGCTCGACAAACGCAGGAGCTGCGGTTTATAGATAAATCCAATGCTCAACAAAATAGCCTGCGCCGGAAAGAACAGGGCATTAAAGTACAGCTGATACTTGTAGGCCAGCGTGCCTTCCATCACGAACTTGGGCATGCTCTCGATAAGGTTGAACAGGAACAGCGCGCCAAAAAGCGGGGCGCACTGGATAAACAGGTGACCGACCTCGCGCAGGCTCACGCGGCGCGATTTTTCGGTTTCGAGCAGGGCGAGCGGCGCGGTGACCAGAACGAGCGAGGCGATCGCGGTAACACCCATGGCCATGGCGGCGATGGGCATGCTGCGCGTGAGGAACAGTACCACGCTAAAGACCGCGATGACGCCGACGGATCGTAGCGTTTGGCTCATGCCGGCCAGGTAGAGTTTGTCGGCCTGCTGCAGGCGGCCCTCGTACACGTCGGCAATGCCGTCGATCACCTTATACAGGTAGACGCCCAGGCCGATTGTGGCCATCTGCGCATCGTAGCCGCGGGCGCTGCTGTATACCAGGCCGCATGCCAGCGCGAGCGCTCCGCAGATCCAGCGGTTGAGCTGGTAAGAGGCAAAGGACGTCTTTTCGTCGATGTCCGAGACCTGGAAATTGCGCACGCCGTAGTTGCACGCGATCATGATGAGCGTGCCGGTGACAAAGGCGATGGAGAATTTGCCAGCCTCCTCGGCGCCCACGAGCTGTGTGGACACGATGGTGAGCAACGGAAACGCCATGCCCCATACGGCGGTGCCCAGGGTATTCCAAAGGTAGTCGCGACGGGTGGCGTGATCTTCGTACTCGGCTTCTTGCGTGGAGAAGCCGCCGCCGTAGACGGCTCCGAGCAGGCGGTTCCACCAGGCATTGACCATGCGGTGGATGGGGCCGGGCTGGCGATCGCGCTCGCGGCGACGGCGTGTGGCCTGGCTGCTGTCGGGACCGCCGGCGTTACGCTGGCTTAGCTCTTGGATTCGTGCGAGCTCCTCGGCGGTGTGCGATGCGGGGAACAGGCCGTTCTCGATGCGTCCGCCCTGCCCGTGCGCCCCGTCCGATACGGTGGGGTCGGCGACGCCATTGCGGCGGGCGATGGCGCGGCGAATGCTATCGATGGGCGTGATGCTCAAAGCGGAGTCCTTTCTATTGCTGCGCTCTAGTATAGACGCGACGGTGTTCGTTCGTGTTTTTGAACAGGTTGTTCGATAATTTCGGCGGCGCCATTCAGTAGCCGGCACTCGGGGACG
>DXMD01000005.1:0-6283 GCA_019414385.1 Collinsella sp. | reverse complement strand
CGGGGACGCTCCTTGGTTGTTGCCTGTTCAAGAGTGTCCCCAACGATTAGTCGTTTAAAAACGTCCCCAATGACTAGGCCGCTTGCCTGCGATTTTTGACCGTTGGGCGGGCTTGCCGCCCTTGCCGCAAAAACGTTTTTGCATATCGGGTACAACGGGCTTTACGTGAGTAAAGTGCGCGTCGTGTCCTCGTGTCGCGTTTTTAAAGGAGGCCCCATGCCTGGTGTTACCCCTGCAGATGTTTTGTCCAACTTTGGTATTACGCTGGTCGAAGATCCCGCCGAGAATCAGCCCCGTCTGCTGGTCGATCTACCCGCCGCGGAGCTCGTCGAGCACGCTATCCGCCGCGAAGAAGGCCGCATGGCATCCAACGGCGCGCTGGTGATCGAGACGGGGGAGCGCACTGGTCGTTCCCCCAATGACCGCTTTATCGTTGACACGCCCGACGTGCACGACAAGATCGCCTGGGGCGCCGTCAACCGACCGCTTTCGATCGAGAGCTACGAGACCATCAAGGCCGGCATCGTCGACTACCTCAACGAGCGCGACGTGTTCGTCACCCGCGGCATGGCCGGCGCCGACCGCAACCACACGCGCCGACTGCTCGTCGCCTGCGAGCGCGCCAGCCAGGCACTCTTCATTAAGCAGATGCTCGCCCGCCCGCTTGCCCGCGAAATCGCGCGCACCGGCGAGCCGGACTTCTGTGTGCTCGCCGCGCCGGGCTACCAGTGCGATCCCGCCATCAAGGGCCTCAACTCCAGCGCCGCCGTGGTCATCAACTTCCAGGAGCGCGTGATTTTGGTCGCGGGTACCGGCTACTCCGGCGAGATCAAAAAGTCCATCTTCAGCGTCATGAATTACCTGCTGCCCGTCGAGGACGACGTGCTGCCCATGCATTGCTCGGCCAGTATGGATCCCGTCACGCACGAGACCGCGGTGTTCTTTGGCCTGTCGGGCACCGGCAAGACCACGCTTTCGGCCAACCCCACGCGGCTGCTGATCGGCGACGACGAGCACGGTTGGTCCGACATGGGCATCTTCAACATCGAGGGTGGCTGCTACGCCAAATGCGAGGGCCTGGACGCGTTCCACGAGCCTGAGATCTTCAACGCCGTCCGCTTTGGCGCGATCTGCGAAAACGTGGTGCTCGACGAGAGCCGCAAGCCCAACTACGATGACGTCTCGGTCACGCACAACACGCGCGTGGCCTACCCTGTGGAGCACATTCCCAACGCGTGGACCAAGGGCATGGGCACCACTCCGAGCGTCGTGCTGTTTTTGACCTGCGACGCCTTTGGCGTGCTGCCGCCCATCTCGCGCCTGACGGCCGACGCCGCCATGTATCACTTTGTGACGGGCTTTACGGCCAAGATCCCCGGCACCGAGGTCGGCGTCACCGAGCCCACGCCCACGTTCTCTTCGCTGTTTGGCGAGCCGTTTATGCCGCTCGACCCCATGGTCTATGCCAAGATGCTCGGTGAGCGCATCGCCGACGGCCGCACGCGTGTGTACCTGGTCAACACCGGCTGGATTGGCGGCGGCTACGGCGTGGGCCATCGCATCGAGCTTGCCTACACGCGCGCCCTGGTGGCCCGCGCCCTCGACGGTACCATCGAGGACAGCGAATTCGTGCATGACGATATCTTTAACGTTGACATTCCCACCACGTGCCACGGCGTGCCCGACGGCATCCTGGTGCCGCGCCAGTACTGGCAGAGCACCGCGCGCTACGACGAGGCGGCGCACAACTTGGCCGTGATGTTCGAGGAGAACTTCGAGAAGAAGTACTCGCACCTGCCCGAGTCCGTGAAGGCCGCCGGTCCGCACGCTCAGGTGCACGCCGACGCCCGTCATCGCGGCCGCGGCCTGCTGGGACTCCGACACTAGCGTCGCCGCGAGTCCATATCCGCCACAAAGGGGACAGGCACCTTTGTGGCGGTTTTGCTTGGGCGAATGACTCGGGTTACAATACGCCTGACATATCGCCTCCTTCTCCGGATGGGGGCAGCGTAAGCGCTCTTGTGGCGGCACCGTAGGACTTTGAAGGTGGCCGTCGTAAGGGCGCTTTTTGTTTAGGCACCCGGGCTCGGGCGCATGCTATGAAGGGAGAGCACATGAAGAGTTTCGTTGCCGAGGATTCGTTTTGGGAGCTATTTCCGCAGGCGGCTGTCGGTGTTGTGGTCGTAAAGGGCATGAAGCCCGCGGCTCAGATTCCTCAAGAGGACGTTGATGCGATTGCCGCGTTGCTCGACCGCGCCAATATCGATGCGGAGCGTCACCTGACGAGTGATACCATCAGCGAGAATGCGCCGGTTAAGGCATGGCGCGAGGCATATCGCCTATTCAAGACCAAGAAGGGCGCGCGTTGCTCAATTGAGAACCTGCTCAAGCGCGTGCTCAAAGGAAAGCCGGTGGGCCACATTACGCCCGCGGTGGACATCTACAACACGGTGTCGCTGTCCTACGCGCTGCCCGTAGGCGGCGAGGATTTGCACGCGATTGAGGGAGACCTTTGCCTGAAGGTGACCGACGGTGGCGATTCATTTCTGCCGCTTGGCGAGGAGACAGATGACCCGACGCTGCCCGGCGAGCTCGCCTACATCGATGATGCGGGCGCCGTATGCCGCTGCTGGAACTGGCGCGATGGCGTTCGAACGGCGTTGTCCGATGATTCGGCCGATGCTTTCCTGGCGATTGAGTGCGTGGAGCCCGAGCGGATGGGGGATTGCCAGGCCGCGATCGATCGCTTAGCCGAGCTGCTCGAGCGCTATCTGGGAGCGACGGTTGTCGTTAAAACGCTTGTGACCCGCGACAATCCTTGCGTGGGGCTGTAGCGAAGTCTGCGGATCAAACTCGATGCCCCAAACCACCACAAAGGTGCCTGTCCCCTTTGTGGTGGTTTTTATGTTGATGGGTTAACAAATGGGATATTTGGGTACGGGTGTTGCCTTGTGCGGCTAAGATGTTTACCCGTTAGCATCATGTAAGCGAAAGGCGGTCGTCACCATGCAGCAGAACGACGAGACACGTTTTGAGGACTTTGTCGGACTGATCAGCGGCCTCTACAAGGAGATTCAGCGTATCAAGACGTCCGAAGGCGCAAGGCTGGGCCTCAAGGGCTCCGACGTTATGTGCCTGTACTATCTTGAGCGCAGCAAGGACGGCCTGACTGGCGCCGACCTCGCCCGCATGGCCGGCGTTACCCGTGCCGCCGTTTCGCGCACACTGGCACATCTGGAGGAGGGCGGCTACGTCGAGGTTGACGACTCGGGTGATGCGGCCGTCAAGTATCGTGCTCCGGTGCGCCTGACTGCCCTGGGCGGCGAGAGCATGAGCGAGGCCGATCGCATCATTCGCGAGGTGCTCGATACCACCGGCAAGGCCATGGGCGTGGAGCAGCGCGAGCAGATGTATGCATCGCTGCGTACGATTCTCAACACCCTGCGTGAGATCTAAGGCCGCCAAGGCATTTGCTTCCCATTAAAAACTGCATAGTCCCGTTTGGGCGCGTATGCCGTGCCGGGGCATTGCTGTCAAAATTCCCTGCGCGGGACCTGCGCAAGAAAGGATTCGTTATGTCCGTCCGCATTATTACCGATTCCGCAAGCGATATGTCGCCGGCGGAGCACCCCGCTCTGCGTGTTCTGCCGCTGTCCGTCACCTTTGGCACCGATGTGTATATGGATGGCGTCGACATCGATCACCAGCGCTTTTACGAGATGCTTGTGGAGCGCGATGAGCTGCCCAAGACCGGTCAGGTCAACCCGTACGCCTTTTCGCAGGCGATTGCCGAAGCGCGTGAGGCCGGCGATGAGGCCGTGATTATTACCGTGGGCGCCAAGCTCTCGGGCACCAACCAGAGTGCTCGTACGGCACTTGCCGAGGCGCCGGGCGGCGACATGTTCGTCGTGGACAGCAATAACGTGACCTTGGGCGAGCGCGTGCTGGTCGAGTATGCGCTGCGCCTGGTGGACGAGGGCCAGGGCGCGGCTCAGGTTGCGGCGGCTGTCGAGGCCGTGCGCGACCGCGTGGTCGTCATCGGCATGCTCGAGACGCTGGAGTACCTGGTGCGCGGCGGTCGCCTGTCTGCTGCGGCCGGTGCCGTGGGTACGCTGCTCAACGTAAAGCCCGTGGTGGCTGCCGAGGACGGTCTGATCGTGCAGCTGGGCAAGGCGCGCGGTTCCAAGAACGGACGTAATCTGCTCAACCAGAAGGTCGAAAAGGCGGGCGGCATCGACTTTTCCATGCCGCTGGCGCTCGGCTATACGGGCCTTTCGGATGCGGTGCTCAAGAAGTATATCGAGGACAGCGCGGCACTGTGGGCTGGCCACACCGAGGGCGAACTGCCCGTTCACACCATCGGCGCCACCATCGGCACCCATGTAGGCCCCGGCGCCGTAGCCGTAGCCTTCTTCCAGCCCGTTAACTAGCCCACCTGCCAAAACCACCACAAAGGGGACAGGCACCTTTGTGGTGGTTTATGCTATTCCGGGTGGAAGGGAGCGAGCAATGGCGTCTGAGGGCTTTTTTGAGCGGGTGTACGAGGTGGTCGAGCAGATTCCCGAGGGGATGGTCGCCACGTATGGTCAGGTGGCGCTGCTTGCTGGACGTCCACGAAGTGCGCGGTACGTGGGGTATGCCCTGCATGGCAATCCGCGCCCCGGCGAGATTCCCTGTCACCGCGTGGTGTTTGCCGATGGCCGCATATGCGATGGTTTTGCTTTTGGCGGTCCCGATGCTCAACGTGAGCTTTTGCTAGGGGAGGGTGTGGCGTTTAAGGACGACATGCACGTCGACTTGGCCGCCTGTCGCTGGCCTGCAGGGCTCTAGCGGCTCTGCCGTGGCTTAAACCACCACAAAGGTGCCTATCCCCTTTGTGGTGGTTTTGGCAGGTTTACCGAGGTTAACTTATGGAGAAGGTATGGCGGCGCGGTTTGTCGCAGCAAAGTAAACCACGGTGAACTATATTGTTTTCAGCAACGGAGCAGGCAATAGGCGATGAAAAAGCCTGCCCTGTTGAGTTTGATTCGCATTCCTCCCCTCTGTGCGATTCAACGGTGTACTTCGGGAACAGGCCCGCTGGCAACTATCTGCCAGCGGGCCTGTTCCTGTTTCGGTGAGGATTCAGCCTCACCGTCTATGTTGTGCGAAGGCGCTTTGCCTAGTACACCATGCCCATGGCGTCCTGAACCTCGGCCAGGGTCTGCTCGGCGATCTCGTTGGCACGACGGTTGCCCTCGTGCAGTACGTCCTTCACATAGTCCAGATCGTTCTCATAGCGCTGACGGCGCTCGCGGATCGGCGCGAAGTACTCGTTAACGGCCTCGGTCACGTACTTCTTGAGCTGGCCGGAACCGCCCATGCCAATCTCCTCGGCAATCTCGACCTCGGAGCGGCCGGTGCAGATGGCAGCCGTCGAAAGCAGGCCGGACACGCCGGGGCGGTTCTCGGGATCAAACGTGATCATGCGCTCGGAGTCGGTCTGGCTCTTCTTGATGCGCTTGGCCGTTTCCTCGGCGGTCATTGAGATGTTGATGGCGTTGCCGTAGCTCTTGCTCATCTTGCGGCCGTCCAGGCCGGGCAGCAGCGGGGTCTCGGACAGCAGCGCGTCGACCTCGGGGAACATCTTGCCGTAGCGGTTGTTAAAGCGGCGGGCGATGGTGCGGGTGAGCTCGATGTGCGGCAGCTGGTCGCGACCGACGGGGACCACGTTGCCCTTGCAGAACAAGATGTCGCAAGCCTGGTGCACCGGGTAGGTGAGCAGAAGGCCGGTAAGCTCGTGGCCCGATGCCTCCATCTCGGCCTTGACGGTGGGGTTGCGCGCCAGCTCGGCCTCGGACACCAGCGACAGGAACGGCAGCATGAGCTGGTTGGCGGCGGGCACGGCGGAGTGCGCGTAGATCATGGTCTTGTCGGGGTCGATACCGCAGGCAAGGTAGTCCATGACCATGTTGTACACGTTGTCCTGGATGTGCTCGGTGGTGTCGCGGTCGGTGATGACCTGGTAGTCGGCGATGAGCACGTTGGTCTTGGCGCCCATGTTCTGCAGCTCCACGCGGCCCTTGAGGGTGCCAAAGTAGTGGCCCAGGTGCAGGCGGCCGGTGGGGCGGTCGCCGGTAAGCATGGTGAACTTCTCGGGCGTCTTGGCCAGGCCCTCGCGAATGGCGTTGCTTTTTTGCAGCGCGACTTCGTAGCTGTTCTCGTTTGGCATGATTGCTCCTAACGTATGTTCATGGGTCAAGATGATAGCGCGTTTATTGAAGGGGCGGGGCGTAAGCAGGAG
>DXMD01000004.1:56813-95716 GCA_019414385.1 Collinsella sp. | reverse complement strand
TGAGCTTCAACGTTCCTTCTTGGACTTCGTCGCCCAGGTCGACAAATCGAAATTTAAGTTAGGTACCTGCGGTGGGATGCTTTGACGTTGCGCTGGTCGACCATTGCGTACCTTAATGTGGTGTCTATTTTTTTATGGCCAAGGAGCACCTGGACTTGTTCGATGGGCATGCCTTTGTCGATTGCCTTTGTAGCAAGCGTTCTTCTGAACTTATGAGGGTGGACCCTTCCTAAATCAAGCTCGCGCCCCAGTTTTCTAAGCAGCGCCTCGACGCCGCCAATTTGTAACCTCTCGTGTGGCGCCTTGCTCGACACGAAGAGGGCTTCCGAGCTGTCTATTCGTGTTGACAGGTAATTCTCAATATGAACTTTAGTCTTTGCGTCAAAATAGACGATGCGGTCCTTATTACCCTTGCCGTGTACGATGCATTCCCGATTGATGGTGTCGATGGAGTTCCTGTCCAACGAGACGAGTTCACCCACACGCATGCCCGTGGAGCGCAACAGGTCGATCAGGGCAAGGTTTCGGGGCGACCCGCAGTTATCGCAAAGAATTTCAACGACTTCATCGCTATACGTTTCCTTTATGGGCTGCGGAGCCTTGACTCTTTTAATGCGTCTTACCGGGCTCTTAATGATATGGTCCTCGTCTTCGAGCCATGAGTAGAAGCTTGAGATGATTCTTCGGACATTGTCGACGGTGACGCGACTGACGCCGGCTTTTTGCTGATAGTCGGAAAGATAGGACCTAATCTCTTCGGTTCCCAGGTCGCAAGCTGGCGTATCGAATGATTCAAGCATTTTATTGATGGTGGTTTCGTAGTAGGAGATGGTCCTATCCGAGCAGCCTTCGAGGCGTTTTGCAGACAGAAATAGATCTAGGAATGATTCGCTTTCACCGTTGCCGCCGTCTTCGGCTAATTGACTTTCATCGAAAAGGCAGTGCGATAAAACCTTTTTGAGCTGGCGGTTCTGCTGCGTGGTCAGGTAGGGGAGCATGAGACGGGTAATTTCTCTAGCCGTTTTCGTGAGATCCATGGTGGCGTCCTTCCTTGTACGGTGGGTGGCGCTATTTCCCATTGTTTACCCGTGCGTTATGGAAGGGATGCCGGGTGGCACTTCCGCTGGGCCGCGTCAAGGGAACCCGTGAAACCCCGCGCAGACCTCCGCATCACTTCGGTGCGGCTTTGCCTGCAGAGTGAGATGTTCAGAAGCGTTTTATTAACGGGGGATGTCTTTCGGTTTTTTTTGATGGGGATGTGGAAACACTGATGAAGTTTACGAATAGCGAGGTTGAGGGGTTCGCCTGTGCCCATCGCCTCTCGTGTGCGGATGGATGGTGCCGGTGGTTGTTTGAGACTGCAGTCGCGCCGACGGGATTGGTTGGGGTCAGTACAAGGCGAGCGCGTCCCATGCCGTTATGGTAGATGCATCTTTGTCGATAGAGCGCTCGATTAATCTACGCGGGAGCGCTGAGAAGATCTTCCAGCATCGGGTCTATCCCGGCGGCGACCATGCCCTCGATCAGGTGCTGGGCGTGGAACCGACCAACTGTCCATGCGATATATGAAAGCATCTGACAAGCGCGCTCCTTGATATCAAATGCAGCTTTGCTTAGAACGATTGCCTCTGCGATGTCGGCAAATGCGTCGTGATCTCCCCATGTCTTACAGGCTTGTATCATGCCCTGGTCGATAGCATCCATAACAAAGGCGCCGGATCCGTTCGCAACGCACGCGCCGTCGGCAAAGAGCTTCCAGCTGGACGGCTCGCGCGAATCGTCTCCGAGTAGCTGAATCTGCAGCACGTGCGGATTACCGTCGGCGCAGAGCTCTTCCTCGAGCTTCTGCACGGTAAAGCGCATCTGGTGGGAGAGGCTGCTCTTGACCATGGCCGAGGCATAGCCGCTCGGCTCGTCCAGGAGATGCATTTGTTTTGGCTTGGCCGCCAAGCTGTGGAAGCTGCGCTCACTGCGCACAGAGAAATTGTCCATACGGACTCCTTTCATCGATGTTGGCAGGGCCACCGTGCCTCTTGGCCGGTTGGCGTCGGGATCGTGGAGCCAACTCTCTACCCCGACTCTGGATAAAACGCGCCCGTTCCTTGCGGGCACGATGGAGTCTATCAGCGCGCGCGGACAGAAATCAAGCGCCGCGTGCGAAATGACGCGCGGGCGGCGCTTGATTTCGCCGGCTGCTGCTAGGCTCAAATCCGAAAAAGTGTCGAAATCTCCCGTGTAAAAGTACGGAAAAGTGTCGCAATACACACTTTAGAACTTCGAAAAAGTGTCGAAATGAGCATCTAATAACTACGGAAAAGTGTATCCTAGTGCTAAAACGGCACGTAATAAGGGGTGCGCTTATGCTGCAGAGAAAAGCGAAAGCACGGTTTGAATCCTGGCTTGCCTCGTCGCCTAACAAGGCTCTTTTGGTCAAGGGTGCCCGACAGGTAGGAAAGTCATATTTGGTCAACGTCTTTGCAAACGAATCGTTCGAAAATGTCGTGACGTTCGACCTTATCGCCGACGCGTCCGTGCGCGATTCGTTTTTGGCGGCGAAAAGTGCGGACGACCTGCTTATGCGCATGTCTATTGCTGCGGCGCAGCCGATGGTTGCGAACAAGACCGTCGTGGTTATCGACGAGGTGCAGCGATGCCCCAACGTGGTGACGTTTATCAAATACCTGGTCCAGCGCGGCGACTTTCGATACATCCTTACCGGATCGCTCCCTGGCGTTGAGCTCGAGGGCATCGATTCCCTGCCGGTGGGGTATGTCGAGCAGGTCCAGATGTACCCGCTCGACTTTGAGGAGTTTTGCTGGGCAAATGGCGTTGGTGCCAGCGTGTTTGACATGCTCAGAGGCTGTCTAAAGGATGAGGGGGAGCTTCCCGGCTACCTGTATGACCGCTTGCTCGACCTGTTCCATCAGTATGTGGTGGTGGGAGGCATGCCCGACGCAGTCAATTCCTTCTTGGCGACGCGCAATGTCGACGAGGTTCGAAACGTCCACCGCGATCTTCACGCCCTGTATCGCGATGACATCGCAAAGTACGCTCCGCCCGAGCTACGCTTGGTTATTCGCGATATCTATGATTTGATTCCCAGCGAGGCCGGCTCCAAAAACAAGCGATTCAAACTGTCATCGATTAACGGTGTCAAACGTTTTTCGCAGGTGACAGATCATTTTCTCTGGTTATCGGAGGCGGGTGTCGCGCTTCCCGTGTATAACGTAACGGCGCCCGTGGCACCCCTTTTATTGGGGGAGCAACGAAATCTGTTCAAACTGTTTTATTTGGACACCGGAATGCTCATGTCGTCGTATTCCAAAAGGGTCGCCCAAGGCGTTTTTGATGGGGAGGCGGAAGACCCCTTTGGCATGAATATGGGGGCGGCGTTTGAGGGCTTCGTTGCCCAAGAGCTCAAGGCTCATGGATTTAGATTGCGCTACTTTACGTCGAAAAAGGTTGGCGAGCTCGATTTTGTTGAGGAGACGCTCGATGGGGAGGTGCTCGCCATCGAAGTCAAGTCGGGCAAGAGCTTTAAGTCCCATGCGGCGCTCGACAACGCGCTCGCAACGAAAGGCTATGGAATCGACCGCGCCCTGGTCCTTGCGGAATGTAATCTTCACCGCGATGGTGACGTGCTGTATCTGCCCATCTTTATGGCAGGGTTTTTGGAGCCGTAACGTGCCGCCGGCTCTTCCGGCCTTCCCTTAACCCTCGCTACTCGTCGTCTTCGTCGTTGGGATCGCCCTTGAGGGTGTTGATGTCCAGATACTCGTTATCGTCCTCTTTTTGCTGTGTCTCCGACTCCGCTTGGGTGGGGCCGCGGAACAGCTGGAATCCCTCAAACGCAATGACGCCGAGCAGGGCAATGACAATGGCGATAAAGGCAACCTTGACTGCCTGCGGAAATTCCGAGAAACGCAGCGCCTTTTCCTCGGCGTAATAATCGGCGAAGCGCTCTTCGCCCGTGTTTTTGGTATACGCCGGCGCGGACGCGGCCTCCGGGTCATATTCCGGTGCAGGCGCGGCAGCGTACGGATCGTTGAGATAATCGCTCGATGCGGTGCCATAATCCTCGGTCTCGATGCGACCGGTGCCAGCATAGCCATCGGAATAATCGGAATATGCCGCGCCGCCCTCGTAGTCCGCGGCACTCGTGTTGGCGGCAAAAAGCGGGTTAACTGGAACGTCGAGCGCCGGCATGCCGGTAGAGGTCTCATCCAGATCGGCTGCAGCCCAGGAATCGTAGGCAACCTGATGGGCCGCGGGCTCATCGAGCCTTGTGACCGGAGGCTTGCGTGCCGCAGGAACAGGCAACTGCTGGGCGCTGTACATAACGGTGCTGTCGGCCGATTTGCCCTGCGTCGCTGCAGCGAGAAATGCCGCCGTCTCGGACGGGTCGCTTGCGGGGCGGGGAGCGGGCGTGGGCGCCGAAGTGGGTGCGGGCGCCGAAGTGGGTGCGGGTGTAGGTGCGGGCGTCGAAACAGGCGACTGCGCAGGAGTCGGCGCAGATGCGGGCTTAGGCGCAAGTGCGGGATTGGGGCTTGACGGGCGAGCCCCGCCGCCCATGAGTTCGTCGGCGGTCCACGGGCGATCATCCATCACGTCGTCAAGGCTCAGCGAAAACAGGTCGTCTTCACCCTCATCGAACGTGCGGTGCACATGTCCACCAATTGCCGGAATCAATCCGCGACCGGTGCATGATGCCTTGCTCAACGCCATTCTGCTCCACCCTTTCGAAATACCAATGACATCGATTATATGGAACTTCCCAAGCGGCTCGGTCTTGGATTCGAGCTTTCCAGAACTCGCGCCCAAAAGGGGAGAGGCAATCCAGGCGAGTACCTACTTGTCGCTGGCCGCCGCTTTGGCCTCGTTGAGGTAGCTATAGAAGCTGTATTTGGAGATGCCAAAGAACTCGCAGGCGCGCTCGCTCGACTTGGAAATGAGGAAGGCGCCGCGACGGTCGAGGTAGCCAATGGCACGAATGCGCTCGTCTTTGGTCATGAGTGCCGCGGGCTTGCCCACAAACTGCTCGCACTCGTGCAGCAGGTCTTCGAGCAGGTCGCCGATGTTCTTGGTAATGGGCTCGGGCTCGGTGTACCCCGTGCCGCCAGTGCCGGTAAAGGCATCGAGCGAGCGCTCAAAAGCCTTCATAAGCGTAATGTCAAAGTTGATGCCCAAAATGCCGACGGGCTTGCCCTCGTCGTTGCGGATAAAGATCGTCGAGGACTTGAGCAGCTTGCCGTCGGCGGTTTTAGTGAGGTACGGCTCGCGGTCGTGTATGTCGGTGGTGCCCTCGTGCATGGACTCAAACACGATATGGCTGGGGCCGTCACCCAGTTTGCGCCCGCTGACGTGGCCGTTTTCGATCACTACGATGGAGTGGTCCACGTCCTCGGTCTCCAGATCGTGGACGACGACTTCGCAGTTGGGACCAAATTGGAGCGCCAGGCCGTGTGCGAGGCGCTTGTAGAACTCAGTCTGTGCGGGGGTCATGGGTGCCTTCCTAAAAATTAGTTTGGGCACACTTTGCCATAAACCACACCTGTTCGCAAATAACGAAAGCGTCGCTGCGTTATAAGATCGCCAACGGCCAGGACACCATCCTTATGCACCCGCGGCGCGAGTTATGGGTACGATGGCTTCAGGGGAGGTATCACCATGAAACTTGGATGCGTCATTATGGCTTCGGGCGAGGGCAAGCGGTTTGGCTCTAACAAGATGCTTGCCGATATCTGCGGAAAGCCGCTGATTCAGCGGACGATTGAGTCGGTGCCCAAAGGATTTGACGTTGTTGTTACAACGCGTTGGCCCCAAGTTGCCGAGATTTGCCGTGAGCTGCGCTGCGCGTGCGCACTGCACGATGGCGCGCTTAGGAGCGAGAGTGTGCGCGCCGGTCTTACCTGGGGAGCCGATCGCGGCTGGAAGGGCTGCCTCTTTTTACCGGGCGACCAGCCGCTTGTGAGCGCGGATTCCTTTGAGGCGATCGCCGGTGCTTTTAAGGCCAACGGCGGCGTCGCGCCCGTGCGTCTTGCCCTAAACGGTGAACCCGCCTCGCCGGTGCTGTTCCCTGCGAGTCTCTTTCCCGACCTTATGGGGCTTAAGGGCAAGGATGGCGGATCGTCGCTGCTGCGCGGCCGCGCCGATGTCCAGTTGGTCGAGGCGCGCGCGTGCGAGCTGTGGGACGTCGACACCGCCAAGGGTCAGCGCCGCGTCTCGGAGCACATCGCCGGCTGCTACGCGCTTCGCTAGCAGAAAGGGCGCCAGGGCAGCGCCAGCTACTTGAGATTGGTGGCGACGATGGGGCGGTCGAGAGCTGTCTCGAAGCGGTCGGCCATCGTGGGGTCGCTGAGCGTGTCGACTTGGTTGAGCATGACGCGGGCGGTGCAGAGTCCCAGCGCCTGCATCTCGGCATTGAGCACCTGGGCGACGCGCCCTGGGGTGGCAGTGTCGGTGGGCTCGCAGCCGCAACGCTCGCAGAAGAGCTCGGGGCGGTGGACAACCTCGGCGACGGGCTTGCCCAGCCCCGAGGCGCCGACGACCCAGACGATGTTGGCCGTACCAGAGGGAATTACCGGCTCCCAGGTGGCGTGGGCCTTGAGTGGGAGTTGCTTGCTGCCATCTGCCTCGGCCAACACATAGTCAAAGCGCTGTGCCAGCTCGTTGAGCGGCTTGGCGGGGGCGGAGAGTTTGCCTGTCTCCGGGTCCAAAACAACCGCCTGGCAGATACTTCCGCGGCTCATGCCCGCGCACGCCTCGCAGGTGCAACCGGGGACATGTGCAGCGCCCGGCTTCCAAGGCGCGGCGTCCAGGCGACGGCTCGACCCGTCCCATGGCACGCCGGCGACGGGAAACATGTGCGTGGTGGTGCAGAGGAGCACGCGGCCGCCAGCGCGCATAAGCTCAAGGCCGAGCGTCTTTAGCAGCGTCGACTTGCCGCCGCTGCCGACAATCGCGGTAATGCCCGGCTCGATCTTGAGCGCGGAGGCAAGGTTTCCGCTCGTCGTTTCCATCTGTTCACCGCCGTATAATACTGTGATAATAAAAAATCATCAGAGTAGCGGTCGAACCGCTTTGCTCTGCTCAAACCGTAGCACAGGGAGGTGTCCCGGGAATGCTCGTTTATGTTCGCGGCGCTGGCGATATCGCCACGGGCGTCGCCGCTCGCTTGGTACGCTCCGGCGTGTCGGTCGTTATGGCCGATATCGCGGTTCCCACGTGCATCCGCCGCACAATCAGTTTTTGCGAGGCCATTCGCCTGGGCGAGGTCGAGGTCGAGGGCATTCGCGCTCGCTTGGCACAGACGCCGGCTGAGGCGCTTGCGATTGCCGAGGCTGGAGACGTCGCCGTCGTGGTAGACCCTCAGGCGCAGATGCTCGGCGAACTTAAGCCCGCGGCTGTGGTCGATGCGATTTTGGCTAAGCGCAACCTGGGCACCACGCGCGACATGGCGCCTGCCGTCATCGCCGTGGGGCCGGGCTTTACCGCGCCGGTTGACTGCGACGCCGTGGTCGAGACCATGCGCGGGCATTTTCTCGGACGTGTCATTACCCAAGGTTCGCCCCAGCCCAACACGGGTGTGCCGGGCTTGATCGGCGGCTATGGCAAGGAGCGCGTTATCCATAGCCCCGCCGCCGGCGTGTTTCGGTCCGACCGCGCAATCGGCGACATCGTGAGCGCCGGAGACGTGATTGGCTACGCGGGCGATACGCCCATGTATACGCAGATCGATGGCTGCTTGCGCGGCCTTTTGGCCGACGGCGTTCAGGTGACCGAGGGCTTTAAATGTGCCGACGTCGACCCGCGCGGCGATGCCAGCTATATCAACTACATTTCGGACAAGGCGACGTCGGTTGGCGGCGGCGTGCTCGAGGCGCTCGCTATGCTCACCGGTGTCTTTAGAGGATAGAAGGCGGCAATGGAAAAGCTCGATGTTGTGAATGCGGCGCTTGCCGCCTTGCGTGCTGGTGAGACGTGCGAACTCGTGGTCGTGGCCGGTACGGCAGGGTCGTCGCCGCGCGGTGTAGGCGCATGGATGACTGTCTTTGCCGATGGCAGCCAGGCGGGCACTATCGGCGGTGGCAAGATTGAACTCTTTGCGCTGGATGAGGCGCGCGAGCTCCTGAGCGCGGGACAGTCGCGTCTGGTCCGCTACACCATGGGCGGCGAGAACTCCGATACCGGCATGATCTGCGGCGGAGCCATCTGCCTGTGCTACCTGCATCTGGATTCGACTCAGGCACCGTTGTTCCAGGAAATTGCCGACGTCTTGGCCTATCGGCGCATCGGCGACTTCGTCATCGACTTTGAGCCGTTTATCGCGAGCGCGCTCGAGGGCGATGTGGTTGAGTACCATGGCGAGACATCGCGCCATACCATTGCCGGCTGCCCTGGGCTTTCGCTGGTGGAGGAGGGGAGTAAGGTCACCTACACCAACGCCGCCTCCGAGATTCCCCCGGCGCACATCGAGACGCTCTGCCCCGAGGGCCTGACCTACATCTTTGGCTGCGGACACGTGGGCGCTGCGACGGCGCGCGTACTCACGGCGGCGGGCTTTGCCGTTGTGGCGTGCGATGACCGCCCCGGCACGCTGACGCCCGAATGGGTACCCGGTGTCTACGATCGTCGCCTGGTCGATTACAAGAACCTGAGCAAGCAGTGCCCCATCGGCCCGCGCGACTTGGTGGTCGTGGCCACAGCAGGCCACAAGTCCGATATCGACGTGGTGATTCAGGCCATGCGCGCTAAACCCGCCTATCTGGGCTGCTTGGGCTCGCGCCGCAAGACGGCCTTTGTGCGCGCCCGTTTGGAGCAGGAGGGCTTTACGCAGGGCCAGATCGACGAGCTGCACCTGCCGATCGGCGTTGCCATTCAGGCCGAGGATCCCGAGGAGATTGCCATCTCCATCGCCGCCGAGATGATCCACCTGCGCCGCACCAAACTCGTCCCCCGCAAGCGCTAGTCGCATCCCCATCAATAAGATGCGGCGAAATACGGACTGTTTAAGCCGGTTAAGCCGTCAAACAGTCCCTATTTCACCGCAACTGCCATTTTGATCCCCTAGGGATCAATATGTGCGGGGGAGTTGTGGAGTTGTGCAGGCAGACGAGGTTTTTCTGGAAATACGCTCTCGATGCGCGTATAGTACCGATTGTTTTGTCGGCTCCTGCTGCGTCGAGTCCAAACCGCGTAAATGCCATGAGCGGCGCGGATGCAGCCAGGAGGCACGAGGACAACCCATCGTGGCCACGCCCCGTGCTTAAAACCCCAAGAAGGAGTGAACAATGGCAGAAGAGAAGTATGTGCCGCGTCTGAAGACCAAGTACAACAACGAGGTCAAGCAGCAGCTTCAGGACAAGTTCCAGTACGAGAACGTCATGATGATCCCCAAGTTTGAGAAGATCGTCGTGAACATGGGTGTCGGCGAGGCCGCTACCGATTCCAAGGCCATCGACGGTGCCGTGCGCGACCTGCGCGCCATCACCGGCCAGCAGCCGATGATCACCCGTGCCCGCAAGTCCATCGCTACCTTCCGCCTGCGCGCTGGTATGCCGATCGGCTGCAAGGTTACCCTGCGTGGCGACCGTATGTGGGAGTTCTTCGATCGTCTGACCTCCGTCGCGATCCCCCGTATCCGCGACTTCCGCGGCATCTCCGCCAAGAGCTTCGACGGCCGTGGTAACTTCTCCATGGGCGTCACCGAGCAGCTCATCTTCCCCGAGATCGACTTCGACTCCGTCGATCACCAGCGTGGTATGGACATCACTTTCGTGACCACCGCCAACACCGATGAGGAGGCCAAGGCCCTTCTGGACGCCTTCGGTTTCCCGTTCAAGAAATAGGTTCACCTGCCCTATGAGCGCCGTTCCCAGAAGGGGGCGGCGCTTGGGGCGAACAATACTCTATGTGAGGAGGATATAAGTGGCTAAGACATCGATGATCGTCAAGTGCAATCGCAAGCAGAAGTTCTCTACTCGTGAGTACACGCGCTGCCAGCGCTGCGGCCGTCCGCACTCTGTGTACCGCAAGTTCGGCCTGTGCCGTGTCTGCTTCCGCGAGCTTGCACTCAAGGGCGAGCTTCCCGGCGTTAAGAAGGCCAGCTGGTAAGTCACTACCAGCGTTTCAAGCATCCGTTTGGAACAGGGAAAACGCGCTAGTTAGGCTTTGCCGTTAAGGGCGGCGAAGAACCAAGAGCACGTGTTCATCAAGAACGAAGGAGAATCTGTATGAACCTTACAGACCCGATCGCAGATATGCTTACGCGCATCCGTAACGCTAACTCTGTGAACAAGGCCACGGTCTCCATGCCGAGCAGCAAGAAGCTCGTCGAGATCGCTCGTGTTCTGCACGAGGAGGGCTACATCGAGGGCTACGATGTCGAGGACACCGTTCCCCAGAAGACTCTGCACATCACGCTTAAGTATGGTCCCAAGAAGGCTAAGGTCATCAACGGCATCCGCCGCATTTCCAAGCCGGGCCTGCGTAAGTACACCGGCGTTGCCGACATGCCCCGCGTCCGCGGTGGCCTTGGTACCGCCATTATTTCCACCAGCCATGGCGTCATGACCGACCGCGATGCTCGCAAGCACAACGTCGGCGGCGAGATCATCGCTTACGTCTGGTAATTCGCTCGGTAGGTAGAAGGAAAGGAGATCACCGTGTCTCGTATCGGTAATAAGCCTGTCCAGATTCCCGCCGGAGTCGAAGTGGCAGTCAACGGCAACAACGTTGTCGTCAAGGGCCCCAAGGGCCAGCTCGAGCTCGATGTCTTTGAGAAGCTCGCTATCAACGTCGAGGACAACGTCCTCACCGTTTCCCGTCCCGACGACGAGCGTGAGACCCGTGCCCGCCACGGCCTCACCCGCGCCCTCATCCACAACATGGTTGTTGGCGTTTCCGAGGGCTTCGAGAAGAAGCTCGAGCTCGCCGGTGTCGGTTACCGCGTGCAGCAGAAGGGCAAGAACCTCGAGTTCTCCCTGGGCTTCTCGCACCCCGTGATCGTCGAGGCTCCCGAGGGCATCACCTTCGAGGTTCCCGACAACACCCACGTGAACGTCAAGGGTATCAACAAGCAGCAGGTCGGTCAGATCGCCGCTGAGATCCGCGGCCATCGTCCTCCCGAGCCTTACAAGGGCAAGGGTATCCACTACGTTGGCGAGCACATCCGCCGCAAGCTGGGTAAGGCCGCCAAGTAGTCGTAACCGACTTACTCGCATAAGACCAGCACCCCGTCAGGTGCTGGCAAGATCAACCTTTTTAGGAGTTTACGTATGAACAAGCATAAGGCGAAGCTGGAAGGCCTCAAGCGTCGTCAGCGTCGTGTTCGCGGCAAGGTCTCGGGTACCTCCGAGCGTCCGCGTCTTCGCGTGACCCGTACTAACGCCAACATCTATGCCCAGATCATCGACGACAGCAAGGGCTCTAGCCTGACGCTCGTCTCTGCCTCGACCCTCGAGGCCGAGTTCAAGGGCACCCACACCTCGAACAAGGAGGCTGCGGAGAAGGTCGGTCAGCTCGTTGGCAAGCGCGCCATCGAGGCCGGCATCACCAAGGTCGCCTTCGATCGCGGTGGCCGTATCTACCATGGCCGCGTCAAGGCCCTCGCCGACGGTGCTCGTGCCGCCGGTCTCGAGTTCTAGGAGGTATGTAGCACATGGCTCGTAATCAGAAGCAGCAGCGCGAGGCCTCCGAGTTCGAGGAGCGCGTCGTTTACATCAACCGCGTGTCGAAGACCGTCAAGGGTGGTCGTCGCATGAGCCTCGTCGCTCTCGTCGTCGTTGGCGACGGCAAGGGCAACGTCGGCGTTGGCATGGGCAAGTCCGCTGAGGTGCCCCTGGCCATCTCCAAGGCGTCTCTCGATGCCAAGAAGAACATGTTCCACGTGCCGGTGACCGAGCAGGGCACCATCCCGCACGAGGTTCTCGGCCACTTTGGTGCCGGCCGCATCATCATCAAGCCCGCTGTCGAGGGTACCGGCGTTATCGCCGGCGGCGCTGTGCGTCCCCTCTTCGAGCTTGCTGGCATCAAGAACGTCCTGTCCAAGTCCCTCGGTACCGACAACGGCCTCAACATCATCAAGGCTGCCGTCGAGGGCCTCAAGGAGCTCTCCAGCCCTGAGGACGTCGCGGCTCGCCGTGGCCTGACGGTCTCCGAGATGTTCGTCGGTAAGGAGAACTAAGCATGGCTGACACCATCAAGATCAAGCAGGTCCGCAGCACCAACGGTTGCAAGCAGGACCAGGTCCGTACTGTCCGTGCCCTCGGTCTCCACAGGATCCGCGAGGTTCGCGAGATTGCTGACAACGAGTCCGTCCGCGGCATGATCTTCAAGGTCAAGCACCTTGTCGAGATTGTAGAGGAGTAGCAAATGCAGCTTCACGATCTTACTCCCGCGCCCGGTTCCACCAAGAACCGCAAGCGCGTCGGCCGTGGCAATTCTTCGGGTCACGGCACCACTTCTGGCCGCGGCCAGAAGGGCCAGGGTTCCCGCTCTGGCGGCACCAAGGGTGCCGGCTTCGAGGGTGGCCAGACTCCGCTGGCTATGCGCCTGCCCAAGCTTCCGGGCTTCCGCAACCCCCGTCGTATCGAGTACACCGCTGTTAACGTTGAGCGTCTCGAGCGTAAGTTCGAGGATGGCGCTGTGATCGACGGTGCCGCTCTTAAGGCCGCTCGCATCACCAAGAGCGAGTTCGAGCCCGTCAAGGTGCTCGGCAATGGTGAGCTCACCAAGAAGTTCACGGTCAAGGTCGACAAGGTCAGCGCTTCTGCGCAGGCCAAGATCGAGGCCGCCGGCGGAAAGGTCGAGCTGCCGTGCTAAATGGTCTTAAGAATGCTTTCCGCATCAAAGAATTGCGCGAAAAGATTCTTTTTACCATAGCTATGCTCGTCGTGTACCGCATTGGTGCGCACGTTCCTGTGCCCGGCATTCCTTTCCAGGGGATGCTGGGCCTTTTCTCGACCGATAACAATTCGGTCGCCGCAGGTGCTATGGCCCTCCTGAATCTTTTCTCTGGCGGCGCGTTGAGCTATGTGTCGGTGTTTTCGCTGGGCATCATGCCTTACATCACCAGCTCGATCATCCTCCAGATGCTCCAGGCCGTTGTGCCTTCCCTGCATGAGCTTGCCCGCGAGGGCGAGGTCGGTCAGACCAAGATTACGCAGTATTCGCGTTACCTCACCCTGGCTCTGGCAATCCTCAACTCCGTGGGTTACCTCTTCCTCTTTAAGAGCTTCGGCATCAGCTTTAATGGCGCCGGCGCTCCCGAGATCATCTTCGACCTCATGATCGTCGGCACGCTCACTGCGGGCGCCATGCTGATCATGTGGATTGGTGAGCTCATCACCCAGCGCGGTATCGGCAATGGCATGTCGTTGATCATCTTTGCGAACATCATGGCCGGCCTGCCGCAGGCGATCTTCTCCAGCACCGAGGGCAATGCCGGTGGCATCATCACCATGGTGATTATCTGCGCCATCATCCTGCTGGTTATCCCGCTGATTGTTTTTCTTGAGCGCGGCCAGCGCCGCATCCCGGTCTCCTACGCTAAGCGCGTCGTGGGCCGTCGCATGATGGGTGGTCAGACCACCTACCTGCCCATCAAGGTCAACACCGCGGGTGTCGTGCCAATCATCTTCGCTTCGGCGCTGCTGTACTTCCCGGCTCAGATTGCCGTGTTCTTCCCCGGCATCGGCTGGATTCAGGCAGTTGCCTCTGCGCTTTCGCGCGGCTGGCTCAACTGGGTGCTTAACGTTGTCCTCATCGTGTTTTTCGCGTACTTCTACACCTCCATGGTGTTCAACCCCGATGACACGGCCGACAACCTTAAGAAGCAGGGCGGCTTTATTCCGGGCGTCCGTCCGGGTAGGGCTACCGCGGCCTACATCAAGAACGCGCTCAACAAGATCACGCTTCCCAGCGCTGTCTTTTTGGCGCTCATCGCCATCGTGCCTTCGATCATCTTCTCCTTCACGGGTAACCATCTGATCCAGGCATTTGGCGGCACGTCCATCCTCATCATGGTCGGCGTCGTGCTCGACACGGTCGATAAGCTCGAAGGCCAGATCAAGATGTATGATTACGATGGATTCTTTAAATAGGCTAGAGGAGGATTGCTCATGAACCTCGTATTGCTCGGAGCTCCGGGTGCCGGTAAGGGCACCGTCGCACAGGAGCTCGTCGCCGAGTTTGGCGTCGCTCACATTTCCACGGGCGACCTGCTGCGTGCTGCCGTCAAGGGTGGCACCGAGCTTGGTATTCAGGCTAAGAAGTACATGGACGCTGGCGAGCTCGTTCCCGACCAGCTCGTGATCGACCTTGTCAAGGAGCGCCTTGCTGCCGATGACGCCCAGCAGGGCTTCATCCTCGACGGCTTCCCGCGCAACACCGCCCAGGCTGTGACGCTCGATTCCGAGCTCTCTGCCATGGGTCGCGAGATCGACTGCGCCCTTCTGGTCGACGTGGCCCCCGAGGTCATCATCGATCGTCTGTCTTCGCGTCGCACCTGCCGCGCCTGCGGTTACACCGGCACCGCTGCCGATGCTACCTGCCCCAAGTGCGCCGGCGAGATGTATCAGCGCGACGATGACAAGCCCGAGACCATCAAGAACCGTCTCGACGTCTACGAGAAGTCCACGAGCCCGCTCGTCGATTACTATCGTGGCCAGGGTCTGCTCAAGTCGGTCAACGGTGACCAGGCTCGCGAGACCGTGTACGGGGACGTCAAAGAGGCTCTCGGTCTATGATCAAGATTAAGTCTGCAACGCAAATCGAGCAGATGAAGAAGGCAGGAGCGCTATCTAAGATGGCGCTCCGCCACGTTGGAGCCATGGTTCGCCCTGGTGTTTCGACCTTTGAGCTTGATCAGCTTGCGGAGCAGATTATCCGCATGCATGGTGGCACCCCGGCCTTTAAGGGCTACGGCGGGTTCCCCGGTACCATTTGCGCATCGATTAACGATGCCGTGGTGCACGGTATTCCCAATCCCGACATGATCCTGCGCGATGGCGATATCATCTCCATCGATACGGGTGCCGTTGTCGACGGTTGGGTCGGCGATAACGCTTGGACGTTT
Source organism: Collinsella sp. (assembly GCA_019414385.1). Classification (GTDB taxonomy): domain Bacteria; phylum Actinomycetota; class Coriobacteriia; order Coriobacteriales; family Coriobacteriaceae; genus Collinsella. The sequence continues at coordinate 80,640 of DXMD01000004.1, read as the reverse complement.
TTCGTCGGTACCCCCACGCCCGAGGCCAAGGCCCTGTGCGAGGTTACGCGCGATTGCCTTAAGGCTGCAATCGAGCAGGCTGTTCCCGGTAACCGTATTGGGGACATTGGTTATGCCGTCCAGTCCCTCGCCGAGTCTCACGGCTATGGCGTGCTTCGTGATTATGTGGGGCACGGTATTGGCCATGTGATGCACGAGGACCCCAACGTTCCGAATTACGGAAAGAAGGGGAGGGGCGTTCGTCTCCAGGCCGGTATGGTCATTGCCATCGAGCCGATGGTTACGATGGGTTCCAACCATGTGAGCACGGGCTCCGACGGTTGGATTGTTACGACCAACGACCACCTGCCCGCCGCGCACTACGAGAACACCGTCGCCATTACCAATGACGGTCCGGTGATTCTCACCACGGATGCTCGAGGTGCTTGGTGTTCCTTGCAAGGCGGTGAAATGTAAAAGTCGCCGCCCCCTGATGCCCAACCTCGCCTTTCAATTTCGAAGGCATGACCCCAAGGTCTATGCCTTCTCATTTCAAGGCGATCTTGGGTATCAGGGAACGGCTTTGTTTTACATTTCAAATGTAACAAGTTCCGCTTAGTTGTGGAGCCATTACGAAGATACTACGATACGTGCATGCGTATTGTAGAATACTCAATCGCTGTCGTTTTCTAGAGAAAGATGATTGCTTGTGAAGAAGGAAGACGCAATTGAGCTCGAGGGTACGGTAAAGGAACCGTTGCCCAATGCCATGTTTAAGGTCGAGCTCGAGAACGGTCATTCGGTTCTGTGCAACATTTCTGGCAAGATCCGAATGAATTACATCCGTATTCTCCCCGGTGACAGGGTTGTCGTGGAGCTTTCCCCGTACGACCTGACCCGCGGCCGCATCACCTATCGCTACAAATAGCGGCACGCATACACGCACTCCATTTCCGGCTGCAGGCTTAGCTCAACCTACGGTCGGATTGTGTGTGAAGACCAGCCATAGTTTTTAACGCCTGCGGCTGGGCGAGTAGATAGTAGGGAAGTAGTTTGAGCGCTACCGAAAGGAAGAACGATGAAGGTACGTCCTTCGGTCAAGAAGATGTGCGATAAGTGCAAAATCATTAGGCGCCATGGCAAGGTCCTCGTCATTTGCGAGAACCCCCGTCATAAGCAGCGTCAGGGTTAAGAGAGGAGACTACGTTGGCCCGTATTAATGGTGTCGACCTCCCGCGTGAGAAGCGCGTTGAGATCGGTCTGACCTACATTTACGGCATCGGCCGCACCACTGCGACGAAGATCTGCGTCGAGTGCAACGTTAACGTGGATACGCGCGTTAAGGACCTCACCGAGGATGAGGTTAACGCCATCCGCGATTATATCGATAAGAACCAGATCATGGTTGAGGGTGACCTCCGCCGTGAGCGCAACCAGAACGTCAAGCGCCTTATGGACATCGGCTGCAACCGCGGCCTTCGTCACCGCAAGGGCCTCCCGGTCCGCGGCCAGCGCACCCACACTAACGCTCGTACCCGCAAGGGCCCGAAGCGTCAGATCGGTGCTAAGAAGAAGAAATAAGGAGCGCTAGATAGATGGCTACTGCTAAGAAGAACGTTCGCGCTGCCCGTCTGAAGCGCGCGGACCGTAAGAACATTTCCGTGGGCCAGGCTCACATTCGTTCTACGTTCAACAACACGATCGTTTCGATCACCGATCCCCAGGGCAACGTCATTTCCTGGAAGTCGGCTGGCCAGGTGGGCTTCAAGGGCTCCCGTAAGTCCACGCCGTTCGCTGCCCAGATGGCTGCCGAGGCTGCTGCCAAGCAGGCCATGGAGCACGGTATGAAGAAGGTTTCCGTCTTCGTCAAGGGCCCCGGCTCCGGTCGTGAGACCGCCATCCGCTCCCTCCAGGCTGCTGGCCTCGAGGTCTCGAGCATCCAGGACAAGACCCCCATCCCGCACAACGGCTGCCGCCCCAAGAAGCGTCGCCGCGTGTAACTGAAAGGATCGTATCAATATGGCAATCGACAGGACTCCTGTTCTTAAGCGCTGCCGTCAGCTCGGGATCGATCCCGCTGAGCTCGGTTACAGCAGCAAGAAGGAATCTATCCGTCAGCCCAAGCGCCGTCGCAAGGAATCTGAGTACGGCATGCAGCTGCGCGAGAAGCAGAAGGTCAAGTTCATCTATGGCGTTCTGGAGAAGCAGTTCCACGGCTACTTCAACAAGGCCCGCAAGATGAACGGCGTCACCGGTGAGAACCTCATGATCATCCTTGAGTCTCGCCTCGACAACGTCGTCTTCCGTCTTGGCTTCGCCCGCACCCGCAAAGAGGCTCGTCAGTCCGTCCGTCACGGTCACTTCACCGTGAACGGCAAGCGCGTGGACATCCCGTCTTACCGCGTCAAGGCCGGCGACGTCGTCGCTGTCGGCGAGAAGTTCCGTGACCTCCTCCCCATCAAGGAGGCTCTGATTTCCTCCGAGCGCTTTGAGGTCCCTGGCTGGCTCGAGGTCGATATCGAGAAGCTGTCTGGTAACGTGCTCGCTCTGCCGACGCGTGAGCAGATCAGCGGTGATATCAACGAGCAGCTCATCGTCGAGCTCTACTCTAAGTAGTCCATCCGGGCTGCTGAGGCTGGAGGTAATACATGTCAGAATTCATTAGGCCTCAGGTTCAGGTCGAAGAGATCAACGAGACGTCTGCTCGTGTCTCCGTCGAGCCGCTCGAGCGTGGTTACGGCGATACGCTGGGTAACTCCCTTCGTCGCGTTCTTCTGTCCTCGCTCGAGGGTGCCGCCGTCGAGGCTATTCAGATCGATGGTGCGCAGCACGAGTTCATGACCATCCCTAACATGGTCGAGGATGTCAGCGACATCGTCCTGAATGTCAAGGGTCTTGTCTTCAGGGCTCTCGGCACGACCGACGAGGCGACCGCCACCATCTCGGTTGACGGCCCCTGCGAGGTCACCGGTGCGGACTTCTTTATTCCGTCCGAGTTTGAGCTGGTCAACCCCGAGCAGCACATTGCTACGCTCACCGAGGGTGGCCATCTCACCATGAGCATGCGCATCGGCTATGGCCGCGGCTATGTTTCTGGCGAGGCCAACAAGCGCGACAACGATCCCATCGGTGTGATCCACGTCGACTCGCTGTACTCGCCGGTTTCCCGTTGCGCCAAGCTCGTTGAGGCTTGCCGTGTCGGTCAGCACACCGACTACGACCGCCTTGTCCTCGAGATCGAGACCAACGGCTCCATCGCCCCGCGCGACGCCGTGGTCCAGGCCGCTAATATCATCAACCAGCATATGGCCGCCTTTATGAACCTTGCCGAGACCCCCGAGGTCGAGGAGGAGGCTTCGATCTTCGCTCCCGAGGTCACCAACGACAACGCCGAGCTGGACAAGCAGATCGAGGATCTGGACCTTTCCGTCCGTTCCTACAACTGCCTTAAGCGCGCCAGCATTCACTCGGTCCGTCAGCTCGTTGAGTTCTCGGAGAACGATCTGCTCAACATCCGTAACTTCGGTGTTAAGTCGATCGAGGAAGTGAAGGACAAGCTTGAGTCCATGGGCCTGAGCCTGAAGGCTTAATGCTTCGCATATTTGAGGAGAAACTAGACCATGCGTCACAACGTTAAGAAGGGCCTGAAGCTCGGCACCGATGCGAGCCACACCAAGGCCATGAAGAAGAGCCTTGCTAAGGCCCTCTTCGAGAACGACCGCATCAAGACCACCGAGACCCGCGCTAAGGCGCTGCGTTCGGTCGTCGATCCGATCATCACTTGGGCCAAGAAGGGCGACCTGCACTCTCGTCGTCTGGCTATCGCCAAGCTCGGCGATAAGCAGCTCGTTGCCGAGATCTTCGACAAGGCTGCCCAGGGTATGTGGCAGGACCGCAACGGCGGTTACACCCGCATCATGAAGCTCGGTAACCGTAAGGGCGACAATGCTCCCATCGTTATCATGGAGCTCGTCACCGAGCCTTGCACGCCTAAGGCCAAGAAGGCTGCTCCGGCCCCCAAGAAGGCCGCTGCTCCCAAGAAGGTCGAGGCTGCCGAGGAGGCTCCTGCTGAGGAGACCGCTGAGTAGACAATCCGTCTGCATAGGCTATATTCGAGGGGTACGTTCGCGTACCCCTCTTTTTTTGTCGAAATGCCATTGCCTGTTTGTTGGGAGCGCCCATGACCGCGCCGTCTGATTTCAATTCGATTCCCGAGCTCGACGCCACGCTCGTTTTCCGCGTGGCCTACGATGGCTCGTCCTATAGCGGCTTTGCCGAGCAGCCTGGCCAGACGACGGTTGCGGGTGAGCTGCGCCGCGCTATCGAGACGCTGCTTCGCCGTCCGATCGATCTGACGTGCGCGGGGCGTACCGATGCCGGCGTGCATGCCGTGGCTCAGTACATCAGCGTGCCCGTAACGGACGCTGAGCTCGCCCTTACGCGCCGTAGGTGGCTGCGGGCTATGGATGCCCTGCTGCCTAAAGATATCGCCATAAACGAGGTCTACAGGGCCCGTAAGGGCTTTTCTGCACGCTTTGACGCGCGTTCCCGTACGTATACGTACCGTATTGCCGATCGCGATGCGCGCCCCGTGCTGTCCCGTGGTGCCGTGTGGTGGCATCGCTATCCCTTGGACGTCGAGGCCATGTCTGCGGCCTGTCCCGCGCTTTTGGGTGAGCAGGACTTTAAGAGCTTTTGCAAGGTCGCCTCTGCCGTGGGCAAGCCTACGCACCGCTGCGTGATGCGGGCCGAGTTTGGCCATGAGGTTGCGTTTGGCGAGGACATCCTGACGTTTACCATCGAGGGCAATGCGTTTCTGCATTCGATGGTCCGTACGATCGTTGGCACGCTTGTCGAGATTGGCATGCATCGCCGTAAACCCGAGTGGATGCGCGAGGTCATCGATGCTTGCGATCGTACCGCTGCGGGCCCCACGGCTCCTGCCTGCGGCCTTACGTTTATGGGCGTGGATTACGATCCCGCCGAGCTTGTCGTGCTCGACTAGGGTAGGGCTCGACGTGTCGTGCGTCGACACCTGTCATCTGTGGGCTGCGCGTGTGCAACATCTGTTCTTGGCGTGCAATGCAACCGGTGTCTCATTGCTTTTATTGCCGGGGTGTACCATGAACCACGGTTTGATTCATTGCTGTCGAGAGGACGGATAACTTGGTTCGACGTGGCTCGCATCCGCGACTTTCGGTGATCCTTGTGGTAGAAGGTTCGCCCAGCTATGCGATGCGTGCGCTCGAGAGTATCCAGAACCAAGACCTCTACGATTTGCAGATTGTCGTTGTCTGCCGCGATGCTGCGCCCGGTGTGCGCCATTCGCTTCAGGTTGCTGCCGACAGGGACATCCATATTGATTTGATTGACGTCGAGGACGCGAAGCGCGGTGCTTGCCTTCGTGCCGGTTTTGCTGCCTCGCGTGGCTCTCAAATCATCGCTATGAACGCCGATGAGTGGTTTGCTCCGCAGTCCCTTTCCAAGATGGTCGATATCGCGTGCGATACTACGGCAGACATAGTGCTCCCCACGGTGTCGCTCGACCGCTATGATGCACATCGAGAGCGCCATTCGCGCGTCTTGGATGCTGCTCATATTTCCATTGATAGCAAATCCTCGATGGTGACCGGGCTGCCCCAGTTGATTTTAGGCGGCCTTGTCGTTCAGACCTCTGGCGTGATGTACAGCCGCTCGCTGTTTGAGGCATGCCTGTCGCGCGGCAAGGCGTACCGTACGGTTGAGTTTATGGCTTATGCGCTCTCGCAGGCACGATTCGTGTCCGGCTGCGGCGACGCTTGTTTCCACGCGGTGGCACCTAAGCTTACAGATGCCTTTGATCCCACCATGTATGCCAGGATATCCGATGACACTAGAGCGCTCGACGAGCTTGCGGACTCACTCTCGGAAGCAGATAGCGGTGGTCGGCTCAAGCTGGCAAGCCAAAAGTTCTACTTTGCCGGACTGGTCGCCTGCATCGAGAATTTGTGTCTGAGCCCGCATGGGGTGTCGTCAATCGAGCGTTCCGCCCGCATGCGTGATATGCTCGAGGCGCCTCGAACCCGTCAGATGGTCGCCGCGCTCAAGGATAACCATCGGGGACTCGGTCTGTTGTTTGGGCCGATCGCCAGCGCCAAGCCCGCGCGCTGCGTGATGTGTACGCATCTGGCAGCTTTTCTTAACCGGACGGGCGCAAAAACCGCCTAATCGGCTCATTACGAAACAAACTTGCATAGAATTGTTTCGAAATGCGTTCTTATACACAAAAGCCTTCAAATAGCGTTAAACTATTCAATCACTGATTGATTGTCTCCGCCATCTTTTGGAGAGAGGGTTTGTATGGCTAAAAAACGCAATGGGCGCCAGGATGCCATTAGAGATATTGTGCGCAATAAGGACGTCCGCACACAGCGCGTGCTGGTCGATGAGCTCCGCGCTATGGGCTTTGATTGCACGCAGGCGACTGTCTCTCGCGATATTGCCGACATGGGGCTGCGTAAGCTCCCTGAGGGCATCTATGTTCTGGCAGAGGACCTGCACCTGCAGCGTATGGTTTCCGAGCTCGTAACGGGCGTTCTGCGTACTGATAATCTGGTTATGATCAAGGCTCAGCCTGGCACGGCTTCCGGCATCGCCGCCGCTGTTGATGCGGCAGAGCTGCCCGATGTGCTTGGCTCGCTTGCCGGCAACGATACGATTTTGGTTATTGCCCAGACGGCCGAGGACGGCGAGCGCCTCGAGGCGCTGATCAATAAGCTGAGCAATTCTCGCAAGTAGGCGTGCGGGCCGAGCGCTCGGCACTGCGTGCGCTTACATAGTGGCTTGTAAGGGGTATCGACGTTGGTCGGTACCCCTTTTTGTTTGCCGGTATAAAGACCGCCCACCAGGTCGCTTCAAACTAAAAGGCCCCGAGCAGTTCAATAAGCTGCTCGAGGCCTTGTTGGCTTTAGTCGCGTACTTCTTAGCCGACCGTATCGTCAGGCGTGGGCGAGGGGTCGGGAGTGGGCGTAGGCGTAGGCGTGCCGCCATCGCCGCCGGTCGAACCACCAGTGGAGCCGCCCGTCGAGCCACCGGTCGTACCGGTGCCCCCGGTGGTGTCGCCGCCCGTGGTCTCGGTGGTCGTGGTCGTCGTGGTAGTCGTTGTGGTGGTTTCCTCTTCCTCTTCCTCTTCGTCCTTGTCCTTGTCGTCGTTCTCCGACTTCTTGGTGTTGTTGGTGCCGTAGAACTTCCAGACGCTGTTGTTCTTGTAGGTGGGCGCCGTTCCGGTCGCAAACTCCTCGCGCTCGGTACCGGTCAGAACGGTGTTCATAAACCGCTTAAAGACAGGCAGGTTGGTGCTGTCGCCCAGCAGGTCCGTGCCGTACTTTTGGATGGGGATCTCGCCCGCGGAATAGCCGGTCCACAGGGCGCACGCCAGCTGCGGGGTATAGCCGCAGAACCAAAGGTTGGTGGTGTTGTCGGTGGTGCCCGTCTTGCCGGCATAGGGCTGGTTGACACTCAGGGCGCCGGCAGCACCCGTACCGCTGCCCTTCATGACGCCGGACAGAACATCGGTGACCGCGGCGGCCTCGCCCTCGGTAAGCACCTGTGAGGGATTGTCGGTGTGCTGGTACAGCACCGAACCGGTACGAGAATCAATCTCGGTGATGGCGATCGGCTGGCGATAGTAGCCGCCGTTGGCAAACGTCGCGTAGGCGGCGGCCATCTCGAGTGGCGAGATCGAGCCGGTGCCGAGCGTCATGACGGGAACGTCCTCGATGTTGTCCTTGGCGGGGTCGATGCCGAGCTTTTTGACGAGCGAGATGATCTTGCTGTTGCCGACGGCTTCCGCCACCTGGATGTAGCCGGTGTTGGAGGAGTATGCCGTCGCCTGCTTGAGCGTGATGTTGCCATAGCTCTGGTTGGCGTAATTTTGGACCTCGGTCGTGGTGCCCTTGGCCTTGAGCGGCGAGTTGCAGTTGAGGGTGACGTTGGGGTTCATGCCGTTTTGGATGGCAGTTGCCAGCGTAAAGGCCTTAAAGGTGGAGCCGACGGGACGCTTGGCCGTGGCATGGTTTACGTGGTTCTCGTCAGCGTTGTAGTCGTAGCCGCCCACCATGCACTTGATGTAGCCGGTCTTGGGGTCGACGACGACCATGCCCATGTCCAGGCCGTCAAGCGAGAGCGTGTCGAGCTGCTCGCGGACGGCATTCTCTGCCACCTGCTGCATCGTGGGGTCGATGGTGGTCTTGACGGTCAGGCCGCCCTTAAAGAGCACGTCGGTCGAGAACTCCTGCTCCAGCAGCTGCTTGACGTAGGAGACAAAGTAGGGCTGCGAGTATACGTCGACGCCGCTGCCCGAGATTTCGGTCACGTTGAGGGTGATGGGCTCGGCCTGTGCGGCATCGTGCTCCTCCTGGGTGATGTGGCCCAGGCGCAGCATGTTGTCGAGAACCTTGTTGCGGCGGGACAGTGCCAGATCGGGATTGACCGTGGGGTCGTACTGCGAAGGCGAGTTGGGAAGGCCGATGAGTAGCGCGGCCTCGCTCAGGGTGAGGTCGGCGGCGCTCTTGGACAGATAGGTCTCGGCTGCGGCCTCGATGCCGTAGGCGCCGTGGCCGTAATAGATGGTGTTGAGGTACATCATGAGGATCTCGTCTTTGGAGTACATGTCCTCCATCTTGATGGCGATGTAGGCCTCGCGCACCTTACGCTCAATGGTCGAGTCGAACTGCTCCTCCTGCAGGATGGTGTTGCGCACAAGCTGCTGGGTGATAGTCGAGGCGCCTTCGTGCCCGCCGCCGAGGGTTGCCACCGCAGCACGCGCGATACCCCACAGGTCGATACCGCCGTGCTCGTAGAAGCGCTCGTCCTCGACGTCAACGGTGCCCTGCAGCACGTAGGGGGAGACCTCGTCCTTGGTGATGGATTTGCGGTTTTGCGTGTAGAAGCTCGCGATCTTGTTGCCGTTGCAGTCGACGATCTCGGTGGGCTCGCTCACCAGATACGCGTTGGCGTCGGTGTAGTCGGGCAGATCGGACAGCCAGCGGTTGACGTTGCCGACCATGCCGATGCCAAACGCCACGCCCGCAATCAGCAGAAAGCCCAAAAACGAGAGCAGGATTATGGGCAGGGCGTGCGTCTTTGAACGGCTGTGTCCCTGTCGTTGGCGAGGACCCATATATTGACCTCCAGGTATGTCGTGCCGGACGGTGGATGTGCCGTCGGGGCAGGATGGACATAAGTTATTACACGATAAACCAAACGGGGCGCGCGAGGCCTCGTGTATGCTGGAAGACGGCATTTTTCAGAGTGAATGCATACCTTGGTAAGGAGTTTGTCGATGGCGATTCGGGCGATGGGGCCGAGCGGACAATGCGAGACTGGATTGGATGTCGTCAGTGCGGCGCTGCCCGAGCTGCTGGCGCCGGCGGGCGGACTCGACCAGATGCTTGCGGCTATCGCCGCGGGTACCGATGCCATCTATGCGGGGTTGGGCGGCTTTAACGCCCGTGTGAGCGCCCACGGCTTTACGGATGACGAGTTTGCGCGCGGCTGCGCCGTGGCGCATGCCCATGGCGTGCGTGTGTACGTGACGCTCAACGTGTTCGTGTTTGACGATGAGTTGTCCGACGCGGTGGCGTTGGGAGCTCATGCACTGGAGCTGGGCGCCGATGCTCTGATTGTGGCCGATGCCGGGTTGGCCTGCGCGCTGAGCGCGGCGATTCCCGGGGTCGAGATTCACCTGTCTACGCAGGCGGGCGTTCATAGCGAAGGCGCCGTGCGGCTTGCCGCCGATGAGTTGGGGGTCGAGCGCGTGACGACGGCGCGCGAGCTGACGGTCGACGAGATTGCGGCGCTCTGTGCCACGGGCGTGCCCATCGAGGTATTCTGCCACGGTGCGATTTGCATCGGCTATTCGGGGGCGTGCGAGTTCTCGGCCCTGCGGCGTGGACGATCGGCGATGCGCGGCGACTGCACACAGCCGTGCCGTCTGGCGTACGACCTAGTGGACGAGGCGGGACAGAGCGTTGTCGCCGTTGAGGGGGATCGTCTGCTGTGTCCGCATGACTATCTGGGTATTGCGCATCTGCCCGAGCTTGTAGATGCCGGCGTGGCGTCGCTCAAGATCGAGGGGCGCATGAAGAACCCCGATTACGTATTCAACGTGGTGCGGGTTTGGCGCCGGGCGCTCGATATGCTGCGCGACGGCGCGTGGGACCCCGGTGCCGTGGAAGAGCTTGAGCGCGAGCTGGGAAGGTCGTTTAACCGTGGGTTTACCGATGCGTACCTGCGAGGGCGTTCGGGTGCCGAGCTGATGAGCTTTGAGCGTGCAATTAACCAGGGCGTGCGCGTGGGGCGCTTGGTCGCTGTGGGCCACGAAGAGGTGACCGTTGAGCTCGATGCCGCCGTGGCGGCGGGTGACACGCTCGAGATTCGGTTCTATCCGGGCGTCGACGCGCGCCCCGATGTGCCCAAGCGCTGGCCGCAGGTGCCCTGCCCGGTGGATGCCGCAGCGGGGAAGCGCGTCGTCGTGCATTGCAAGCGTAAGGTGGACGCGGGCTGCGAGGTATACCTGATTCGCAGCGCCGGCGTGTTGGATCAGACAGCGGCGGTGTTGGAGCGCATGCGGGCCGAGGCGGATGCGATTGCACCCGTTGCGCGCGCCGTTGAGGTGCTGCCCTTTGAGGACGTTGCGGTGGATGGCGGTGCGTCGACGGAGTTGGCGGAGCGCGCGGTTCCCGCTCACATGGTTTTTGCTTGGCAGCTGATGGATGCCGATCCGCGCGGAGAACGCGATTTATCCGACGCCGTTGTGGTGCTGGACGAGGTGTGCCGCACGGGTGACGTTGATCGGACCCGCTCACTTATGCAGCGTGCCGGGCGCGTCGTCTGCCGCAACCTGGGACAGGTGGTGATCGCTCGCGAGCTGGGCATGACGTTTGACGTGGCGGCGCCGGTGTTCTGCGCGAATCGGGTCACGCTTACCTGGCTGCGCGGACTCGGGGCGGGGCGGGTGTACTTGTCGGCCGAGTTGCTCGGCAATGATGCGGAGCGTGTTGCCGAGCTTGCCGCTTGTCCCGGTGTCTTGGGGCCTGTCGATGCCGACCGTCCCGAGCTCATGGTGTGCGAGCACTGCTTGCTGACTGCCGAGGGCGCCTGCGCCACGGATGCAACGGGGCAGGTCCGTTGCCGTGACTGCTCGCGCCGTCAGCAGGCGCGCTTTTTGGTCGAACGTGACGGCACGCGTTTGCCGGTCGTTATCGACGCGTGCGGCAGGACGAGGATTTTCCTGTCGTAGGTGCCGCGTCGCGCTGTTTTGGTTATTATTAGTGAGTTTATGAACTTCCAGCACCGCCGTATCCGGTGAGGGTGCTATAGCAAAAGGAGGATACCCAATGCTGTCTGTTGACGAGCAAATGCGTATCATCACCTCGGGCGCCGCGCAGATCGTCCCCGAGGCCGACCTTCGCAAGAAGCTTGAGAAGGGCGAGCCCCTCAACATCAAGCTCGGCGTCGATCCCACCAGCCCCGACCTGCACCTGGGCCACGCCGTGCCCCTGCGCAAGATGCGTCAGTTCCAGGACCTGGGCCACAACGTCACCCTCATCATCGGCAACGGTACCGCGCTGATTGGCGATCCCTCGGGCAAGAACTCCACCCGTCCGCAGCTTTCGCAGGAGCAAATCGAGGCCAACGCCGAGACCTACGTGAGCCAGGCCATGAAGATTCTGGATCCCGAGAAGACCACCATCGTGCACAACGGCGACTGGATCCTTTCGATGGATCTGGCCGGCCTGCTGCAGGTGTGCTCCAAGTTCACCGTCGCCCGCATCCTCGAGCGCGACGACTTTACCAAGCGCTACCAGTCCCAGACGCCGATCGCCCTGCACGAGTTCCTGTACCCCGTGATGCAGGCATTCGACTCTGTGCAGATCAAGGCCGACGTCGAGATGGGCGGCACCGACCAGCTCTTTAACCTGCTCGCCGGCCGCGAGCTTATGGAGAAGATGGGCATGGAGCCGCAGATCGCGCTCACCATGCCGCTGCTCGAGGGTACCGACGGCGTGCGCAAGATGTCCAAGTCCTATGGCAACTACATCGGCCTGACCGATGCTCCCAAGGATATGTTCGGCAAGACCATGTCCATCCCCGACGAGATGATTGGCAAGTACTATCGTCTGGCCAGTTCGCTCACCCCGGCCGAGGTCGACAAGATCGACGCTGCTCTGGCCGATGGTTCCGCCGATCCCTATGAGCTCAAGCGCGCACTGGGCCGCGACCTGTGCGACACCTACCACGGCGCTGGCGCCGGCGACGAGGCTCAGGCCGAGTTCGACCGCGTGTTCAAGGAGGGCCAGCTTGCCGACTTCCCCGAGAAGCACGTTGAGCTGACCGTCAACGACGAGGGCCAGATTTACCTCGCCGGCCTGCTCAAGGACCTGGGTCTTTCTGCCAGCGCCGGCCAGGCCCGTCGCGATATCGACGGCGGCGGCGTCAAGATCAACGGCAAGGCCGTGGCTCCCAAAAGCTACAACATCGATCCCAGCGCCCTCAAGCTGGGCGACACCCTTTCCGTAGGCAAGCGCAAGGGCTTCAAGCTTATTTAGTTACGCGGTTTTACCAAACCGCGTAACCGGTCGACGCTGCAAACCCGCCAGCGCGGCAATCTGCCTTTCAACTTCGGCGGCATGACCAGAAGGTCAATGCCGCCTCGTTTCAAGGCACCTTGCTCGCTCTGGCGGGTTTTCGCTGTCGTTGCCAAGACATCGGCGTTGCCTTGGTCGCAAGTAGTCATTGGGGACGTTCTATAATGACTAGTCGTTTAAGAACGTCCCCAACGACTACTTTTGGGCGCTTACCGTTAAGCGGAAGGGGTGTTATCGGCGGCCTTCTTTTGGGCATACAATGGCTGTTGGCTTGCTGCGGTGAAGGTTTGTCCGCTCCGCAGCTTTTTTCTACGGTTAAAGGAGTATGTATGTCCGTTGAGGTCATGAGGTCTGTGATCGATGCTGCCGAGGGGCGCGTGCCCGTCGACACGTTGTTTACCAATGCACAGATTGTCGACGTGTATGGCCAGCGCGTGGCGCCCGGTAGCGTTGCCGTCAAGGACGGTGTGATCGTCGGCGTGCTCTACGATGGTCGCGACGATGCCGCTGGCACCTATGAGACAACTGAGGTCATCGACTGCCAGGGTCGCTATCTCGCTCCCGGTTTTATTGACGGGCATCTGCATATCGAGTCTTCGAACATCCGTCCCGCCGAGTATGCTCGCATGGCCGCGACGCGCGGTACTACCACCGCCATTGCCGACAGCCACGAGATTGCCAATGTTGCCGGTCTCGACGGCTTGCGCTTTATGATCGAGGATGGTCGCCGCGCGCCCATCTCCATCAAGTACATGATGCCTTCGTGCGTGCCCGCGCTGCCCGACGAGCAGGCCGGTGCCGTTATTTCGGCTGCCGATATGCAGGCGTTTTTTGCCGAGCATCCAGGCGATGTCTTTGGTCTGGGCGAAATGATGAACCTGCCGGGCGTCTTTATGGCCGACCCCGAGACCTGTGCTCGCATCGATGCTGCCAACCAGACGCCGTCCAAGCAGGTTGACGGCCACGCGCCGCTCGTTGCCGGTAAGGACCTCAATGCCTATGCCGCAGCGGGCATTATCGCCGACCACGAGTCGACGATTCCCGAGGAGGCACTCGACAAGCTATCTCGCGGCATGTATGTGATGCTGCGTGAAGGTACGTGCAGCCATGACCTGGCCAATCTATCGCCGATGCTGCTGGAGAATCCCGCGCGCGCCCGCCGCTGCTGCTTTGCGACCGACGACCGCGCTCCCTCCGATGCGCTTTCGACCGGCATGATCGACAACGCCTGCCGCGTGGCCATCGAGGCCGGCGTCGACCCGGTGGTCGCTATCTCCATGGCGTCCCTTTCCACGGCTGAGGCATTTGGCCTGGACCACGGCTGCCGCGACCCGCACGAGCTCCGCGGCGCAATCGCCCCGGGCAAACGCGCCGATCTGCTGCTGCTCGATGACCTGACGTTTGCCACGGCTCCGCATCGTGTTTATGCCGCCGGTGCCCTGGTGGCGCAGGATGGCACCTTTGTGGGCGAGATTGCACCCGAGATGGCCGAGGTTGCAGCCCTTGCCGATGAGCTGCGCGCCTCCGTTAAGCTGCCGAAGCTTTCGCTCGACGTATTCGACTATGCCTTTAAGCCGGGCGAGGCCGTGATTGACGTGGTACCGGGTAAGGCCATCACGGGCGTGGCTCGCCCCGAGAGTGCCGAGGGTCTGCGCCGCATTATGCTGATCGAGCGTCACGGCCGCGGCGTGTCGCTGCAGGCCGAGGGCGCCGATGGCGACGGCCCCGCTGGCCTGGGCCTGGTCGGCAAGCATATCGGTCGCGGCTGGGTGCGCGGTTTCACCATCACCGGTGGTGCCATTGCCTCCACGATCGGCCACGACTCGCACAACGTGTGCGTGGTGGGCGACAATGCGGCGGATATGATGGCTGCCGTTGAGGCCGTGGGCCAGGGCGGCCACGTGCTGGTGCGCAACGGCGAGGTCGTGGCGCGCATTCCGCTGGCGCTCGGTGGCCTTATGAGCGAGGGCATGGCCGAGGACGTTGCCGCGCAGCACGACGACTTTATGGTCAAGGCGCGCGCCATGGGTATTGAGCCGCCGCTCGACCCCATCATGGGCATTATCTTCCTGCCCCTGCCGGTCATCCCGACGCTCCGCATCCGCCCCGAGGGCATGTTCGACGTTACAACCTTCACCTATGCCGACTAGTCATCGGGGACGTTCTTAAACGACTAGTCGTCGGGGACACTCTTTGGCGGGCTGCCTGACGCCGCGACCGTAGGACCTCTGGCATGTGTGAGCTATTTGCCAGGTCCTTGAAACGTTTGCGCCCGCGGAGTCTTATTTGAGCTCCCTTTGGGTACGTTGGAATCGGATACACGTTCGATTCCAACAAGCCCGAAGGGAGCTTTTCTATGTTTAAACTGATTGCATCCGATATGGACGGCACACTGCTTGACGAAAACGGCCGGGTGCCTCCCGAGACCTACGAATTGATTCTGGCGCTACACGAGCATGGCGTGCATTTCGCCGCATCGTCAGGTCGTCGCTACGATCGCCTGTGTGAGTTCTTTGCGCCCGTTCGCGACAAGATGGACTTTGTTGCCGCTAACGGCGCCCAAGTCTACGCCGACGGTAAGATGGTAGACCGTGAGGTGTATTCGCACCTGGCGATTCGAAGGCTCGCCCAAGCCGTCAGGACGTTTCCCAATCTGCATCTTGCGCTCTTTGACCGAACCAAGTCCTTCTTGCTCGATGACGAGTGCAAGTTCGTGCGTGAGGTCGATAAGGACCTTCCCAATGCCGAGCGCATTTGGGAGCTGCCCGATCCCAGCGTAAATATCATCAAGGCGAGTATCTTTTGCGATGACTGTGCCGTTATGGACAGTGCCTACGTACTGCAGCGCGAGCTTGGCCAGCTTTTTACCTTTGCGCCTTCTGGAAACGCATGGATCGATGCCATGCAGCCTGGTGTGTCGAAGGCCTCGGGAATCGAGCAGCTCATGGAGCACTATGGCGTCGAACGCGACGAGGTCATGGCGTTTGGCGACTCGATGAACGACTACGAGATCATTCGCTTTGTCGGCACGGGCTGCGCGATGGAAAATGCGCGCCCCGCGCTCAAGGCGGTGGCCGATCGCGTCGTAGGCTGCAACCGCGACCACGCCGTTCAGCATGAGCTCCGTCGCGTGCTGGAGAGTCTCTCCTAATCCGGCAGATGGGGACGTTCCTTTTCTGCCGACAGTGGGGGACAGTCCTTGCAGCTTTTTGCGAAGAGTGTCCCCAGTGACTAGTCGTTTAAGAATGTCCCCAATGATTGATCAATGACTAGGCGAGGGCGGCCATGATGGTGCGGGCGACGCCGTCGTGGTCGTTGTCGTATTCGGTGATGGCGTCGGCGGCCTCGCGATCTTCGGGCTCGGCGTTGATCATGGCCATGCCGTGGCCCGCTGCCTGTAGCATGGGGATGTCGTTGATGTTGTCGCCGAACGCCCAGGCGTCGGCGAGACGCTCGCCCAGGTGCTCGCATAACCACGTGAGGGCCGTCCCCTTGGTGGCGCCCTCACCCATGACCTCGATATTCATGGCGTACGAACGCGTGACCTCAATGCCTCCGAGCGTGTCGAGCTCTGCTGCGATGGCGTCGCGATCGGCCGGGTCGTGCCAGTACATGGCGATGCGTTCGAGCGTCTCGACCTCGTCGATCTTGCTGTCGATATCCATGTCGATCGGTGTTCGTGTGCGCTTGAGCGAAGCCGCGATGTGGGGGTCGCCGCCACAGAACTCATCCAGACGCCCGTATAACGAGCGGGGGAGGAAGCACTGCCCATCCGCGAAGATATCGAAGGTCACATCGTGGCCGGCGGCAATGCGATGGATGCGGTGGGCAATACCACGGTCGAGCGGACGGCTCAAGATGCACGTGGCGCGCGAGGCGTCGGTGGGCGTATCCTCGTCGAGCTGCCAGACGCTGGCGCCGTTGGCGCAGACCGCGTAGTGTACGGCGGGGTGGGCGAGGATGGGCTCAAAGATGCCTGACAGCGGGCGCCCCGTGCAGGGCACAAACTCAATCCCACGTCGAGCGAGTTCGTCGAGCATTGCCCAGGTGGCGTCGCTCATCTGCTTATCACTCGTCAGCAGCGTTCCGTCCATATCGGAAAACACAATCATTTGATGCAGCCCTTTCTACTGGCATAAAAAGCGTGGCCGAAGGCGGCGATGCCCTGGCCACGCTCGAGTTCTATAACGGTCCGCGTCCTAGCGGTCGGCGAGTGGCTTGTACTCCAGCGGCTCGATCACCGGGCGGTAGGCGGGGCGGATGATGCGGTGCGCACAGAAGAGCTCTTCCATGCGGTGCGCCGACCAGCCGGCCATGCGGGCGACGGCGAATAGCGGCGTAAAGAGCGTCTCGGGCACGCTGAGCATCTTGTAGATAAAGCCCGTGTACAGGTCGATGTTGGCGCAGATGGGCTTGGTCATGCCGTGGTCGCGCATGACCTGGGGTGCCAGGCGCTCGATACGCTCGATGAGTGCGAACTCTTCGCCCAAGTCCTTCTTGGCTGCCAGTGAGCGCGCGTAACGGCGGCAGACCTCGGCGCGCGGGTCGCTGAGCGTATAGACGGCGTGGCCCATGCCGTAGATGAGGCCCGTGCCGTCGAAGGCCTGCTTGTCGAGAATCTTGCCCAGGTAGGCTGCAACCTCGTCCTCGTCCTCCCAGTTGGAGACATGCGCGCGGATGTCCTCGTGCATAGACACGACCTTGGCATTGGCACCGCCGTGGCGCGGGCCCTTGAGCGAGCCGATAGCCGCGGCGTAAGCGGAATACGGGTCGGTTGCCGAAGAGGACAGCACGCGGCAGGCGAAGGTGGAGTTGTTGCCGCCGCCGTGCTCGGCATGCAGCATGAGCATAACGTCGAGCAGCATCGCCTCATCGCGGGTGAATGCCATGCCGCCGCGCAGGACCTGTAGGATGGTCTCGGCGGTGGAGAGACCGGGCGTGGGGTGCGGCACGTGAACCTCGGAGCCGCGAAGCTTGGCGATCGAGGCCATGTGTGCGAAGGCGGCGATGCGCGGGAGACGTGCGAGCATGGAAATGGCGACGTCGATTTCGTGCTCGGGCGTGATCACGTCTGGTTCGGCATCGAAGGCGTAGAGCAGCAGCACGGCGCGCTGGAGCACGTTCATGATGCTCGACGACACCGTGGTCATAGGGAACTCTTTGACGTACTCGTCGCTCAGATGTCTAAAGGCGCCCAGGCGCTCGCAAAAGCCGTCGAGCTCTTCCTTGTTGGGTAGCGAACCCGTGATAAGCAGATAGGCGACTTCCTCGTAGCCGTAGCGATTCTCGGCCTGGGCATTGTTGACCAGATCCTCGATGCTGTAGCCGCGAAGCGTGAGCTTGCCCTGATCGGGCACGACCTTTCCGTCGACCTTGTTGTAGCCGTGCACATCCGAGATGCGAGTGAGGCCCGCGACCACACCCGAGCCGTCGGCGTTGCGCAGGCCGCGCTTGACGTTATGCTCGACGAACAGACCCTCGTCATACGGATCAGTCGGCAGGCCGTGGTAGAGGTTTTCGCTCTCGGGCGAAATCTGGCGGCTCGCCTCATAATCCAAGACCAGGCGGCTCAGATGGTCATCGAAGCGGTAGTAGATTTTCTTGGCGTCGTAAGCCATGCGCGCTCCTCTCGGGGCCGTGTGGGGGCGGCGTGCTTGGGTGCAGATGCGCTAGCCTGTTCCCGCACGACCTGTTCGCTACAGGCGGTACATAAAGTTAAAGACATCCTCGCGCTGGATGGACACATTGACGCCCGAAAGCTCGCCGGCCTCGGCAAGCGCCTTCTGGAGTTCGGCGAAGTCGAGCTTGGACTCGGCGGTGTCGGCCAGCATGGTCATGGTGAAGATGTCCTCGATAATGGACTGCGTAATGTCGCGGATGTCGACGTTGGCCTCGCCCAGAACACGGGTGACGCCGGCGACGATGCCGGGGCGGTTCTTGCCAAGGACGGTGATGACGATACGGGAGGACGAGATCTCGGCCATGGGAAACCCTTTCGCGTGGTTGCGGCGCGCGCGGGGCGCTCCGCTACGGTACAGTGTTCATCATTGTACCTGTCTGGCGCAAAAAAGGCGCGCTCGCTGCGGCGTTACATGCCTGCAACATGGGAGAAGGGGCAACAGGGTGCGTGTCCGCTGCGGTTGGTCGCGCCGCGTTGCACAAAGACCGTGAACCTTTTGTGGGACACGCGGCGCCGTGGTACCATAGCCGAGTTTGTTGTCTTGGTCGGAAACCAAGACGCCTTATGCGCTGATCGGTAACCAGCGCCTGACCAATAAGGAGTCCTACCATGAAGCAGGGTATCCATCCCCAGTATGTCGAGTGCACGGTGACGTGCTCCTGCGGCAACACCTTCAAGACGCACGCTACCGTGTCCGAGATGAAGGTCGAGCTTTGCAACGAGTGCCACCCGTTCTACACCGGCCAGCAGAAGTTCGTCGACACCGGTGGACGCGTCCAGCGCTTCGCCGACAAGTTCGGTGGCGCCGCTGCCGCCCAGCTCAAGAAGGCTGAGGAGGCCAAGGCTGCCAAGGCCGCCAAGGCTGCTGAGGCCGAGGCTGCTCGCAAGGCCGCCGCTGAGGCTAAGGCTGCCGAGAAGGCTAAGCGTGCCGCTAAGTTTGCCGAGGAGGCTGCCAAGCAGGCCGCCGAGGCTCCCGCAGAGGCTCCCGTCGAGGAGGCCGCTGCTGAGGCCGAGACCACCGAGGCTGCTGAGTAAATAGCTCGCCGCGGAATCGCTCGCATTCATGGCATAAGGGCCGTGCATCCGTTTGGGTGCGCGGCCCTTTTCTTTTTATTGGTGCAAACGAACCTGTCTCCATGGCACCAAATTGGTGCGAAGGGGACAGGTTCGTTTGCACCAAATGGCAGAAAGGCAGCGTTTGCTCAGATAAAATTTGCCAAAATTAACCTGTCCCATTGTGGCAGGTTGGTCGTAGTTATTACGTGGCGGTCGAGGTCGACCGTATAGGCCGCGCCTTGTTTGGCTAAAGTACAATCATCTGTGTTTAACTCGCCCGCAGCTGCACGGCGTGGGCGATGGCCAAAAAGGAAAACCACATGGGATTCATGTCAAAGCTGCTGTCCTTTGGATCCGATAAGGACCTTAAGCGCTACTACAAGATCGTCGACCAGATCAACGGTCTTGAGCCCCAGTTTGAGAAGATGACCGAGGAGGAGCTCCGCGGCCAGACCGATAAGTTCCGCGAGCGTTACGCCAACGGCGAGTCGCTCGACGACATGCTCCCCGAGGCCTTTGCCACCGTGCGTGAGGCTTCCAAGCGCACCATGGGTATGCGCCACTTTGACGTGCAGCTCATTGGCGCCATGGCACTGCACGAGGGCCACATCGCCGAGATGAAGACCGGCGAAGGTAAGACCCTCGTCTCCACGTTGGCCGGCTATCTCAACGCTATTGCCGGCAAGGGCGTGCACGTCGTTACTGTCAATGATTACCTTGCCAAGCGTGACTCCGAGTGGATGGGCCGCATCTATAAGTACCTGGGTATGACCGTCGGTCTGCTCCAGAACAACATGCCGCTCGAGCTCAAGCGCCCGGCCTACCAGGCCGACGTCACCTACGGCACCAATTCCGAGTTCGGCTTTGATTACCTGCGCGACAACATGGTTACCCGTCCCGAGCAGCGCGTGCAGCGCGGCCACAACTACGCCATCGTCGACGAGGTTGACTCCATCCTGATCGATGAGGCCCGCACCCCGCTGATCATCTCGGGCGCTGGCACCAAGTCCGCCAGTACCTACAAGGACTTCGCGCGTGCCGTGCGTGGCCTTGAGCGCGGCGAGGACGTGTCGCACGACATGCTCACCGCCACCGAGGACGTTGAACCCACGGGCGACTACGTCTTGGACGAGGCCAAGCACACCATTGCCGCCACCGAGCGCGGGCTCAAGAAGATCGAGCGCCGCCTGGGTATCGATGATATCTATGCCGATCTCTCCGGCCAGCTGGTCAACCACCTGCAGCAGGCGCTGAAGGCCCAGTACATGTTCCACCGCGATAAGCAGTACGTGGTCACCAACGGCGAGGTCAAGATCGTCGACGAGTTCACCGGCCGCATTATGGAAGGCCGCCGTTACTCCGAGGGCCTGCACCAGGCCATTGAGGCCAAAGAGGGCGTGCTCGTACGCGAGGAGAACCAGACCCTGGCCACCATCACCCTGCAGAACTACTTCCGTCTGTATGATAAGCTCTCCGGCATGACCGGCACGGCACTTACCGAGGATGCTGAGTTCCGAGAGATCTACAAGCTGCCTGTCGAGGTCATCCCCTCCAACAAGCCCGTGCAGCGCGTGGACCACGAGGACCTGGTGTACCGCACCATTCAGGCTAAATACAACGCCGTCGCCGACGACGTTGAGCGTCGTCACGCCAAGGGCCAACCGGTCCTGGTGGGCACCGTCTCCATCGAAAGCTCCGAGAAGCTGTCCGCCGCCCTTACCAAGCGCGGCATCGCGCACGAGGTCCTCAACGCCAAGCATCACGAGCGCGAGGCCCACATCGTTGCCCAGGCCGGACGCTACGGCGCCGTGACCATCGCTACTAACATGGCCGGTCGTGGTACCGACATCCTGCTGGGCGGCAACCCCGACGAGCTGGTGCGCGAGCGCCTTGAGTACGAGGGCCTGACCATGGAGGACGTGACGCCCGAGCAGCTCGAGCAGTTTAACGCCGAGGCAAAGGAGACTTGCAAGGCCGAGCGCGAGCGCGTGCTTGCCGCCGGCGGCCTGACCGTCATCGGCACCGAGCGCCATGAGTCCCGTCGTATCGACAACCAGCTGCGCGGCCGTTCCGGCCGTCAGGGCGATCCGGGCGAGACCCAGTTCTACCTGTCGCTCGAGGACGACCTCATGCGCCTGTTCGGCGGCGACAAGATGGACCGCGTCTCCAAGATGATGGTCACGGCCGACATGGGCGACGACATGCCCATCCAGCACAAGATCATCTCCAAGGCCGTCGAGAGCGCCCAGCACAAGGTCGAGAGCATCAACTTCTCCATGCGTAAGAGCGTCCTTGAGTACGACGACGTCATGAACAAGCAGCGCCAGGTCATCTACGCCGAGCGCAATAAGATTCTGGACGGCAAGGACCTGACCGACCACATCACCGAGGTCATGCACGATACCGTCTACCGTTGCGTGCAGGAGTTCTGCACCAAGGACAGCCACGATGGCGAGCGCGACCTGGAGGGCCTGCGCAAGTGGGTTGTGGAGCTCACCGGCCACATCGATACGCCGAAGTTCCCCGACGAGGATTATGAGGCCCTGGCTGCCGATGTCCTGGCTTACGTAGAGAAGTGCTACAACATGAAGGCCGAGCGCTTGGGCGAGGACCTGATGCGCGAGCTCAACACCCAGGTCATGCTGCGCGTCATCGATACCCGCTGGATGAACTACCTGCAGGAGATGGATTACCTCAAGACCGGCATCGGCCTGCGCGGCTTTGGCCAGCGCGACCCGCTGGTTGAGTACAAGACCGAGGCCTACGGCGCGTTCCAGATACTCGTCGATACCATGTACGAGGATTACCTGCGCACGGTTTTGCGCATCGAGATCAAGGCTGCCCCGCGTGCCGTGGAGCACAAGGAGGAGCCCTCGCTCGAGGGTGCGCGCTTCTCCGGTCCTGCCGAGGTCGTTGGTGACAACGGCGACTCGGTGCTGCGCAAGCAGGCGCAGGTGCAGGCCCGCACGGCTGTCCAGGGTGGTCCGGCTGCCGTCAACAACGGTGGCAAGGTGACCACTTATCGCAAGTCCGAGAGCGACGATCCGTACGTCAACGTGGGCCGCAACGACCCGTGCCCCTGCGGTAGCGGCAAGAAGTTTAAGTACTGCCACGGCAGGAATCGTTAATGGCTGAGGCTTTAGAGATAACGCCCGCCGAGCTGGACGCGTTCGCGGACCGGCTCGGCGAGGTCGAGTCGTATCTCCACCTGGACGAGAAGCGTACCCGTGTGACCGAGCTCGAGGCCAAAAGCGTTGCCCCTGGCTTTTGGGATGACGCCGACGCCGCCCGTGCCACCATGGAGGAGATCGCGCGTACCAAGGAAGATATCGCTGCCGTGGACACCGCGCGCGGCGAGCTTTCCGATGCCCGCGCCGCGCTGGAGCTTGTCGAGGAGATGGGGGATGACCCCGACGCCGTCGCCCTTCGCGAGGAGGCTACAGCCACGGCTGAGCGCCTGGCCCGTGCCATCGATGAGCTTGAGCTTTCGAGCTGGTTTACCGGTGAGTTCGATCACGGCGATGCCATTGTGACTATCAAGCCCGGACAGGGTGGTCTGGAGGCCCAGGACTGGACCTTCATGCTCTTTAAGATGTACATGAAGTACTGCCAGCGTCGCGGCTGGAAGGTCACCATCAACGACTGTCCCGCGGCCGAGGTCATCGGCATCGACCGCGCGACCTTTACCGTCGAGGGCAAGGACGCATTTGGCATGCTGCGCGCCGAGGCCGGCGTCCACCGCTTGGTTCGCATTAGCCCCACCGACGACAAGAAGCGCCGCCAGACCACGTTTGCCGGCGTCGAGGTCATCCCCGTGCTACCCGATGATATCGACATCGAGATCAGTCCCGATGACATCCGCGTGGACGTGTACCACGCGAGCGGCCCGGGCGGTCAGGGCGTCAACACCACTGACTCCGCCGTGCGCGTGACGCATTTTCCCAGCGGCATTGTGGTCACCTGCCAAAACGAGCGCAGCCAGATCCAGAACAAGGCCGCGTGCATGCAGATCCTCAAGGCTCGCCTGTACGAGATTGAGCTCGAGAAGCGTGCCGAGGCCCTGGATGAGATCCGCGGACCCAAGACCACGATTGGTTTTGGCAACCAGATTCGCAGCTACGTGCTCTACCCGTACCAGATGGTCAAGGACCTACGCACGGGCGTGGAGACCAGCAATGTCGAGGCCGTTCTTGACGATGGCGACCTGGACCCGTTTGTTATTGGCTACCATCGTTGGGCCACCGGCAACGCCGATGCAGAAGGCTCGGAGGTCTAAAACATCGGGCAGCTTCAAGCCGATGCTAAGCCCAACGGTTGGACGGGTTTGTATCCAGAATAAACCCTGCGCAGGGGTGGTTTTTGTCCGGCGAATCGGTAGAATCGAATACAGCAAGAAGTTCGAAGCGCATCCGTTTGGGTGCGCTTTTTTGAGGGAGGCAGCATGGCATATCGTCTGGACATCAAGCGCATTCTTTCGATGAAC
>DXMD01000004.1:32007-56803 GCA_019414385.1 Collinsella sp. | reverse complement strand
GCCCCAGATTATGTTGGGGTGCGCTCTGGCCGCTATTGCGACCGACCTGTTTTTGATTCCCAACGGCCTTGCTGCCGGTGGCGTTACGGGCCTTGCCACCATTATCCAGGCGGTCGGTGCATCGCGCGGCCTATCGCTTCCCGTTGGTATTCAGACGATCGTGATGAACGCCTTGCTGTTGTTGGTCGTTATGCGCGAGGGCGGCATGTTCTACGTGGTGCAGACCGCGACGGGCTTTGTGCTGCTGGGCTTCTTTACCGATCTGTTCGCCCCGTTTGTAGCACCTCTGGCGGATGCGGACCTGATGCTCCCTGCCATGTGGGGCGGCATTATTACGGGCATCGGTTACGGCATGGTGTTGCGCGCCGGCGCCAACACCGGCGGCTCGGACACGATTGGCCAAATCATCTCGCGTAACACCTCACTGCCGGTGGGCTCGACCGTCATGGCGATCGATGTTGCCGTATGCGCGCTGTCGGCTCCGGTCTTTTCAATCGAAAACGCACTATATGCAGGCCTTTCGATGGTCATTAGCGGCTACGTGATCGATGCCGTGGTCGATGGTGGCAACAAACGCCGTATGGTACTCATCATCTCGGACAAGTTCCCTGATATCGCTGCCGATATCATGTATGGCCTGGGTCGTGGTTGTACCAAGTTTAAGGCGACTGGCATGTATTCGGGTGCCGAGAAGCCGGTGATTATGGTCATCGTGAGCCGTCGAGAGCTCAATACCCTCAAGACGATCGTGCGCGAGCGCGATCCTCACGCCATTGTGACGGTCGCTGACGTTACGGAAGCCTTCGGCGAGGGATTCAAGGACATTAGCGCGTAGGGGCGACCGCGTTCCATCCAAAAGACGTTCACATTGATAAACCGTTTCATCAGCGGTTCTGCCTGCTAAATTGTTCAAATAATGATAAAAACTCTGGTAAAGCCATCAGTTTCCAGCATAATGAATGACGTACGTGCATTGCGGCTGTGTTGGGATTACCTTCGGTGCCGTGCGCATTTTGTCTAATGAGGATGAAAGGAAGGCACAATGAGCGACGAAGAGCTCAAAAAGGTTGCCAACGAGGTAAGGAAGGGCATCGTCACCGGCGTGCACGCTGCCAAGTCCGGCCATCCGGGCGGTTCGCTCGGCGCTGCCGACATCATGACCTATCTGTACTTTGAGGAAATGAACGTCGACCCGGCCGACCCCCGCAAGGCCGACCGCGATCGCTTCGTGCTTTCCAAGGGTCACTGCGCGCCTGGTCTGTACGCCGTGCTCGCCGAGCGCGGATTCTTCCCCAAGGAGGATCTCGAGACGCTGCGCCATATCGGCAGCCACCTGCAGGGTCATCCCAACATGAACGACACCCCGGGCGTCGACATGTCCACCGGCTCGCTCGGCCAGGGCATTTCCGCCGCCGTGGGCATGGCCGTTGCCGCCAAGCACTGGGGCGACGACTATCGCACCTACGCCCTGCTGGGCGACGGCGAGAGCGAGGAGGGCCAGGTCTGGGAGGCCGCCATGTTTGCCGGCAACCAGCAGCTCGACAACCTCTGCGTGATCGTCGACCATAACGGCCTGCAGATCGACGGCCCCGTCGAGGAGGTCAACGACCCCATGCCGCTCGCCGACAAGTTCCGCGCGTTCAAGTTCCACGTGGTGGAGCTCGCCGACGGCAACGACTTCGACCAGATCCGCGCCGCCTTTGCCGAGGCCCGCGCCACCAAGGGTCAGCCGACCGCCATTATCGCTGAGACCACGAAGGGCAAGGGCGTCTCCTTTATGGAGAACCAGGTGGGTTGGCACGGTAAGGCCCCCAACGATGAACAGTTTGAGCAGGCCATGGCAGAGCTCACGGCCGCCGGAGAGGAGCTCTAGGATGGCAGACGTCAAGAAAATCGCCACGCGCGTAAGCTACGGCGAGGCCCTCGTCGAGCTCGCCAACGAGCACGATGACTTTGTGGTCCTCGACGCCGACCTGGCCGCCGCCACGCAGACCGGCAAGTTTAAGGCCGCCTGCCCCGACCGCTTCTTCGATGTGGGCATCGCCGAGAGCAACCTGATGGGTGTTGCCGCCGGTATCGCAACCACCGGCCGCGTCGCCTTCGCGAGCAGCTTTGCCATGTTTGCCGCCGGCCGCGCCTTTGAGCAGGTCCGCAACTCCATCGGCTATCCGCACCTTAACGTTAAGATCGGTGCCACGCACGCCGGTATCTCGGTGGGCGAGGATGGCGCCACGCACCAGTGCTGCGAGGATATCGCCCTCATGCGCGTCATCCCCGGCATGACCGTGATCGTTCCCGCCGACGACATCGAGGCCCGTGCCGTGACGCGCGCCGCCTACGAGTGCGACGGCCCCGTGTACATGCGCTTCGCCCGTCTGGCCTCGCCGGTTATCAACGACCCCGAGACCTACAAGTTCGAGGTGGGCAAGGGCATCGTCATGCGCGAGGGCACCGACGTCACCATCATCGCCTGCGGCCTGATGGTCGGCGAGGCGCTCGAGGCTGCTGAGCAGCTTGCTGCCGAGGGCATCGATGCCGAGGTCATCAACATGCACACCATCAAGCCCATCGACGCCGACCTGATCGTCAAGAGCGCCACCAAGACCGGCCACGTCGTGACCGTCGAGGAGCACTCCGTGATCGGTGGCCTGGGCAGCGCCGTTGCCGACGTCCTGTGCGAGCAGTGCCCGACGCCGCTCAAGAAGATCGGTGTCAACGACACCTTCGGCGAGTCCGGCCCGGGTGCCGAGCTCCTGCACAAGTACGGCCTGGACGCCGCCAACATCGTGGCGACCACCAAGGAGTTCTTGGCCTAGGACAAGACGAGGCAAAGCATCGCTTCAGCAACCGTATGCAATCCATAACAGGGGCGTCCTCAAAGAGGACGCCCCTGTTTTTTGTCGGCAACAAACAAATTAGGCCCGCACCAAGTAAGGGCTTTTTCCGGGAAACAGGCCCAGACCAGCAAAGTGCAATTCAGCCCCCAAGCACGGCGCTGCTGCACCCAAGTAAAACGCAGCGACCCCTTAGTTATCGCAGGCCGGACACAGGGTTACTTTCCAAATCTTTCCGCAGGACGGAGGAGCCCCCGCCGCGCGAAGTGCGAGCGGGGGCTCCGACATGTCCGAGGACGATTTGGAGAGTAACCCTGTGCCCGGCCGACGGGATCCCTAAGCACGCCATGCTTCTTATGTGCAGCAAAGCTAATGCTGCTAAAATATAAAGCGCTCATGTAGTTTAAACGCACGACGATAAGGAGCACCAGTGGGTAACCACTTCCGTACCTCCGGTGCGGGCGATGATGCCCCCAAGACGCAGGCAGGCGTCCAGGGCAGTCGTTTCGCCACTCCGGATTCAGAGGGCCAGCCTGTTGCTCAGGCCCCCGCTCAGCCGGCAGATCAGGCACAGCCGGCATCCGATCCCTTTGCCTACAATCCAACCAGCGATGTCGCGCTTTCCGGCACGGCGGGTTTTGAGCCCGTTCAGGCCGTGACCGCTCGCGTGGAGCAGCCTCAGGCTGGTGCCGCCACGCCGCAGCCTACCATGGCCGGCATTCCCGACCCCTTGGCCCCTGCGGCGCCGGCTCCTCAGCCTGCGCAGTCCGGTCTCTTTGCCGCTATTCCCGACCCCACGCAGCCTGCTGCCCCGGTGGTCGAGAGCGATCAGGCCGCCGAGGTCGCAAGCCTCGATAACGCGCTCAACAACCCCGATTTTACGTCGGTGTTTGCGCCCATCGATCCCCAGGCCAGCCGCAAGAAGATGGCCAAGCAGGCCGGTGTCGAGCCCGTCATCCTTATGGAGCATGTCACCAAGATCTATCCGGCACAGCCCAACAAGCCTGCACTCGACGACATCAACATCGAGATCTATCCGGGCGAGTTCGTCTTCCTGGTCGGTCACTCCGGCTCGGGTAAGACCACGCTGCTGTCGACGCTCAACCGTGACGTCAAGCCGACGAGCGGTCGCATCCTGGTTGCCGGTCAGGACCTCATGAAGATCAAGAACCGCAAGGTTCCGTTCCTGCGCCGCCAGATTGGCGCCGTGTTCCAGGACTTTAAGCTTCTGCCGCAAAAAACCGCCTACGAAAACGTGGCGTTTGCCCTGCAGTGCATCGGCAAGCCCAAGGGCGTCATTCGCAGCCAGGTGCCCGAGGTGCTGCGTCTGGTCGGTCTGGCCGATCAGATGGACTCGCTGCCCGACCAGCTTTCCGGTGGCGAGCAGCAGCGCGTTGCCGTCGCCCGCGCTATGGTCAACCGTCCGCCGCTGCTGATCTGCGACGAGCCGACGGGCAACCTCGACCCGGCGATCTCGCTGGGAATCATGAAGCTGCTCGAGCGTATTAACCGCACCGGCACCACCGTGATCGTCGCCACGCACGACCGCGAGATGGTCGATAGCATGCACCGTCGCGTGATCGCCCTCGAGGGCGGCCACGTTATCCGCGACCAGGAGAGGGGAGGTTACGGCAACTATGGCACCAACTAACGTGGGCTACTCCTTCAAAGAGGCAATCAGCCACTTCTTCCGTAACTGGACTACCTCGCTCGGCGCCGTCATCACGATCTTCCTTTCGCTGTTTATCATCGGCCTGTTCATCATGGGCTCCGCGATGCTGAACTCCGTGATCGGCACCTTCGAGGATCAGGTTGTCATCAACGCGTTCATTAGCGATGACGCCGATCAGGCCGATGTTCAGGCTTTTGAGGCCGAGCTTAAGACGTGGAATAACGTCAAGTCCGTGACCTATAAGGACAAGGACGACGCGCTGGCCGAGTATACGAGCAAGATGTCGGGCAACGCCGACGCCACCATGAGCGCGCTCGATGGCCAGAACCCGCTGCCGGCTTCCTTCGCTATTGAGATGGACGATCCGTCCAAGGTCGAGAGCACGGCAGAGAAGCTCAAGAAGGATGCCGATTTCCAGAAGATCGCGGATGACGGCGACGTCAACGCGAGCGTGCTGTACGGCCAGGAGGAAGTGAGCCGCCTGTTCCAGGTGACCAACTACATCCGCATCGCCGCCGTGGTGCTCGTTGGCCTGCTGACTTTTATCGCGTTCATCTTTATCAACAACACGATTCGCCTGTCCATTACGGCGCGTCGTCGTGAGATTGCGATTATGCGTCTGGTCGGCGCCAGCAACGGCTTCATTCGTGGCCCGTTTATCACCGAGGGCGTACTGCAGGCCATTTTGGGCTCGCTACTTTCCATCGGCGTTCTGGAGCTGCTGCGCAATCTGATGATTCCGCGTTTGCAGGAGAGCATCGGCTGGATGTCGTTTGCCCTGCCGATGCAGTACTACCTGGTGACCTATGCTGCGCTGATTCTGGTCGGCGTGATTATCGGCCTCTTTGGTTCTGCCATCGCTATGCGTCGCTACCTGCGCGTGTAGGCATGCCTGGAATTCATCCCTTCCAACGGGTCGTCTCTTATGGGGCGGCCCGTTTTTTGATCCCTAGGGGACGGCAGGAAAGCGAATCATCTGGGTAGACTCTTTGGAGTTCGTCATCGATAGTTAGGAGGCGCCATGGGGCGCAATAACAAGCATAAGCGTGGAGCTCGCAATAAGCGCGGGCCGGTGCGCAGCGAACGCCGTCCGAGCCTGACCGGGCGCGTGCAGCTCCATGAGCACAGTGCCTATGTCATAACCGAGAATGGCGACTACAAGGTCATGGGTCGCGGCAAGCGTGAGATCATGGACGGCGATACCGTTGCCGTGAGCATTAAGAATAGCCCGCATGGCGAGCGTCGCGCCGTGATCGAGGGCGTAGTTGAGCGCGCAGCCATAAGCGTGGTGGGTACGTACCAGACCGCCGGTCCGCTCGGTGTGATCGAGCCGCTCGATTCGCGCTTGAAGGCCGACTTCTTCATTTTGCCCGAGGATACCTCGGCGGATCGTCTGGGTGTCCACCCGGGTGATGCCGTTGTCGCGCGCATTTTGACCTACCCGACGCGCCTGGAATCGGGCGCTGTGACGATCGAACGCCGCATTGGCGGAGATGACGCGCCCGATTTGGGCGTTCAATATGTGATGGCGCGTTACGGCTATACCGATAGCTATCCCGAGGCCGCGCTGGACGAGGCCGAGGGGCTTTCGCTCGATGTGTCCGCGGCGCTTAAGGACCCGCTCCGCCGCGATCTGCGCGACCGCTTTGTCATCACGATCGACCCGGTCGACGCGCGCGACTTTGACGATGCCATTTCGTTGGAGCGCACGTCCGAGGGTGGCTACAAGCTGGGTGTGCATATCGCCGACGTTTCACACTATGTGGCTTGGGACGGGCATATCGATCTTGAGGCTCGCCATCGCACGACATCGGTGTATCTGGCCGATCGCGTGCTTCCCATGCTGCCCGAACGCCTGTCCAATGACCTGTGCTCGCTTCGCCCTGACGAGGACCGCCTGGCGTTTACCGTTGACATCGAGCTCGATGCGCAGGGTCGCGTGCGGCATTACGATCCGTACCCCAGCGTGATTCGCTCGCGTGTGCGTATGGACTATGACGGCGCCGAGGCGCTGCTGGTGCGTGCCGGCGCGGTTGAGTATTCGGTGCTGGAGGGTGCGGCCGAGGATGTTGCGGCTGCCGAGACCTCGCGCGAGGAAGCGCTTGAGCGCGGTCTTGCGTGCGAGGAGGCCGCCCGCGGCTACAACGTCGACCTCGGCGATTTCCTTGTCGCCGCCAACGAACTCGCCGAACTCCGCCGTCGTATCCGTCGCGCCCGCGGCTCGGTCGATTTTGACACGGCCGAGATTCGTGCTCTGTTGGATGAGGACGGAGTACCCGTGCAGATTGTGGCGCGTGAGCGTTCGTGCGCTACGTCGCTTATCGAGGAAGCCATGCTGCTCGCCAACGAGTGCGTTGCAGAGTGGCTGGCAGACCGTGATATCGAGGCCTGCTATCGTGTGCATGAGGATCCGAGCCCCGATAGCCTGCACGGTGCTGCCGTTGCGCTGGCGCAGCTAGGCATCATCGACGATCGCCGTGCTGCCGGTATTGCCCTGGGGAGCCCCGATGAGCTGCAGGCTGCAGTTGATGCTGCCGCCGGTACGGCCAACGCACCGCTCGTTAACACGCTGCTTCTGCGCAGCATGCAGCGCGCGCTGTACAAGCCGCGCAACGAGGGCCACTTTGCGCTCGCCGCGCCGTGCTACTGTCACTTTACGAGTCCCATCCGTCGCTACCCCGATCTGGTGGTGCACCGCGTGCTCAAACTGCAGTTGGCCTATGAGCGGCTCGGCGGCAAGGACGCCTTGGTCCGTACGCCGCGGCTGATCGGCAAGGGGCGCGAGTCGCTGCCGCGCATTCTGCCGCAGATCTGCCGCGCATGCAGCGATGCCGAGCGCGCGGCAGATGCCGCCAGCCATGCGACGCAAAAGATCAAGATTGCCCAGTACTATGAGGACCGTCTGGGCGAGCGCTATGCCGGAACCGTCTCGTGGGTTAGCAGCATGGGTCTCTTTGTGCGCTTGGACCTAACGCAGGTCGAAGGCTTGGTTTCGATCAAGAGCCTGGGCAACGAGTGGTTCGAGTTCGACGAGGACGCGCTAACGCTCACAGGTGCCGACACGGGCACCCGTTACGAGCTGGGGCAGCGCGTGATTGTCGAGGTCTCGCGCGTCAATACCACGCGTGGGCACTTGGACTTTAAGCTTATCCATTAGCCAAATCCCGACTCATGGTGGGGGAGCGGAGGGCGGCCTTTCGGGACCGCCCTCCGCATTTGAATCGTGGCTACCTTGCCGTCTGCTCGGCCGCCCGCTTACCTGCTATTTGAGAGGTAAAACCTACCAAAATAAACCTGTCCCTTTTTGGCAGGTTTACAAGAAAGCGGGGATGAGATGGCGACGGTGTACGGTTATGCGCGGGTGAGTTCGCGCGATCAGAATCTGAATCGGCAGCTGGATGCGCTGGGCGCCTATGGCGTGGGCTCAGCGAATATTTATGCCGACCATGCGAGCGGCAAGGACTTCGATCGACCGCATTATCGCGAGCTGCTGCACGTCCTGGGAGACGGGGACGTGCTGGTGGTGCTTTCTATCGACCGACTTGGTCGTAATTACTCCGAGATTCTTGAGGAATGGCGACGCATTACCAAGGTGCTCGGGGTTGCCATTGTGGTGTTGGATATGCCATTGCTTGACACGCGCGCCAGGGCCAGCGGCGCGCCGGATGTGACTAACACCCTGATTGCTGATATTGTGCTGCAGCTGCTGAGCTACGTGGCGCAGGTGGAGCGCGAGAATATCCATCGGCGCCAGGCGGAGGGGATTGCAGCGGCGCGGGCGCGAGGGGTCCGTTTCGGTCGACCTCGCAAGCCATGCCCTCCTCAGTTTGAGCTGGTGCGCGATAGCTATGAGGCGGGCGATATTACCCGCAGCCAGGCAGCAAAGTGCCTGGGCGTGTGCGTGGGGACGTTCGATCGCTGGATGCGCGAGGCGGGGTAGGGTTTTGCGTCGCTTTGTCGCTTCCTGTTGCGATTCAAATTTTGATACGGTGACGATGCCATTTGGGGCTACACTCGCTGATATTCAAAAAAGGAGGTTGACCCTTGGCGCGCGTAAAACAAATAATCGGATGGACCGCGATCGTTCTGTTCGCTGCAACGCTGGCGGGCATCTGGGTGCTGACGGAGCAAAATGCGGTGGAGACGTCGTTGCTGAGCGAGTCCACCGCGCGTGTGGTGGAGGGTCAGGCTACGGGCGTTCAGGCTGTCGATGCCACGGGTGAAGCCCAGACGGAGAACGGAATGACCGGGGGCACCGATTCGGCTGCCTCGAATGTCCGGTCTGGCCGACTTGCTTCCATTCGCATGTGGGTGGGCACGAACGTCCGTCGCGTTGCCCATACCGTAGAGTTTTTCTTCGTCGGATTGTTCGCCTCGGTGGTCGTGGCTTGCTTTTCCAGGCGTCCGTGGAGCGTATGCTCCCGTTGCGTGCCCGTATTGCTCTTTTGCGCCGCCTGCTCCGTTGGCGATCAGGTACATAAGATCTTTGTTCCCGGCAGGCATTTCGACGTTATCGATTTAGGATTCGATGCTGCGGGCTATGTCATCGCCATGCTGTTGGTATTGCTGACGGCGGCGTTGGTGCGCCATGCGACTCGGCCGATCGGCGCCCATGCGAGGCGCTAGCCGGTAACAAACCCGTTTCTGATAATGCGACCTTGTTGAATTATTTTGTGTCGCGCGTATTTCCGAGCGGTCGGATTTGAGGGGCGAGCGGTAGAACGCTCGCCCTTTGTGCGCCACGATGCGGCACAATGTACCGCAAAAGCTGTTTGTATCCGGTACGAATCGTTCGTTGGTCTTTAATTCTTCTCAACGGAGGTGTTTGAGATGGCAAACGGATTGCTTTTGCGGCTTCGCGAGCGTGAGCTCAGCGCGAGCCCGGCGGAACGCAATGTCATCGCATATGTAAGCGCTCATCCGCACGAGGTGGTCGGGCTGTCCGTCCGCGGTCTTGCCGATGTCACGTTCTCCTCGCCCTCGAGCATTTTGCGCTTTTGCAAGCGTTTGGGTTTTGCGGGCTACAAGGAGTTCCAGCGCGAACTGATTGCCGAGCTGGCGCTCTTAGGTGACAAGAAAGACGTAGCCCTCGAGGACATCTCCATGGATGACAGCGTCGAACGTATCGTGGGGAAGGTGATGAAAAGCAACGTGCGCACGATCGAGGCGACGGCGCGAACGCTCGATTACACCGTCTTGGAGCGATGCGCGGCCCGTCTTAAGCGGGCACGCGCGGTCAATCTGTTCGGTATTGGTGCCTCTCGTTTGGTCGCGCACGACCTGGCGCAAAAGCTCATGCGTGTCGACAAAGAGTGCCATCTGTACGACGACTGGCATGATCAGCTCTTATGTGCCAAGAACATGCATGAGGGCGATATGGCAATCGCCTTTAGCTACTCGGGCTTGACGCAAGAGGTGCTGGACTGCACCGCCGAGGCTCAACGTCACAACTGTCCCGTTGTGGCCGTTACCAAAGTAGATGGATCATCCAAGCTTGCCACCATGGCCGATGCCGTGCTCGGCGTTGCTGCGAGTGAACCCTTGGTCCGCAGCGGTGCCATGGCTTCGCGTATGGCCCAGCTTATGGTTGTCGATGCCCTTTACGCTGCTTACGTTGCCAGCGACTACGAACGGGCGACGCATGTCATTAAGCAAAACTACATCGAGAAACAGGAAAGATGAGGTGAATGAAATGCTCGATTTAACAAAATTCACGACCGAACAGCGTAATCAAAGGTCAATGGACCTCGATACGATGACATCGCTGCAAATCGTCACGACGATGAACGATGAGGATCTTCGTGCCGTCCAGTCGGTCACGAAAGTGTTGCCCCAGGTTGCCACAGCAATCGACTGGGCTGCTGAGGCACTCGAGCGCGGCGGGCGCGTCTTTTACATGGGCGCAGGCACCAGCGGTCGTCTGGGCGTACTCGACGCTTCGGAGTGTCCGCCCACGTTTGGCGTGTCACCCGATCTGATTGTCGGGCTCATTGCCGGAGGCGAGACGGCGTTTATCAAGGCTGTCGAAGGTGCCGAAGACAGCGATGAGCTTGGCGCGAACGACCTGCGAGAGCGTGGACTCTCGGACAAGGATCTTGTCGTTGGCCTGGCGGCAAGCGGCCGTACTCCTTATGTGGTGGGCGGCCTTGCGTACGCCAAGGCAACTGGGTGCAAGACCATTGCAATTGCCTGCAACCAAGGGTCGAAGATCGGGGAGAGCGCAGATCTTGCCATTGAGCCCGTGCCCGGTCCCGAGGTGCTGACCGGCTCAACGAGGCTCAAGGCGGGAACGGTTCAAAAGCTCATTCTCAACATGATTTCGACCGGTGCCATGGTCAAGATCGGCAAGGTATACCAAAACCTGATGGTCGATGTGCAGCAGACGAACGAGAAGTTGGTGGTGCGCGGCCAGAACATCGTGATGGAGGCGACCGGCTGCACGCGCGAGCGCGCCGTTCAGGCGCTTGCAGATGCCGGCGGCCATGTAAAAACCGCTATTGTCTCGGTACTGTTGGACTGCGATGCCGAGCAGGCTACGGTAGCTCTTGAGCGGGCGCGAGGCCATGTCCGTGCTGCGGTGAGTGGCCATGAGAAGAGCAATGCCGACGCCCAATAGGTGCGCGGCGTGAGCTGATATGACATCCAGACGAGATACCCAATACAAGGAGGAGTTATGACGAACAAAGAGCTGGCTCAAAAGCTGCTGGACCTTTTGGGCGGTAAAGACAACGTGCTGGCAAACGCGGCGTGCATGACGCGCCTGCGCGTGACCGTCAAAGACGCGGGCAACGTCGACACGGAGGGCATTAAGGCACTCGACGGCGTGATGGGCCTGGTCGAGGACGACACGATGCAGATCGTGCTGGGTCCGGGCAAGGTGAATAAGGTGCTCGAGGAGTTCTCCAAGCTCACTGGCCTTGCGAAAGGCGTTGCCGACGAGAGCGTGGTTGACGCTGCGGCCACAAACAAGGCCGCGCAGAAGGCCAAGTACGAGTCCAAGCCGGTTCAGGCCTTCCTCAAGAAGATTTCCAATGTCTTCGTCGCCCTGCTTCCCGGCATCATTGCGGCTGGCCTCATCAACGGTATCTGCAACGTCATTAACGTCTCGACGGCAGGCGCGCTTGCAGGCGAGTGGTGGTACCAGGGCATTCGTTCCATGGGCTGGGCCCTGTTTGCCTATCTGCCCATCTTGGTGGGCTATAACGCGGCACGTGAGTTTGGTGGCTCCGCTGCGCTGGGCGGCATCGCCGGCATGATGTGTATCGCCAACAGTGCCATGCCCCTGCTTGCGCCTGGCGCGGCTGATCCTGCCACTGCCATTCTGCTGCCGCTCACCAGTGCGCAGTACAACCCCGCAGCGGGCGGCATGATCGCGGCTCTCATCGCTGGCGCATTTTTTGCCTGGATGGAGCGTCAGATTCGCAAGGTTATGCCCAACGCACTCGACACGTTCTTGTCTCCGCTGCTGGTGCTCATCATCGGCGCCTTTGCTCTGATGCTCGTCATCCAGCCGGTTGGCGCATGGCTGACGACTGCCATCTTTAGCGTTTTGACCTTTATCTTCGAGAAGCTGGGCGTCCTGGGCGGCTATATCCTGTCGGCAGGCTTCTTGCCGCTGGTGTCCGTCGGCCTGCATCAGGCGCTCACGCCGATCCACGCTATGCTCAACGATCCCGACGGCGCTACCAAGGGTATCAATTACCTGCTTCCCATCCTTATGATGGCTGGCGGCGGCCAGGTCGGTGCCGGTTTGGCGCTGTACTTTAAGACCAAGAATGCCAAGCTCAAGAAGTACGTCGCAGAGTCCATTCCCGTTGGAATCCTGGGTGTGGGCGAGCCTCTGATGTATGCTGTTACGCTGCCGCTCGTTCGTCCGTTTGTGACGGCCTGCCTGGGTGCCGGATTTGGCGGCGCGCTCGCGGCGCTGCTTCACATCGGCACGGTTTCTCAGGGCGTTTCCGGTCTGTTTGGCCTGCTGATCGTCGTTCCTGGCCAGCAGCTCGGCTACGTTGCCGCTATGCTGCTTGCCTATGCCGCCGGCTTTGTCCTGACGTGGTTCTTTGGCGTCGACGAGCAGAAGATCAACGAGTTCTTTGGCGAGTAGATTGATATCGCGAGCCGTGTTGCTCAGGGTTCGCGGCGCGCGGCAGATTTCTTGATGTTATGGTTGTGCCGGCGGGGCTAGCTGCTCCGCCGGCCTTTTTTAAAGGAGCGTTGAAGCGTGAAAACGGGTATTTCGATTTATCTTTCCAGCCCTCTGCAGGATATTGAGCGGACGATTGAACGTGGTGCCGCGGCGGGTGCGCGCTATGCGTTCACCTCGCTGCATATTCCCGAGGATGGGGGAGCGGCGTATGCCGATAAGGTCCGTCATGTGCTGTCGCTGCTTTCCGCCCGCGGCATTGCGCTCATTGCCGATGTGGGGCCTCGCACGTGCGATTTGCTCGGGCTTGAGCGCATCGAGGACTTGCGCGATCTGGGGTTGGAATACCTTCGTTTGGACTATGGCTTTAGCGCCCAGCGGGTCGCGGAGCTGTCCGGTGTATTTCGCATTGTGGTCAATGCATCGACAGTGAGTTCTGATGAAATCGCATCGTGGCGTGAGGCCGGTGCCGATGTGACTCGTTTTGCCGCCTGCCACAATTTTTACCCCAAGCCTTATACCGGTTTAGCTCTGGAGGACATTGCTCGGGTGAATCTTCGTCTTGCGGCGCTTGGATTCGAAATCATGGCTTTTGTGCCGGGTGATGCTAACGTTCGCGGGCCGGTATTCGAGGGACTGCCGACGGTCGAGGCGCAGCGCGGTCGCGCGTCAAAGGTTGCCCTCAATATGCTTGAGCTTGCACATGGCGCCGATTGCGACATTGTGTTGGTCGGCGACCCCGATCTTTCCGATGCGGGCTGGGCGCAGTTTGCTCAAGTTTCCGCCGGATACGTGGACCTGCAATGCGAGCTTGAGCTCAGTTATGCCTATGTGCGCGGGCAGATTCATCACGACCGACCCGACTCGAGCGTCCTCATCTTTAGGTCTCAGGAGTCACGTACGACGCTTAAGCCGGATTCCGTGCCGACGGATGCCGGAGCCGGCCTGCCGCGAAAGGCGGGGTCGATCGCTGTGAGCAATAGCGGATATGGGCGCTACGAAGGCGAGCTTGAGATTGCGCGGGTCGATCTCCCCGGTGACGAGCGCATGAACGTTGCGGGCCATATCACGCCCGAGGCAATGGAGCTGCTGCCGTTCATCAAACGCGGATTCGGGGTACGGTTCGTTTAGCGTGTGACCCGTGGGCTACAATTGGCCCATCATACGAAGGCGCCTCGTGTGGCGTGTGCCTGCGTTGGCCGATCTATATTCGGAGGATTTCCATGACCGTACTGTTTGTTGAATATCCCAAGTGCTCGACCTGTAAGAAGGTCAAGGCATGGCTGGACGAACATGGGGTAGAGTACATCGACCGCGATATCGTTTTGGACAATCCCACGGCTGATGAGCTTGCGACCTGGATTGCTCATTCGGGGCTGCCGGTGCGGCGTTTCTTTAATTCGTCGGGCATGAAATATCGAGAGCTGGGCCTGAAGGCGCGTCTGGATGCGGGCATGACGGATCGGGAGTGCTACGAGCTGCTGGCGACCGACGGCATGCTGGTCAAGCGTCCGCTGCTGGTGGGCGACGACTTTGCGATTCCCGGCTTTAGGGAAGCGGCTTGGGCCGAGGCGTTGCTGTAGCGGCTGCGGAAAGTGCGACCCGGAATTCGCTTCCAGAATGGGATGCACTTTCCCAAAGTGGCCGGTTGCGGAAAGCACGTCCCATTCTGAGCTTCGATTGCGGGACACGGTTTCCGGTTGAGGGCTCAACGGGAAAGTGGGGACCAGTTTGAGCTTGAAATCTGGGACGCACTTTCCGCCGGCGGGCCTGCCCCAGTCAGTCCGCCAGCTGTGCCCATTCGTGCGGATCGTAGACCTTTACGTGTTTGTTGGGCTTGCCGCTCCAGTACTCCTCGTCCATAAAGGGCAGATATGCCTGAACGCCGGGGCAGATAAAGGGAATCCGCTGCTGTTGCAGTCGCTCGCGCTGGCGCTGCTCCAGGTGCGCCTCGGATATGACGGTCGGCATGCCGGACAGCTCGACGAGGCTTGCCTGGATTCGCTTAAGGTCGGGGAGTCCCGCGTGCCATGACATCCGCATGATCAAAAAGGATGCACGGCGGTATTTTGCCTGCACCACAGTAATGGCGGGGCGCAGTGTGGGATGGATTTTGTCCCGTTCGGGCCAAAGGTCGGCAGTGATCTCAAGGCCCAGGGTCTCCCATAGGTAATCAAGCTCTTCGTCCATGGCGCCTCGATATCTACGTGATCATTGATACTTCGATTGTGTTGCCTGGTGCTATCGTTTTCGCGGTAGAATCTGCCAACGGTTGACGGCTACCGCTCGCGGCGTTTTGCCCTTCGTGTACAGCGGTCGGCTTCACAGGTCCTTCACGGGTTGGACTTAATTAGGCCAATTTGACTGAATTTCAAAAAAGTCAAAATTGGGGCTTGCGTCACGGCGAGACTTCCCGTATATTTCTTTCTTGCGCAAAGGCACAGCCGAGCGCAGCGATGCAGTCATTGGGATGTCGTCTAATGGCAGGACAGCGGATTCTGGTTCCGTCAATGGGGGTTCGACTCCCTCCATCCCAGCCATTGCATTTGCTACATATGGCCCGTTCGTCTAGCGGTTTAGGACGCCGCCCTCTCAAGGCGGAGATCACCAGTTCGAATCTGGTACGGGCTACCAAAATTGAACGCCCGGGCCTCGCAAGAGACCCGGGTTTTGTGTATTGACCGATGTTTAAGGCGCGTTGAGTCTGCCGCCTGGACCGAGGAGTTGTCATGGACCTGCCCATCAGCTTGCAAGACATCACGTATGCCGAGAACTATCTGGCGCAGGGCGACCTGGCTACGGCGACGCCGCTGCTGGAGCGCCTGGTGGAGCTCGCCGAGGAGTATATCGACGCCGAGTGCAAGACGGAGGAGAAGCGCCAATACTTTAGCTTTGATAGCAAGTTTGAGCGCTTGGCCTATCGCCGCGTGGAGAAGGATCCGCGCGAGCTCGTGCAGGTCGAGGTGCCGTTTGACCGCCTGTACTCTGATATGGCGTTTGCCTACATTCGCCAGCAGGATTATGTGAGCGCTCGCAATGCCCTGATGCAGGCTGTGCGTTGGGACCCCATGAACTGCAACTATCGCTTGGATTTGGCCGAGCTGTTCCGCGCACTCGAAGACAAGCAGGAATGGGCATCGCTCTCGTTCTCGGTGCTGGAGCGTGCAAGCGATGGCAAGTGCGCCGCCCGCGCTTACGCCAATCTGGGTCAGTACTTCTTGGAGCCCGAGACCGAGAACGTTTCGGCTACCGTGGGCTGCGCGCGTCTGGCGCTGCGCCTGGCGCCCAACGATGCGCATACGACGCGCCTGCTCAACAAGATCCATACCACCTATCCGGATGCCGCCGATGAGAGCGACGAGCACGTGATGGGTGAACTGGCCCTGCAAGGCGTTCCGACCTCGCCTTCGGCCGAGATTGCCATCTGCCTGATTATGTGCGCGACCGATGCTGCAAGCGACGGCGACAAGCAGGAGGCGACGCGCCTGACGGTACGTGCTCGCGACTTGGTGGGCGAGGAGGCCTGCGCGGCGATTATCAAACTGGTGCGTGAGAGCGATGCCGAGCTCAATGCCGAGCGCAAGGCAAAGCGCGAGGCTGCGGGCTC
Source organism: Collinsella sp. (assembly GCA_019414385.1). Lineage (GTDB taxonomy): Bacteria > Actinomycetota > Coriobacteriia > Coriobacteriales > Coriobacteriaceae > Collinsella. The sequence goes on along the minus strand of DXMD01000004.1, from coordinate 40,547 downwards.
AAACGCCGATGGCGCCAAGGAGGCCGGCGATGCCCAGTAAGCGCGAGCGCAAACTCATTTCCAAGAATCGCTCGGCACATCACGAGTACTTTATCGATGAGACGTTTGAGTGCGGTATTGAGCTGAGCGGCACCGAGGTCAAGTCGATTCGCGAGCGCGCCTGTCAGATCACTGACACTTTTGCGCTGATTCGTGGCGGCGAGTGCTGGCTCGTCGGACTGCATATCCACCCTTATAGCCATGGTGGCGTGTGGAATCGCGATCCCGACCGTCGGCGTCGTCTGCTGCTGCACCGCAAGGAGATCGACTTTCTTGACGGCAAACTTCGCAACCGTGGTTATGCGCTGGTTCCGTTGGAGCTCTACTTTAATACCGACGGCCGCGTAAAGCTGCTGCTGGGTCTGGGTCGCGGCAAGAAGCTCTACGACAAGCGCGAGGACATGGCCAAGCGTGATGTCCAACGCGAGATCGACCGCGCCCTTAAGGAACGCAACCGCTAGGCACTCTGTATAAGTTGCGGTGGAATACGGACTGTTTTGCCTATTTGAGGGGCTATTCAGTCCCTATTTCACCGCAACTGCGGGCGTCTCATCTTTCTTACTGTTCTGACACATATGTCTCAAAGGCGGCGTCCGTTATGGGCGTCGCCTTTTTTGTGGGTACATACATCCATGAGGTTCCAACCCGAGCTAGGGGAGTGATCGTTATGGACAAAACTGCGTTCTTTACCATGCCGAGTGGCCTGTACGTGGTGAGCGCCGCGGCGGACGGGCTGCGTGCCGGCTGCGTCATCAACACAGCGGTGCAGGTGACATCCGCCCCGCCGCGCATCTCGATTGCCGTGAACAAGGAAAATGTCACGTCCGGCGTAATCGCATCGGCTAAGGCTTTTGCGCTGACCGTGATTGACCAGACCGCCGACATGCTCTACATCGGTAACTTTGGGTTCCGCACCAGCAGCGATTATGGCAAGTTTGCCAAATACGAGACCCGCGAGACGGCTCTGGGCATGCCCTATGTGCCCGAGCACGCGGCGGCCCTGTTTAGCTGCCGTTTGATCGACACTGTGGATGTGGGCACGCATCTGCTGTTTATTGGCGAGGTCGAGGATGCCGAGCGCCTGAGCGACGAGACGCCGCTGACGTACGACTACTATCACAAGGTGCTAAAGGGCAAGACGCCGCCCAAAGCCTCGTCGTATCAAGGCTAGAAATGTTCTAAAAATACTTGCATTATGTTATTGAGAATATATACTAATAAGTAAGTACACCAGCAGTCACGTTCGAGAGGAGAACATCATGGCTGAGGAGAAGAAGACGTATAAGTTTGTGTGCACCGTTTGCGGTTACGAGGTTGAGGTCGACACGCCCGAGCTGCCCGAGGACTACGTGTGCCCGGTGTGCGGCGTCGGTCCCGATCAGTTTGAGCTCGTCGAGGAGTAACTCGCAGGCACACGGCGAAAGCCGAACATAGCTCTGTCCAAGGGTCCCGGTCGAATTCTCGGCCGGGACCCTTTTCCTCCGCCCCCAAGGGATCACGGTTGCTGTTGACCGATCCTGTCTGTTGTGAGTCCGACCGACCTTTTGTCTCAATCTGTAACATCTAACGGTGGAAATTGGGCCCACTTGTTACATATCGAGACAAACCAAAACCGTCCGGCAGAAGATCTCAATCTGTAACATCTAGACATCGAAAGCGGGTCTAGATGTTACAGATCGAGACGTTTGCCTGAGTAGGTGCCCCGCCCCATTACATCCCTGTCAACAACACGACATCGAGAATCGTCACGATGGCACCGATCCCTACGAGCAGCGCGTTGAGTGGACGCGAATTGGCGTATTTGCCCATGACGCGGGGTGAACTGGTGAGCCGTATGAGCACAAAGACCGTAATCGGTAGCTGAAGCGACAGCAGTGCCTGACTCCAGATGAGACCTTCAAAAGGATTTGGGACGACCAGGCACGCCGTCACTGCGCCGACGAAACAGGCCGCCACCCCGATCGAGGAATGTCGGTCGTGGATATCGTATTCCTCGTCGAACATGCCCGCAGTGATGGTCCCCGCCGCCATGCCCGCTGTCACGCTGCTCGATAGTCCCGCGAACAGCAGCGCTACCGCAAAGATGGTCGAGCTCGCCGGGCCCAGAATGGGGGAGAGCGTGGCCGCTGCGACGGCGAGGTCGTCTACGACCATGCCGTGCGCAAAGAAGGTCGTTGCGGCCAGGATGACCATGGCCGAGTTGATTGCCCAGCCCACGCCCATCGAAATGAGCGTGTCGAAGAGCTCGTAGCGCAGACGCTCTTCGATAACCTGCTCGCCTTGGCCTTCGAAGTGCATGGATTGGATGACCTCGGAGTGCAGAAAAAGGTTGTGTGGCATAACGACCGCACCCAGGACACTCACGATAATCGCGGCAGAGCCAGTGGGCATACTGGGCGTGATCCAGCTTGCGGCGGCTTGCGGCCAGTCGACCTTGACTAGTGCAAGCTCGGCCAAAAACGAGAGTCCTACCACGCCTACGAAGGCGATGATCCAGCGTTCGGCTCGCTTGTAGGAGTTCGTCATGAGCATCGCCATCGATACTGCCGCCACGATGACGCAGCCCGCACGCACGGGCAGCCCAAAGAGCATTTGAAGGGCAATCGCGCCGCCCAGGACTTCGGCCATGGCGGTGGCGATGGTCGCGAGATAGGCGCTGCCGAGCACCGCGCGTCCCACGATGCGGGGGAGAAAGCGGGTCGTGGCCTCGGCAAGGCAGGCGCCCGTGGCGATGCCCAAGTGCGCCGCGTTGTGCTGCAGCACGATGAGCATAATCGTGGACAGCGTGACGATCCACAGCAGCGCGTAGCCAAACTGCGAGCCCGCGGCCATATTGGAGGCCCAGTTGCCCGGGTCGATAAAGCCGACGGTCACGAGCAGCCCGGGGCCGATATGCCGCGCAATGTCTAGGCCTCCGTGACCACCGGTGCGTCGGGAGCCAAAGTGTTGTTTGAGATGGTTGAGCATGGTGCGCTCCTGCGTATGGGCGGCGTGACGTCGCATCTGGGTCGTGCGGCGCCACGCGTCGGATTTGGGCTGGGGCTACTTGTGCGCTTTGCCCTGATTGGCCACGGCGTCGATCTTGGCGGCGATGGTCGCCGGGTCGCCGATGTAGCGCTTGTCGAGGACATTGAAATCGGTATCGAAGGTGTAGACGAGCGGCACGCCGGTGGGGATGTTGACCTTGAGGATCTCCTCGGGCGTGAGGTGCTCGAGCTTCATGACGAGTGAGCGCAGGGAGTTGCCGTGTGCGGCGATGAGTACGCGCTTGCCGGCGAGCATCTGGGGGCGAATCTCGTCTTCGAAATAGGGCCAGGCGCGGGCGATCGTGTCCTTGAGGCATTCGGTATAGGGCAGCTGATCGGGCGCGACATCACGGTATTGCTCCTGGGTGTGGGGATCGCGCGCGTCGTTCGGCTCGAGTGCCGGCGGGCAGATATCGAAGGAGCGGCGCCAGATGAGCACCTGCTCGTCGCCGTGCTCCGCCGCGGCATCGGCCTTGTTGAGACCCTGCAACGCTCCGTAGTGGCGCTCGTTGAGCTTCCAGGATTTGATGACGGGCAGCCACTCGCGATCCATTTGGCCGAGCACGATGTTGAGGGTGTGGATCGCGCGCTTGAGGCGCGAAGTGTAGCAGACGTCAAAGTCGAAACCGGCTTCTTTGAGGGCTCGACCGCCTGCTGCGGCTTCTTCGCGGCCCGTGTCGGTGAGCTCAACATCGGTCCAGCCGGTGAACAGGTTGAGCTTGTTCCACTCGGACTCTCCGTGACGGATGAGGACGAGTTGCATCGTCTGCTGGTCTGCTTGGTGCGCCATAGGGGCCTCCTTGATCTGGCACGGTGTGCGTGCCGTTTGCTTGACGCCGCAAAGGATACCCGTTTTAAGCTTAAAAGTTAACCAAGACTAACAAAATTGTTGTATTTGAATGGGATGGTGAAAGGGGGCTGCCGAAATGTCTCGATCTGTAACAGTTTGCCGCCAAAACCGACCCTTCGTGTTACAGATCGAGACAAACCAAAACCGTCCCGCAGAAAATCTCAATCTGTAACATCTAGGCGCCAAAATCGGTTCCTCCTGTTACAGATTGAGATGTTTGAAGCGGTGAGCTTACAAGCCGAACTTGGGCGCCTTGTTGCCGCCCTTGAGGTCGGCGGTGCCCACTCGTAAGGTGTGCGTTACGCGATTGTTTCGAAACGGGCGGGAAACACAACGATGCCCTGATGCTCCTACTATGCCTATTCAACTGACTGTCTAAATATCTAGGGGAGGATCGCGATGCAGGCAGATTCCGCTCAACAGCAGGGCCTTTATCGCCCCGAATTCGACCACGATGCATGTGGCATCGGCGCACTTGCCGATATCAACGGTGAGCGCCATCACCAGATTCTGGACGACGCGCTGTCCATTCTGGTCAACTTGGAGCACCGCGGCGGCACGGGACTCGAGAAGAACACCGGCGACGGTGCCGGTATCCTGTTCCAGGTTCCGCATCACTTTTTTCGCAAAGAGGCTCAAAAGTGCGGCCAGATTCTGCCGGCAGAGGGCGACTATGGCGTGGCCATGCTGTTCTTTCCGCAGGACGACAAGGGCGTAGAGGATGCCCGTCGCGTGTTTGAGGAGGGCTGCGCCGAGGCCGGCGTGCCGCTGCTCTTTTGGCGCGAGGTGCCCGTCGACCCGCACGACCTGGGCGAGACGGCACGCGCCTGCATGCCCACCATTCTGCAAGCCTTTCTGGGCCGCCCCGACGATACGCCGGCGGGTGACGCCTTCGAGCGCCGCCTGTACGTGTGCCGTCGCACTATCGAGAAGAAGGCCGATGCCGAGTTTGCCCTGCGCGACAAGATCTTCTACGTCTGCTCCATGAGCTCGCGCACTATCGTGTACAAGGGCATGCTCGTCGCCACGCAGATGCGCCGCTTCTTCATCGATCTCAACGACGCCGCTGTCAAGACGGCCGTTGCGCTCGTCCACTCGCGCTACTCCACCAACACCACGCCCAGCTGGGAGCGTGCGCACCCCAACCGTTTTATCATCCACAACGGCGAGATCAACACCCTCAAGGGCAACGTCAACTGGATTCGCGCCCGCGAGCCCAACCTGTACAGCCCCGTGCTGCAGCACGATCTTGAGCGCGTGATGCCCATCATCAACCGCGAGGGTTCCGACTCGGCGATTTTGGACAACGTGCTCGAGTTTTTGGTTATGAACGGTCGCCCGCTTACGCGCGCTGCGTCCATGCTGCTGCCTGAGCCGTGGGACCACAACGACAGTCTGAGCGAGGAGCGCCGCGCCTACGACGCCTACCAGTCCATGCTCATGGAGCCCTGGGACGGCCCGGCGGCCATCGCCTTTACCGACGGTCGCACGCTGGGCGCCGCCCTCGACCGCAACGGCTTGCGCCCCGCCCGCTACTACGTGACGCGCGATGGCCGCTTTATGCTGGCAAGCGAAGTGGGCACCATCGAGGTGCGCCCCGAGAACATCCTGACGAGCGGCTGCCTGGGACCGGGCCAGATGCTCGAGGTCGATTTTGCCCGCGGCCGCGTGATCTACAACGACGAGCTGCGCGCCCGCTATGCCAAGGAGAAGCCCTACCACGACTGGATTGCCGAGGAGACGCTGGCCGTCGACGCGCTCGATGAGTCCGCCGCGCCCGCGCCCGCCGAGGACGCCGAGGTGCCCGCCGCCGTGCGTATGGCCAAGCTCGGCTACCACTGGGATGACGTCGACGAGGTCGTGCGTCCCATGGCCCAGCAGGGCAAGGCCCCACTCGCCTCGATGGGCATCGACGCACCGCTGGCCTGCCTGTCCAAGAAGACGCGCTCGTTCTTTGACTACTTCTATCAGCTGTTCGCTCAGGTCACGAATCCTCCGATCGATGCCCTGCGCGAGCATATGGTGACTTCGACCACGCTCTACCTGGGCAACCACGGCAACCTGCTCGAGGACTCCCGTACGGCCTGCCAGCTGGTGCGCCTGGAGCGTCCGCTGTTGAGCGAGGAGGAGTTCGACCGCATCTGCGCCATCGACCGCGTGGGCTTTAAGACCCGCCGTTTCCGTGCCGTCTACCGCCGCGACGCCGGCGAGGGCGCGCTGCAGGCTGCGCTCAAGCAGCTTGCAGAGGACGTTGAGGCTGCGGTCCGCGACGGCGTGAATATTGTGGTGTTGAGCGATCGTGCCGCTGCGGGCGAGGTGCCCGTGCCGTCGCTGCTCGCCGTGGGCTGCGTGCACAATCACCTGATCCGCGCCGGCGTGCGTACCTTTGCCGACATCGTGGTGGAGTGCGGCGACGCCGTGTCCCCGCACGACTTTGCGGCGCTGGTGGGCTACTCCGCAAGCGGCATCTATCCGTACAATGCGCATGCGTGCATCCGCGACTTGGCAGCACGCGGCGACCTGGACGTGACGGCCGAGCAGGGCATCGACAACTACAACAAGGCCGCGACGGCGGGGATCGTCTCCATCATGTCCCAGATGGGGATCTCCACGGTGCAGAGCTATCACTCCGCGCAGATTTTCGAGGCCGTCGGCTTTACTCCGGAGTTCGTCAACGCGTACTTCGCCGGCACGGTGAGCCGTGTGGGCGGTATGGGTGTCGAGGACGTTGAGTGCGAGCAAAACGAGCGCTATGACGCTGCGCTCGCCATCCTTAAAAGCCCGGCTCCCGATCAGCTGCCCACGCTGGGCCTGACCAAGTGGCGCCCGCTCGGCGGCGAGGAACACCTCATCGACCCCCAGGCCGTCTACCTGCTGCAGACCGCCTGCCGTGAGGACAGCTACGACACCTTTAAGGAGTACAGCGCCCGCCTGCACCGCACCGGCCGTGCCGTGCGTCTGCGCGACTTGCTCGACTTTGATGCCAGCGGCCGCACGCCGGTTTCGCTCGACGAGGTCGAGCCCACGCTCAACATCGTCCGCCGCTTTAACACCGGCGCCATGTCGTACGGCTCCATCAGCAAGGAAGCACACGAGTGCATGGCCATCGCCATGAACCGCCTGCACGGCCGTTCCAACTCCGGCGAGGGCGGTGAGGATCCGCGTCGCGAGACCCCGCTGGCTAACGGTGATTCCAAGAACTCCGCGATCAAGCAGGTGGCAAGTGCGCGCTTTGGCGTGACGAGCCGCTACCTGTGCAGCGCCTTCGAGATTCAGATCAAGATGGCCCAGGGCGCCAAGCCCGGCGAGGGTGGCCACCTGCCCGGCAAGAAGGTCTACCCCTGGATTGCCGAGGTCCGTCAGTCCACGCCCGGCATCGGCCTGATCTCGCCTCCGCCGCATCACGACATCTACTCCATCGAAGACCTGGCCGAGCTCATCTTTGACCTTAAGAACGCCAACCCCGGCGCACGCGTGTCGGTCAAGCTGGTCAGCGAGGCCGGCGTCGGCACCATCGCCACCGGTGTGGCCAAGGGCGCTGCCGACAAGATCTTGATCAGCGGCCACAATGGCGGCTCGGGTGCCGCTGCTCGCGATTCGATCTGGCACGCCGGTCTGCCGCTGGAGCTTGGCCTTGCCGAGGCCCAGCAGACGCTGCTGCAAAACGGCCTGCGCTCGCGCGTGGTGCTCGAGGCCGACGGCAAGCTCATGGACGGCACCGATGTTGCCGTCGCCTGCCTGCTGGGCGCCGAGGAGTTTGGCTTTGCGACCATGCCGCTCATCTCGATGGGCTGCCTCATGCAGCGCGACTGCCAGCAGGATACCTGCCCCGCCGGCATCGCCACGCAAAACTGCCGCTTGCGTCGCGGCTTCCGCGGCAAGCCCGAGCACGTCGAGCACTTTATGCTCTTTGTTGCCGAGCAACTGCGCGAGGTCATGGCGAGCCTGGGCTTCCGCACCGTCGACGAGATGGTCGGCCATCCCGAGTGCTTGCGCCAGATCGAGGTCCCGGGCAACCGCAAGGCTAACCTGCTCGATCTGACGCCCGTGCTGGCAAGCGCGACCTGCGAGTTCGGTGCCCACATCCCGGGTGCCGACGGCCGTCACTTCCTGCCCCAGATGGCCGCGGACAGCGAGCTCGACAAGACGCTCGACTCCACGCTGTTTGTGCCCTACACGGCCGACGCCCGCGCACATCTGCGTCCGATTCGCTTCCGCGCCGATATCGCCAACGTCAACCGTTGCGTGGGCACCATCCTGGGCAACGCGGTGACCAAGGCGCATCCCGAGGGCTTGCCCGCCGGCTCCATCACCATCGATTGCGATGGTTCGGCCGGTCAGAGCTTTGGCGCCTTCCTGCCGCGCGGCATTACGCTCAACGTGTGCGGCGACGCCAACGATTACTTTGGCAAGGGCCTTTCGGGTGGCGAGGTGTCGGTGCGCCCCAACCCGCATGCGACCTACAAGTTCGACGAAAACATCATCGTGGGCAACGTTGCGTTCTTTGGCGCTACGAGCGGCCGCGGCTTCATTAACGGTTTGGCGGGCCAGCGCTTTGGCGTACGCAACTCCGGTGCCACCGTGGTGGTCGAGGGCTGCGGCAACCATGGCTGCGAGTACATGAC
>DXMD01000004.1:7872-31997 GCA_019414385.1 Collinsella sp. | reverse complement strand
GTACATGACGGGCGGTCTGGCGCTCATCTTGGGCGAGGTCGGACAGAACTTCGCTGCTGGCATGACGGGCGGCGTGGCTTATGTCTTTGACCAGTACGGCACGCTCGATGCCCGCGTGAACCACGAGAGCGTTGAGCTCAAGGCCCCGACTGCCGGCGAGCTGGAGCAGGTCCGTGCGCTCATCCAGGAGCACGTGGACGCGACACAGAGCCCGCGCGGCATCAAGCTGCTCTACAGCTTTGAGACGATGAGCAAGCACTTTGTGAAGGTCATTCCGACCGAGTACGAGCGTGTGCTGGCGATTGTCGCCGCCGCCGAGGCCGTCGGCAAGACGCATGCGCAGGCCGAGGAGCTGGCGTTTGACATTGTGACCGGTCGCGCGAGCGCCGCGGATGTCGCTCGCTTCGATATTGCGGGCGGTGCTGCTGGCGCTGCGTCTGTGGCTGCCAGCTCTGTTGCTTCGACCAAGAAGGAGGCGTAAGTGCCATGGGTAAGCCCGGTGCTTTTCTTGATATCGATCGTGTGACCCACGAGCTTCGCCCCGTGGAGGAGCGCAGCCGTGATTTCGATCCGCTGTACGTTGAACTCGACGACGATGCACGCCGTGCCCAGGCGAGCCGCTGCATGATGTGCGGCGTGGCGTTTTGCCAGATGGGCGTGAGCTTTGGCAAGGCACGTCCGAGCGGCTGCCCGCTGCATAACCTGATTCCCGAGTGGAACGAGCTGGTGTACCGCGGCCGCTGGGATGAGGCTGCCGCGCGCCTGTCGCTCACCTCGCCCATGCCTGAGTTCACGAGCCGCGTGTGCCCGGCGCTGTGCGAGGCCGCGTGCAACCTGGGCTCGGTCGACGGCCAGCCTACGACGATTCACGATAACGAACGCGCGATCAGCGACCATGAGTGGGCAAACGGCGGCCCGCGCCGCTTTGAGCCGGCAGGGGAGGATGCGCCCACGGTCGCCGTGGTTGGTTCTGGACCGGCTGGTCTGGTGGCTGCATGGGAGCTCGCGCGTCGCGGCGCCCGCGTGACGGTGTTTGAGCGCGACGACCGCCCCGGCGGCCTGCTCATGTACGGCATTCCCAACATGAAGCTCGAGAAGTCTGTGGTCGAGCGTCGCGTGGCGCTCATGCGCGAGCTGGGTATTGTGTTCGAGCTGGGCGCCGACGTTACGAACTCTGCGGTGACGGCCGAGCTCAATGGCTTTGACGCCGTCGTGGTGGCTGCCGGCGCTCGTGCGCCCCGCGGTCTTTCGGCTGCGAACGTGGATGCTCCGGGCGTGGTGTACGCGGTGGACTACCTGACGGCTTCGACCGTCTCGGTGCTCGATGGCGGTGAGCCTGCTATTGACGCACGCGGCCTGGACGTCGTGGTCATTGGCGGTGGCGATACCGGCAACGACTGCGTGGGTACCGCGGTGCGTCAGGGCGCGCGCAGCGTGCGCCAGTTTGAGTTCTTGCCGGCTGCGCCCGATAAGCGCGCGGTAGGCAACCCCTGGCCGCAGTGGCCCAACGTTAAGAAGACCGATTACGGCCAGCAGGAGGCTATCGCTGCGATGGGTGGCGAGATGCGTGCCTGGGCCGTGGATACACTCGAGGTGCTGCTGGACAAGAAGGGTGCGGCTGCGGGTCTGCGCGTGGTCGATCTGGACTGGTCGGCGGGAAAGCCCGAGCGCATCGCGGGCTCCGAGCACGAGGTGCCAGCGCAGCTGGTGCTCATCGCCTGCGGCTTTACGGGTCCGGAGTACGGTGTGTTCGATGCGGTGAGCGTGCCTGTTGCCACCGCTGGTCGTCCGCTGCCGGTGATGGCTGCCGAGGGTTCGCATCTCGCGGCTCGCACGGAGGGCGTCGCCGCGGATGCCGCGCCGGTGTATGTGGCGGGTGATGCCCGCAACGGCAGCTCGCTCGTGGTGAACGCCATGGCCGATGCCCTGGCCTGCGCAGCCGAAGTCGCCGACGCGCTGGAGCTGTAAAGTAGTCATTTAAGAACGTCCCCAATGACTAGTCATTTTTTGTCTAGTCGTTGGGGGCACTCTTTGCGAGCGATTTACTCGTTTGTCGACGTACGGGTGTTCATTTGGCGACTTCTTGGGCTGTGGTCACCTGTTGTTTCTGTGGTGGCTGCGGGCATCTGGCTCAAAAGGGCGGGTTGGCTGTCTATGTCTACCTGCGGTTTCTTTGCGGTACGCTCATTCGGTCAAGTGCCCCGTCAAGTGTTTGGTTAGCATCTGGTTTGCAGCCGAAGGCCTATTTTGCCCGCGCTTGCCTCGGTTGCTCGCCCTCCTCGTAAGCTCAAATTGAGGTCCATCAGTTTGAGGAGGATGCCATGACTGACCACGCTTTTGACCGAGCAGAGCTGGCTGAAGCCGTCGGCAACGATATTGCCGACATGGCTCACTTTTGGATGCTGCGGAAGTTTCAATTCCTGGAGCCGGCGCGCGAACAGTTCGAGATCATTGTCGACCCGTGGCTCAGCTATTGCGCCGAGCCTTCGCAAAACGAAATCATGGCCTACAACATGGCGTTTACCGATTGGCTGCTGTTTGAGCGCCCCTATCGCCATGGCAAAACGCTGCTCGAGCTATATGTTGACGAGCCGCCGGCATCGCTTTCGCCTGCCTCGCTCAAGCGGCTCGAGCAGGTACGCGACACGCAGTATTTCTCGCGCTTTGGCATTTTGGACAAGAATCCTGCGTCCGGCATGGTCGTGCTGAAGGACACGCGCACCGATCATCGCTTTGATGTCTACGATTCGCATATCATGCAGAAGGAGCACTGGAGTGACGGCGCGATTGCGGTGCGCCTCGCCTGCGTCGACGATGTCTGGCTTACGGCGGGACAGCTCTACCTGTATGACATCGCGCGGCTGAGCGATACGGCGGTCGATGGGCCGGGTGCGGTGCATCCGGAGGACCTGCAGGACGGCTTTGACACCTCGTGCATCTGCTTCTTCTTGCGTCTGGTCCGCGACATCATGGGCGCCCAGGGGCGGTACGTAAAGTCGCTCAACATCTACGAGCAGGAGTGGGAGTAGGGGATGGGTAGTTGTCGCCTGCCTTGCCTTTTGCCTTTTTGTCTCGATCTGTAACGTTTGGGGGCAAAACACCGGTCTACCTGTTACAGATCGAGACGAATGCTTGGGCGCCGCTGGTTTGTCTAAATCTGTAACGTTTAGGGGCCTGGAGAACGTCTAACTGTTACAGATCGAGACGTTTGGCACCTGGCTGGGGGGAATGTCTCAATCTGTAACATCTACAGTCCAAAAATCGTTCTTCTTGTTACAGATCAAGACGTTTGTCGGTGGAGGCAACGGTGACGATGGTCCATTTGTCCGATGTGGTGGTGATGGAAGTGTCTAATACCGTTTTCAAGCACAAGCATACGACTCGCAACACGTTGGCGCGGAATAGGATGCTCGCGCGACTCACGGAGGCGACCGAGCAAGGTGCGCTGCTCGCAACGCATGACAATGCCGAGCTCATGTGGCTGCGGCGTCATGTTGGAACCGACGATATCGCGGAACCCGAGCCGTATTTGTTCTGCTTTCAACATGATTGGGATGCGCTGACGCCGACGGAGCGAGCGCTGCGGGCCATCAAAGGGCTTGCGGAGTTTCATCCCGATTGGGCGTTTTGGGGCTATGACGCGGCACTTTTGTGGGGTCTGGAGGTGCCGAATGATCTGCTTGGGCCACGATATCTTGTTAAGACAGGTTGCTCGGTGCCGCTGAGTGCAGGATGTCGGCTGTTGCGTCCGCAGGCGGCGGGCGCACTTGAACAAGTCGACGGCGTGCAGGTGACGTCGTTTTGGCGCACGGTGGAGGATTGCCTACTGCGTGCACCGTTCTCCTACGGGTTGGCGATTGCCGATTCTGCACTGCGGGCGAAAGGCGTATCACGTGGGGATTTGTGCGAGCGCCTCCGCGCCGATTGCGAGGGCAGGCGAGGGTATCGCAGGGCACAGGTGATTGCGTCGTATGCGGACGGGCTGTCTGAAAACGGCGGCGAGTCTCGGTTCCGAGCATTCTTTATTGCGTACGGCTTTCCGGTTCCGGAGCTGCAGGTGGAGTTTCGCGACCCGCTCGATCCGAGCCAGGTGTTTCGCGTCGACTATTTTTGGCGGCTCGAGGACGGGACGTGTGTCATCGGCGAGCTCGACGGAAAGGGGAAGTACACCTTGCAGAGCGGCGAGGGTCGGGAGTCGGCTGACCCATTCGTGGCAGAGCGTCAGCGGGAATCTCATCTGACAATGCTCGGGCATAAGGTGCTTCGGTTTACGTTTGATGAGCTCAAGAATCCGGGGAAGCTGATCGAGAAAATGAGGCTGGCGGGTATTCCTCGGCAGGTTGAATTGGCTGAGGAGTGGAGATGCCAGTGGTATGGGCGCTGAGAGGTTTTGTCTCGATCTGTAACGTTTAGAGGCTGTTTGAGCTCGTAATTGTTACAGATCGAGACAAGCCGGTGAAACGTCGACCGAATGTCTCGATCTGTAACATCAAGGGGCCTAATAACCCTGTAGCTGTTACAGATCGAGATATTTCCCTGGTGTCGCTGGGGTGGGACTGCAACGTGTTCCGTCTCCCCACATCCCCTCTTCCTTCCGTTAACCGATGCGTCTGCAGCAATCCAGCGGGACTAGGTGATAATGGACAAATGTTCAAGTTAATCGTGAGGGAGGAGCTCGATATGGCATCTGCCGATCGTCCCACATTGTTTATCAATGCGACCGTTCTGGATGGTTCGGAGCATATGGAGCCGCAGCCCGATATGGCCGTGGTCGTCGAGCGTGGCATCATCACCTGGATGGGACCGAGCGCTGTGGCCCAAGCTCCAGCGGGGGCCGAGGTCATCGACCTGGCAGGGGCGTATCTCATGCCGGGCCTCATCAATATGCACGTGCATCTGTGCGGTTCGGGCAAGCCGGTCTCGGCGGGTGATGCGGGCGCGCTGATGAAGAAGCTCGACAATCCCGTGGGCCGCGCCATCGTTCGCCACATCCTCAAAGGCAGCGCCCAACAGCAGCTGGCAAGCGGCGTGACTACGGTGCGCGGTGCGGGTGACCCGCTGTTTGCCGACATCGCCGTGCGCGATGCTATCGATGCCGGCAAGTATCAGGGTCTGCGTCTGGTAGCGCCGGGAACGGGCGTTACAGTGCCGGGTGGCCACGGCGCGGGGCTGTTCGCGCAGGTCGCCAATACGCCCGACGAGGCGGCCGAACAGGTGCGCGACTTGTACGCTCGTGGTGCCGACGTCATCAAGTTGTTCGTGACGGGTGGCGTGTTCGACGCGACCGAAGTTGGCGAGCCGGGCGTGCTGCGCATGCCGATTGATGTTGCCGCGGCGGCGTGCAAGGCGGCGCACGAGGTGGGCCTGCCGGTTATGGCTCATGTCGAGAGCACCGAGGGCGTGAAGGCCGCGCTTGAGGCCGGGGTCGACACGATCGAGCACGGTGCCCCGATGACGCCCGAGATCCTGGAGCTGTATCGCGGCGCCGCGGGCACACAGCTCGAGGGACGCGCGCCGAGCGTGACCTGCACGATCAGCCCGGCGCTGCCGTTTGTGTTGCTCGACCCGGAAAAGACCCATTCGACCGATACACAAAAGAAGAACGGCGACATCGTGTGCTCGGGCATCATCGAGAGCGCCCGTGCCGCACTGGAAGCTGGCATTAAGGTGGGCCTGGGCACGGACTCAAGCTGCCCGTTCGTGACGCAGTACGACATGTGGCGTGAGGTTGCCTATTTTGCCAAGTACGTGGGTGTGAGCAACGCCTTCGCGCTGCATACGGCTACGCAAGTCAACGCCGAGCTGCTGGGGCTGGGCGGCGAGACCGGTACGATCGAGTGCGGCAAGGCCGCCGATATCCTGGTGACGCGCAAGAATCCGCTCGATGACCTGTGCGCTCTGCGTGAGCCGATGCATGTGATGTGTCGCGGTGATCTGGTACGCAAGCTCAAGGTGAAGCGTATTCCCGAGGTGGACGCCGAGCTCGACGCGATTATGGCCATGCCTGCCGAAGCGCTGACTGAGGAGCTCGCCCGCGACGGTGTGGCGTAGATGTGACAAAGGGGCAGCTCCGTTGCCGCATGCAAAAAGCCGAGGTCTCAACACGAGGCCTCGGCTTTTTTATCGAACAAATACTTAAGATTTGGGACAAACAAACCTGATTAATTTGTCCCGCGTGCGGGCGCTAGGAGCGGGTTTCCATCTTGGCGTGGCACTTGGGGCAGGTGACGCGGATCTTGCCTTTGCCCTTGGGGACGGAGAGCATCTGGCCGCAGTTGGGGCACTTGAGGTATGCTGTGGTCTTGCGACCCTTCCACATCTTCTTGGCCGTGCGCTTGGCACGCTCAAAGTCTTCCTTGCTGGTACCGGCCGTGCGCGAGGCGTTGGCAGCCGCGGTGCCGCTACCCAAGCTCGCTACGAACTTGCCCAGGCCGGGGACGTTAGCGGTCGCGGCGACAAAGGCCGCGTTTTCCTTGCGACGTGCATCGATGTTTTTGGACAGGCCGCGCAGCACGCCAATCACGATTACGGCGATGGCAATCCAGCTGAGCCACTGGATATGGGCTATCGATCCGATCATCGCGATGACGATGCCGACAAAGCCCATAACGATGGTGAGCTCATCGGCGCCATTGCGGCCCTTAATAAAGTCATTCATGCAAATTGCCTTTCGTTCGATATGCTGCACGCCTTTATACCCGATTTAGAGCAAGGGGGACAGGTCAATCTGCACCAAGGTGGTGCAAACATACCTGTCCCCGATGCACCAAGAAGGTGCAAAGCAGTCCGTCCCCAATGCCCCAATTACTTGGAGAGCTTGTCGACGACGCGTTCGATCTCGGCGAGCTTGGCGGCCTTGAGGTCTTCGTCGCCCGATTCGATTGCCGAAGTCACGCAGCCCTCGATATGCGCCTTGAGCACGTCGGCGTTGATGCGCGCAATGAGCGCCTGCGTTGCCATGAGCTGCGTGGAAATATCGACGCAGTAGCGGTCCTCATCGACCATCCGCAAGATGCCGTCGATCTGGCCGCGTGCCGTCTTGAGCATGCGGGTCACCGATTTGTGGTCTGCCATCATGGCGGGTCCTCGTTTCTGGTCGATGGGGTCGAATGCTTCTGGTAGCTGCTACGCGGCGGTCACGGACAGGGCGTGGAACTTCTCGCCGGCGCCCTCGACGGCGGCAGCGAGCTGCTCGGCGGTCACGGTGTCGGCGCACTCAACCTGGACGGTCTGGGTCTCGTGATCGGCGTCGGCGTCGGTCACGCCGGCAACGTTGAGCAACGCCGTCTCGACGGTGGCGTCGCAGTGGCCGCACATGAGGCCGGAAGTCTTGATTGTGTATCGCATCGGTATTCCTCTCTGTTGTGTCGGCTTTCCCAGGCACCCGACCTTGGCCTTCAAGCCGTCGCTCGCGTACCAAAGTACGCGTCGCTCCTCTTTCAGGTCAATCTCGGGCACCTGGAAAACCCGTTCTAAATGGACTTAAGGGTGAACCTATTTTGCCACTTTAGGCTTAAAGGTTCGTAGGCGCAGCGCATTGCTTACGACGCATACGCTCGACAGGCTCATGGCCGCGGCGCCGAACATCGGCGAGAGCTGCCAACCGGTGAGGGGGAAGAACACGCCTGCCGCCAGCGGAATGCCGATGCCGTTGTAGAACAGCGCCCAGAACAGGTCCTGCTTGATGTTGCGGATCGTGGCGCGCGAAAGCTCGATGGCGCGCGCAACATCCATGAGGTCGCTGCGCATGAGTACCACGTCGGCGCCCTCCTTGGCGATGTCGGCGCCGGTGCCGATCGCAAGGCCCACGTCGGCGCGCGCCAGGGCGGGGGAGTCGTTGATGCCGTCGCCCACCATGGCGACCTTGCCGCCCGCATCCTGCAGTTCGCGCACGTGGCGTTCCTTGTCGGCGGGGAGGACGTCGGCGATGACCTGTTCGCTGGTGAGTCCCACGCGGCGGGCGATAGCCTCGGCCGTCACGCGGTTGTCGCCGGTGAGCATGCGCACGTCGACGCCGAGCTTGCGGAGCGCGGCGATGGCCCCGGCGCTCGTCTCTTTGACCTCGTCAGCCACGGCGATGGTGCCGACAAGCTCGCCGTTCTTGGCAAAGAACAGCGGTGTTTTGCCCTCGGCGGCAAATTGCTCGGTAAGACCCGCGGGCACGGTAACGCCCAACTCGTTCATCAGGCGTACGTTGCCGGCGGCGATGACATTCTGCCCCTCGCGCGCCGTTACGCCACGACCGGGCACGGCGGCAAAGTCCTCGACCATGCGCGCGACAATTCCGCGTGCCTCGCACTCGGCCATAATCGCCTCGGCCAGCGGGTGCTCGCTCGAGCGCTCCAACGCGGCGGCCAGCTTGAGCAGCGACTTTTCGCTCATGGCGGGCGAGCCGTCGGCGCGCACGGCAACCACAATGTCGGTCACGGCCGGCTTGCCGCGGGTGACGGTGCCGGTCTTATCGAGCACCACGGCGCCCACGTTGCGCAGATTCTCCAGCGCCTCGGCGCTCTTAAACAGAATGCCCATCTCGGCGCCCTTGCCGGTGCCCACCATAATGGCGACGGGCGTGGCCAGGCCGAGTGCGCACGGGCAGCTGATCACCAACACGGCCACGGCGGAGGTGAGCGCCTCGTTTATGCTGCCGGTCAGCGCCATCCATACCGCAAAGGTCACGGCCGAGATCACGAACACCACGGGCACAAACACGCCGGCGACCTTGTCGGCCAGGCGGGCGATGGGCGCCTTGGTGGCGTTGGCGTCCTCGACGAGCTGGATGATTTTGGCAAGCGACGTGTCGGCGCCCACGCGTGTGGCACGGAAGGTAAACGAACCGGTGCGGTTGACGGTGGCGGCGTTGACGGTGTCGCCGGCGGTCTTTTCCACGGGGATGGACTCGCCGGTGAGCGCACTCTCGTCCACGGCCGACGCGCCCTCGAGTACCACGCCGTCGACGGGGATAGACTCGCCGGGGCGCACGCGCAGGACCTGGCCGGGAAGGATACTGTCGACGTTCACCGTGGTCTCGGTGCTGTCATCGGCAACGACGGTCGCGGTCTTGGGCGCCAAGTCGATGAGCGCCTCGATGGCGCCGCCGGTCTTGGACTTGCTGCGCGTCTCGAGGTATTTGCCCACGGTGACGAGCGACAGAATCGTGCCCGCGCTCTCAAAATAGAGGTTGTCCATGCCCGTCATCATGGCCTCGTGGATTTGCCCGGCGGCCAGCTGGTCGGCCATGATAAACATGGCATAGAACGACCAGGCGACGGAAGCGGTGGCGCCTACGGCAATAAGGGCGTCCATGGTGGGCGCGCCGTGCGCGAGCGATTTAAACCCGTTGATAAAGTACGCGTCGTTGACATAGACGATGGGGATAAGCAGGACGAGCTCGGTGAGGGCGAGCGTCATGCTGTGGGTATGGTCGGTGAAAATGCCGGGCAGCGGCCAGCCAAGCATGTGCCCCATGCCTATGTAGAACAGTGGGATGAGGAATACGATCGAGACGATGAGACGAGTGCGCATGGCAGAGGCGGCGGCCTCCAGTTTTTTGGTGGGCGACTCCATATGGGCGGCGCCGGACCCGGCTTGCGTACTGCCGCTTTGGGCGGCGTCGGTGCCCGTGCTGACGGGTGAGGCCGAGTAGCCAGCACGATCGACGGCGGTGCAGATGTCGTCGGGGGTGACCTGCGCGGGGTCATAGTCGACCATCATGGAGCCGGCGAGCAGATTGACCGCGACGCTCTCGACGCCATCGAGCTTGCTCACGGCACGGTCCACGTGCGCCTGGCAAGCGGCGCATGTCATGCCGCCCACGTCGAACTTATCTTGAGCCATGGCTTCTCCTTTCTGTGGTTCGCTGTTGGAATTGTTAACCTGCTGATACTATACACCCATACCCCCTGGGGGTGTCCAGTAATGGTTGGAATGTATGACTTTTCATTACAGATGAGGGCGGCTGCTCAATCGGTGGCCGTCCTAACCAATCATCTCAATCTGTAACATCTAGAGAGTTTTTTGACCCCTTACTGTTACAGATTGAGATGTTGTCTCGCGGGGTTGGGGTTTTGTCTCGTTCCGTAACATCTAGACCTGTATCTGCCGAGCTGGTGTTACAGATCTAGACAATTGCCGGGGAGGGGTCCCGTCACGGCAAGACGCCCGCTCCCTAGATGCAGAACCCGGGGATCACGCAGGTTCGCTTGCTTGGCTTTTCCGCAGGCGTTGCGTACGTAAAGACGTCGCCGTCGTAGCCCACACGGTTCATATAGAGCGTGCCTTCGCTCTCCGATGTGTCGGGACTCACCGTTCGTTCCCACCAGCAGGTGTCCTTGCCCTTCCACTGGCGGACCATCGTCTCGTTCGTGGAATACGGGCTCACCTTGAGCTCGCGGAAGAGCTGATACTCCTTGCCCTCGCCGTTGTAGATGTCTGCCAGGTAGTGATAGCCCTCGGCAAACGAATCGGGCGGTTGCGTACCGCACAGCTCGACCATGGCGGGCAGCCAAAGGGTTGCGGGCAACTCGCTCAGACACGATGCACTGTTGGCGGCGCCCACATTGTTCGAGACCTTCTTGACCCCTTTAATGAGCGCGCGCAACTCGTTGGGCAGCAGCTTAAGGCCGTCGCCGTCGAGCCATTCCCGCAGCTCGCAATCTGCCCAGCCGGCGCTCGGCGGTTCAGTCGCAGCATCGCGCTCGGCAATACCCGCGTCGAACATAAACGTCAGCCCGGCCTTGCCCGTCCCGTCCAGAAGCTCATCGTGGCGGATGCCCACAAGCTGAGCGCCGACCTCCAGCCCGTTGGCGAGCTTCACGCGCTTGGTGCACGGATAGGGGATATGCCCATCAACGTCGAGCAGGTGGTAGCGCTTGGCAATCTCGTGTGCCTCGCTACGGGTCTCGGCGGCCTTAATCTTGAGCGAAATCTCCTGCAGCTGAGCCCAGGTGTAGTCGTCAAGCGAACCGCGGATGCCGTCCAGGTAGTCGGGGATGCCAAAGCCATGGGTTGCCGCCCCGATAACGCCGAGCCCCGCAACGGCTGCAACGACGCCGCCGATGACAAAGCGACGGCGTGTCATGACGTCGTGCCGGGCCTGCTCCAAAATCTCTCGCGCGCGCTCGCCGGCGACGTCGACCTTAAGGTGCGTGCCAGAATCGATATCAATTGCGGCCTCGTCTCCTGCACCCTCGTGGTCCTCAGATTCTGCAGCGGGGAGGTATGTCGAGAGCACCTCGAGCATCTGCTGCTCGGTAGGGCGATCGCCCTGTTCGACCGAGATGCCTTTCATGATGATCTGGACAAGCGCTTTGTCGCCCTCGCAGCGCGGCTCGAGCGGCGCCGGTTTGGTCTTGGTCTTTATGAGGTAGAACGAGCCGGTCGCCGCGGCACCCGTCGACTCGACATCGAACGGTTTGCGACCGCTGTAGAGCTGGTACAGAATGCTCGAAAGCGCATAGACGTCGATCGCGGGCGAGCGGCGAAGGGCCGCGATGCCTTCGATATCCTGCGTGAGCATTTCGGGCGCGGCGTATGCGGGCGTGGCAAAGCGCCAGATGTCGGCGCGCCGGGTGATCGTGTCGTCGCCGAGGGCCATGGTCGCGGAGCCCATGTCGATGAGACAGGGGTCAAAGGAGCAATCGGCAATCTGCTGCTCGAGCGTTCGGCTGGTGGTGCGGAACATGATATTGGCAGGCGACAGGTCGCGATGGACGACCGGATTCACAAGGCCTTGGGTCATCAAGAGCGCGCGAAGCACGGCGTTTCCGACGGCGGCGACCATCTGGGTGGTCAGCCCGCCCGAGGCGTCGTGCGGAAGCAAGGGCAGCGCCTGTTTGAGCGAGGTGCCCTCGACCCACTCCATGAGGATAAGCGGGTCGTCCTCGCACGATCCGTAGCCATAGACGCGCGGAAATCCGCGCAGGTGCGAGACGGTACACAGATGACGGTACTCCTCGAACAGTGCGGCGGTGTTGGCCAGGTGCGCGGCCGATTGCTCGGCGGAGCGGTCGGGGGCTTGGCCGGAAAGGATGGCGTTGTCCTTGAGTAGCTTGACGGCAAAAACCTCGCCGCTTGTGTTGGTCGCGCGAAGCACATGTCCGATATTGCCGCTGTCGCGGTATGCCGTCTGAAGAATAAGCGTCATAAACCGGCGTTTGGCGTCGTCCTCGGCACTGGGGTCGACTGCCACGGCGGTATCGAACGTATCGAGACGGATGAGTTTGTCGCCATAGGCGCTATCGGTAGTATCCATGGCGTTCCTTTGTCTGGCATGGGTTGCCGCGCGTATACGTGGGCAGTGCGGATATCGGTAAAGTACTATGATAGCCGCACTGCCCACGTATACCGCTGGGTATTGTCGTTTACGACGTAGAAGGCAGTAGACGAAAGACGGGCGGTGACCGTCTTTCGATCACCGCCCGCGCTAGTCCACAATAACGAGAAACGTTGTATGGAGACCCAAGTGAAGCCTGTCGCTGTTTTCGATTTCCACCGGGGGATAGATCTTGCCGGGTTCGCGTTGGTCGCGCGGCGGCTCAATCACAATATCGCCGTCGCCCGCGCCCGATTCGAGCACTGTGCCGTTGGTCGATCCAAGGCCCTGGGCGTACCAGCGTCCACCTTCGAGCCAAATGCGGAGATGCTCGCGCGATGCATCGGTGCCTACATCGGTGATGCTGGGCGAGGTTTTGGGCAAGGACCCAATTACCGTGCCGCGCGGATCGCGTGTGAGGGGATGGATTTGCATGTCGGCGCAGTTGTCGGCATGGGTTCTGAGCAGACCGAGGTTGGGGGCGACAGTGCGCGGCTGCTCCAGGCTGCTCATAAAGCCACGTCCGACGGTAGTTTCGGTGGTGCCAAAGTGCCCGCCTGTCTTGCTGTCGCAAAAGCGCTCGACGGTGGCCACGCCTTGGATGGGGTCAGCGAGCGCCCCCGTTGCCACAAAGAGCATAAGGTAAAGCGTACTCTTCTCGCGCACGGCATTGCCGTCAAAGTTGTCGATGCGATTGAGGGCATTTGCATATAGGCGGCTGTCCAACTTGTAGCTGGCGAGAGCCGACATCATTTCGTTGGCGGCCGGGCCGCGATAGTGCTCGGCGATTGCCTGATAGGCGGACTCGCCGCTGCCGAGCTTGCTGCAGATTGCCGCGGAAAGATTGAGCGTGGTGATGGCAAAGTCGCTGTAGATGGCGGGCGCGCACTGGTCAGGCTCGCGATGGACGATGTAACGGGTGAGATACGAGCGGTTGGAAGAGCATTTCTCGAGCAGGGTACTGCCGAGATAAGAGTTTCCATTGATGAGCATTCGGGCGATCTCAAGATGTTTAAGACCGCCGAACGAGCGAATATCGTTATAGAGGACCGAGCAAGGCGTCTCTGCTGCCACGGATACCTCCTTTGATTGCTTCCTAGCCAATATGGCGATAGGAATTAATGGCCCCCGGTGGGCGACGTATTAAATGGCTGCGCAATATATAGCGTAACCAAAGCAACATTATAGGCCACATGTTCGAAATTGCAGGAAGACTGAGAGATTTGGTTTGGACTGGACGGAAATCCCCCTCTGTCTTGTTCTGTAACATTTAGGGCCGGTTTTGCTCCGCAGCCGTTACAGATTGAGACAATCAGCCGGGCCCGCCGCGTCCGCCTCGTCATCTGTGGTTTACGTGGGGGCATGCGAAGCACGGGTATACTAACCCGCGGCGAATCTGCTCCATCGCTTAGTGCTGCTGCGTCTGGACGGCGCGTGATAGGGCTGCCAAAGCGATCGCCAGCGTGCTGAGCAACGTCCTCTCTGTGCGCACCCGTTTTTGTATGTATTAGCGCACTACCAAGCACGCCCGCGCGGCCGCATGCCGTGCCCATTGCGCGTGCAGATAAGGAACAACAACATATGCGTAATTCTGTATCCGACGTCACCGACGCCGAGATTCTGGACGAGACCCGCGAGGCCATGACCCAGGCTGCCTTCGATGCTGCCGATGAGGCCAATGCTGCCCAGGCCGTCGAGTCCGCTACCGAGAGCCTGCCCGCCTTTGACGAGCTGGGCCTTTCCGACGAGATGCTTCGTGCTATCGAGAACCTGGGCTACACGGCGCCGACGCCCGTGCAGGCCGGTTCGATTCCTGTGGTGCTCGAAGGCCGCGACCTGCTTGCCGCCGCTCAGACCGGCACTGGCAAGACGGCTGCCTTTTTGCTGCCGACCATGAACAACCTGGAGCACATCGCTCCTCCCAAACCCGTACGCGAGCGCGGCGGCCGCAACCGCCGTCGCGGTGCCAAGAAGCCCGAGGGCAACGGCCGCGGCCCCGTGATGCTCGTCATCACCCCCACGCGCGAGCTCGCCCAGCAGATCGACGAGGTCGCCAGCAAGATCGCCGACGTCACCGGCCACGTTGCCGTGACCGTCGTGGGTGGCGTGAGCTACAAGCCGCAGACCGCTGCCCTCAAGTACGGCTGCGACATCCTGGTCGCAACGCCGGGCCGTCTGGTCGACTTGATCGAGCAGGGAGCCTGCCATCTGAACGAGGTCAAGGTGCTGGTGCTCGACGAGGCCGATCGCATGCTCGACATGGGCTTTTTGCCCGCCGTCCGCCGCATTGTGCGCGAGACGCCGGCCGAGCGCCAGACGCTGCTGTTCTCGGCGACCCTCGACGAGGAGGCCGTGGGCGAGATCACCGACCTGGTGAGCGACCCGGCCCGCGTGGAGATCGCGCCGGCCACGTCGACCGCCGACACCGTCGATCAGTTTGTGTTCCCGGTGTCCATCGAGGCAAAGAACAACCTGCTGCCTGAGTTCCTCAAAAAGGAGGGCCCGGAGCGCACCATCGTCTTTATGCGCACCAAGCACCGCGCCGACAGCTGCTGCCGTCGCCTTGAGCGCAAGGGCATCAAGGCCGCCGCGATTCACGGCAACCGCAGCCAGGCCCAGCGCGAGCGCGCGCTTTCTGCCTTCCGCGACGGCACCGTCGACGTGCTGGTGGCAACCGATGTTCTCGCCCGCGGCATCGACATTAGCGACGTGCGCTACGTCGTGAACTTCGACGTGCCGGCCGAGCCGACCGACTATATCCACCGCATTGGCCGTACGGGCCGCGCCGGCGAGCTGGGCTGGGCCATTACGTTTGTGACCGAGCAGGACGTCGACGAGTTCTACGAGATTGAGAAGCTCATGGACAAGACGGCCGATATTTACGAAGCGGGCGACCTGCACGTGGGTCCCAACCCGCCCGCCGTTGACCCCGAGCGCGATCCTGCCGCCTTTAAGGTGAAGAAGAAGACCAAGCGCGGCAAGTCCAAGAGCAAGAAGAAACTCGAGCAAGCGCGTCGCGACGGTAAGCGCAACGGCGACGATTACGGCGACGTTGCTGGTCGTTCCAACCGCGGTCGCGACGAGCGCCGCGGCGACGGCGAGCGTCCGAGCCGTCCCAAGCGCGGCGGCAAGACCCGCGTGCGCGAGGGCGTTCAGGCTCGCGTGGACGAGGCTGTGGAGAGCGTGGCCCGCGAGGTGGCTGCCGAGGAGCGCGGCGGTGCTGCCGCCGTCGAGCAGGCCCCGCGCGGTAACCGTGCCGAGCGTCGTGCCAAGCAGTTCCAGGGCGAGGCGCATCGCCGTCGCCGCGAGGACGAGGACCGCGGTGGCCGTCGTCGTGTCGATCGCGAGGACGAGGGCCGTGGCTCGCGTGGCGGCAAGCGCGGCTCGGGCGACCGTCGTCGTTCCGGTCGCGATGACGAGCGCGGTGGCCGTGATAAGCGTCGCGGCGGCGAGGGTCGCGGTGAGCGAGGTGCCCGTGGCGGTGAGTCCCGTGGCGGCAAGTGCTTTGAAGAGCGCGGTAGCCGCGGCGGCGAGCGTCGCGAGGGTGCTCGCGGCAATGGCGGCCGCAGCGGCGCTGGCCGTTCTAACGAGTCGCGCGATCGTCGTGATCCGCGTGCCAGCCGCGATCGTCGCGATGACTGGCGCAACTACGACGATACCCGCGAGGAGCGTCGTGGCGGCTATCGTGGCGGGCGTGGCGGCAACCAGGCCGGCTCCCGCGGCGGCCGCGCCGGCGGTCGCGATAACCGTGGCAGCTATGGCAACAGCCGTGGCGGCAAGCGCGGCGGCAGCTCCCGTCGTCCCGGTGACGGCGGCGGCAAGCGCAAATAGCATACGCATCGCCCACTAGAGCGAGGTGAACCAAGGGCCCTGAGCAACCACGCTCGGGGCCCTTTTTGTTTGCCGTATCCGATCGCTAGTTCAAATGTGATTTTCTCGGGAATGCATCTGGGGGATGCTGAGGACCTATTTTCCGCCATGCAGCAATGGGTCCTATGGGGTGCGCCGTGCATTTTTTGGAGTATTCTGCAGTTCGAGTTGTCTGCATATGATTCGACGTCGCCAACGGTGGCCTTCGGATATCCCTAGCGAGCGTTCCGAGTCAGATTTCGCCGTTTTCCGGAGCAGGGGCGCGTCATTCTCGCCATGTCGGGACTTAGAATGATACGGCGCCCTACAGTTTTGCCCACCCGCGGCGGTGCTGGCGCGGTCACGTTGCAGAATACTCCGTTTTTTGCACGGTCCAGGATGGGGTACCTCAGGAGAACACGGCGGTATCCCGTAAATATATACAATCTGTACCGTAATTAATACAAAACGAAGAGGCAGACAGCGTAGGGTGGGTGCATTGGGGTGTTTGGTGCACCAAAACGGGGATCCCACGTACCGTATACTCTGGCTGGATGTGAAAACGGCTTGACGCGTTGCCAGGCGTAGGGGGAGGGTGCCTCGATGGACGTATTCGAAATTGTGTTTAGTCCGACGGGTGGAACGCGGAAGGTGTCTGGCCTTGTGGCCGGGGCGCTGGACAAAAATACCGTTACCGTCGATCTGACCGATAGCGGGCTAGATTTCAGCGCTGTCTCGATGACTGAGGACGACGTGGCCGTAATCTCTGTGCCGGCGTATGCCGGTAGAATCCCGGCTGTGGTGGCTGACCGGTTGGGCATGGTGCGCGGCAACGGGGCTCGGGCTGTTTTGGTTTGTGTATACGGAAACCGCGCGTTTGAGGACACGCTCGTAGAGCTGGAGGACGTTGCGAAGCGCGCCGGATTTAGGGTGGTTGCAGCGGTTTCTGCTATTGCTGAGCATTCCGTTGCTCGTCAGTTTGCTGCTGGGCGACCGGATGCGCAGGATGCGGCGCAGCTCGCAGAGTTTGCGCAGCAAATTCAGCAAAAGCTGTTGACTGAGGATGCATCCGAGCCCTCTATTCCCGGCAATCGTCCTTATAAACAAGCCGGAGGTCACCGCATGGCACCCGAGGCAACAGAGGATTGCGTCTCCTGCGGTGCATGCGCCGCGGCGTGCCCCGTTTGTGCTATCGACAAGGGCGACCCCAAGCGAGCAGCTGGCGAGGCGTGCATCTCCTGCATGCGCTGCATTGCCGTATGTCCGCGAGGCGCTCGCAAGCTTGATCCCAACAAGCTATCCGCTGTTTCCCAGATGCTGAGCAAGGCTTGCGTCGTGCGGAAGGAATGCGAGCTCTTCATCTAGTGCATACGAAATTGGTGCATTGGGGACAGGCTAATCTGCACCAACCTGGTGCAAACAAACCTGTCCCCAACGCACCAGAGTGAGGAGTGCCCCTGGGTGCCGGCAGAAAAGGAACGTCCCTAAGTGCCGCCTAAATACCGTTTATCGAAGAAAAAATACCGCTCACCGGTCATAATGATTGTTCTGGCTTTGGGCTTGTCTACAATAACTCCCGTAAAAAGAAATGCGGAAGGTTACCGAGTCCCTCGGACGTGGGCCTAACCAAAGTCTTTGAACGGGTGTGTCTCTATGGATGCATTCGCTTGATTTTGGTTGGGCTATATTTATGAAGGGACATGCCACCATGGGTTTCTTTTCTCGCCTGATGGGCGGTTCGGATGAGCAGAAGACTGCAGCTTCCGAGTTCGAAATCCTCGCTCCCGTTTCCGGCGAGCTTGCTCATCTAGAAAATACCAATGACCCCGCTTTTAGCAGCCGTGCCGTGGGCGATGGCGTTGCCGTGGTTCCCCAAGAGGGAACGGTGTGCGCTCCTGTTTCCGGCACCGTCGCGGCGCTGTTCCCGACCGAGCATGCACTGGGCATCATGTCCGACGACAGCTCTGCTCAGGTGATGCTGCATATCGGAATCGACACTGTTAAACTTGAGGGCAAGGGCTTCCATGCGCTTGTTGCCCAGGGTGACCATGTCGACGCGGGCCAGCCCCTCGTCGAGGTCGATTTCGACGCGGTCCGCGCCGCCGGCTTCGATCCCACGGTCTTCGTTATCGTGTGCGAGCGTTCGGAGAACTCGACTCTTCGTGAGCACGCTTCCGGCCCTGTTGCTGTTAAAGAGCCTGTCGTCTGGCTTTCCGAGTAAAGTCTTGTGGTGGGTACCGTGGTTATCAAGCGAGTTTTCAACAACAACGTCGCAATGGTCACTTCGGACGATGGCTCTGAGCTCATCGTCATCGGTCGAGGCCTCTGCTTTGGCCGTCATGCCGGCGATGCCATCGACGAGGCATCGGTCGAAAAGACCTACGCGTTGCAGGAGGGAACTTCTCAGGATTCGCGTACGATTGACCGCTTGGCACATCTTTTAGAGTCCATCCCCACCGTCAACCTCGTGATTTCCGAGGACATCGTTCAGATGCTTCGTCGAGAGCTCAATGTTGATATCAACGACAAGATTCTCATTGCTCTCGCAGACCATATCAGCCTTGCTTTGGAGCGCGAGCGCAAGGGCGTCCCCTGCGAGAATCCGTTGCTGCTCGAGATCCAGCAGTTCTATCGCAAGGAGTATGCGCTTGCGGGCCGTGCGCTGCAGATTGTCAAGGAGTATATGGGCATCCAGATGAGCGAAGAAGAGCAGGGTTTTATTACGCTGCATATCGTCAACGCCACCATGCCGCAACGCTCCGACCGTCTCATCATCTCGGTCCAGCTTGTTCGCGACGTGCTTGCGATTGTTTCCGAGCGCTATGCTACGACCCTCGATGACACCTCGCTGCCCTATGAGCGTTTCGTCCGCCACCTGCAGTTTTTCGCACAGCGGGCGCTTGACCCCGCGGCCGGGCAGATCAATGGCGACGCGCTGTTCCGTATCGATGAAACGGCGTATCCGAGGGCGTTCTCGTGTGCGGAGTCAATTGCCGACCACTTAGCGTCTACCTATAACGTTGTCGTTACCGATGCCGAGAAGAGTTATCTCGCATATCACATTGTTAACCTGCTTGGAGAACCTGGTCTCTAGGCATAACGTGCCCACACATCGATTGATATAAGGCAAGGCTCACGGTCTTGTCCAGGGCACATCTGTCTTAATTTGCGGAAAAGGAAGGGGAGTACCGCTATGACCGCAAAAAAGAAGTTCAATTTCAAAGCGCCGTTGGAGGTGTTCGCGAAGTCAATCGTTCAGCCGATGATGTATCTCTCGGTTGCCGGCATTCTGCTCATCGTGGGCATTATTCTGACCAACAAGACCATCTGCGCCGTGATCCCTGTGCTGGGCTCCGGTCCGTTCCAGCTTGTGGGCGCCGTTGTCTATCAGTCGCTGATGTTTATCATCAACAACCTCTCGATTCTGTTCTGCGTGGGCATCGCCGGCGCCATGGCAAAGAAGAACAAGGGCCATGCTTCGCTGATTGCCCTGATGTCGTTCTTCCTGTTCCTGCAGGCTAACAACATCGTGCTCAACGCCACCGGCTCTCTTGCCGAAGCGAGCGGCATGCTCGGTCTTACCGGAACCGGCCAGAGCACCGTTATGGGCATTCAGGTGCTCGATACCGGCGTGTTTGGCGGCATCATTCTTGGTTGCATCACCGGTGCCGTGTTCAACAAGTACTCGAACAAGCAGTTCCCCATTGCCCTTTCGATGTTCTCGGGTGTTCGCTTTCCGTTCCTGATCATGATCATCATTTCCTGGATCATGGGCGCGGGCTTCTGCATCGTTTGGCCTCCGGTTCAGGGTGCCATCTCCTCCGTTGCCGGCATCATTAAGGAATCGGGCAACATTGGTCTGTTTATCTACGGCATGCTCAACAAGCTGCTCGTTCCCACCGGTCTGCACCACCTCATCTACACCCCGTTCCAGTTCTCCGATGTGGGTGGCACCCTTACGCTGGGCGATCAGGTTATCGCCGGCGCCTATCCCATCCGTGTCGCCGAGATGGCAATGACGGGCCAGCCCTTCTCTGATAGCACCTACTTCAACAGCTACACCTTCAACAACCTGTGGCCCTACATCGGTATCGGTCTCGCCTTTATCTTCACCGCTTACAAGGGGAACAAGGATAAGACCAAGGCCGTTATCATCCCGCTGATCATCACCGCCGTGCTCTCCTGTGTCACCGAGCCCATGGACTTCCTCTTTGTCTTTGCCGCTCCCGTGCTCTTTGTCGTTCACTCGGTTCTTTCCGGTATCTTCCTGGTCCTGCTCAAGGTCCTCTCCGTGCCCGCTTCGACTGCAGGCGGCATCATCAACATCGTGGTTTCCAACCTGGTCCTTGGTGTCGATAAGACCAACTGGCCGATGATGCTCGTGCTCGGAGTCGTCAACGCCGCTCTGTACTTCTTCCTCTTCACCTTCCTGATTAAGAAGCTCAACCTCCACACGCCTGGCCGCGAGGAGGAGTCCGAGCTCGCCGAGTCCGTTGCCGAGGGCGAGGCCGCCGCGTCTGTCGTGGTGAAGCAGGGCGCTGTTGCCGCAGCTCCCGCAGAGGGCGTCGATGCAGGTATTGCCGACCTGGTCGCAGGTCTTGGCGGCAAGGACAACATCGAGGAGCTCGAGAACTGCTTTACGCGTCTTCGCGTGAACGTTAAGAACCCGGACCTCATCGATGAGAACCTCATCAACCACGTGCCCAACAGCGGCATCAACCGCAACGGCAACAATATCCAGATCATCTTTGGCATGAAGGTCGCCGAGATGCGCGACAAGGTCGAAAACGCAATTGAGAAGGAGCAGTAAACAATGATCATTACTCTGTGTGGTGGCGGATCCACCTTTACCCCCGGCATCGTCAAGTCCATCGCCCTGCGCAAGGACGAGCTCGACGTTGACGAGATTCGTCTGTACGACATCAATGAGGAGCGCCAGCGCAAGATCGGCGTGCTCGTGGACTGGATTTTGCACGAGGACCTTGGCCTGGACATCAAGCTTACGGTGACCACCGACAAGAAGACGGCTTTTACCGACGCGAGCTTCGTGTTTGCCCAGATGCGCGTGGGCGGCTACGCCATGCGCGAGCAGGACGAGAAGATTCCGCTGCGCCACGGTTGCGTGGGTCAGGAGACCTGCGGCTGCGGCGGCCTTGCCTACGGCATGCGCACCATCTTCCCCATGGTCGAGCTGATCGATGACGTTGAGAAGTACGCCAAGAAGGACTACTGGATTCTCAACTACTCCAACCCTGCTGCCATCGTGTCCGAGGGCTGCCGCGTACTGCGTCCCAACGCTCGCATCATCAACATCTGCGACATGCCGATCGCGATCATCGACGTGGTTTGCGCCGCACTCGATATCGACAAGAAGGATGTCGAGTACGATTACTTTGGCCTCAACCACTTTGGTTGGTTCACCTCGATCCGCCACAAGGGCGAGGAGGTGCTCCCGCAGCTGCGCGAGTACATCAAGGAGCATGAGATTCTGCTGCCCGACTCCTACCTCAAGGGCATGGGCTCGCTCATGGCAAAGAAGCCCGAGGAGGCCACTGACGAGCACCCCGAGCAGAACCGCCACACCAAGGGCAGCTGGTACTACGTCTGGAAGGGCGAGTACGAGATCATGGAGTGCTTCCCGGAGTACCTGCCCAACACGTATCTGAACTACTACCTGCAGCAGAAGGAGTTCGTCGAGCATTCCAACCCCGAGCGCACCCGTGCTAACGAGGTTGAGGAGACGCGCGAGAAGAACCTCTTCGACGGCATCGACCACTACGAGAAGACCGGCGAGATCGACGAGAGCACGTTCTATGCGGGTAGCCACGGCGACTGGATTGCCGACCTGGCTATCGCTCTGAAGAACGATACCAAGCAGCGCTTCCTGGTCATTTGCGAGAACAAGGGCGCTATCCCCAACATGCCCTACGACGCCATGGTCGAGCTGCCTGCCTACATTGGCAAGAACGGCCCCGAGATCATCAGCCGTGACAACATTCCTCTGTTCCAGCAGGGTCTTATGATGCAGCAGCTGAACTCCGAGAAGCTCGTGGTCGAGGCCACGATCGAGGGTTCGTACGAGAAGGCGCTCAAGGCCTTTACGCTCAACAAGACCGTGCCTTCGATGAAGGTCGCCAAGGAAGTTCTCGACGACATGATCGAGGCCAACAAGGGTTACTGGCCCGAGCTTAAGTAAAAGCAACAGGGTCGCTGGCCGCATACCTGGAGCAATGCCCCGTCCACGTGATTGCGTGGGCGGGGCATTGTCATTTGGTAACGCGTTTTACCAAATATGGCATTTATCTGCGGTAATGTTCTATTTCACCGCCGAGGGTGACATTTCATACCGCCTGCCGAACTGCGTGGAGACCTAACAACTTTTTAGGTCAGTGTTGTGCGTGTAGCAACTTCGCCCGGCCTCGCCTCCGGGCTGCCATGTGAGAGGGGATCTTATGGCTCGACTGCACGTAATGGAACGCAGCCACGCTCAGGCCGTCATGGACGACCTGCACGATGCGCTCGGACGTCGTCTGGCGGTGAGTTCGCTCGCCCCGTGCCCCGTTGAGTTTACGGCAGCGCTCGTCAATCTGTGCTCCACCCAGAGCTGCGGCAAGTGCACGCCCTGCCGCGTGGGCCTGAGCGCGCTGAGCGACCTGCTCGCCGATGTGCTCGAGGGCCGCGCCGACGAGTCCACGCTCAACTTGATTGAGCGCACCGCCCGCACCATCTACCTTTCGAGCGACTGCGCCATCGGCTACGAAGCTGGCGCCATGGCACTCACGGCCATTCGCGGCTTCCGCGACGATTTTGAGCACCACATTCGCGAGCACTCCTGCGGCTTTGACCGCGAGGCCCGCGTCCCGTGCGTTTCGGGCTGCCCGGCGCACGTCGACATTCCCGGGTACATTTCGCTGGTCGAGGCCGGCCGCTATGCCGACGCCGTCAAGGTCATCCGCAAGAACAATCCGCTGCCGCTCGTCTGCGGCCTGGTGTGCGAGCATCCCTGCGAGATGCACTGCCGCCGTGGCATGGTCGACGACCCCATGAACATCCTCGCCCTCAAGCGTTTTGCCGTTGAGCACAGCGACCTCAACGACCACAAGCCGCATGTGGTGGACAACACCGGGAAGCGCGTCGCCGTGATCGGCGGCGGCCCGGCCGGTCT
The DNA here is from genome assembly GCA_019414385.1 of Collinsella sp. Lineage (GTDB taxonomy): Bacteria > Actinomycetota > Coriobacteriia > Coriobacteriales > Coriobacteriaceae > Collinsella. The sequence continues at coordinate 8,673 of DXMD01000004.1, read as the reverse complement.
TTCTTGCGCTTACTACCTGGCCGTGATGGGCCACAAGGTGACCATCTTGGAGCAGCGCCACCACCTGGGCGGCATGCTGCGCTACGGCATCCCCAGCTATCGTCTGCCGCGCGAGCGCCTGCAGGCCGAGATCGACTGGATCTTGAGCGCCGGCATCGACGTGGAGCTCGACCACTCCGTCAACGGCGAGGAGCTTGCCCGTCTGCGCGACGAGTTCGATGCCGTCTACCTGGCCATTGGCGCCCACAGCGATAAGAAGCTCGGCCTTCCGGGCGAAGAGGCTCCCGGCGTGGAGTCGGCCGTCAAGATGCTGCGCGCCATCGGCGATGACGAGCTGCCCGACCTGAGCGGCCAGCGCGTGTGCGTCATCGGCGGCGGTAACGTGGCCATGGACGTGGCGCGCTCCGCCGTGCGCTGCGGTGCCGAAAAGGTGAGCATCGTCTACCGCCGTCGCATCTGCGACATGACGGCCCAGGACGCCGAGATCGCCGGCGCCCAGGCCGAGGGCTGCGAGGTACTGGAGTTGACCGCCCCGCTCGCTATCGAGACGGGCGAGGAAGGTCGCGTGAGTGGCCTGCGCGTGCAGCCGCAGATCATCGGCGAGCCCCGTCGTGGGCGTCCGGCCCCGCGTGCCGCCGCCACGCCCGAGCGCGTCATTCCCTGCGAGCGCGTGTTTGTGGCCATTGGCCAGGACATCGATTCCAAGCCGTTTGAGGAGATGGGCATCGCCTGCAAGTGGGGTCGCGTCGTCACCGATTCGGACGGTGCCGTGCCCAACTTCGATGGCCTCTTTAGCGGCGG
>DXMD01000004.1:2253-7862 GCA_019414385.1 Collinsella sp. | reverse complement strand
CCGCCACTGTCATCCGTGCCATCAACGCCGGCCGCGTGGCTTCGGCAAATATCGACCGCTACCTGGGCTTCGACCACAAGATCAAGCTCGAGGTTGAGCTGCCGACCGTTCAGTTTAAGGGCAAGCACGAGTGCGGCCGCTGCGAGCTGGGCGAGCGCGAGGCCGGCGAGCGCATTCACGATTGGAATCTGGTTGAGCAGGGCCTTACCGAGGAGGAGGCGCGCCAGGAGGCGAGCCGCTGCCTGCGTTGCGACCACTTTGGCTTTGGCGCGTTCCGCGGAGGGAGGAACCTGGAATGGTAGAGCCCAACAAAACCACTGTCAGCGACAACACCGAAAGCGGAGCACTCAACATGGTCAAGCTCACGATCGATAATTGCGAGGTCGTGGTGCCCGAGCACACCACGATCCTGGACGCGGCCAAGTCCGCCGGCATTCAGATTCCCACCCTGTGCTATCTGCGCGATTTAAACGAGATTGGCGGTTGCCGCGTGTGCGTGGTCGAGGTCGAGGGCTGCGACCAGCTGGTTGCCGCCTGCAACAACTACGTGCTCGACGGCATGGTGGTCCACACCAACAGCCCCAAGGCCCGCGAGGCGCGTCGCACCAACGTGCAGCTGCTGCTGTCCCAGCACGACTCGCAGTGCACGAGCTGCGTGCGCAGTGGAAACTGCAACCTACAGACTATCGCCAACGACCTGGGCATTTTCTATCTGCCGTATCAAAGGCATTTGGCGGGCGAGGGCTGGGATTTCGATTTTCCCATCATCCGCGAAAACGACAAGTGCATCAAATGCATGCGCTGTATCAAGGTTTGCGAGAACGTGCAGGGCCTGGGGATTTGGGACCTGACCAACCGCGCCACGCACACTGCCGTGGGTACCCGCGGGCGCGCGCCCATCGGCAAGACCGATTGCGTCGCATGCGGCCAGTGCATCACGCATTGCCCGACGGGCGCGCTGCGCGAGCGCGACGACACCGAGACCGTGTTCGACGCTCTCGCCGATCCCAATAAGATCGTGCTGGTGCAGATTGCGCCGGCCGTGCGTAGCGCTTGGGGCGAGGAGCTTGGCATTCCGCGTGAGGAGGCCACCGTTGAGCGCCTGGCCTGCGCGCTGCGCCGCGTGGGCTTTGAGTACGTGTTCGATACCGATTTCTCGGCCGACCTCACCATTATGGAGGAGGGCTCCGAGCTGATCGAGCGCCTGGGCGCCGCCGCCAAGGGCGAGGGCGATAGCCGCGGCTGGCCCATGTTCACGAGCTGCTGCCCGGGCTGGGTGCGCTTTGTGAAGGCGCGCTATCCGGAGTTTGTCGACAGCCTATCCACGTCCAAGTCGCCGCAGCAGATGTTTGGCGCCATTGCCAAGACCTATTATGCCAAGGCCCTGGGCGTGGAGCCCGAGCGTCTGTTTGTGGTGTCCGTGATGCCGTGCACCGCCAAAAAGGCCGAGTGCGCGCTGCCGAGCATGGTGGGCGAGGACGGCGCGCCCGACGTGGACGTTGCGCTGACGGTGCGCGAGATGGTACGCATGATCCGCGCAAGCCACGTGAGCGTCGGCACGCTGGTCGAGGAGCCGCTCGATACGCCGCTGGGCTTTGGCACGGGTGCGGGTGTGATCTTTGGCGCCACGGGCGGCGTGATGGAGGCCGCCGTGCGCTCGGCCTACTACTTGGTGACGGGCAAGAACCCGGATGCCGATTTCTTTACTGACGTGCGCGGACTCGACGGCTGGAAGGAAGCCGTCGCCGATATCGATGGCACTAAGGTGCGTGTTGCCGTGGCGCACGGGCTGGGCAACGCCGCCCGCCTGCTCGACGCGATTCGCGACGGCCGTGCGAGTTATGACTTCGTCGAGGTCATGGCGTGTCCGGGCGGTTGCGTCGGTGGCGGTGGTCAGCCCATCCATGACGGCTGCGAGCTGGCGGAAGAGCGCGGCCAGGTGCTCTGGGGCCTCGATGCGGCGGCCGACATTCGCTTCTCGCACGAGAACCCCGATGTTCAGGCATGCTACCGCGAGTTTTTGGGTGCGCCGCTCTCGCCGCTGGCCGAGGAGTTGCTGCACGCTGACCACCACGCCTGGACGATGCCTAACGAAGGGATGTGCTAACGATGCGCGCGTTTGAATTTGAGCTTTCGCGCCGAGGGTTTGCCTCGGCGCTTGCCGCGGGCGCGCTGTCGCTTGCGCTCGCGGGCTGTGGCGGCGGGGCCCGCCGCGGGCTCGGCTGCCACGGACGGTGCCGGTGCTGCTGCGGAGCCGGTCGAGGTGCACGTCGCCTCGCTCAAGGGACCGACCTCGATTGGCCTGGTGCAGTTTATGGACCAGGCGGCCGACGATGCCACGGATAACGAGTTCGACTTTGCGATCAGCGCCGCGGCCGACGAGATCGTGCCCAAGATGATTCAGGGCGATGTCGACATTGCCCTGGTGCCCGCCAACGTGGCGAGCGTGCTCTACAACAAGACCGAGGGCGCGGTGCAGGTCATCGACATCAACACGCTGGGCGTGCTGAACGTGGTGACGGGTAACGCGGACGTTACTTCGTTTGGTGATCTGGCGGGTCGTACCGTCTACATGACGGGCAAAGGCACCACGCCGGAGTACGTCATGAACTACCTGCTGGAGCGCGCGGGCCTGACCAGACAGGTGACGCTCGAGTTTAAGAGCGAGCCCACCGAGGTGCTGTCGGCCCTGCTTGCCGACCCGTCCGCCGTGGGCGTGCTGCCGGAGCCGTTCAAGACAGCTGCCATCGCAAAGAGCGAAGGCAAGCTGTCGGCTCCGGTAAGCCTGACCGATGCGTGGGATGAGCTGGCGGGTGACACGGGCTCGCGCTTGCTGACGGGTGTGACCGTGGTGCGCCGCGCGGTTGCCGAGGAACATCCCGAGGCCGTGGCGGAGTTCTTGAGCTGCCATGCGGCGAGCGTTAAGGCTGTCAATGCGGCGCCAGCAGACTGGGCGCAGGCCGTGGTCGATGCCGGCATCGTGGATAACGCCAAGATCGCCGAGAAGGCGATTCCCGGGTGCATGCTTGTCTGCCAGACGGGCAAGGATATGAAGGCGGCACTTAGCGGGTATCTGCAGGTGCTGTCCGACGCGGACGCGAGTGCCGTGGGTGGTAAACTTCCGGCTGACGATTTCTACTACATGGAGTAGCCCGTGCGCGCGTTTGCTCGACAAATGACAGAGCGTATGAAGGCGGTGGCGGCAGCAGGTGCCGTTGCCGCCTTTTGGCTTGCCGTGTGGGTGCTGATGGCGGGTTTCGTGGCGCAGCCGTTGATTTTGCCGGGGCCGGGTGCGGTTGCCTTGGCGCTGCTGCGCCTGGTGTGCGATGGCGGTACCTGGGTGATTTTGGCGGGCTCGGGCGCGCGGATACTGGGCGGGCTAGCGCTTGCCGCGGTGTGTGGTGGCGTGCTTGCCGGGATTTCGTCACGGTCGCGGGCGTTTGCGCGCCTGGTGGCTCCGGCACTGTCGTTTGTAAAGGCGACACCGGTCGCCTGCGTGGTAGTCCTGCTGCTCATTTGGCTGGGGTCGGCGCGCGTGAGCATTGCGGCGGTCTTTTTGATGGCGCTGCCGGGCGTGTATTTCTCGCTGGTCGAGGGTTTGACGCAAGCGGATAAGCCACTGGAGCAGATGTTTCGCCTGCATGGCGTACGGGGTTGGCGCCTGTTTTGCGCCCATACCTGGCGCGAAGTTCTACCGTTTGTGCTTTCGTGCGCGCAAGCGGTGATTGGCATGAGCTGGAAGGCCGGTGTGGCGGCGGAGCTGATCGGCATGGCGACGGGCACCGTTGGCGAGCGCATCTATCAGGCGAAGCTGCTCATCGAGACGGCTGACCTGCTGGCGTGGACCGTGCTGGTTGTTATGGCTTCGTGGGCATGCGAGCGCGTACTGGTGTGGCTGCTGCGGGCTTCGGGGCCTGCGGCGTGGCGTGCTGCCGTGTGGGCACATGGGCGTGGTACTCGCGGGCGTTCGGGCGACTCTGCTGGCGCCGGCGCTGCGGCGGAGCTTGCGCTTGCCGTGGGCGATTGTGCGCCCTGGGCGCCGGCGCTCGACGGTCTGGTGCTCAACGTGCCCGCGGGCGGGCGTATCTGTGTGATGGGTGCTTCGGGCATGGGCAAGTCGACGCTGCTTTCGTTGGCAGCGGGGGAGTGCGCGCCGTGCTCGATGGTGTTTCAGGACGCGCGCTTGGTCGAGTCCGCCTCGGCGCTGGATAACGTGCTGGTGTGCGCCGATGCGCGTGCGGATGCTTCGAGCGCCGCGGCATTGCTGCGCCTGCTGGTGCCGGGAATCGATGTGAATGCGTGCATGGCCGAGCTTTCGGGCGGGCAACGCCGTCGCGTCGAGATTGCCCGCGCCCTGCTGTGCCCAGGCGATGCGGTGATTCTGGACGAGCCCTTTACCGGTCTAGATACCGCTGCGCGCGACGCATGCGCCGAGGTCGTGCTCGACTTGCTCGACGGTCGCATGCTGCTGCTCGCCACGCACGATGCCGCCGACGCTCAGGCTCTCGATATCTCTGACATCATCACGCTCTAAATACTAATTCAGCAACAAAATGATCCGTTTTCCTCCGTCCCCATGGGGTCGGCTGTGGTATTCTATCTGCGGGGTAATACTTAGGAATACCAAGTAATACCAACGCCGCAGAAACAAACTCCAGATGCGGGCCAATCGGGTTGCCTTCACAGCCCGTCGCCCAGCCGCGTGGCCCGCATCTATCCGCACCACCGTCGTTTCAAAAAGGAAGCGCCATGGCAGAACACATGACCCCGGTTGTCGCGAAGGTCTTGCCCGAGGAAAAGGCGGCCTTCGCGGCGGCAACCCAGCTCGTGGGCACCACACCGTCCAACGCCATCCGCATGTTTATCGCCGCGTTTAATCGCTGCGGCACCTTTCCGTTCGACATTTCGCCCAACGGGGCCTTTGGCACTGCGCCTGATTCTCATCAATAAGTGATCCGTTTTCCTCCATCCCCATGGGATCAGCTCTCTGCCGAGTTGTGGTAGAACTAGGGAACGGTTTTGAGGAGGTTGGCATGCTCAATGCGATGATTTGGGCGCTTGCCTGTTTTGGCGTCGTCGCTGCCGATATAGCCCTGAGCGTCGTTTTGTTCTCCGCCCTTGGCGTCGCATCGGTGTTCATGGGTTTTTCAATCGATGACCTCGACATTCAATTGCTTCAGGCCGTCGCGCAGACGGTATCGTTTTTGATGGCGCTGCTGTGGTGGCGTTATCTGTGGCCGCGCTCGTTTATGGTGCGCTGGCAGGGCGAGCGCCCGCTTGGCGGGGGAGCAGGCAAAGCATGGAGGCGCATCGCCTGCGTTATCGTGATCGGCCTTGCCCTGCAGGTGGTCGTTGGCTACGTGACCGACGCCGTGCTGTCGCTGTTGCCCGAGGCGGCGGCCGATTACAGCGAGCTTGTCGAGGAGACGGGCATGGGCGACACGAGCTATCTGGCCGTCCTGACCACGGTGCTCGGCGCTCCGTTTTGCGAGGAACTGCTGGTGCGCGGTATCATTTTTGAGTTTTCGCTCCGAGCGTTTAACCCGCAGTGCCGTCCGCTCTGGAAACGCCGGCGCCGTCTTGCGCGTTCGCGCGGCGCCATGGTGCCC
>DXMD01000004.1:0-2243 GCA_019414385.1 Collinsella sp. | reverse complement strand
CGCCGGTCTGGTCTTTGGCTGGGTGCTCGTGACCACCGGAAAGCTCCGCTACACGATTCTGCTGCACTTTGCCTTTAACGCCGGGTCGTACCTCATGGGCCTGCTGTGGTTTGTGAACACGCCGCTCGACGTGATAATCACGGTCGCGATCGCCGGCGTGATCCTGGTGGAGGCAATGCGCTCGCTGCGCCAAGCGTGTGGGATGGACGCAGCGAGTGCACCACTTCGCTAGTTGCGGCGACCGCCTCCGTTGGCACCCTGACGCCCCTGAGCTGCGCGGTTGCGGCCTGCGGTGTTCTGCGCGCGCGACATGCCGCCGTGACCCTTGCTGCCCTTAGGCCCCTTGCCAGCGCCGGCGTCACCGTGCGGCTTGCCGCCCTTCTTGCCGGTGCCATGCCCACCGCCAGCAGACGTCTCGCCCGGGCGCGGCGGTACGGGACGGATCAGGCAATGCTTGGTGTAGCCGATCAGGTCACGACGCCCGGCTTTTTCCAGCGCCTCGCGCACGAGCTTGTAGTTCTCGGGCTTGCGATACTGGATGAGCGCGCGCTGCATGGCCTTCTCGTGCGGGTCGCGCGCTACATAGATCGGCTCCATGGTGCGCGGGTCCACGCCGGTGTAGTACATGCAGGTCGACATGGTGGACGGGGTGGGGTAGAAGTCCTGCACCTGCTCGGGCATGTAGCCCATGTCGCGCACGGCCTCGGCAAGGTCCACGGCTTCCTTCATCGTCGAGCCGGGGTGGCTCGAGATCAGATACGGCACTACGTACTGCTTGAGTCCGTATTCGCGGTTCAAGCGCTCAAATTTGCGACAGAACGCATCGTAGACGGCGCGGCTCGGCTTGCCCATCACGGAGAGCACCGCGTCGCTCACATGCTCGGGCGCCACGCGTAGCTGGCCCGAGACATGGTGCTCCAGCAGCTCGCGCAAAAACTCGTCCGAGGCATCGGCCATGGTGTAGTCAAAACGGATGCCGCTGCGGACGAAGACCTTCTTGACGCCCGGCAGCTGGCGCAGGTCGCGCAGCAGCTGCGTGTAGCCGCTCTCGTCGACCACCATGTTCTTGCACACGCTCGGCCATAGGCAGCGCTTGTTCTTGCACACGCCATGTTTGAGCTGCTTGTCGCAGGCCGGGCGGCTAAAGTTGGCCGTCGGTCCGCCCACATCGTTGATGTAGCCCTTAAACTCGGGGTCGTGTGTGAGCAGCTCGGCCTCGCGCATGATCGAGTCGTGGCTGCGCATCTGCAGCACGCGGCCCTGGTGGAAGGTCAGCGCGCAAAACGAGCACTCACCAAAGCACCCGCGGTTGGAGCTGATTGAAAACTTGATCTCGGCAAAAGCCGGCACGCCGCCCGCTGCGTCGTAATCGGGATGCCAATCGCGTGCGTAGGGGAGTTCGGCCACCTCGTCCATCTCGTCGGTGGTAAGCGTCGCGGACGGCGGGTTCTGCACCACATAGACGCTGTTGGGGTAGGGTTCTACCAGGCGATGCCCGGTGATGGGGTCCATGTTCTGCTGCTGCACGTTAAAGCTGCGCGCGTAGTTGAGCTTATCGGCGGCAAGGTCGTCCCAGCTGGGCAGCAGGTCGTAGTCGTAGACCTCGTCGAGCGAGCTGGTGCGGTAGACGGTGCCGTTGATATAGGTGATCTGATCGATGGGCAGGCCCGCGTCGAGCGCATCGGCGATCTCGACGATCGCGTGCTCGCCCATGCCGTAGATGAGGATGTCGGCGCCCGAATCGAGCAGCACCGAGCGCTTGAGCTTATCCTGCCAGTAGTCGTAGTGGGCCAGGCGGCGCAGACTCGCCTCGATGCCGCCGATGATGATGGGGGCGTCCTTGAACGTCTGGCGGATGAGGTTGCCGTAGACCGTGACGGCACGATTGGGGCGGTGCCCCTCCTCGCCACCGGGGGTATAGGCGTCGGTGTGGCGGCGGTGCTTGGTCACCGAATAGTGGTTGACCATGGAGTCCATGTTGCCGGCACTGACGAGAAAGCCCAGGCGCGGCTCGCCGAGCACCGTGATGCTGGCGGGGTCGGTCCAGTCGGGCTGGCAGACGATGCCCACTTTGTAGCCGTGCGCGTCGAGTACGCGGCTGACGATGGCCATACCAAAGCTGGGGTGGTCCACGTAGGCGTCGCCACAGATATAGACGAAGTCGCACTGGTCCCAACCGCGCGCGTCCATATCGGCGCGGCTGACGGGGAGGAACTTATCGCGGCCCGGGCGCCAGGGGCGGG
>DXMD01000038.1:0-4783 GCA_019414385.1 Collinsella sp. | reverse complement strand
TGCCTTTCAACTTCGGCGGCATGATCAAAAGATCAATGCCGCCTCGTTTCAAGGCGCCTTGCTCGCTCTGGCGGGTTTTCGCTGTCGTTGCCAAAACATCGGCGTTGCCTTGGTCCGGACTAGTCGTTGGGTAGTCATTGGGGACGTTTTTAAACGACTAGTCAAACAAGAACGTCCCCAATGACTACCCACAAAGCGAGAGTGGATGTCGTCATTTTGCGGCACTTGGGGACGTTCCTTTTGTGCCGGCAGTTTGGAACACTCCTTGCGTTAAGAGGCTGGCGTGCGTCAACCTGTTCTCATTGCAGCAAAAAAACCGCCCCGTTCTCTGTAGAGGACGGGGCGATTCGTCTTTTGGGCTTATGCAGCCAGGCTTATGCGAAACGGGCGACGAGCTCCTGGAGCACGTCGGTCATCTTGACGAGCGAACTGACCGGGACGAATTCGTTGACGCCGTGATAGCAATAGCCGCCGGTGGAAAGGTTGGGGCAGGGCAGACCGCGGAACGACAGCTGCGCGCCGTCGGTGCCGCCGCGAATCGGCAGCACTTGGGGCTCAACGCCGCAGGCAAGGTAGGCTTCCTTGGCAACATCAATAAGCTCGGGATAGTCACGAACGATTTCGGCCATATTTCGATACTGCTGCTTAATCTCGACCGTTACGCGCTCCTCACCCAGACGCTGGTTGAGCATCGAGGCGGCGGCATCAATAAGGTCGAGTTTCTGCTGGAACTTGGCGGCGTCATGGTCGCGGACGATATAGCGCGCCGTGGCGTGATCGACGGTCGCAGATACACCCTCAAGGTGATAAAAGCCCTCGTAGCCTTCCGTATACTCCGGGCGCTGCACGTAGGGGAGCAACGCGTTGAAGTCGCAGAACAGATTGCCTGCGTTGACCATACGGCCCTTGGCGTCGCCCGGGTGGATGGACTGGCCCTCAAAGCGGATGGTCGCCTCGGCGGCGTTAAAGCACTCCCACTCCAGCTCGCCGATGGGGCCGCCGTCGACCGTGTAGGCGTACTTGCAGCCAAAGGTATCGATATCCAACAGCTCGGCTCCGTGACCGATCTCCTCGTCAGGGCAGAAGCAAATGCCGAGTGCGGGATGGGGCAGAGAAGGGTCCTGAGCGATACGCGCGACAAGTGACATGATCTCGGCGACGCCTGCCTTGTCGTCCGCGCCCAGCAGCGTGGTGCCATCGCTGCAGACCAGGTCCTTACCCGCGAGGTCATTCAGGGCGGGAAGCTTGGCGGTACTCATGGCAACGGGCTTACCGTCAACCGTGCCGCAGACCAGGTCGCCGCCTTCGTAGTGTACGATGTGCGGCTTCACGCCGGCGCCCGGTGCAACTTCGGTGGTGTCGAGATGGGCGATCAGGCCCAGGGCGGGCTTGTCCTCAGCGCCCGCACTTGCGGGGATATGCGCGCAGACATAGGCGTGCTCGGTCACGTGGGCATCTTCCGCACCAAGCTCGCGCAGCTCTTCAGCCAGCACGTTGGCAAGGTCAAACTGAACGGCGCTCGAGGGTACCTGGTCGCAGTTTGCATCCTCGGACTGCGTGTTGATCTGGACGTAGCGCAAAAAGCGCTCGAGGACATCGGGGTTTGTGGTGGTGTTTTCCATAAAGACCGCTCCAATCTTGGTCGTCGTGTGCAACAAGAACTCTAGCACGGTATGCCACGGCATACCGCGACGCTTGGATGGGGTAGAATCAGCCATTGAATGCAGAAGGGACGGAAGATCATGGATACGACAAATAGCTCGCGCGAACTACATCTGACGGTGGCGAACGAAGACTACTTGGAGTGCATGGTTCGCATTGAAAGCGAAGAGGGGGAAACCAACGGCGTGCGATCGGTCGACATCGCGCAGCGCCTTGGCGTCTCCAAGGCATCGGTCAATAAAGCGGTTTCGGCGCTCAAGGCATCCGAGCTTGTCGAGCAATCGCACTATGGCAAGGTAATCCTGACCGATCGCGGCCGCGAGGTTGGCACGGCTATCTGGTACCGTCATCGCCTCATCCGCACGTTTTTGGTTCAGGAGCTCGGTGTCGAATTTGAGCGAGCCGATTCCGAGGCCTGCATGATGGAGCATGCGCTATCCGAGGACACGATGAACCGCTGGCTCGCCTATCTCGAAAAGCAAGGAATCAGCGTCGAGGAATAGCGGGATATATATGGATACGAGTTATTACAATCGCTTTGGTGCCGAGGAACTTACGCGCCGCTTGTCGAGCGAGACCTTGTTGGCGCAGGGCCCCATGGGCAGTGTTCTGTTGAGTGAGTACGACGCCGCAGACATTCCACCGGCGTTTTGGAATCTGGCAGAGCCGCAGGCCGTTTCTCGTATCCATCGCTTGTATGTCGCCGCCGGTGCGCAGGTGCTCATTACCAACACCTTTCAGGCATCAAGCTATGCCCTCAAGCACGACCAGATTGCGCCGTCCGTGGCGGAGGTCAATCGCGGGGCCGTCGACGATGCTCGCCAGGCGCACCCTCAGCTGCTGCTGGGCTCGATGGGCCCGATCGGTATTGAGTGGTTTGCCGAGGACTCTGCCGAGTTTCGTGAGATCCGAGGCATTGCGCGCGAACAGGCGCACGCCTTGCTCAATGCTGGTGTTGATGGTCTGCTGATCGAGACGGTGACGTCTATCCGTAATTTGCAGCCCATGCTTGCCGGCGCTCGAGATGCCGCTGACGGCATGCCTGTCCTGGTGAGTTTTGTCGTTGATGACAAAGGCGACCTGTTGGGCGATGGCCTCAACATCGAGGCAGCCGTTTTGTACGCCGAAAAACACGGCGCAAACTCGGTTGGTGTTAATTGCTGTTCGCTTGCGGCCGCGAACGCGGCGGTGCCTAGGATGGTTGCATCGGCGACTACTCCCGTCACGGTGCGCCCCAACGTGGGCGATCCGGTCCAGACTCAGGATGGCCCCGTATGGCACGAGAACCCCGAAGCTTTCGCGCGCGCATGCATCGAATGGAGACATGCCGGTGCCGCAATGGTGGGCAGTTGCTGTGGAACCACGGCAATCACTACGGCAGCGATGGCCGAGGCGCTCGATATATAAAGGGCAAAACCGCTCCATACGGGACGGTTTTTTTATTGCTTGCATGTCCTCGGCAGCATTTGCCCAAATGGTGAATGCTGGTGCCGGCAGGTTGCCGAGTGCATGTTGCGGGTATACCCCATGCGTAACATGATCCAAACACTGTGAGGTGTCTGCGCGTGTGCGCGATAATTCATTTTGGAACTGACGGTTGGCGCGCTCGCGTCGATGAGGACTTCACTGCCGATAACGTTGCCCGTATCGCCGATGCCGTCGGCGAGTTGTGGCAAAAGACCAATCCGGGCAAAACGGTATATATAGGGTTCGACACCCAGCCCCTGGCGCGCGAGTTCGCTGAGCTTGCGGCGGGCGTGCTAGCAGCGCACGGGCTAGACGCCGTGCTCGCTTCGCGACCTGTTCCGACCCCTGCCCTTACGTGGGCGGCGGCTTATGACGGTGAGGCGTGCGGCGCGCTCATGGTGACGGGGTCCCATCATCCGCAGGGTTATCTGTGTCTCAAGATTCGCATGGGTGACGGCTCGACCGCCAACCAGGATGTCATCGAAGAGCTCGAAGAGACCATGGCTCCCGAGCCAATGGGGATCGAGGGGCAATATCGCACCGCGGATATCATTCCTGACTATATGCAAGCGGTGGCATCGTTTGTCGATGCCGAAGCCATCCGCGCCGCGCACTTGCGCGTGGTTGTCGACCCCATGGGCGGCGCAGCCCAGGGCTATCTAGCCGACTTGCTGCGCGAGCTTGGCGTTGAGGTGCACGAGATTCACGCCGGGCAGGCGTCTGATCAAGAAGATATCTGCCCCGACCCCGTTGAGCCTTGGGTGGACACTTGCGAGCGCATGGTTATCGAGGACGGAGCTTGCGCTGGCCTGGTGACCGACGGCGACGCCGACCGTATCGGCGCGGTTGACGAGCGCGGCAGATATATACATCCGCATCAGATCATGGCGCTCGTTTTAGGCGACTTGGTTCAATTTCGTAATTTGGAGGGGCGCGTCGTCGTCAATCTTTCATGCTCGACGCTCGTGCGTCGCATTGCCGAGGCGCTTGGCTGCCGCGTGACCGTCAAACCAGTCGGTTTCAAATATATAGCGGCGGAGATGAAGAAGGGCGGCGTCCTCATGGGCGGCGAAGAAGCCGGTGGTATCGGCATCGCCGCGCATATGCCCGAGCGCGATGGAATCCTCGCCTGTCTGATTCTGTGTGAGCTTATGGCAAAGACGGACGCGCCTTTGGGCGTTCTGGTCGACCAACTCGAGGACAGTTTTGGTAAGACGAGTTACGGTCGACGCGATTTGCGCCTTGAGGCCGAAGATGCCGAAACGTTACGAACCCTGCTGCCGGGCGTAAACCCCAAGTCGATTTGTGGCAAGGTGCCGCAAAACGTTAGTCATATGGACGGCTTGCGTCTGTCATTCGAGGATGATACGTGGCTGCTGGTCCGTCCTAGCGGGACCGAACCAGTGGTGCGCGTCTACGCCGAGGGGTTCTCGGTGGAAGAACGTGATGAGTTGCTCGATGCTGGCTGTGCTTTAGCTAGGGGGACGTATCCGCTTTAACCATGAGACTGCCTCATATAAAGAGATGCTCGGCGAGCGGTAGTTAACGGCTGGCAAACGTTAGTCGGATCCAAAATTGTGTAGGAAATGTGTACGCCCAGATTCCCGCCCCCGGCGCCCCTCGGGTCTGGCAATATATCTCCTTGCCGCGCGGC
>DXMD01000037.1:0-4857 GCA_019414385.1 Collinsella sp. | reverse complement strand
CCCCAGGCGCCGCGTGCGCCTCGGCATCCGCTTGCGCAAAGGAGGGCTGCTAAATGAACCCGTATACTTCTTCCGGTTCGGTCGCCACGATGACGGCCAACGTGTCCGGCAACGATAGCCTCAACGACCTGGGTGACGGTCCGCGCCAGCCCGGCGATCCCGAGCGCTACCCCGTGGGCGCGGTAACTCGCCGCCTGCTGGGCTACGTCCGTCCGCATCGCATTTCGTTTACGGCGTCGTTTGTGAGCGCCGCCATCTCGGTGATCTTACAACTCTATACGCCCATCCTCATCGGCGAGGGCATCGACCTCATCGTTGCCGCCGGGCAGGTGGACTTTGACGCGCTGCTGCCGCTCGTCACCAAGCTTGCGATTGTCGTGGTGGGCGCGGCGGCCTTCCAGTGGCTGCAGGGCTACTGCGTCAACCGCCTGTCCTACGAGACAGTGCGCGACATGCGCGTGGAGGCGAGCGACAAGCTCAGCCGCATGCCGCTCAGCTTTATCGACAGCCATGCCCATGGTGACCTTATGAGCCGCGTAGTCAACGACGTCGACCAGGTGGGCGATGGTCTGCTGCAGGGCTTCACGCAGCTCTTTACCGGCGTTATCACCATTGTGGGCACGCTCGCGTTTATGCTCTCCATCAACCTGACCATGACGCTCGTGGTGGTGCTCGTCACGCCGCTTTCCATCTTTGCGGCCGGCACCATCGCCAAGCTTTCCAACAAGAGCTTTACGGCCCAGCAACGCATTCAGGGCCAGCTCGGCGGCCATATCGAGGAGTATGTGGGCGAGCAAAAGCTCGTGGACGCCTTCGCCTACGGCCCGCACGCTCAACAGCGCTTCGATGTCCTCAACGCCGAGCTCTATACGGCGGGCGAGCGCGCGCAGTTTATGGGTTCGCTTTCTAACCCCGGCACGCGCTTTATCAATAACATCATCTACGCCGTGGTCGCCGTGATCGGCTGCGCGGGCGTGATCACGGGCGTGCCTGCGGCGCTCACGGTGGGCGGCGTGCAGATCTTCCTGTCCTACGCTAACCAGTACACTAAGCCGTTCAACGAGGTCACGAACGTCATCACGCAAATCCAGACCGCGTACGCCTCGGCGCGCCGCATGTTCGCGTTGCTCGATGCGCGCGAGCAGGAGCCCGACGCGGCGGATGCCGTGGAGCTTGCCGCCCCGCAGGGCGAGGTGACCTTTGAACACGTGGACTTTAGCTATGTGCCCGACCGCAAACTGCTGCAGGATATCTGCATCGATGCCAAGCCCGGTACGCGCTTTGCCCTCGTCGGTCCCACGGGCTGTGGCAAGACGACGCTCATCAACCTGCTGCTGCGCTTTTACGATATCGATGCTGGGCGCATCGCGGTCGATGGTCGCTCCTCGCGTGACTACACGCGTGCGAGCCTGCGCCGCGCCTTTGGCATGGTGCTGCAGGACACCTGGCTGTTCGAGGGCACGGTGGCCGAAAACATTGCCTACGGTTGCCCCGATGCCACGCGCGAGCAGATCATTGAGGCCGCCAAGCGCGCTCATGCGCATAAGTTTATCGTGCAGCTGCCAGGCGGCTACGATACGGTGATCGGCGAGGACGGCGGCACGTTTAGCCAGGGTCAAAAACAGCTGCTGTGCATCGCGCGCGTCATGCTCACCGATCCGGCGATTCTGCTGCTGGACGAGGCGACGTCGAGCATCGATACGCGTACCGAGCTGCAGGTGCAGGCGGCATTCGACGAGCTCATGGCCGGTCGTACGAGCTTTGTCGTGGCGCACCGCCTGAGCACCATCCGCAACGCCGACTGCATTCTGGTGATGCGCGACGGCGAGATTATCGAGCGCGGCACGCACGACGAGCTGCTCGCGGCAGGCGGCTTCTACGCCGAGCTCTACCGCAGCCAGTTCGCCCAGTGAGCAAGCCCGTGGGGCAAATTAATCAGGTTTGTTTGTCCCATAGAGCGATCTTGTTATATAGCGTTCTACCAGCGCGTGAAACATTTTGACGATACTCCGTGACGCAATTTGACGGCGTTTTGTGAAACAGTTTTTCGGCCATTCGTGAAACGTTCTGTGGCGGTTTCAATCCGAAGTACATACTGTTCGAAATCTGTCCAAAGATGTCGTCTGCGTCGCCAATCGACAGACGGTGGTTTACATCTGTCACGTTAGTACTAAGATATTCATCTAATAAATTGCATTAGTGGCTTTAGTTTTGGGGGAAACGAGGCAACGTGACTATGACGTGCTCTTTGGTGGTTAACAGCAAGAGCGGTAATACCAGGATGGTTTCGGGCGCGATCAAGCGCGCTCTGCAGGCTGCGGGCGTTGAGTTTGTCCATGCCGCGGCGTTGAGCGACGATGCGGATGCAGATCAGGTTGCGCTCGAGGCGCAGGGCGCCTGCGCGGCCGACACGGTGCTCGTCGGTTTTTGGTGCGACAAGGGCGCGTGCACGCCTTCGGTCGCGGCGTTGCTCTCTGCCTTGCACGGCAAGCGCGTGTTCCTGTTTGGCACCTGCGGCTTTGGGGCCGACCAGAGCTATTACCAGCAGATTGTCGACCGCGTAACTTCCAATCTGGCCGAGGATGCCGAGCTTGCGGGCTGGGCGATGTGCCAGGGCAAGATGGGCCCCGCGGTTAAGCAGCGCTACGAGGCGATGCTCGAGCAAGATCCCGACAATGCTCACTTCAAGATGCTGCTCGACAACTGGGTTGCCGCAAAGGACCATCCCACCAAGGAAGACCTGGACAACATGGCTGCAGCCGCCAAGAAGGCCGTGCTGGGAGAGTAGCTTCGCCGTTCGTGGTCCTTCGTGCAAAACAATACAAATGTGAAAGCCTCGAAGTTCTCGAGGCTTTTTTCGTGACACGAGGGCGCCCCTTTATTGATGGAAGGCCTAATAAGCTGATTGCTCTATGCCCGGATGTGTGCGGAGTGGGATGGGATTTCCGGATGGGTGGAGTTGCGGAAGCTGCGTCCCGGAATTTGCCTTTGGAATGGGATGCCGTTTCCGGTTGAGGGTCTTGGCGGAAAGTGCGACCCGGAATTTGTGATCGAAGCGGGATACGGCTTCCCAACGGGGCCACAAGCGGAAGCCGCGTCCCACTCCGGACGGGAATTCTGGGACACGGTTTTCAGAGGGTTATGGGCTGCGAACTAGATGGGGCTGTCATAAAACTCCAGTAAAAGGGGTCGGAAATAAAGGGCACTTCCAGCAATTTGTTTTAATGTGGGGGGGGGGGTACCATTATTTTAGTTCCGCAAAAAATCGATCCCTCTATGGGGAAGTTGCGTAGGGGGTTAGTCACAGATATTGGATAAAGCAGACCAATTTGGGGATAAATGACCACTTACGCCAAAATAAGTAGCATTTAGCGATAAAACATTGAAAAATGTGTAGCACATCGCTATGTTTTTATTACGAAAAGATTCCAAATTGGCTTATTTCGGACTCACTTTTCAAGCGCCTTGCGGTTCCTGTTGAAACTTGCTGACCTTTGGATGGGTCGAATAGGTCCTCAAGGGGGATGAATTATCACTTTGACGGCGCGTAGACTCAAACGATTTATTACGCTTTTGAGTAGCTTGGCGTTCGCGCTTGTCATAGCCCTTGCCGTTGTTTCTTTTGTGCCTCGCGCATTTGGATACATGTCCTTTGCTGTGCTTTCGGGCTCTATGGAACCCGAGCTTCCCGTTGGCTCCATGGTGTTTGTTCGCCAGGTTGAGCCAGTGGATATTGCCGTGGGTGACAATGCAACCTTTTACCGATCGGACGGTGCTGTGGTGACGCACCAGGTGTACGAGATCGACCCTGTGGCGCAGATGATCGGCACGCAGGGAATTGCGAACAAAAATGCAGACGGAAGCATCATGCACGATGTCGAGCAGACGCCTTTTTCGAGTGTTATCGGCACTGTTTCTTTTTGTGTCCCTTACCTGGGCTTCGTCAACGCATATTGCACGACGATGCCCGGTTTGCTTGTTGTGGTGGCCGTTCTGGCGCTGCTGATCGCGGCGTCGATAGTGCTCGATCGGATGGTTCCCGACGAGCCTGCGGGCAAGCATACCCGCGTGCATGCGAGGGAGCGGCGTTCATAGCGGCAGGGAAAAGCGTCGGCGGCGGTAGGGGCCGTTGCCGGGGAAAACGATTCTCGAAAGGAAGAGAACGATGGAAAACAAGAAGAAAAAGCGCTACGGCATCATTGCCGCCCTGCTGCTGTTGGTGCTGGCCGCCGGTGTGGGTACCTATGCATGGCTGACGGCGCAGTCGAGCCTGACCAACAACTTTACTACTGCAGGCATTAACAAGCCGACTACTGAACCTGATAATCCGGATCAGCCGCTTCCGGATGATAATACTAAGGTCAACGGCAACCTGACCGAGACCAATTGGGTTGCTGGCTCCAAGCTCGCTCCCGGCGTGACTGTTTCCAAGAATCCCAATGTGGGTATTGGTAAGGGGTCCGAGAACGCTTATGTGTACGCTTTCGTGAAGAACGAGACGGCGTCTGATACGGCCGTTGATTCCCATAAGACTTACTTCACCATTAATCAAGGCTGGAAAGCCGTTCAGGCAGATACCGTTACGGGAGGGTCGGATCATTATCTCGGTGGCCTTTTCGTTTATGTTGGCAATGGGACCGAGGCAGCTCCGCTTATTGCCAGCAAGACCGAGGACAAGTGGACCGGTGAGCTGTTCAGCAATGTGACTACGCCCAAGGAGACCGAGCAAAAGGATTTCGCCAAGGATGCCAAGATGACGGTCAACTGCTTCGTTTACGCTGCAGACAGCACCACTGAGGGCTCGGCTGCGTCTGCTGAGGCTGCTGCCAAGGCTTGGGCCAACGGCCTGAACTAGCC
>DXMD01000036.1:0-10881 GCA_019414385.1 Collinsella sp. | reverse complement strand
GACGTTCTGATTCGTAGTCAGACCCTCTATCCAGCTGAGGTAACGCCGCAGCGCAAGACATATAAAACCACTTTAGTAAGTTGGAGTCAAGCACAATTTCAAACTTTTTTGTGGAACGCAGTCTTGTCATGCTGCTCCGCATATACCGCCGTTCCCCGTACGATCGATTGGCTTTTCGATCACGTCAAACTTAGCATCAAGTTCCCTCAGGAGCGATCTCACCCGCTGGGCACAATCATAATCGGCAAACGAGATACTCAACATGCGAGCAACCTGGTTAGATGTCCGGACCCCATAGAAATGCTCCAGGGCCACAAGCCCCTCGTGCGCCACAAACGTCTCAACCACATGCGGCGACTCCTCGTAGCACCATTGGGTCAACGGACCCTCGCTCGTCTGTCGAACCACCAGGCCACCCATGCCAGACGGCTCACACGTCACAAGCAGGTACTCCCCGCCCTCGTCGCTCTCAAACAAAACCACCCGATCATCAAACAGCTCCATCGCGTCCCCTTTCTCTCGCTCTTATTTAGCAAAAGCATAGCAGGTAGATGGCTGTATACAGAACAGTTGTTCGTGTGTTTTCTATTGAGCTGTCCGCACAGCATGGTATGGCCGCACACAAAAAGGGCACCCCAAAAAGGAGTGCCCTAGCAAATCGCTTATGCAGCCAATCTACGCGACCGGCTCGATCTTCTCGAGGCCGCCCATGTAGGGACGCAGAACCGCGGGGATCGTGATGGTGCCGTCAGCGTTCTGGTAGTTCTCCAGAATGGCTGCCATGGTACGGCCAGCCGGCAGACCGGAACCGTTGAGGGTGTGCAGATAGCGCGAACCCTTGAAGTTCTCGGGGTCGCGATACTTGATGTTGGCGCGACGGGCCTGGAAGTCACCGCAGTTGGAGCAGGAGCTGATCTCCTTGTAGGCGTTGTAGCTCGGCAGCCAGACCTCGACGTCGTAGGTCTGACGGGCAGAGAAGCCCAGGTCGCCGGTGCACAGGCTAATCACGCGATACGGAAGACCCAGCTGCTGCAGCAGGAACTCGGCCTCGGCGGTCATGCTCTCGAGCTCCTTGTCGGACTCCTCCGGCTTGGCAAACTTGACCATCTCGACCTTGTCGAACTCGTGCTGGCGAATGATGCCGCGGGTATCGCGACCAGCGGAGCCGGCCTCCTCGCGGAAGCAGGGGGTGAAGGCGGTGTAGCGGCGCGGCAGGGTATCGGCGTCGAGGACCTCACCGGCGTGCAGGTTGGTGAGCACGACCTCGGCGGTGGGGATCAGGAAGTTGTCGCCCGAGACGTGATAGGCGTCGTCCTCGAACTTGGGCAGCTGGCCCGTGCCGAACATGGTCTGACGCTTGACGACGATGGGCGGCCACCACTCCTTAAAACCACGGCTGGTGTGCGTATCGAGGAAGAAGTTGATGAGGGCGCGCTCAAGACGGGCGCCGGCGCCACCGAGAACGGTGAAGCGGCTGCCGGAGAGCTTGTTGCCGCGCTCGAAGTCAAGGATGTCGAGGTCGGTGCCCAGATCCCAGTGCGGCTTAAAGTCGAAGTCGAACTCGCGCGGGGTGCCCCAACGACGGCGTTCGATGTTCTCGTCCTCGTCCTTGCCGTACGGCGTGGCCTCGCAAGGAATGTTGGGCAGGTGAGCCATGAAGTCGTACTGCTCCTGCTCGAGGGCGGTGCGGCGCTCGGCCAGACCGTCAATTTTCTCGTTGACGGCGCGCACGGCCTCTTTGGCGGCCTCGGCCTCGTCCTTCTTGCCCTCCTTCATCAGGGCGCCGATCTTCTTGGACTCGGCATTGCGCGTGGCTTGAAGTTCCTCGACCTCGGTGATGACGGCACGACGCTCGTCGTCGAGCTCAAAGAACTTCTCGCGATCCCAAGACGTCTGGCGGTTAGCCATGGCGACATCGATGGCATCGGGGTTCTCGCGAACAAACTTGATATCAAGCATTAGATCCTCCGGCGATATACATTCCATTTAGGTTGCAACCTTGTACATGTATGGGCAAGTATATACTTATGAGCGTTTACGACCCAACTCAACTACGCAAGAAGGCACCCAATGGACGCAGTTTTTTCCTTTTTGTTTGGCACCCGCACCGGTTTTGCCATCCTTTTCGCCGGCGGCATCCTGCTGTTTGCGATTATTGCCTTTGTAATGGAGAAACGCACCCATAAGATGTATGTCGACCGCGGCCCCAAGTCCGAGGACGAAGAAGACAGCTTCTGGGACTAACCTGCCAAAAAGGGACAGGTTTATTTTGGTCGGTTTTATCTGGGCAAACGCAAGTGCCCCGCAACTGGAATTGAGCCAGTTGCGGGGCACTTTTCGCTAAAAGGACAAAACCGCAGGAAAAACCTGCCAACATAAACCTGTCCCTTTTTTGGTCGGTTTTACTTGAGGGTTGCGTCGATTGCCTTGACCAGGGCGCTGCGCATGCCGGCGTCCTCGAGCGCAACGACGCCCTTGATGGTGGCACCACCGGGCGAGCATACGGCATCCTTCATCGCCGCAGGATGCTGACCGGTTGCGAGCTGCAGCTTTGCCGTACCCAGCACCATCTGGCTCACAATGCGATAGGCATCGGCACGCGGGATACCGTGCTTGACCGCCGCATCGCCCAGGGCCTCGATTGCCATGGCGACAAACGCCGGAGCGCAACCACCCACCGTGCCGCCCACAAACAGCAGGCTTGTGTCGAGCTCGACGACAGCGCCAAGCTTACCGAGCAGGTCGAGCACCACAGCACGCTGCTCGTCGTTAAGCGTCGAAGCCTTCTCGCAGGCGATGACGCCCTCGCCCACCGAAACCGGCGTGTTGGGCACCGTCGAGATATGCGCGACGCCCGGCAGGACCTGCTCCCACTTGGCACTGTCCCAGGTCCAGGCAACCGACAGAACGACCTTTTTGGCAAGAGCATCCTTGAGCGGGGCGAATACCTTCTCGATCATGTACGGTTTGACCGCAGCGACCACGATATCGGATGCGGCGACAACCTCGGCGGCATCGTGGCAGGCGACCATTCCGCGCGCCTCGCAGCGCTCAACCAGTGCGTCGTAGCGACCCGCGCAGGCGCACATGTCGCTCGCAGCTACACCGGCAGCGATCCAGCCATCGGCCATAGCGCTCGCCATATTGCCAAAACCGACAAATCCAATCTTCATATCACATAGTCCTTTCAGACACATTCCTCAAAACGAAAGGTATTGTCCCACGCCATTGTTTCGTATTGCCGACCTATTTGTGATACGGCTCGCCACGGCTGATCTTGCAGGCACGGTAAATCTGCTCTAGCAGCACCACGCGCGCCAGGTTATGCGGCAGGGTAATGCGTCCAAAACTGAGCATCTCGTCGGCGCGTGCGCGCACGTCATCGCTCACGCCGTCCGAACCGCCGATTACAAAGGCAATGTCGCTACTGCCTCGCAGCATAAGATCGTCGAGCCTCGCCGAGAGCTCCTCACTCGAACGCTCCTTGCCCTCAATGGCCAGCAGGATCACATGCGCTCGAGACGGCAAGGCAGCAAGAATCGCCGCCCCCTCCTTGTCACGCGCAGCATCCACACCGCCCGCCTTAGCCGGGTCGATATCGGCCACCTCGCGGATATCCACCTTGGCATAGGCACCCAGGCGCTTGGTGTACTCAGCGCACGCGTCCTTCCAAAAGCGCTCCTTGAGCTTGCCAACACAAACGACGGTGTATTTCACGCGCGCCTACTCCTTCGAATCGTTTTGAACTTTGCCGGCAGCCAGCATCTGCTCGAACATAGAGGCCGACTGCGAGAAGTCGCTCGGCAGCACGACCGTCGAGTTTTTGCCCGTACGTGCGAACTCCGTCATCATCTCGGTCCACTGCGTAAACATGAACAGCTGGTTGGCCTCATCGTTGCCAACGCCTGTCTCCTGGATAATCTCAAGCGAATCCTTGATGCCCAGCGCGATGGCCTTGCGCTGGTTGGCGATGCCTTCGCCTGCCTTTTCCATCGCCTCGGCCTCGGCGGTCGCCTCGGTGACGCGCTTGATGCGGTCGGCCTCGGCGAGCTCCTGCGCGGCAGCGCGCTTGCGCTGGGCGGCGTTGATGTCGTTCATGGAGTTCTCGACCTCGGTCGGCAGTGCGATTTTGGTGATGAGCGTCGACACGAGGGTGAAGCCGTAGGCGGCCATCTGCTCGGAAACGGTAGCGTTGACATCCTTGGCGATGTCATCCTTCTTGGCAAAGACCTCATCGAGTGTGTAGACGGGGATGGAGGAGCGCAGGGCGTCGGTGATGAAGTCGCGCATCTGGTCGACGGGCTCCTGCAGCATATAGTAGCTCTTGTAGATGCCCGAATCTGCCGGGCCGGCGCCCATGTCGTAGCTCACGTGGTACTGAGCGGAGACCTCAAGGCCGATGGTCACGTTGTCCTGGGTCTTAACGTCGATGCCAAAACCGTTTTTCATGGTGCGCAGACTCACCGTGGCGGCCTTGCGGTCAATCACGGGCACCTTCACGTGGAAGCCCGCGTTGACGATACGATTGAACTTACCCAAGCGCTCGATGATCACAGCGTGCTGCTGCTCAACGACGTAGCAGGCGTTGGGGAGCAGCAACAACAGGATGATGATGGGAATCAAAAGGCTGGTAAGGGCGGCGATGATACCGGAAAACAGCATGGTCTCTCCTCTGATAGGCACACGATGGCATTAGGATACCCGTCCAAGGAGATCGTGCATAACAAAAAAGCTCCCATTGCTGGGAGCTCTTTCAATCCATGGTGCGGGCGAAAGGACGTCCGCGTATCCGTTTCGCGGATCCGCACCGGCTTCGCCCGCCTGCCGGCGGACTCGCCAGCTCGCTAAAAACGCTCCGCGTTTTCTTTACGCTCGCTCCTTCGCAGGTTCAAGTCCCTGCGATGGGCCCGTAACAAAAAAGCTCCCATTGCTGGGAGCTCTTTCATTTAATGGTGCGGGCGAAAGGACTTGAACCTTCATGGGGTTGCCCCCATACGGACCTGAACCGTACGCGTCTGCCAATTCCGCCACGCCCGCGTGCAGGAATTAGAATAACGGAGCGCCCCCGTGAACGCAAGAACTATTTTTGAAAAAGTTTGCAGGCATTTTCCCAAGCGGCTTGCGCGATTGTTTCGGCGTCCTCACCAGTGCGATCGACACGGTCGTTAACCAGCGCGTTTGCCGTAATGGAGATCATTGCTGGCTCGCATTCCAGACCTCGAATGGGCTCCGGCGCCATATACGGGCAATCCGTCTCGAACAAAATGCGGTCGAGCGGGGTCGCCGCAAATGCCTCGCGCACGTCGTCGTTGCGCTTAAAGGTGGCCGCACCACCATAGGCGATATAGCAGCCCAGCTCCACAAAGCGCTCCATCGTGGCACGGTCCTCGCCAAAGCAGTGCAGCACACAACCGGCCTGGGGCACGCCCACCTCACGAAGCACGTTGTAGGCGTCAGCGTGCGAGGTGCGCTCATGGTCCGTGTCCTCGTGGCGCAGATGCAGCTCCACCGGCACGTCACGGCACACGGCAAGCTCGAGCTGGCGCGCCATGCAGTCAATCTGCACGTTATGGGGTGCCGGCGCGATATCGTCGTCATAGTCCATGTGGTAGTCCAGGCCGATTTCGCCAATACCGGCGCATAAGGGGTCATCGAGTGCGGCAACGATCCGCGCGTGAATGTCATCGGTATAGTCCGGCGCACCATACGGATGCACGCCGGCAAGATATTTAATCTGCGGAATATTCTGCATTGGCAGAATCTCACGCGTTAGCCAGTCGCTATAGTCCGCCACACTGCGCTTATCGGCAATGGGGTCGAAGATCGTCACCAACAGGTCGACGCCCGCGGCTTTAGCGCGCACGAGCGTCTCGGGCACTTCCTTGCCCCAAAACGAAAGCAGGTGCGCATGAGTATCAGCAAGCGGCGCCAAGGGCTCCGGACAGGCGACCGTTTTCTTTTTCTTGGTAAACGTCACACGTTCGGCATTAGGCGTCATGGATGAGCTCCTGGGCCAGACGGACAAAGTCGGCAACATCGAGTGTCTCGGCTCGCGTGGTCGGCGCGATACCACAAGTCTCAAAGGCGGCATCGAGCACATCCTTGGCAAAGCCGTTGGCGCTCATGGAATTGCGGATAGTCTTGCGACGCTGGGCAAATGCGGCGTCGATCACGCGGGCCACTAACTCGCGATCGAGCCCCTCGGGCACCACGCCGTCAACGCGGTCGATGCGCACGACGGCTGAGTCCACATGCGGCGCCGGCATAAAGCAGCGCGGCGGCACCTCAAAGCGACCCGTCACCTGCGCATACAGGCCGAGCTTTGCCGTATAGCCGCCATAGGTCTTGTTGCCTGGCATCGCGGCAATGCGGTCGGCAACCTCCTTTTGAACCATGACGACGGCACGCTTGAGCGCGGGCATCGTCTGGAAGAACTGCAGAATGATCGTCGCCGCCACGTTATAGGGCAAGTTCGCGACAAATACCGTGGGCTCACCGCCGGCAGTCTGCTCAATCTGCTTCGGCGTCACCTTGAGCGCGTCACCCATGATAAAGCGGAAGTTGGCATAGTCGGCGGCGTGGGCGTCGAGCACCGGTTCGAGCTCAGGATCGGCCTCAATGGACGTAACGCACGCCGCTTCCTGCAGCAACGCAAGTGTCAACGTACCGCAACCCGGACCCACCTCGAGTACGCGCTCGTCACCTGCAAACTCGGCAAGCTCGCAGATACGCTCGATCACATGATTGTCGATTAGAAAGTTCTGACCCAGGCGATGCTTGGTCGCAAGGCCAAACTCCTCCAGCAGCTCCCTTGTTGCCGTGGGGTTTGCCAAAGGCGAAGTTGTCATAGTTGCCTCCTTAGCATGATGGCGGCGTCTTGAAACGAAAGGGCATGGACCGTTGCGGCCATGCCCTTACATCTAAACAGCAAATTGCCGATATGGCGCTCGCGCGGTCTCTACGCCAGGCGCGGGAACAGCGGGTCGCCCTTCTCGACGGGCTGACCGCCAGCAAGCAGGCCCCAGGCGCAGATGCCCTTGAGGTCGTCGCTCGCAGCCTCGTCCTCGCAGGACAGGCGACGCAGAGCCTCGGCAGACGTCTGGGGCATGAGCGGCATCAGCAGGTGAGCGGCGATGCGGATGGCCTCCAGCAGGTTGTAGATCACAAATGCCAGCTCGTCGGCCTTAGCCTCGTCCTTGGCAAGCGCCCAAGGCTCGGAGTCCTCGATGTAATGGTTGGCGGCGTGGATGAGCTCCATGACCTCGTCCTTGGCTCCACCGTAATCGAGCACGTCCATCTTGGCCATGTAGCGCTCAACCAGGCCGTCGGCGATCTTTGCCAGCGGGTTGTCGAACGCGTCGAACGATGCAGGCTTGGCGGGCGCGCAGCCGTCAAAGTACTTGCCGCTCATGTTGAGCGAGCGCGAGATAAGGTTGCCCCAGCTGTTGGCCAGGTCGGCGTTGTAGACCTGTTCCATGCGATCGAAGCTGATGGCGCCGTCGGTGCCGGGCACTACGTCGGTCATAAAGTAATAGCGATAGCCCTCGACGCCCAGCATGTCGATAACATCCTGCGGAGCGATGGCGTTGCCACGGCTCTTGGACATCTTCTCGGCCTTGCCGGTCTCGGCGTTGCGCACGGTCAGGAAGCCGTGGGCAAAAACATGCTCGGGCAGGGCCTCGCCGATAGCCATGAGCATGGCGGGCCAAATGACGCAGTGGAAGCGGATGATGTCCTTACCCACGATGTGGAACTGCGCGGGCCAGCGATAGGCCAGCTCGGCACGGGCCTCGTCGGTGTCGACGCCGTAGCCCACAGCCGTCATATAGTTGAGCAGGGCGTCGAACCACACGTAGGTCACGTGGCCCTCGTCAAACGGAACCTGAATGCCCCAGTCAAAGCTCGTGCGGCTCACGGAAAGATCGTTGAGGCCGCCCTCGACAAAGCTGCGAACCTCGTTCATGCGGAAGGCAGGCTCGACAAAGTCGGGGTGCTCGTCATAGAGCTTGAGAAGCTTGTCCTGGAAGGCGGAAAGCTTAAAGAAGTAGGACTCCTCCTGGACGCGCTCAAGCGGACGGTGGCAGTCGGGGCATAGATGCTGGCCGACGCTGCCGTACTCCTCGTCGCCCTTCTGGACCTGCGTATCGGTGAAGTAGGTCTCGTCAGGCACGCAATACCAACCGTCGTAGCTGCCCTTATACAGATAGCCGGACTCCTTCATGCGCTCCCACAGGTACTGCACGGCATGATGCTGGCGCGGCTCGGTGGTGCGGATGAAGTCGTCGTTGGAAATCTCGAGCTTGCTCCAAAGCTCCTTGAAGTGCGGGGCCTGGCTATCGGTCCACTCCTGCGGCGTCATGCCATGCTTGGCTGCGGCCTCGGCGACCTTCTCGCCGTGCTCGTCCATGCCGGTCAGGAACTTGACGTTATAGCCGGCGGAACGGCGATAGCGAGCCTGAACGTCGGCGATGATGGTGGAATAAGCCGTGCCCAGGTGCGGATCGGCGTTGACGTAGTAGATGGGCGTCGTGATAAAGAACGAAGGCTTGCTTTGATCCATGGGGTTTGTCCTCCAGAAAAACGTTGCATACAGGGGATGATTCTAGCGCAAGGGCTGGATATCCTCCATCTATTGCATATCGAGCACTATGGCATAGACATCGCGCTTGCGGCGCGAATACTTCTGAGACAGGCACTTGGCCACCGCAGAGGCGGGCTCCCCCTCCTCAAGTGCGGCGCGGATATCCTCGCGCAGGGCCTCGTCGGGATCCGCTGCCGCGGTGCCAACCGGCACGATGCCGGCATCCTCGTCCTCGCTCGGCGGCGCGATGACCAGCGCAATCTCGCCCTTTACCTCGCCGCGAGCACGCAACTCTTCGGCAAGCTGGGCGGCAGATCCGCGCAGGACCTCCTCGTGCAACTTGGTGAGCTCGCGGCAGACGGCAACCTCACGCTGGGGAAAGACCTCCACCACGGCCTCGAGCGTGGCCACGATGCGATGTGGAGACTCGTAGAAGATGAGCGCACCGGGCACCACGGCAAGGCGCTGCAAACGGCGCACACGGTCGCCGTGCTTCCGGCCCAAAAAGCCCTCGAAGAAAAAATGCTCGCAAGGAATGCCGGACGAAACGAGCGCCGTAACGCAAGCAGAGGGCCCGGGAATAACTTCGACGGGCACATCGGCCTCGCGCGCCGCCTCGACCAGCGCCTGGCCGGGATCGGACACACTCGGCATGCCGGCATCCGAGGCAAAGGCGAGGGTCTCCCCCGCCAGCAGACGGTCGACCAAACCGGCGGCGCGACTGGCGATCACATTCTCGTCGCAACGGACAAGCGGCTTGGAAATGCCCAGGTGCATCAGGAGCTTTGACGTCACACGCGTATCCTCGCAGCAGATGGCATCGGCAGAGGCAAAAGCCTCGCCAACGCGCGGGGACAGATCGCCCAAGTTTCCGATGGGCGTGCCGACCACATAGAGTTTGCCCGCATGGGCGTTGTTTTGCGTCATATCAACCTATTCAATCATGCCGCGCTCAAGCGTACCGAGCGCCACGCGTGCATCCCATGCCGCGATGCGCTTCTCGGTCTTCCAGGTTTGGAAGAACCAACCGGCAGCCGGCGCAAACGAAGCCAGCTGGTTGGCGATAAACACACGCTCGTAGGCGTTGCGGCCCTCGGGCGTAACTGACGAGTTGGCAAAGATCGCCGCGCCCGACCATTCGCCCACCAGCACGGGGAACCCAGTCGAAATCGCTTCTTTAAGCTCGCGCTTGTTACGCGAAATCGCCGTCGTCAGCCCGCGAGGGCTCGTGATATCGAGCGCAAACTCGTCACGGTAGTGATACAGGTGAAGGTCCATGTAGACATTTTTGTACTTGGCGCCGCGCATAAAGTGCTTCCACTCGCCGGGATGCCCCGACGACGAGAAGACGACGATCTTATCCTCGGGCATATACGAACGGACGAGCTCGTAGGCATCGCGATATAAATTGCGCAGGTAGTGAGCGGGAATGCCATCCGTCATGGTGAAGAGGCTCTTGCGAACGCTCATCTGCGGCGTGTCCAGCAGCTCAATGCCCAGCAGGCTCTCGGCCTCGCCATAGCGATCGGCCAAGCGCTCGAGCACGTCGAGTGCGACATGACGGCCGTTGGTGGACGAATGCCACTCGGCAACAGCCTCCGGCGTGGTGGGCGAATCGTTGGAATCGCCCTGGCCACCGGGCACGGTTGCCAGATCGAGCAGCACGCGGATGTCGTACTTGGCAGCCCACTCAATTGCGCGGTCGATGTAATCGACAACCGATATGTAGGAGGCATCGGACTCCTGTGAGCCAAAGGCATACCAGGGCACCGGCAGACGCACGGCATTGAGACCGATCTGCGCCATGCGACGAAAATCGTCCTCGCTCACAAACGTCTCGTAATGGCGGCGCATGCGCTCGTTATAGGCGGCGGTACCCATGGCCTCCTGTAGCTCGGCCGCGTTGGATGCACCGGTCGCCGCGTACAGCGACGGGGTCACCCAAGGCTCGGGAATAAACCAGCCAGAGAGATTAACGCCGAGTATCCTCTCCATCACTGCCCCCTTCGGATCATGCAGGTCGAACCCGCATCGTATTGCATAGGATAAGTATCGTTTTGAGTATACCCGCGTGTGCGGACAGGCGACCGAACGGTCTGTAAAGTGACGCGAAAGTGGGAGGAATGTCTGGGGCGGGCGGGCTCGGAATGGTGCGACGAGGTGTGTACGCGCGCCGGAGGCAGGCACCGGAAAGTGTGTCCCGTTCTGAGCCCTTATTCTGGGACGCAGTTTCCGCAGAACCCTACATAAAAGAAAAGGACCCCTTTGCAGAGGTCCTAGTCAATTCAAGGTGGCGGGGA
>DXMD01000035.1:9022-12732 GCA_019414385.1 Collinsella sp. | reverse complement strand
CACGTCCCTCCTTACAAACGTTCCTTCGTGGTTATACGAGCAGCGCGCATGCGCGGCCTGCGTCGACGCCGGGTCGACGGCGGCAACGTTGCCTGCCTCGAGCTCGCGCAGGCGCTCGGCGATGCCGTCCTCCACGCGATCGAGCAGGGCGTCGAAGTCCATGCTGCCGCCCTCGCCGGGAAAGCCCTTCTTAAGCCCCGGGATGCGGCCGTCACCACGCTCCTCCTCGAGCAGCTCGGCACTCGCGGCGCCTCGCAGCGCCGGTTTGCCGCCCTTGGTCGAAAAATAGAGCGCCGCGCGGGTGTCCAGATCCAGCGCCCGGCGCATAGCCTGCGCATAGATAAGCGTCTGGGTATGGGGCGGCAGCCACCGCGGATCGTCGATGGGCGCCGTGCCTGATTCCTCGTCGCGCACCGTAGGGTCGGCGAGCTTAAACTCCTCAACGCCCGTGCGATGCTTGTAGTCGATTACCACGGCGCGATTCTCGGCGTCCACGTCCACGCGGTCGATGCGCCCGCCAAGCGGCCAGCCGGCATACTCGACCTGGAGCTCGTTGAACGCAAACTCCAGGTAGCGCGGCGCGAAGGGCGCGAGCGCCTCGGCTTCATAGGCAAGCACGCCCTCCAGCTGCGGCAAAATCTCGGCCACTTGGCGCTCCTCCACTGGAGAGAGCGGCACCAGCGGGCCCTCGGTACCGCGCTTGCCGGCGTGCTCGGCCAGGGTCTCGGCAAAGACCTCGTGCAGCAGCTCCTGAGCACGTGGCAGGTTCTCGGGCGTCACGCGCTCCATGCCCTCCTGGGGCAGACGGGCATGCAAGTGCTCCAGCACGTCATGGACAAAGTTGCCCTTCTCCATGTTGCCAAAGCCGGCGTCGATCGACTGGGGTTTGACGCGATACGAGACGAACCAGCACAGCGGGCAGGTCGAATAGGCCTCGATCTGCGAGGCAGACGTCAGGCGCGGCACCAGCGGCGCATCCTCGCCCTCGCCATCGCGACGGCGCAGGACCAGATACGGAATGGCTTCATCGCTCAGATGCTGAGGAGCTTCGCAGGTCACGCGCTCGCGCCTAAGACCTTCGCCTGCCGCGGGATCGAAGTCCCTTACGATATCGCCCTCACCCACGCACTTCGCCTTGTCGGCGCCAACGGCCTTAGCGTCGTCAGCGGCCTTGTCGGCGCCAACGGCCTTAGCGTCGTCAGCGGCCTTGTCGGCGTCAGCGGCCTTAGCATCGTTAGCGGCCTCGGCATGCGCCCGCAACTCGGTCCACACGGCAGCCGGGTAGCACTCGCGCGCCTGGCGATCGTGCGTCACGCGGGCAAGCGCAACCGGACCGCGCGACGCTTGTATCGCGCGGCCAAAGCGTGCGCGCAGCAAGGCCGCAGGCTCAAGCGTCACGCCCTCGCGACCGAGGCTCGCCGTCAGCGTGGTCAGCGGCCCCTCTTCGTGTGAGAGCGGATAGCTGTCCAGATCGACATCGGCAAACAGCACGGCATCGTAGCTGCCGGGGCGCAGAGCCGCCGCATCGGCAAGCGAAGCAAAGCGAACCTGGGCGCGTGGCGCACGGTCAACCTCGTAGGTCTCGTAATCGTAGGCGGCGCTACGCTTGTCCACCTTGGTTCGAATGTCATCGAGCACGGGCACGGTCGCGGCCTGCGACACGTCGAGCGCACGGGCGCCATTCATAAGGATGTCGATGACGTGGCGCAGCAGGGCCACCTCCGCCTGGCGACGGGCCTGACCGTCGAGACCGCCAAGTGCGCGATCGGGCAGTGCCTCGGCAACGGCAAGCATGGCCTTGAGCGCCGTCACGGGTTTGTCGCGCCACAGCGCCTGGAACACGTCCGAGATCACGCACGGCACGTTCTTAAACCAGTTCTCGTCGCTCGCCGCTTTACGCGCGCCCCTCACCTGGCCCTGCACGCTCTGCAGCAGGCTCTTGACGCCCGCAGTGGTCTTGCTGCGCGACAGTCGCATATTCTTGTCGAACGTGCGCGCGCTGGCGGCGTCGGCACCCGAAAGCGGGCTGTAAATCCAGTCGGTAAGCTCCGGAGCGGGCCACCACTCAGTCTTAGAAGCTGCCCCTTCGTCGGCGGCCTTCATACGCTCGATCAGGTTGGCGAGCGCCGTGAACTGCCTGCCCGCAATGGATTGGGAAAACGCCGTGAACTCGGCCGTCTCGGCAGCAACGTGGCGCGCCGCCAAACGAGCGGCAAGCTCGCCGAACAGCTGGGGTGCCCGGGCAGAAACAACGAGCACGCGTACGGGGTCGGCGGGTGTTGCAGCAGCTTTATCGTCCTTGGACTCCTTGTGCGCTTTCACCAACTTATCGATGACGTCCGCATAAGCATGGGCACGGGCATGGGGGCCGGCGACCTCAATAAAGGCAGGCTGAGCAGCGGACTTGGAGGCAGTCTGGGGCGCGGCGGCGCCCTCCCCCAGCGGCGCGATCTCAAACAGCACACCGCGGACATCAAATGCCGCGGCAAGCTCCTCGCGCATCGCCGCTTGCTCGCGGGCAAGCAGCACGACAACCTCTCCCCCGTTGTTTGCCACGGCGGACAGCAGCTCGAGCAGGCTATACGTAAATGACGTGACGCCGCACACGCAAACGGCGCGGCCGCACCCCGGCAGGTTGTCGGCCAAAGCGCCGGCCATAATGTCAGCCGCCTCGCAGGGCTCGACCATATCTCGACGGTCCAAACCGCGCGCATAGGCGCACAAAAGTTCAAACACGCGAGCCTCGGCGTCGCTTTTGGGCTTGGGCTTGCAAACGTTGTCGCAGCAACGCTCGGCGCCTGTCCCTGCCACACCCGGCAGCACATCGCGAGCCATACGCGCGAGCATACGCACCGTGCCCTGGCTGCGCGAAAGCGGCTGCAGGTCGGCGTCGTCGAGGCGCGCTACCATGTCCGAAAACAGCATCTGGCGCTGCAGGTTGTCGACGAAACCGCGCCCGTCGCCCAAAAGCTCCCAAAGCGAGCGAAGCCACGATGTAGGCGTCTTGTAGTCAATACCCAGCGAAACGCCGGCTTCCGCCGCATCATGACGGCACAGGTCGAGCTCGGCAAACGTTGGCGCCAGCAGCACGGCACGCCCGTGGCGGGCAATAAGGTCGGCAAGCAGCGCCGCCTCGGCATCGCTCAAATCCGCGCCGGCGTTGGTGGTATAGATTCGAACAGGCATGGTCCTCCACTCAAACCGTTCGCAATATTCAATGTTTCCATCCTACCCGCCCGCGCGGACAGATTTGCCCCACGCCAACAGATTTGACCCCTTGGAGACGGAGGAAAATGGATCACCGAGGAGGTCAGTCTAACCCAGTGATCCGTTTTCCTCCGTCCCCAAAGGATCAAAAAACCGCCCCCGAAGGGACGGTTCTGCGCAATTCGTTTGTTGCCGCTGGCCTACTCGCCATCCTCCAGCTTGATGAGGATCTTGCGATAGCCACCGTACTCGCCGTTGAGTGCCTTTGAAACGCGGCTCACCGTAGTGGACGAAGCGCCGGTGCGGGCCTGAACCTCAACATAAGGCTCGCCCTCATCCAGATAACGCGCAACCTGCAGACGTTGCGAAAGATCGCAGATCTCGCGCGGCGTGCAGATATCGGTCAAAAAAGCCTGGATATCCTTCTCGTCATCCAAAAGACTAAATGCGTGGACCAGCTGCTTGACATCAGGCTTGTCAAACATGTTCTCGATATTCATCGA
>DXMD01000035.1:0-9012 GCA_019414385.1 Collinsella sp. | reverse complement strand
CCGCCATAAGGCATCGAAGTTGATACTGACATCGGGCATCGTTCGCCCGTTCTATGCAATAGGGCAACGCCTGTGGCTTTTGCCCGTAGCAGTGTAGCACACCACCAAACTAAAGCGACAAGACTCTCTGCCAGCGGCGCGTTTTTCAGGACGAACGCCGTTTTGAAACCGAATGCGCACGTAAGCTCCACGAATATCTGAGACAATGGGCGGCCGAACAAGGCGGCACACCCGAGCGGCCGTCCAAGCTGCCGCAGCAAACCGCTTCACGCGACGCCGACGCACCCTGCGCAAGAAAGGATTCACACCATGCGCTTTATGCTTAACTGGCTCTTTACCTCGATCGCCATCGCGATTGCCACGTTCCTCGTCCCCGGCATCCAGCCCTTCGGTTTTGCCGAGGCCTGGGTCTGTTTCGCCTTCGTGGGACTGTTCCTGAACATCGTCGATTCGCTCGTCAAGCCGTTCCTGACGGTTATCTCGCTGCCGCTCACGATCATTACGCTGGGTATTTTTCAGCTCGTAGTCAACAGCTTTATGCTCGAGCTGGCCAGCTATCTGTCGGTCAATCTGCTGGGCGCGGGTATCTCCATCGCCAGCTTTGGATCGGCCTTCATGGGCAGCATCCTGGTGTCCATCATGCGCAGCATCCTCGACAGCATCGCCGAGGGCTAAAACGGCCATTCCGGCCGCGCCCGTCTCAACAGCCCAAAACGAAGGCCGCCCATCACAAAAATGGGCGGCCTTCTTATTTGCCAAGTCTCAAAGGGCGAGAGAATCTGCCATTTCCACCCCGTCCCCAAATGGCAGGTGGGCTAGATCACGTAGTCGTAGCCTTCGTTGGGAGCGACAAGTTGATCGAGCGTCACACCGTCGAGGTAGTCGTTGATAAGCTTGTCCAGGTTCTTCCACACGTCGAGCGTGGGGCACTCGTCAGAGCGCGAGCAACCCTTGCAGTCGCCATCCAGGCAGGCGACCGGCGCCAGACTGCCCTCGGTCAGGCGCAAGATCTCGCCCACCGTGTACTGCTCGGGCGGGCGCGTGAGCACATAGCCGCCGCCCTTGCCGCGCATGCCCGAGAGCATGTTGGCGCGCACGAGCGTAGCCAGAATATTCTCGAGGTACTTCTCCGAAATACCCTGACGCGCCGCAATCTCTTTAAGCGGGATACGGCCTGTCGCCTGGTGCTCGGCCAGGTCGACCATAACGCGCAGGGCATATCTGCCCTTTGTGGAAACCAACATATATATAGCTGCCTTTCGGTCTTTTAATTCGTAGAAATTCTAGCCGAAAAATTGGTTTTGAAAATACCTATTCCCGTCAAGATGGTTAATCGACTCGTAATAATCTTCTATTTCCTATTGCGTTACTAGGCTTTACTGTCTACTATGCTTGCCAACAGCAAAACGAACAACCTATAGGGTTTGTGGGTTTCGCTGCCACACACACCGTAAAACCACACGGTATCCAGTCATTTGAACACTTTGGAGGTTCACCATGAGCAATGTTTACACGTCCATCGATCAGCTTATCGGCCACACCCCGCTTCTGGAGCTCACCCACTTCGAGGCCGACGAGGACCTCAAGGCCCGTGTGCTCGTCAAACTGGAATACTTCAACCCCGCCGGGTCCGTCAAAGACCGCGTCGCCAAGAACATGATTGACGAGGCCGAGAAGGCCGGCAAGCTCGTGCGCGGTGGCGACTACACCATCATCGAGCCCACGAGCGGCAACACCGGCGTCGGCATCGCTTCGGTGGCGGCGGCCCGCGGCTACAAGGTGATCATCACCATGCCCGAGACCATGTCCGTCGAGCGCCGCAAGCTGATGCAGGCATACGGTGCGCAGCTCGTGCTCACCGACGGCTCCAAAGGCATGAAGGGCGCTATCGCCAAGGCCGAAGAGTTGCAGAAGGAGACCCCCAACAGCATCATCGCCGGCCAGTTTGTGAACCCCGCGAACCCGGCCATTCACAAGGCCACGACCGGCCCCGAGATCTGGGACGACACCGACGGCAAGGTCGGCATCTTCGTCGCCGGCGTCGGCACCGGCGGCACCGTGACCGGCGTGGGCGAGTTCCTCAAGGAGCAAAACCCCGAGATTCAGGTCGTCGCCGTCGAGCCCGCCACCTCCCCGGTGCTCTCCAAGGGCCAGGCCGGCCCGCATAAGATCCAGGGTATCGGTGCCGGCTTTGTGCCCGACGTCCTCGACACCCAGGTCTACGACGAGATCATCCCCGTCGAGAACGACGACGCCTTTGCCACCGGCCGCGCCGTGGGCCACAAGGAGGGCGTGCTCGTGGGCATTTCGTCCGGCGCCGCCGTGTGGGCCGCACTGCAGCTGGCCAAGCGCCCCGAGAACGAGGGCAAGACCATCGTGGCGCTGCTCGCCGACACCGGCGAGCGCTACCTGTCCACGGCACTCTTCCAGGACTAGAGCTCTCGTTCTTAGAACGAGTCCAAGGCACGCCGGTCTCCCCTCTCTTCTGGCAGCCTGAGCTCATCCCAACAGGGTGTCCCACAGGACGCCCGAACTTGCTACAATGTCTGCGGCGCGGAACCAGCCTCCCGCGCCGCTTTTCTTTTTTGGCCACATGCCACCAAGGAGAACCTCCCCATGCACAACAAGCGCGTGCTCGTCGCCATGAGCGGCGGCGTCGATTCCAGCGTGACCGCGTATCTGCTCAAAAGTCAGGGTTACGAATGTGTCGGTGCCACCATGCGCCTCACCTGCCCCGCGCCCGATCCCGCCACGGGCATGAGTAAGGTCGACCACGACATCGCCGATGCAAAGGCCGTCGCCGAGCGCCTGGGGATACCCCATCACGTGCTCGACTTGCAGCAAACCTTCGACCGCAACGTTGTCGAGCGTTTTATGAACGCCTACCAGGAGGGGCTGACGCCCAATCCGTGTATCATCTGCAACCGCCATATTAAGTTTGGCGCGCTGCTCGATGCAGCGCTGGACATGGGCTGCGACTACATCGCCACGGGCCATTACGCCAAAACAAGCCAGGCGGCAGACGGCACCTGGCAGCTGCATCGCGGCGAGGACCCCAAAAAGGACCAGAGTTACTTTTTGTATTCGCTTACGCAGGAGCGTCTGGCGCGCACGATTTTTCCGCTGGCGGGTCTGGACAAGGAGCGCAACGTGCGCCGGATTGCCGCCGAGCAGGGCTTCATCAACGCCAAGAAGGCCGAAAGCGAGGATATCTGCTTTATTCCAGACGGTGACTACGCGGGCTATATCGAGCGCCGTTGCGGACATCCCGCTGCACCGGGCGACATTATGTGGCGCGACGGCAGCGTGGTCGGGCGCCACAACGGCGCGCTGCGCTACACCATCGGCCAGCGCAAGGGCCTGGGCGTCGCGATGGCGCATCCCGTGTACGTAACGGGTGTCGACGCCGTCAACAACACCGTGCATCTGGGCGAGGCAGAGGACCTGACGGCCACGGCGCTCACGGCCAACGACTGGATCTGGAGCGCCCCTGCCGACCGCATGGAGGCCGAGCTGGATGCCGGCGGCATCCGCGTGGGCGCCAAGTACCGCTACCGACAGAAAGACCAGGCAGCGATCCTTACGTGCGGCGAAGACGGGCAAATGTTGCTGACCTTTGACGAGCCGCAGCGCGCCATCGCCCCCGGCCAAGCCGTTGTAGTCTATCGCGGCGACATCGTCCTGGGCGGCGGCACCGTGACCGGCGCACTTAAGTAGCCGCGGGTTTATCGCTGCACGTGTCGAAGTACCTCAACAGCGGCACCAACCTCGATTACGCGACGCTCGAGGCCGCGGCGGATGGCCTCGAGTCGACCCTCCGCCGTGGCCCATTTGCTCTGCGAAAGAATCTCGATCGCCTCATCAACAAATCCGTTGAGCCGCGATGAATCGAACCAATCGAGCAAATCCGCAAGCGCCAGCTGGACGGAAGGGTCGGGCCCAAACGGCTTAGCGGAAAACCCAAACTCCCCAGCTGCGAGCACGGCAGTTGGTACGTTGTACCACAGGCAGTTGCCGCTATCGAACAGCGGAGCAGGTTTTATCTCCAGGGTGTCGACATTGCGGATGATGCCGAAGTTTCGCCAATGGCGATCGCTGTTGGCCAAAAGGGCATCGCAAACGATCATCTGCGACATAGACCTTCTCACGGCAGCCTCGTCTGCTCCATGCTTACCAAGAAAGCGGCAGTACCGGTCGTACGTCGAACTTCCTCGCTGGCCACCAAGGGCGTTCTTAACGTAAACAGCCGGAACATATTCCTCGCGGCCGTCAAGAAAGTCGTCGCACAGACACACAGGGCCATCGAACATGCGCTCAACCGTGTAAGGAACAAACTCCCCCTTGGAAAGCAAGCGACGATGCAGAGCCGTTGCAACCGCCTCGTTAAAGGGCCGTTGGTCGTCCATGCCGCACCCCTTGACCAGAACGCGAACACCGTTGCGAATCATCCACGATTTAGGAAGCTCGCCCTCGGATGTGTTGTCGGGATTTTTAAGACCGATGCCCTCCAGCCAACCCGAACGCCCCTCGGGCGCCGATCGCTCAAAATCATTCTCGAAGTAATTGAGGTTTCGCCATTCGAGCCCGTCGCATTCTGCCGGCCGCAGCCAATAGCAATCCGAAAGCGAGAGGCCCAGGCACTGAACCGGTGCCTCAACGCCGTTGACAATTCCCAGCTCGCGGTAGCGCGAGATAAGCCCGGGGCGAACATCGGGCACCGACCGATGGCTCCACCACACGTTGAGCTCCCGTTTATTCACCGTAGGAGAAGAACTCGAGCACGTGCCAAACGGCATCCTCTGCGCATCGAGCACCTCGGCGATTTCGAAGGGAAACTCACGTGTCGGATCAAATGAGACATGCGCGACCTCATGGTCGGCCGACATCAGCGTAAACTTGCGCCCCACATCGGCCGCAGGACGGCGTCCACGTTTGCGGACCTTTTGATAAGCGAGCGCAGAATCATACTCAACCATCTTCCGTCCGCCCACAATATCGCACGCGAGCGTTCCCGATGCGGCAAGTTGCGATATGCGGGCTTTCGTAACGCCCAACAGGCGGGCGGCATCACCCATAGATAAGTACTCAGATGTATTCATATGCCGCATCACCTCGTTAAGTAATTTACGCGTTTAGTTAACATATTACATACATCATAATACTAAACGACCTAAGGCGAAAAAAGGCCCGAGAAATCGGGCCTTAGCGATTGGTCAGCCGAGTCGCAAACTACTTCCCTAGCGCTGGACGTAGGCGCGGACGAGCTCGTAGGTGTTGCGCACACCGTCGATGTGGCTGCGCTCGTAGTTGTGGCTCGCGTACACGCCGGGGCCGATCAGGCCATGGCGAATGTCGTAGCCGGCCGAGAGCGTGGCCTCGACGTCGGAGCCGTAGTGCGGATACACGTCGATG
Organism: Collinsella sp.; assembly: GCA_019414385.1. GTDB lineage: Bacteria > Actinomycetota > Coriobacteriia > Coriobacteriales > Coriobacteriaceae > Collinsella. The sequence goes on along the minus strand of DXMD01000035.1, from coordinate 3,600 downwards.
GCGTAATCGAGCTCCAGCTCGCGCGCGATGTTGGACAGCGTGGTTACCAGGTCGTAGTTGTACGGACCGCCCGAATCCTTGGCGCAAATCGACACCATGCGCTCGGTGCAGCCCAGGTCGTCGCCCACGCAGCCCATGTCAACGCTGATCATCTCGCGCGTGTCGGCCGGCACGAAGGCACCGCCGTGGCCGACCTCTTCGTACACGGTAAAGAGCAGCGATACCTTGCGCGAAAGGGTCACCTCGCCGTCGGCAACGGCGCGAGCCAAACCCAGCAGAATCGACGCCGACAGCTTGTCATCCAGGAAGCGACTCTTGATGTAGCCGCTCTCCGTCACCGTGGTACGCGGATCCATAGCGATGATATCGCCCGTCTGAATACCCAGCTCGAGCACATCGTCCTTGCTATCGACGTTCTCGTCGAGCAAGATCTCCATGTTCTTCTCGATGGTCTTGACCGGCTCATCGGCCACATGCGCCGAAGGCTCGGTGTTGAGAACCACACCCGTGTAGACATTGCCATCGCGCGTGTAAACGGTGCAGTTCTCGCCATCGGCCGTAGACCACTGATGCCCGCCGAGCGTCGTGGGACGCAAGCGACCATTGTCCTTGATGGAGCGCACCATGGCGCCCAGGGTATCGACATGGCTCGCCAATACGAGCGGCTCGCCCTCGCCGCCAAGCTCAACCAACACGTTGCCCTTATTGGAACGCTCGGGCCCAAACCCCATCTCGCGCAACGTTTCCATTAGATAATCAGTCGCCGCACGGGTATAGCCCGTAGGTGAAGCAATAGAAGTCAGCGCCTTCAACTGGTCAGTAATATAGGAGAGCGTAGAATCCATCTTGGACACCAAAGTCACCCTTTCATATCGAATTAAACCCACAGCAACAATACCACCACGCACAATTATTTACCTAGCGAGACAACCCATCGAGCTTCCCAGAGCAGCGCCCGCCACGATAACGAGCCGGCGGGCCCCTGCCCGTTAGCCCCAGAATCTTTCCGCAGGACAGAAGGAGGCCCCGCCGCACGTAGTGCGCAGCGGGGCCTCCGACATGTCCGAGGACGATTCTGGGGCTAACGGGCAGGGGCCCGCCGAACCATGTTAGGCAGCCGGGCAGATCTTCTTGAAGAGCTCGATGACGTCGTCGAGCGTCGCCTCGCGCGGGTTGCCCGGGAAGCAGGCGTCGGCCATGGCGTCCTTGGCCAGGACCTCGATCTCGTCGGCCTTCATGGCCTCGCAGACGTGCGGGATGTTCACGTCGGCAGAGAGCTGCTTAACGGCGGCGATGGCGGCGTCGGCGGCCTCGTCGGTGCTCATGCCCGTGGTGTCAACGCCCATGGCGACGGCGACCTTGGCCAGGCGCTCGGCGCAAACCGGCTTGTTGAACTCCATGGCGATCGGCAGCAGCATGGCGCAAGCGACGCCGTGCGGAGTGTCGTAGTGAGCGGACAGGGTGTGAGCCATGGCGTGGTCGATGCCCAGGCCAACGTTGGAGAAGCCCATGCCGGCGACATACTGACCAAGAGCCATGCCCTCGCGGCCGGAGCCGGGCTGGCCGGACTTGGCCTCGGCAACGGAGTCGCGCAGGTTCTCGCTGATCAGCTTAATAGCCTCAAAGTGGAACATGTCGGAGAGCTCCCAAGCGCCCTTGGTGGTGTAGCCCTCGATGGCGTGGGTCAGAGCGTCCATGCCAGTGGAAGCGGTCAGGCCGGCGGGCATGGAAGCCATCATGTCGGGGTCGACGACGGCGACCTCAGGGGCGTCGTTGGTGTCGACGCACACGAACTTGCGGACCTTCTCGGGGTCGGTGATGACGTAGTTGATGGTTACCTCGGCAGCGGTACCGGCGGTCGTCGGCACGGCGATGGTGAACACAGCGTGGTTCTTAGTCGGAGCAACGCCCTCGAGGCTGCGGACATCGGCGAACTCGGGGTTGTTGATGATGATGCCGATAGCCTTGGCGGTGTCCATGGAGGAGCCACCACCGATGGTCACGATAGCGTCAGCCTCGGCGGCCTTAAAGGCCTCGACGCCGTCCTTGACGTTCTGGATGGTGGGGTTGGGCTTAATCTCGGAGTAGAGGCTCCAAGCAATACCGGCGGCGTCGAGCTCGTCGGTTACCCTGGCGGTAACGCCAAACTTGACCAGGTCGGGGTCGGAGCAGACGAAGATCTTCTTGTAGCCACGACGCTGGAGCTCGCCGGGGATCTCCTTGATGGCGCCAGAACCATGATAAGAAATGGTGTTGAGAACGAAACGATTAGCCATTGATAGCCTCCCATCGTGTGCGGGGCGCCCATTACGCCCCACGCTATGAGTCCCATCCTAACGCTTTTGTAACGAAAAACACGTGAGAACGTCAAAGATGTTAAAGCGTTTCAACAACTGGTATCGTCACCGCCTGGTCAATAAACAAAAAAGGGGCGGCCGAGATGGCCGTCCCCTCCCCATTATCGATCTATCTGACAAGGGAACTGCCCCCTGCCATATCCTGCCGTTATTTTTGGCAGGCGTCTTTCCAATCTTCGCAGGCGCGCTTCCAGCGAAAGCGCAAATCGCGCTCGCGGTCGATGAACATGATGGCAAACGCGACAAACAGCAGCACGCTCGCCACCGCAATGGCGTGCAGGCCCATGCGCTCAATACACCAATTGCCCAGCACGGCGCCAAACACAAAGGTAAAGATCACGCCAAAGTACAGCAGGCCGTTTTCCAAAAAGCCACGCCTATGGGTGATGATGTAGTCGTCCACGTTTTGCAAGGCATTACGGAGGTTGCCGATACACATCGTCGTGGCAATGCCGTGACCATGGATCTTGCGGAAGCTCTCAACCTGCATGCCGCAGGCAAACGACGTGAGACAGTTGGCGAGCAGGTTGTAACCGCCACCGGGGATAAAGCTCACGCCCAGCAAGATGACGGCTTCAAAGAACACCGTCACTTGGCGCCAGTGAATCACGCTGCCAAACCGTTCGTGTACCAGGTCGGCAAGCATAATGCCCACGGCAAACGACACCACAGGGAAGAAGTAGCGCCCCGCAAGTGCCCAATTGCCCTCCGAGATGCTCACGCCCACCAGCAGTATGTTGCCCGTCTGCGCGTTAGCAAAAACATGATCGCGCCCAATGTACGAATAAACGTCCATAAAGCCACCGGCGAGCGCCAAGATGATGCCCAGCTCGATGGACTCCGATATCTGCTTGGCACGTTGCATCGTCGTGCATCCTCCTTGTTGACGACCCTCTCGTGCGTTGGCGGAAACATAGCCGCCGTTCATACTGTAACCCATTGACAACATGGCATGCGCGCGAGACGGGCTCCCCAACGCGCAGATACACAGTCTGGAAACAAACGGCGGGCGCGGCGCCACACCCGACGCCCGACGCCTCGTGTACTCCACCAGTCTTTTTAGCTCCGTCCCAAAAAGACTGGTTACAATTACGTGCAGCATACAGACACCGGGAGGGATCGTGGCAAAAAAGCCTCAGCACGCTCAGAACAGCCAACGCGGACAGCAGGGCAAACAGGGCCAGCAGCAAAAGCTCGGCGGCAAGGCGCAGGCCACGGTCGCCCGCGCCAAGCATTCCCAAGC
>DXMD01000034.1:0-12751 GCA_019414385.1 Collinsella sp. | reverse complement strand
GGCCCTCGCGGCCTAGTCGCTATTTAGGGCGTCCAAGATTTGGGACGCAGTTCACATGGAGATCGGGCTTATAGGGTTCAGCAAAGCCGAACCTACACGGTCAAATGACCCGTAGCTTACATCTGCTCGGGCGCGGAAACGCCAACGAGGGTGAGCACCAGGGCGAGCGTCACGCGGACGGCATCGCAAGCGGCCAGACGGGCACGCGAAAGCTCGGGGTCGACGGGACGGCCCTCGCTCGGCAGCACCTGGCAGGCAGCGTAGAAGCTGTGGAAGTCACCGGCGAGTTCCTCGGCAAAGTGGGTCAGACGGAACGGGGCGCGATCGCGAGCACAGCTGGCGATCAGGTCGGTGAGCTCGTTGAGCTTGCGCGAAAGGGCGAGCTCGGTCGGGTCGGTCAGCAGCGAGTAATCGACGTTCTCACCGATGGCCTTGGCGGCAACGGCCTTCATGCCCATCTCGTCGGCCTGCTCGGCGGTAACGTCGGCGGCACGGCGCAGGATGGAGCACACGCGGGCGTGAGCATACTGCACGTAATAGACCGGGTTGGAGTTGTCGCGCTTCTTAACGGCCTCGATGTCGAAGTCGACCATCTGGTTGGAGCTCTTGGAGATGAGCGTGTAGCGAGCGGCATCGGAGCCAACCTCGTCGACGAGCTCCTGAAGGGTCACCATGGTGCCCTTGCGCTTGGACATACGGACGGGCTTGCCGTTACGCAGCAGGTTGACGAGCTGGCCCAGTAGAACCTCGAACTTGCCGGGGTAACCCAGAGCGTCGCAGACGCAGCGGACGCGCTCGATGTAGCCGTGGTGGTCGGCACCCCAGATGTCGATGACGTGGTCGACGCGCTGGAACTTATCCCAGTGATAGGCAACGTCGGAGGCGAAGTAGGTGTACTCGCCATCGGACTTGATCAGAACGCGGTCCTTGTCATCGCCCAGGTCGGTGGAGCGGAACCACAGGGCGCCGTCCTTGGTGTAGAGATAGCCCATCTTGTCGAGCTTCTCAAAAGCGCGGTCGACGGCGGAGGTGCCGGCGGTCTCGCCCTCGGTGTCCTTCACATACAGCGAGCGCTCGGAGAACCAACGATCGAAGTCGCAATTGACGGCATGGCAAAGGTCGCGCATATTGTCGACCATCTTTACATAGCCGCGCTCGCGGAAGCTCTCCATGCGCTCCTGCGGATCGGCGTTGACCCACTTATCGCCGTCGGTGCGCCAGAACTCGGCGGCCTCGTCGATGATGTAGTCGCCGCCGTAGGAGTCCTTGCCCAGGGTCTCGGCAAAGTTGTCCTGATACGGATGGGTCTCGGGATGCTCGTCGTTCTCGTCGGCAACAAAGGCGTCGCGGTCGGCGATCAGCAGCTTGTGAGCCTCGTCGATATCCACGCCCTGCTTGGCGATGATGTCGGCAAGCTGCATATAGCGCGTGCTGATGGAGTTGCCGAAGGTGTTCATCTGAGAGCCGTGGTCGTTGATGTAGAACTCACGCTGGATGTCGTAACCGGCGTGATCCATAACGCGGCAGAGCGAGTCGCCCAGCGCGGCCCAGCGGCCGTGGCCGATGTGCATGGGGCCGACGGGGTTGGCGGAAACGAACTCGACCTGGGTCTTCAGGCCACCACCGACGTTGGACTTAGCGAAGTCCATACCCTTCTCGCGAGCCTCGCCAAAGATGGCATTCTTGACGGCAACGGAGAGGTAGAAGTTGATGAAGCCGGGGCCTGCGATCTCGACCTTCTCGATCGCGGGGTCCTCGGGCATATGGGCAACGATGGCCTCGGCGATCTTGCGCGGGGCGCAGTGGGCCAGCTTGGCGGACTTCAGGGCCATGGTAGAGGTCCACTCGCCATGAGAAGTGTCAGCCGGTCGCTCGATAGCGCAATCGTCAAGTTCAAATGCGGAAAGGTCGCCGGCCTCCTGGGCCGCAGCAAGCGCAGCGCGTACCAGCTCTTCAATCTTCTCGGGCATAGATCCTCCTTGTGTTAAAGCCCCCGAGCTCTTGGTCACTCGTAGGGCAAAAGCCAGAGTTTGTAGCACTCTATCACAAGCGACGGGCACTGTCGCAGGGTAAAGCTAATAGATATTGCATATGCACAAAAATGACTACAGCTTGTATGGAGTCACTCAAAGATGCCAGTCTGCCTGCAGATTATGCAGGCGTTGAAAATGCATAAAGGTGTGAATGAGCTGCGTCTGTTATCGAATACTCTTACCTATCAGAGTTGTGTGCTTTTCCTGCATAAAGTAAGGGTTTGCGCACGTCAGCGTGTTATTCTAGACATACGTAAATTCGTATAAGTTGGAGGTAGCATGTTCTCAATCGGTCAACACGTCATTCATCCGGGCCAGGGAGTCTGCACCGTCGTCGGTTTTAGGGACGACACACCGCAGCCCATGCTGCTGCTCGAGACCAAGCAGGGACATGCGCAGACGATCCTCATGTACCCCGTGGCGCAGGCCGACCGTTTGCACGCCGCCATCTCGCAGCAAGATGCCGAGCACCTGCTGAGCCACTATGACGAGCTGGAGTGCGACACCTTTACCGAGCGCAACAGCTCGCTTGAGGAGACACACTTTAAGCAGCAGCTCAAGCTGGGCGCGCCCGAGACGGTCCGCGTGGCAAAGACCATGATGCACCGCATTCGCCAGGCCGAGGAAGCTGATAAAAAACCCAGCTCCTACTACATGCGCGTACTCAAGGAGGCCAAACGCCGCTCCATCGAGGAGTTCGCCGTGGCCCTTGGCGTCACCGAGGAGGCCGCCGAAGCCCGCCTAGCCCAAGCCGCCCTCAACTAACCCATCCGCGCCAAAAACCACCACAAAGGGGACAGGCACCTTTGTGGTGGTTTTCTTGTTCTAGTAGTATTCATTCTTATCGATACCTACGAGCACAAGGAGTCTCCTATGGCAGAGCCGCTTACCGCCGGAATCACCCGCGACCGCGCGTTCGAACTGCTCAACGAGCACAACAAGGACCCGTTCCACATCACCCATGGCGAGACGGTCGAGGGCACTATGCGCTACTTTGCGCGCGAGTTCGACCCCGAGAACGAGGAGTTTTGGGGCATCGTCGGTCTGCTGCACGACCTGGATTGGGAGGAGCATGAGGACGATCCCGTGAACCACACCATCTATGCTGCCGAGATTCTTGAGGGCGAAGGTGCGTCTCCCGAGCTCATTCGCGCCATCCAGACGCACACGTCCGACTTCAACACTTCACTGCCCAAGCCCGAGCTGCAGATGGAAAAGATCCTGTTTGCCTGCGATGAGCTCACCGGCCTGATCGGCGCTGCCGTCATCATGCGCCCGAGCAAGAGCGTTATGGACTTTACGACCAAGTCGCTCAAGAAGAAGTTCAAGGACAAACGCTTTGCCGCCGGCTGCTCGCGCGACGTGATTTCGCAGGGCGCCGAGATGTTGGGCTGGGAGCTCCCCGAGCTCTTTGACCGCACCATCGCGGCCATGCAGTCCTTCGCCCCCGACCGAGATACCTTCCAGGCCTAACCGTCAACGCCACCTAAAACCACCACAAAGGGGACAGGCACCTTTGTGGTGGTTTTTGTTTGCGCGGGCGTTAGGGGCGGACCTGGCCGGTGCCTCGGAGCTTGTATTTGTAGGTGGTGAGGGCCTCGGCGGCAAAGGGGCCGCGGGCGTGGAGCTTTTGGGTCGAGATGCCAATCTCGGCGCCCAGGCCAAACTCGCCGCCGTCGGTAAAGCGCGTGCTGGCGTTGGCGTACACGGCCGAGGCATCGACCGCGTCCAGGAAGCGCTCGCAAGCATCCGTGTCCTCGGCAACGATGGCCTCGGAGTGCATCGTGCCGTAGCGATTGATGTGTGCGATGGCCTCGTCCTCGTTTGCCACGACCTTCACGCTCATCTCGAGCGCCAGGTACTCGCGACCCCAGTCCTCCTCAGTCGCGGCAACGTAGTCATCGCCCTCGGCAAGCCCGGCATCGGCGCACGCGGCGCACGTGGCCTCGTCGCCGTGAATGAGCACGCCGTGGTCGTGCAGCACGGCAACAACCGCAGGCAAAAACACATTGGCCACAGCATGGTCGACCAGCAGCGACTCGGCGGCATTGCACACGCCCACGCGCTGCGTCTTAGCGTTGACGATAATATTGAGCGCTTTATCGAAATCGGCGGATTCATGCACGTAGATGTGGCAGTTGCCCGTGCCCGTCTCGATCACCGGCACAAGCGACTCGCGCACGCAGCGCTGGATCAGGCCTGCACCGCCGCGCGGAATGAGTACGTCGACAATACCGCGGAGCTTCATGAGCTCGCCGGTGGCCTCGCGGTCGGTGGACTCGATCATCGACACGGCCTCGCGCGGGAAGCCCTTGGCCTCGAGCGCATCGGCCAGCAGCTCAGAAATCATGGCACACGAGTGATAGGCCAGCGAGCCGCCGCGCAGAATACAGGCGTTGCCGGTACGGATGCAGATGCCCGCGGCGTCGGCCGTCACGTTGGGACGCGCCTCGTAAACCATGGCGACCAGGCCCAGCGGCACACTCACACGGGTCAGGTCCACGCCGCTTGCAAGCACGCGGTGGTCGAGCACGCGGCCTACGGGATCGGGCAGCTCGGCGAGCTTTTCCAGGCCGGCGGCCATGCCCTCGACGCGCTCAGGCGTCAGCAGCAGACGATCGAGCAGTCCGGCCGAGGTACCCGCATCGCGCGCGGCGGACATATCGAGCTCGTTGGCGGCGACGATGGAGTCGACACCGTTGCGCAGCGCTGCGGCCATGGCGCGCACGGCCTCCTGGCGCTGTTCATCGCTCGCCGTGGCAAGCGAGGCCGACGCTGCCTTGGCGGCAACGGCAAGATCGTGGACATACGTGGCTATATCGACCGACATGGGCGGCCCTTTCTCCTAGAAGTTTGCAACCATGGTAGCCGATTTGCGCATGGCCTCGCCCGCGGCGGTAGAATTGGTCAACCCGAAACACCGCAACGAACGGAAGACTCACATGGCCCTCATCACTTCGTACCACGTCCCCGGCCTTTACGTCGAGGACCACAGCATCGACGTCCCCCTTGACTGGCGCGGCCTGGAGCCGATGCTCCTGGCCGTCGGCAGCACCATGCGCCGCGGCGCTATGCCGGCGCCCATCGCCGGCGCGCCCGAGAGCATCAAGCTCTTCTACCGTGTGGTTTGCGCGCCCGACCGCATCAACGACGATCTGCCACTGCTCCTGTTTTTGCAGGGCGGCCCCGGCGGCGAGAGCCCGCGTCCGCTGTCGCCCACAAGCGACGGCTGGATCGAGGAGGCCGTCAAGCACTTCCGCGTGGTCCTTCCCGACCAGCGCGGCACCGGACGCAGTAGCTGCGTGGACGGACGCACGATCAAGGCACTGGGTGATCGCGCAACGGCCGCCGGCGCCGATACAGCACGCTCGCAGGCGGATTTCCTCAAGCGCCATCTTGCCAGCTCCATCGTGCGCGATTTTGAGTACCTGCGCCTGGTGGGCTTTGGCGGCAAGCCCTGGGTCACACTGGGGCAGAGCTACGGCGGCTTTTTGACGTTGAGCTATCTGTCGCTCTTCCCCGAGGGCGTGGCGGCAAGCTTTACCTGCGGCGGCATTCCGCACGTGCCGGCGAGCGCCAGCGAGGTCTACGCGCACACCTTCCCACGCATGGCAGCCAAGACGCAGCAGTATTACGACCGCTACCCCGCCGACGTCGAGCGCGTGGCGGCCCTGGCAGATGCCCTCGAGGAGCAAAAGCCCGTGTTGCTCGACGGCTCGCCGATGACGGTCGAGCGCCTACAGCTCATGGGCAGCGACTTTGGCATGAAGCCGAGCTTTGAGCGCATGCATTGGATTATCGATCACGCTTTTGTTGATGGCGACGGCACGCTGACCTGCGACGCCTCGGTATCTGACAGCTTTTTGATGCGCGCCTTCGAGCGCACCAACACGCGCACGAATCCGCTGTACTGGACACTGCAAGAGTTCATCTACGCCGACGGCGATACCATGCCCATTCGCTGGGCCGCAGCAGAGGAGAAGGCACACCACGCCGAGTTCGACACCCTCGCGCGCCCGCTCATGTTTACCGGCGAGGCCATGTTCCCGTGGATGTTCGAGCAGATGCCCGAGCTCAAGCCCTTCAAGCCCGCCATGGACCTGCTGATGGAAGACACCAGCTGGGACAAGATCTACGACCCGCAGCGACTGGCGTGCAACGAGGTGCCCCTGCAGGCCGCGGTGTATTTCGACGACATGTACGTCGACTCGGGCATGCAGCTCGACACGCTCAGCCGCGTGGGCAACTCGCACGCCTGGGTAACCAACGAGTTCGAGCACGACGGCCTGCACGGCAGTGTGGTATTCAAGCACCTCTTCGGCGAGGCCCTCAACCGCGGAGACCTGCGCCGAATCTTCTAGCAAAGGAGTGTCCCCACCTGCCGGCACAAAAGGAACGTCCCCAAGTGCCGGCACGAAAAAGACAGCGCTGCGGGAAACGATCCGCAGCGCTGTCTTTCTTTATGCAAATACAATCAAGTTATCCCTGTGTATCGCCGGCTTCTCGGCTAGGTCTGCCAGTAGACGGTTGCCGGCAATCTGGTCCTGGCGGCGGCCGGCGGCAAGCTCCAGCACGTCCGAATCGGCCTCGGCGATACCGCGGGCGACAACCATGCCGCTCGGGTCGCACACGTCGAGCACATCGCCCTCGGCAAACGCGCCATCGACCTCGCGAATACCCACCGCAAGCAGGGAAGAACCACGGCTGACCAGCGCCTTCGCAGCACCATCATCGACCGTCACCGAGCCATGTGCCTTGTCGCCCAGTGCGATCCACAGCTTGCGGGGTGCGATGTCCAGACGCTCCGCCGGCGGATCGAACAGCGTGCCCACGCTCTCGCCGCGGGCGAGGCGCACGAGCGCATCGGGCTCCTCGCCCGAGCAAATCACGCTCTGAATGCCCGCCGTCATCAGGATGCGGCTCGCGCGGATCTTGGTAATCATGCCGCCCGTGCCCACCGATGTGGAAGAATCACCCGCCGAGGCAATAATCTTGGCATCGATCTTATGCACGACCGGGACGAACTCGGCCGTCGGGTCCTCATGCGGATTGGCGGTATAGAGGCCATCGATGTCCGAGAGCGTCACGCACAGATCGGCCGAGACCAGGCAGCTAACAAGCGCCGCCAGCGTGTCGTTGTCGCCAAACTTGATCTCGTCGACGGTGACGGTATCGTTCTCGTTGACAACCGGCACCACGCCCAGCTCCACCAGGCGCAGCAGAGCGTCGCGCGCGTGCAGGTAGGACGTGCGACGGGCCGTATCATGGCGCGTGAGCAGCACAAGCGAGGTGAGCAGGTCGCGCGCATGGAACTCCTCGTCGTAGGCCGACGAGATGATGCACTGACCGGCCGAGGCGCAGGCCTGCAGGCTCGGCAGGTCGCCGACCGGCTTGCGGTCGAAGCCCAACACGGGATAGCCACAGGCGATAGCGCCCGAGCTCACCACGACCAGACGCCAGCCGAGCTTGCGCAGCGCTGCGGCCTGATCGGCAAGTCCGCCGATAAAGGCGCGGTTGACCTTGCCATCGGCACCCACCACCGTGGACGAACCGATCTTTACCACCATCGTTTTATAAGAAGTCGTCATACGTCAAACCAATCAACTGTTCAGCGAACGGCCGAGCTGGCGGCCAAGGGAGCGTGACTCGCCCCTAACGCCCAAGGAATTAGTGAGCCCAGGGAAAGGCAGAGGCCGCGGCCATGTTCTTGCGCACGAGCTCGTCGCGCACCTGAGCCAGGCCCTGCTCCATGCCCACCACATAGGTCTGCGGGTACAGGAAGCGCTTGAAAGCTGCGTCCAGATGATCGATTGCCCAAGCACAGCGCTCGCGCGCGTCCTCGATGCTCTCACGCGGAGCCACCGCACCGCCATCGCGCACGATCGGCACCAGCAGCTCGCGATACTCAAGCTCCGACACATCGGTCACCAGGGCGGCATCGTTCACGGCCACGAGGGTATTGCCGCGCGCGGCGCCCTCCCCCGCCAGATGGTCCTCGTCATAGATCATGTCGCAGACCGGGCCGCCAAAGCCGTCGTAATAGCGGCGCACACGCTGCACGCCCGGAATCGTGCGCTTGTAGGGCTGCTCGGAGAGCTTCACCACCGGCGTCCACGGGTCCGCATCGCTCGCACGACGGGCGGAAAGCTTGTACACGCCGCCCAGCGCCGGCTGATCGTAGCAGGTCGCGAGCTTGGTGCCCACGCCAAAGCTGTCGATGGGTGCGCCCTGGTCGAGCAGCGACTGAATCGTGTACTCGTCCAGATCGTTGGAGACCGAAATCCCCACATAGGGCAGGCCCTCGGCGTCAAAACGGCCGCGAACATACTTGGACAACTTAGCCAGGTCGCCCGAGTCGATGCGAATGGCCGACAGGCGCTCACCCGCCGCCTCCATCTCCTTGGCAACCGTAATGGCATGTTCGCAGCCCTCGCGCACGTCGTACGTGTCGATAAGCAGCGTGCAGTTCTTGGGGCTTGACTTGGCAAACGCACGGAAGGCCTCGAGCTCGGAGTCAAAGCTCATCACCCAGCTGTGCGCATGCGTGCCAAAGACGGGAATGCCGTAGCGGCGTCCGGCAAGCACGTTGGACGTAGACGAGCAGCCCGCCACGTAGCTCGCGCGCGCAACAGCCAGGCCGCCATCGGGACCCTGGGCGCGACGCAAGCCGAACTCGGCAACGGGGCGACCATCGGCGGCCAGTACCACGCGCGCCGTCTTGGTGGCAACAAGCGTCTGGAAGCCGACGATGTTGAGCAGCGCGGTCTCGAGCAGCTGACACTCCAACGACGGGCCGGTGACGCGCACCATGGGCTCGCGCGGAAACACGAGCTCGCCCTCGGGCACGGCGTCAATGTTCACGTGCGCACGGAAGTTGCGCAGGTAGTCGAGGAATGCAGGCTTAAACATCGCGCCGCCGGCCGGAGCCTGGAGCGAAGCTAGATAGTCGATGTCCTCGGGCGTAAAACGCAGGTTCTCGACAAGCTCGGGCAGCTCGGCGGTGCCGCACATGACGGCATACGCGCTGCCGAAGGGATGGTCGCGGTAAAACGCGGTAAAACAACCCTGCTCATTGGCCTTGCCGCTCTCCCACAGGCCCTGGGCCATAGTGAGCTCGTACAGATCGGTGAGCATTGCAATGTCGGTGGGATGCGAGATGTCGGTCAAAGCCATGGGGCGACCTTTCGGATGCGTTGTGCAGAAGTTGAGGGTTGGGCAGGGCGGAATACGCGAGCGGGGCGCCGGTTGCGGTTCGGTTAGTGCAGCCCCATGCTGCCCGTGATCGTGTAGCCCATAAAGACGATAAACCCAATCAGGGCGAGCGCGATGATGAGCTTTTGAGCCGGCGGCATGCCGGGGATATCGTCCTCGTCCACAGGCTCTTTAGAGGTGACCATGCGCTGGGCAAACGTCATCTCGTCACGGCTCGGCTTGGAATCGAAGGGCTTGGGACGAGCGGCTTTATTAGGCTGAGGCTTGGGCGCGTTCGGCGCCGGCTCGGATGCGGCCTTGGCGACGGCTTCCTCGGCTTTCGTACGCTCGGCGCGCAGGGCGGCTAGCTCCTCACGCTCGCGACGAGCCTTTTCCTGCTCCTCGCGGCGGGCCTTCTCGGCGCGGAGCTCTTCCAACTCGGCGCGCTCCTCGGCAGACAGTGGTTGGGACTCAAGCTCGGCCATAGTTCAGCCCTTTCTTTTTTAAAAAAAGCCGCCGACACAATGTCAGCGGCTTATCAAATCCAAAGGTGGAGACGAAGGGAGTCGAACCCTCGGCCTCTGCCATGCGACGGCAGCGCTCTCCCAACTGAGCTACGTCCCCAGGACAAGTTGATATTTTACCTACGGCTCGCCAACTGTCAACGCCCAATACCCAGTCTTTTTAGGACGGGGCTATTTTGACTACTTTTCGAGCAGGCAATCCTCTCGATGATTTTTTAATCCCCGTCCCAGAAAAATCATCGGCGAATGCGTTACTTTGCGCTGGTGAGGACGCCGGTGGTATCGAAGGCCGGGGTGAAGCTCTCGTCTACCGCGCCGCCCTCTTGCCAAAACATCGTTGTAAAGCCCAGGTCGTCGGCATGGTCGAGCACCCGCTCGTACTCCTCGCGCGTCACGGCTCGTGCCAGGTCGCCGCCTTGCTCGCGCATAAGCGCATTGGGCGTGTACTGGTTCATGACCGAGATCGGCACATCGCGCACCGTCTGCCACACAAGGTCTAGCACGCGGCACGAGTCATCCGCATGCCCCGGCAGCACCAGGTGGCGCACGATCATGCCGCGCTTCATGAGCCCATCCTCATCCACCAGCTCTCCCCCGCGGCGCTCGATCTCGCGTGCCATCTGCGCTAAGCCCGACACGGCCACACGCGGGTAGTCCTGAATATGAGAAAGCGACTGCGCAAGCCCCGCATCGGCATACTTAAAGTCGGTAAGCCACACGTCGACCAGGTCGCCCAGCGCCGCCACGGCACTCGCGCGCTCATAACCGCTCGTGTTGTAGACGATTGGGATGACCAGTCCGCGCGCCCGTGCCGCGGCAATCGCCGCCGGCAGCAGGTGCGCGTAGTGTGTCGCCGTCACCAGATTAATATTGTTCGCACCCTGGTCCTGCAGCTCCAACATAATCTCGACCAAGCGCTCGGGCGAAATCTCGAGCCCAAAATTGCCCGTCGAGATCTCGTGGTTCTGACAATAGACGCATTTGAGCGAGCAGCCGCTAAAGAAGATCGTGCCCGAACCGGCCTCGCCCGAGATAGGCGGCTCCTCCCACATATGAAGCGCCGCGCGGGCCACCTTGAGCGTGTCGTTAGCACCGCATACGCCGTGCGCGCCCTCATCGCGCGCCGCACCGCAACGTCGCGGACACAAATGACAGGCGGGCGAAAAAAGTTCGGTCAACGACGTCGGCATAAAAACATGCTCCAAAACAACGATTCAGCAGCTCAAGCGCAAAAGGACCAACCGCACAGACGGCTCGAGCCCAAGGCGCCGTAATCGTCCGACACGATTTTTGTAATGTCAAGACTGGAATCCACAAAGTGCCGCTTTATGATGTAAGTATTCCGCCCCCCGCGGAGCAACTGGGTGAACCGTCGCGTTTATTTAGGGAGCCCACACAGTCGTACCTAGTACAGGTATCCTTCGTTGTTAAGGACGCTGGAACAGTCGATGAGGGCACCCACCTGTTTTAGGTGGGTTCATTTTCGTAACGTGGGGGGTGGTTTTCTTTTGCCGAAACTCACCATTGCAAATCCCGCCCAGATCCCCAAAAGGCACCAGGCAGAACCCCACCATCACTCGAATATCTGGTAAGCACGTGATTATCGCCCCGTGCAATTCCTCACACCCTCCTTGGTCGAGTATCATGGGTCAGCTATACCCTTTGCGGCGTGGCATCCTTTGACCTTTTCCTTCGACGCTTGGCGGTTTATCGATTCATGGCTTCCTCCACGAGCTTCATACCGTACCTTTGCGTGGCGGCCGCGGCTTTTATCACGACCTTCCTTGCGGTGCCCCTGGTCAAGCGCCTGGCAATCAAGCTCGACGCCGTCGACTATCCTTCCAAGCGCCGTATCAACACTAAGCCCATCCCGCGCATGGGCGGCACGGCGGTCTTTTTGGGCCTCGTCGTCGCCTGCATCGTGCAGATCCTAGGCACCTGGTACCTGGGCTGGCCGCCCGTTTTGGTGCCCCACCCCCGTCTGCACATCAGCTACCCCATACTTGCGCTTTCCTTTACCGTCATCTTTGCGACCGGCGCGATCGATGACGTCTTCCAGCTCAAGCCCAAGCAAAAGCTGGCCGGCCAGGTCCTCGCCGCGCTCATCGCCTGCGTGGGCGGCCTAAAAATCGGCGTCATTGTCAACCCGCTTGCCCCCGGCGAGATTATGCTCGGCTGGCTCGCCTATCCCATCACCGTAGTCTACCTGGTGGCGTTCACCAATATCATCAACCTCATCGACGGCCTTGACGGCCTGGCAACGGGTATCTGCGGCATCGCATCGTTCACGATGTTCTCGATGGCCGTGCTCTCGGGCCGCATCGACGCCGCCGCGCTCTCCATCGCGTTGTTTGGCGCCTGCTTGGGCTTTTTGCGCTACAACTTCAACCCCGCGAGTATCTTCTTGGGCGACTCGGGCTCGCTGCTGTTGGGCTTTGCGCTCGGCTCCATATCGCTGCTCAACGTGAGCCGCACCGCCGCGCTCACCTCACTCATCATCCCGCTCATCGTGGCCGGCGTGCCCATCATCGACACGTTTAGCGCCATCGTGCGCCGCAAGCGCGCCCACATTAGCATTGGACAGGCCGACAAGGGCCACATCCACCACCGCCTCATTCAAGAGGGCTACAACCAAAAGCAGGCCGTTCTGCTCATCTACGCGTGGTGCATTATGCTTTCGGCCGGCGCCGCCGCCATCAACCAGGTCGAGGTCCCCATGCGCGTGCTCATCTTTACCGTGCTCGCCATTGGCTCCGCGGCCTTCGCCAAGCACCTGCACCTGTTTGAGCCCGTACTGCGCCACCATTACAACAAGCGCACGCACGAGGACGAGCTGGTAACCCCCGACGACCCCGCTTTTAAGCAAGAGGAGCAGGCAGCCGAGGAACGTAAGGAAGAGCGCCACCACAAGCTCTAGGGTAAGCTGCCGAGGGTGCGGCGTGACGGCGCAGGCCAAGCGCAGCCACGCCGCACCCATCGCGCAAGCCGCCTCTCTCCCGCCCC
>DXMD01000033.1:0-14298 GCA_019414385.1 Collinsella sp. | reverse complement strand
GTCGTAGAAGATGCCGCCGGTGCAGCCGCAAGCGCCATAGGACACCACGATCTTGGGATCGGGTGCGGCCTCAAAAGCGCGCAGGGCCGGCATGCGCATGGCACGCGTCACGGCACCGGTGTACAGCAGCACATCGGCGTGACGGGGCGAGGGCACGACCTTGATGCCAAAGCGCTCGACGTCGAAGACGGGCGTGATGGAACCAAAGATCTCGATCTCGCAGCCGTTGCAGCCGCCGCAGTCGACACGGTAGACGTACACCGAGCGCTTGATCTTCTTAAGAAGGGTCGCCTTGGCCTTCTCGATGCTCTCGTCGAGCTCGATCTTGGTCGGGCGGTACTGAAGCCGCTCGGGTAAAAGCGTGGGTTCGGCCATGGTTACTCCTCCTTCGTATCAAAATCCATAATGATGCCCTCGACCGGCGCAGGACCGGCGGGAATCTCGGGCGCATCGGGGTTGAGCTCACGGTCGATATACTCCGGGTTCACGCCGTGGCCGCCCAGATACTCCATGCCGGGGCCCTGGGGCTCACCGGACGCAAGCGTCTCGTTGGCAGCCATGCCGGCAGCGTTGCCGGTCTTTACGGCCGAAGCGGCGCGCAGGGCGTCGAGCTCGCGCTTGCACTCCTGGCACATACCGACGGTACGGGCGGCCTGCTCGGCCTCCATGCCGCCGGCCTTTTGCAGCAGGCGCTTGGCGTAGTCGATCTCCTTGTGCGGGGCAAACGGCTTGCCGCAACGCGAGCAGTGCTCGAGCGTGTAGACGCTCTTGCTGGTGAGGTCGTCCTTGCTCATGACGGCCAGCTCAAACTCCTCGGTGAGCTTGATGGCCTCCATGGGGCAGGCTTCCTCACAGCGGCCGCAAAAGATGCAGCGGCCGTAGTCGATCGACCAGGT
Source organism: Collinsella sp. (assembly GCA_019414385.1). GTDB lineage: Bacteria > Actinomycetota > Coriobacteriia > Coriobacteriales > Coriobacteriaceae > Collinsella. Next base: position 13,402 of record DXMD01000033.1, on the reverse strand, counting down.
AATGGTATCGGCCGCAAGGTCAGTGTCCATGCGAATGGCATCGGCCGGACAAGCCACGCCGCAGGCACCGCAGGCGATGCAGAGCTCGGCATTGTGCTCGGGCTTGCCGCGCATGTCCTTGTTGGTGGGAAACGGCGCAAACGGGTACTTGACCGTCGCGTCGCCGGCCTTGGCGTTAACCTTCCAAAGCTTCAGCATATTAGAGTGCCTCCTCATCGAGCGGAGCGGCCAAGGTGCCCTCGCCCGCAAGCGGCGACTTGTCGCGCCAGACGTTCTCGAACTGCTCCTTGTCGAGCACGTGGTCGCGCTTGGCGGCGACATCGGTCACCGTCACGCGATCGGTGCAGGAGTAGCACGGGTCGAGCGAGCCGACGATCAGCGCCGCGTCGCCCACGGTGTTGCCGCGGAACATGTAGCGCAGGACCGGCCAGTTGCTGTACGTGGCGGCCTTGGCGCGCCAGCGGTAGCACTTCTGGTTATTGCCGAGCATGGCCCAGTGCACGTCCTCGCCGCGCGGCGCCTCGGTGGCGCCGATGGCGTACTTGTGCGGGGTGTACTCCCAATCCGTGGTGAGGATGGGGCCCGACGGGCAGTTCTCGAGCATGGTCTCGATCATGTCGATCGAATCGTAGACCTCCTGGATGCGGACGGCGGTACGGCCGAAGGCGTCGCAGGTGTCGGCCGTGGCGGCGTGCATCTTTTGGACGTCCGGATCGGCGTAGCCGTCGAAGGGATGGTCAAAGCGCACGTCGCGGGCATAGCCCGAGCCACGCATGAGCGGGCCGACCGGCGAGAAGTCGCGTGCAATCTTGCGGTCCAAGATGCCGATACCGCTCGTACGCTCAATAAAGTTGGGCGTGGAGAGCAGCACGTCGACGAGCTCCTGAACCTCGGAGCGCAGCTGGTGGATGGTCGTGAGCGTGGAGAGCTTCTGCTCAGCCAAAATGTCGCGACGCACGCCGCCAATCACGTTGAGGCCGTAGGTCTTGCGGTGACCGGAGAGCTTCTCGGCCAGGTCCATGGACTTCTCGCGGACGCGGAAGAACTGCTGGAAGCCGGAGTCGAAGCCCGTGTAGTGCGACGCCAGGCCAATGTTGAGCAGATGCGAGTGCAGGCGCTCAACCTCGAGCATGATGGCGCGGATGTACTGGGCGCGCGGCGGGACATGGATGCCCTGAGCGCGCTCGACGGCCTCGGCGTAGGCCACCGAGTGGGCGCAGCCGCAGATGCCGCAGATGCGGTCGGCGAGGAACGTCACGGCGTCATAGTTCAGGCGCGTCTCGGCAACCTTCTCCATGCCGCGGTGCACGTAGAACAGACGGTAGTCGGCGTCGACGATCGTCTCGCCCTCAACGAACAGGCGGAAGTGGCCAGGCTCGTCGGAGGTAATGTGCAACGGGCCCATGGGAACGAGCGTCGTCTCCTTGCCCTTGGTATCGGCCAAGAACTCGTAGTTTTCCATGTCGCTCGCGGGAGCGGGACGGAAGCGGTAGTCCATGGAGTCCTTGCGCAGCGGGTACAGGCCGCTGGGCCAATCGTCGGGCAGCACCAGGCGACGACGATCGGGCAGACCCTCGGGGATCAGGCCGAACATATCGCGCAGCTCGCGCTCGCCCCACACGCAGGCGGGAACGAACGGCGTCACGGACGGGAACGTCATCTTGGCGGGATCGACCTCGGCACGCACGGTCACCCAGCCGGGGTCCTCCCCCTCCATGGAGATGACGTAGTACACGGCGTAACGGCCGCACAGGGAGCGCTCGTCGTTGCCGACAATCACGGGAATCCAGCCGTAGCGCTCGTAGTACAGGTAGTGGACGGCCTCGGGCAGACGGTCCAGCTTGACGGTGATCGTCAGCTGGTCCTCGCACTGCCACTCAACCTTCTCGATAGCGCCCGGCACTGCGGCGCGCAGGGCCTCGACGTGGCTTTCGCAACGACGAGCGTAGTCCTTCTTTTCAGGTTCTGCCATGGTGCTAATTCACCTCGCTTGTCTTGGTCTGGGAACTGAACACCATGCGGTAGAGAGGAGCCTCGTGGAGCTCTTCGACGCTCTGGTTCAAAACGACGGACGTTGCATCCTCGACGCCGCTCGTGATGGCGACCGGGGTGGCGATACCGAACCACATGACCACGATCGCGAGGGCGATCTCGGGGATGATCATGAGGGCGGGCACCTCGTGGCGCTTCATGCCCTCGGGCGCCTTGCCGAAGATGGACTTGAGCGCGATGCCGGTAAGGGCAAAGTACACGCCGGTGAGGCCAATGGCCACGAGCACGACCACCCAGATGGGACCGGACTGGACGCCGGCCACGAAGGTGAGGAACTCGGAGATGAACAGGGCGAACGGCGGGAAGGCGGCGAGCGCGAGCAGGGCGATGATGGTGAGCGCTGCCGTGACGGGAGCGATCTCGACGACGCCCTTGATCTTGTTCAGGTCGCGGGTGTGGTAGATGTGCTGGATGTTACCGGCCATGCAGAAGGCGAGCGCCTTCGTGAAACCGTGGAAGATGCAGTGCAGCAGGCAGGCGGCGATACCGAGCGGACCACCGATACCCAGGCACAGCGCGACCACGCCGACGTTGTCGACGGAGGAGTACGCGAAGCGGCGCTTGATATCGTCCTGCTTAAAGATGCACAGGGCGGCCACCAGGATGGACAGCGTGCCCAGGATGAGCAGGAGCGTACGCGGATAGGTGTCGCCCACCGTGATGATGGACAGGGAGTAGAAGCGGATGATCACCAGCATGGCGCACTTGAGCAGCACGCCCGAGAGCAGCGCGGAGACCGGGCTCGGAGCCTGGGAGTGCGCGTCGGGCAGCCAAGTGTGCATGGGGAACAGGCCCGCCTTGGTGCCGAAGCCGATGACGATGAACGCGAACGCGAGGCGCACGAGCATCGGGTCGAACTGGTCGGCGTAGGGCATGATGGAGGTGAGGAAGGCTGCCTCATGCGCGTTGGGCATGATATCGGCGGCGTTCGCGTAGATGAGCAGCGTGCCGAACAGGCCGAAGGCCACGCCGGCGGTGCAGACCATCGCGTACTTCCAAGACGCCTCGAGCGCCTGCTTGTTCTTGTAGATGCCCACGAGGAACACGGTCGACAACGTGGTGGCCTCGACCGCCGCCCAGGTGAGGATGATGTTGTTGGACAGGCAGGCGAGCAGCATCGTGAAAACGAACAGGCTAAACAGCGCGTAGTACTGCTTGGTGCGCTCGGCCGGCATGGTCTTCTCCTCGATATCGATCTTGATATAGGAGATGGAGTACACGCCGGTGATGAACCCGATGATGCCTACCAGAAGGACGAAGATCGACGAGAGCGAATCGAGATGGAGCCACAGGCCCAAAGCGTCGATATTCTGCCCGCTCGAGAGCATGGTTCCCGCGGTGACGACCGAAAGGACGAGGGTCGCCGCGACGGAGATGGTGTTGAGCCCCGCAAAGACGCTGTAGGACGTCGTCTTGGGGAGCGCAGCCATAATCAGGGAGAACACGAGGGGACAAGCGAGCAGGGCGACCGTCAGCATTGAAACATCCATGGCCTACCCCTTCAATTCGGTCAGGTCGTGGGAGTCGAGCGACTTGGTGTCGTTCCAGATCCTCACGACGACGGCGGACATGATGATGACGGCGAAAATGGCGTCGGTGGCGATGCCGATCTCGATGATCTCGGGGGCCGTGGGCGCGAGCAGGGCGAGCGTCACGTGGCTACCGTTCTCCATAAGGCAGTACCCGAAGATTTGCTTGAGGATGTTGCGCTGGGAGATGATGCACGTGAGGCCGACGAAGAAGTGCGCGAAGCTGATGGCGAGGGCCGGAGTAGCCACCTCAGCGGTGGGCAGGCTCAGGCGCGTGACCACCGCGAAGCAGATGGCCACCTCCAGACCGGTGAGGATGATGGTCCAGGCCGGCTTGATGGAGGAGGTCAGCGTGCTATCGGCAGGCGAACCCATCTTTTTGTAGGCACGGTTGAGAATGAACGGAACGAGGATCACCTTGGTGACGAAGGCCGACGCGGCCCACATGAGAAGCTCGGTGGCACCGGTGGTGAGGCCCAGGGTGAGCAGCACGCCCACCAGGACAACCGACTGGATCGCGTACCACTTAATGGCGGACGGGATGGTCTTCGAGACGACCACCATGGTGGAGGTCACGATCAGAAGACCGCCCAGGATATTGACTAACGAATAACCCATGTCCTACCTCCTAACCCATCCAACTAGAGGACAGAGGACCGGCGACGACGACCATGATCATGAGGACGACGAACACGAACGCCATGGCGCGCGGAAGGGGCTGGCCGGCGGCCACGGTCTCGCTCGGCTCACCGGGCAGGACCTTACCCATCCAACGCAGGAACCATGCGAAGGTGGCGACGGTCTCGACGACCATGACGCACACGAGGACGAAGATGACCGTGTTGGAAGCACCAACCGCGAAGCCACCGGAAATAATCTGGAACTTGGAGAAGAACGTGCTCATGGGGGGCACGCCGGCGATAGCGGTCGCGGCGACCGCGAAGCCCACGCCCGTGACCGGGTACTTCTTCATGAGGCCCTGGATCTTGGGCAACATACGGGTTCCCAGCGTGAAGCTGAGGGAGCCGGCGATGAGGAAGAACAGGGTCTTGGTGAACGCGTGGTTGAAGATGTGCTCGACGGCGCCGTTGAACGCCATCTGGCTTCCGAACACGGAGAGGCCCAGGCCGAAGAACACGTAGGCGAGCTGCGCGATCGTCGAGAAGGCGAGCAGGCGCTTCATATCCTTCTGGGGCAGGTACATGAGGAAGCCGAAGAGCATGGTCACGACGGCGTCGATGATGGCGACCCAACCGACGATCTCGGGGATATCGCCGGCACTCGCAAGAGCGCGGGCGAACACGCACACGCCGACCTTCACCATGGACGCGCCATGGAGGTAGGCGGAAACGGGCGTGGGGGCCTCCATTGCGGAGGGCAGCCACATGTAGAGCGGGAACTGGGCGGACTTGGCCCAAGCGGCGAACAGGATGAGCAGCAGCACGACGGTCTTCATACCGGAATCGAGCTGGGAGATCGCGCTCAGCGCGAACGTGCCGGTTCCGGCGAACAGGAAGGCCGCGCCGATGTAGAGTCCCAGAGCGCCGATATGGGTGATGATGAGCGCCTTCATACCGGCCTTCTTGGCCGTGGGCGTCATGTAGTAGCTGATGAGGCCCCAGGAGCACACGCCGGTGATCTCGAAGAAAACGAGCTGGCCGACGATGGTGGAGCTGTAGGCGAGACCGGCCATGGCGCCGATGAACGTGGAGAAGTACACGTAGAAGCGGCGACGGGGCGCGTCGGGATGCTCCTTGTTCTTATCGCTCATGTACGGGAACGAATAGATGACGACGAGCAGGCCGATAGCGACGAACGCGGGTGCGAGCAGCGTGCTCATCCGGTCGAATATGAAGCCCATGACCAAGGTCTGGCCCATACTCGCCCAGGTTACATCGACCGCGTTCATGCCGTTTCCGGCAAACGTCGCGGCCAAGCCAACGGAAGCGACCGTGGCGATGCCGCCGGCAAAGGCGCAGATCCATTTAGCGTAGGGACGCGGCAGCATGACGATGAGCAGGGAGCCCAGCATGGGGACGGCGATCGCCACCATGGCAAAGAGGGACAAGCTCGATTCGATTGACATAGTTTCTCCCTTCTCCCTACACGCCTACGACGACGAAGACGAACGCGAGGACCGCGATGCCGACGACGGCCCAGGTCTGGTTACCGAGCACCTTGAAGCGCGAACGGGAAACGGAGTTCTCGAGCACGCCGCAGACAACGAAATCGACCAGGCACTTGACAAGGAAGACGACGGCGCCCACGAGAGCGGTGACGCCGATGGTCGCGGGCTCTCCCCAGGGGATGAAGATGGAGGTGAACCAAGCGACGACCACGACCTGCTTCATGCCCATGGCGAGCTTCATCATGGCCAGGGACGGGCCGGAGAGCTCGGCGAGCGGGCCCTCCTGGAGCTCCTGCTCGGCTTCGGCCTGATCGAACGGAAGCTTGCCGAGCTCCATATAGCAGGCGGCCGCGAAGGCGACGCCGGCGAGGATGACGGCGACGACGCTCGAGACGTTGCCCGTAACGATGTGCTGACCCATGGTCGCAATGTCCGTGGAGCCGCACACGATGGCGACGGTAAACAGCGCGATGAGCATGGACGGCTCGATGAGCACACTCATGAGGAGCTCGCGGATACCGCCGAAGCCCGCGTAGGCGTTGGAGGAATCCACGCCGGACAGCGCGAAGAAGAAGCGGGACAGCGCGAGCGCGTACATGATGGTGATGGCGTCACCAAAGACGGGCATGGGGCTCTCGAGCGTGAACATGGGCAGGCCCATGGCGAGCATGAACGACACCGCGAGGAACAGCGGCGGCATGATGCGCAGCACGAAGCTCGAGTCGGAACTCACGGACTCGGGACGCGCCATGAGCTTCGCGAGGTCCCGGTAATCCTGAAGGATGGACGGACCGCGGCGATTGTGCATCTTCGCGCGAATCACACGGGCGAGGCCGGAGAAGAAGGGCGCGACCAGCATGACCACGAGGCCCTGCGCTATCGCAAGAACGATGTTCATAATATCCTCTCCCCTCTCTAGACCATGACCACGGCGAGCACGAGGAAGACCACGAGCGCCGCGACGATGTAGCAGATGTATACGGAGTAGTTGCCGCCCTCGATCTTGGAGGCGAGGCCGGCCAGCTTATCGGCACCCTCGCTCGGTGCATCGACCAGGAAGCGGTCGGGCAGGGGCTCAACGCCCTGGTCGACACCGGTGAGCTTCTGGAACACGTGCGCGATGGACCAGCAGATCTTGGTGCATACCTCGCGCAGGGTGTAGAGCGGGCCCATGAAGAGCTCTACGTCTGACGCGAAGCTCGTGGCGACGACGGGCATGTGCTCGTTGGGCTCGTAGCCGCACGCCCAAGGGTCGGTCTTCTTAGCGGGGGCCTTGGCGCCGAGGCAGGACCTCAACACGAACGCGAGGCCGGTGAGGACCACGAGCGCGATGGCGATCGCGGGGGTGGAGGTGGCGGCACCGGAAATCTCGTTCACCAGAGACACGCCCGAGGTGGCTGTGATGGCAGAGCCGGCAAGCACGCTCTGGGCGACGTCGCCCAGAACCGGGGCGATGACGGGAGAGCCGATTCCCAGCACCACACAGATGGCCGCGAGGAGCATCTGCGAGAACAACATCGGAGCCGGGGACTCCTTGGCGTTCGCGGCCTCCTGGGAACGAGGGCTGCTCGCGAACGAGACGCCGTAGGCCTTCACGAAGCACGTGACGGCCAGGGCACCGGTGATGGCGAGGGCGGCCGCAGAGGCGACGGCGAACACCATGACGACCGGGTCGGAGAGCGTCGAGATGTTGAACAGGGACTGGTAGGTGAACCACTCGGAAACGAAGCCGTTGAGCGGCGGGATAGCCGAGATGGCAAGGGCACCGATGAGGAAGCAGACGGCCGTGACCGGCATACGGCGGAACAGGCCGCCCATCTTCTCCATGTTGCGCGTACCCGTGGCATAGAGCAGGGAGCCCGCGCCGAGGAACAGCTCGCACTTGAACATGGCGTGGTTGAGCGTGTGGTAGAGGGCGGCCATGAGCGCGATCGTCGCGATGACGTCGTTGCCCAGGGCGTGCGCCGTCATGGACGCGCCGACACCGAGCAAGATGATGCCGATGTTCTCGACGGAGTGGTAGGCCAGCAGGCGCTTAATGTCGTGCTCGTGGAGGGCGTAGACGACGCCCAGGACCGACGAGATGGATCCGAAGACCAGGACCATGAGGCCCCACCAGAGCTGGACGCCCGAACCCGCGAGCAGGTCGAGACCGACCTTGAGGATTCCCAGGATGCCGATCTTGATCATGCCGCCGGACATGAGGGCGGACACGTTGGACGGCGCCTCGGGGTGCGCCTGGGGCAGCCAGGAGTGCAGCGGGATGATACCGGCCTTTGCGCCGAATCCGAAGAACGCGAGGACGAAGCACGCGGAGGAGACGGCGGGTCCAAAGTCATGCGTACGGAAATCACTGAAGCTGAAGGAACCGCCCACGCCGTTGGTCATGAGCAGGAAGCTCGCCATGATAAGGACAAAGCCCACGTGCGCGATGACGAAGTAGAGCCAACCGCCCCTAATGGAGTTCTTGTTCTCCTCGATAACGACAAGGAAGTAGCTCGTAAGGGACATGAGCTCAAAGGCGACCAGGAACCAGAACACGTTGTCGGCGGTGATGACGAGCATCATCGAGGCGACGAAGGTGTTCATGAAGAAACCGGCGCGCCCGACCTTGCCCGGGTACTCATCGAAGTAGGACAGACCGTAGATGAAGCCCGCAAAGGCGAGGATTGAGATGAGGACCACGATCAGGCCCGCAAGGCCGTTGAGCAAGAGCTCGAGACGGGCGAACGGGAAAAAGAAGACCGTGTTGAGGGACGAAACGTCGCCAAGCACGGCCTCGAGGCCCGCGATGAACGAAAGCACCGCCGCGACGGCGCCGATCAGGCAGCCGGCGGTCTTGGCGGCGTTATCGGCCTTGATCAGCAGAACCGAGGCGAGCGCACCGATGCACGAGACGGCAAGCGATGCGATAAACAGCGTCATGCTATCCATTGTTTACGCTCCCTTCTGCTTTCTCGGACAGGCCCTGGGCCACAGCGGTAACGTCGACGACTGGACCGTTTTCGATCGAGCGCAGGCGCTTGGCCTCGTCGAGCTCGCGATCGGCCGCGCCGCCCATGACGGTCAGCGCCTTGGTGGGGCACGCCGCCACACAATGCGGGCCGTCCGGATCGAAGGCACACAGGTCGCACTTGACGGCGCAGGTGTACTGGCCAGGAGCCCACGTAAGCAGGCTGCTCAGGGACTTAGGATACGAAGGCGTCGGGTCGCACATGCCTGCGACACCGGCGATAGACGTGCCATCGGGATGGATGGCTCCGAAGGGGCACGCGATGGCGCACAGCCTGCACCCGATGCACTCCTGCTCCTTGACGTGGATGCGATCGCCATCGTGCTCGATGGCATTCACCGGGCAAACCTCGGCGCAGGGAGCACCCTCGCAATGGTGGCAGGCAAGGGCGGCCGAAATACCGCCGGTCTTCACGAGCGCCAGGCGCGGCGTATCCTGAAGACCCTTCATCCGGTGGGCGTCGGCACAGGCGGACTGGCATGTTCCGCAGCCGATGCACCTCTCCGGGTTGATGTCGATGAAGCGGTTCATCCCCACTTCCTTTCAAAATAACGGGCCGGGCTCCCGAACGTACGGGACGCCCGGCCCAAAAAGCCAACGAGAACGGGACTACACGATTTGGTTCACGTGCGTCTCGTCGTCGAACTTGGCGGCGCCAGGCTCAACGTCCTGGGGAGCAGCGGCGTCCACCAGAGCCTGCTTGAGCTCGGTGTACTGACGCTCTACCTCGCCCTCTGCCCAAACCTGGTCGGCAATGGCGTCGACCTGGCAGGCGGAGAACTTGTCCTCGGGCGTATGCGAGACCGGGTCGACCTTGTGAATGGTCAGCTCGTTGCACTTGCCGATCCACCACTGGTAGGTCATGTAGACCGTGCCCTTATTGATGCGATCGCTCACGTCGGCGCGGCTGTATACCTGGCCGCGGCGGCTATGAATCGAGACGATGTCGCCGTTCTTGATGCCGCGCGCCTGGGCGTCCGCGGGATTCATGCGGACAAAGCCGGGCTCGTCGGCGAGCAGCGCCAGCGTCTTGCAGTTGCCGGTCATCGAGCGGCAGCTGTAGTGACCGACCTCGCGGACGGTGCACAGAATGAGCGGGTACTCATCGTCGGGAAGCTCGGAGGGCGCCTCCCAGTCGTGCGCCATCAGGTTGGCGCGGCCGTCCTTGGTGGTGAACTTGCCACCAGCGAACATGTCGGGCGTACCGTGGTCGTTCACATCGGTGCTCTTGACCGGCCACTGGGCGTAACCGCCCTCGGGAGCCATCTTCTCGTAGGTCGCGCCCACAAAGTTGGGGCACAGGCTAATGCACTCGTTCCAGATCTGCTCGGTGTTGTCGTAGTGCATGGGATAGCCCATACGCGTGGACAGGTCCGCGAAGATCTCCCAGTCGTGGCGGCACTCGCCCTTGGGCGGAACAGCCGCGTCAAAGTGCTGGAAGCTACGGTCGGATGCGGTAAAGACACCCTCGTGCTCGCCCCAAGAGGTAGCGGGCAGGATGACGTCGGCGAGCATGGTCGTCTGCGTCATAAAGATGTCCTGGCAAATGAACAGATCCAGCTCGGAGAGCGTCTTGCGCATACCGGCCGAATCGGGCTCGGTCTGCACCGGGTCCTCGCCGTAGTTGTAGAAGCAGTGCACCTTGCCCTCGTCGACCAGGTGGCCCAGGTCGGTGAGCTTGTAGCCCTCCTCGAGCGGGAGCTTTTCCTCGGGCACGCCCCAAGCCTTTGCAAACTTGGCGCGCACGGCGGGGTCGGTGACTTTCTGGTAGCCAGGGTACAGGTTAGGCAGCATGCCCATATCGCAGGAGCCCTGGACGTTGTTCTGACCACGCACGGGCGCGAGGCCGGAATTGGGTTTGCCGATCTGGCCGGCAACGCAGGCGATGGAGGCGATGGTGTGCACCGTCTTCAGGTTCTGCTTCTGCTGGCATACGCCCATGCCCCAGCCAATGATGGCGGAGGGCTTCGCCGTGGCGTACATCTCGGCAGCTTGGTGGATCAACGCGGGCTCGACACCCGTGATGTCCTGTACGGATTCGGGAGTGTAGTTCTTGATGGTCTCCCACCACTCGTCAAAGCCGTTCGTGTGCTCGGCGACGAATTCCTTGTCGTAGAGGCCATCGTTGACCAAGCAGTTGGCAAAGGCGTTGAGGAACGCGACGTTGCAACCGTTCTTGATCGGAAGGTAGAGATCGGCGATACGCGCGGTTTCGATATGGCGCGGGTCGGCGACGATGATCTTGCAACCCTTTTCTTTGGCTCGCACGATACGCCTTGCGACGATGGGGTGCGAATCGGCAGGGTTATAGCCGAAGAGGAAAATGCAGCCCGCATCCTCCATACCGGGGATGGAGCATGACATGCAACCTGAACCAACCGTGTCCATCAGACCGAGGACAGTAGGGCCGTGTCAAGTACGGGCGCAGTTGTCTACGCTGTGGGTGCCGATGCACGCACGCGTAAACTTCTGCATGACGTAGTTCGCCTCATTGCCGCCGCCTCGCGAAGAGCCGGTGGTCATGACAGCGTTAGGACCATATTCGTCAATTATGGCCTGCATCTTAGATGCGGTGAAATCCAGTGCCTCGTCCCAGCTTACGCGCTCAAGATCCGCGCCCTTGGTGCGGCGGATCATCGGGTGCAGTACGCGAGGAGTCAAGATCTTGGTGTCGTTGATGAAGTCGTAGCCGCTCATGCCCTTAAGGCACAGCTCGCTCTGGTTGGTGATGCCGTTGAGCGGTTCGGTACCCACGACCTGGCCGTTTTGGACCAAGAGGTTAAACTGGCAACCGGCGCCGCAGTACGGGCAGATCACTTTATGCTTCTCCATGACACCCTCCTTCCTTTCTCTGCTACCGAATGCTCGGTACGTATTTGACAATCATTGGGCCTGTCGCCCGACGCTTACGCCTCGTTTTCGATGGTGGCGCGGGCACGCTCGGCAGTCAGTTCTGCCAGACGCTCCTCGTCCACCAGGGTGAGGCCCTTGGTCGGACACGCCTCGGCACACGCCGGACCGCCGGGACGGTCCACGCACAGGTCGCACTTGAGCACGAAGCTCTTAGTCTGCGAACCCACGCGCACGTCACCCATCAAGACGGGGACCTGCGTGGTCGCCACGCTCACGGCGCCAAAGGGGCATGCCATGACGCAGCTCTTGCAGCCGATGCAGTTGTCCTCGTTGACGCCGATGCGATGGTTCTTTGGATCAAAGAACAAGGCGCCCGTAGGACAGGCCTTCGCGCACGGGGCATCCTCGCAATGATGGCAAGCCACCGGTGCGGAGATCTCGTACGTACGCGTCACGCGCAGGCGCGGCGCGGCGATGTTGCCGGGAATATCGTGTGCCTCGATGCACGCCGCCATACAGGTTTGACACCCAATGCAGCGTGAAGAATCAGCCACGACTCGTTTATTGCCCATGTTGTTCACTCCCTCCTGAATCCCATGCCGGAGAGACCCTGTCGACGTTGCCCCAAGCCGCCCGTGGCCTGGCATCGGCGTATCGAGCGCATGCGGCGAAACAGGCACTCGGTAGAGTTTCTCCAACGATATACAGGTTAAATATACGCAGTTGCAGGGGGCAAACTTGAGCATAGGCCCTGCAATACGGGTGTATTGCAGGGGTTTTGGCAGGTTGGAATTATTCTCTAGAAGCTATAAAGGTGAGTGTATTACATGCGTACATCCAAGGGAGATTTCACGCTCGTTTCTGAAAGATGTAGTACGTTTGTAATATCGTTTACACTCAATTACTCTAGTGCAATAAAGTAGTGGTTGTAAGATTGGCTATTATTAGCCGATGTTGTATTTGACTATTCAAATTGCACGCTCATTAAGGGAGGCCAGTGATGTCATCGACTCAAAAACGAGCCATCCTGCAGGTGCGCATTCGCGAGGAAGACAAGCAGCATGCCGAGCGTCTCTACGACGCCATGGGCACATCGCTCGCCGAGGCTGTCCGTCTATTTGTCGCGCAGAGTATTTTGATGCGCAAGCTCCCCTTTCAGCCGGTCGCCGTGCGCTCCAAGGACGGCACGTCCGCCTATGGACTGCTCAAAGCATATGGGGACCCCAATCGCCGCTCCGAGGAGCGCAATGCCTGGATTGAATACCTAGCCACAGAAAGCGACGAGTCGGTTTTGGGTCCCGAGGAAGTAGATATCCAGGAGTAGCACCATCATCGACGAGACCGTCATCCTTCGCTACCTGCTTGACGACGACGAGGTCCTGTCACCGCGCGCTGCCAAGGTCATCGCCACGCGCACCGCACGTGTCTACCCCGAAATCATCACGCGCGTCGTGGTCACGCTGCGCGACGTCTATAAGGTTCCCCGCGTTGAAATTGCTGCGGCCATGAAAAGGCTGCTCGATGACGTCATGGTCGACGAGCCCACCGTTGTCGCCCTTGCCGTCAAACTCTTCGGCAAGACCCATATGGACTTTACCGACTGCCTCCTCGCAGCCCGAACCGCCATCTACAACGATGATGTCGTGAGCTTTGGCAAGCCCATCATCCAAGGCATGATCGACTACCGCCGCCAGCGCCAAACCGCCGCCGACGCCCGCAGCCGAAGCACCGACGCCCGCGGACACGGCACCGACTCCACCATCGACAAGCTCCGCCACCACGGTCGCCACTAACCGGCAGGCAACGGCATCGCCCGCCCCTCAGCCC
>DXMD01000032.1:7683-17380 GCA_019414385.1 Collinsella sp. | reverse complement strand
TGGCGGGCGTCGGCGCGCAGTACGACTCCGAGCTGGTCTACCACAACATGCAGGATACGGCGTCCAAGATGGGCATCGTCTACTCCGGCATCGAGGAGGCCCTGCACGATCCGCAGTGGGAACCACTCATCCACGAGAAGTTTATGACGCTCATCCCGCCCACCGACCACAAGTTTGCGGCCCTGCACGGCGCCGTATGGTCGGGCGGTTCTTTTGTCTACGTGCCCAAGGGCACCAAGCTCGATTTCCCGCTGCAGAGCTACTTCCGCCTTAACGCCAAGGGAGCCGGCCAATTTGAGCACACGCTCATCATCGTCGAAGACGATGCCGATCTGCACTTCATTGAGGGTTGCTCCGCGCCCAAGTACAACGTGGCAAACCTCCACGCCGGCGCCGTCGAGCTCTTTGTGGGCAAGCGCGCGCACCTGCGCTACTCGACCATCGAGAACTGGTCCAAGAACATGTACAACCTCAACACCAAGCGTGCGCGCGTGGACGAGGACGGCGACATCGAGTGGATCAGCGGCTCCTTCGGCAGCCACGTGGGCTACCTCTACCCCATGAGCGTGCTCAACGGCCGCCGCGCCCGTTCCAGCTTTACCGGCATCACCTTTGCCGGCGCCGGTCAAAACCTCGACACCGGCTGCAAGGTCGTGCTCAACGCACCCGATACCTCGGCAACCGTCGAGACCAAGGGCATCTCCAAGAGTGGCGGCATTCAGACCTTCCGCAGCTCTATTGTGGCGACACCCAAGGCCGAGGGCTCCAAGGCAACCGTGAGCTGCCAGTCGCTGATGCTCGACGACCAAAGCCGCTCCGACACTATTCCGGCCATGGACATCCGCGCCAAGAACGTCGACATCGGCCACGAGGCCACCATCGGCCGCATCGGCGACGATAAGGTGTTCTACCTGATGAGCCGCGGTATCTCGGAGGAAGAAGCCCGCACTATGATCGTCAACGGCTTTGCCAACCCGGTTTCCAAGGAGCTGCCGCTGGAGTACGCCGTCGAGATGAACAACCTGATCAAGCTCGAGATGGAAGGAGCGATCGGATAATGAAACAGGCCACGAACACCGCTGCTACCACCCTTGAGCAGGTCAATGCGATGCCGGCTGCCACTTGGGGTTGGCTCAAGATGAACCAGACCAAGCTCGAGCTCTCTGACGAGCTTGCCGCCGCTCCCGCCGAGGCCGTTGAGGCTGAGGGCTTGGAAGAGCAGTTTGCTGGCGTGGCAGACGCGTTCGACGCCGCCATGGACGCCATGGCCGAGCGCTTCCCCGAGCGCCGCGCCTCCGCCCCTGGCGATGCCGCCGACCGCGCCCGCATCACGCGCGAGACCGAGCTTGACGTGCCCGCCACCTCCATCTACCAGGCCGGTGCCATTAAGCTGGAGGAGGAGCTCTCCCCCGCTGAGGCCTTCGAGACTGGCATGGGCGAGGCTGCCTACACCTACCTGGCCGAGCACGCCACTAAGCGCGTCGTCATCGATGTGCCCACATACCAGCACGCCACGGTTACCGTGCGTGTGAGCGGTGTCGATGCCGCCGCGGCCATCGCCGCCATCGACGTCATCGCCCGTCCCCAGTCGACGCTCAATCTGCATATTGCCCTAGACTCCCCCGTTACCGGCGAGGGTGTCGTGGGCTCCGTGCTACGCGTGTGCACCCACGAGTACGCCACCGTCAACGTGACCTGCACGCAGACGCTCGACGATAGCTGGATCGCGCTCGACGACACCGGCCTGTTCCTGGACGAGGGCGCGCGCGTCAACGTGCAACACACCGTCCTGGGTGCCGGCGCCAGCGCCACCGGCCTTGCCGGCGACCTACTGGGCGATACCGCCAAGGTCACCATCGATACTGACTACCTGGGCGCCCGCGAGCAGGTGCGCGACTTTAACTACGAGCTGCGCCACCGCGGTCGCAAGACCGAGTGCGAGATCGACGCCAACGGCGTGCTGACCGGCACGTCCAAGAAGGTCTACCGCGGCACCATCGACCTCGTGCACGGCTGCAAGGGTGCCGTCGGCACCGAGCGCGAAACCGTGCTGTTGGCCAACAAGGGCGTCGACAACAAGACCGTCCCCGTCATTCTCTGCGACGAGGACGACGTTGCCGGCAACCACGGCGCCACCATCGGTCACGTCCGCGACGAGCAACTGTTCTACCTCGCCTGCCGAGGCCTTGACCAAAACGCCGCCGAGGACCTGTTCATCCGCGCCAAGCTGGAGGACGCCGCGCTTTCCGCCACCGACGAGCGCACCCGCGCCGCCGTCGTCCGCCTGGGCAACAACCTGATCGACAACTTTGAAGAGGAGCTCGCATGATCGACACCGAGCACGTTAAATGCGACACCTGTACTGCCCCCGAGCCCATGGAGCTCGACGCCAGCGACGAGGCTTCGCGCGGCTGGCCCACTGTGGACATCGAGACCAACCCCTACAAGGGCCAGTTCCCGCTGTTCCAGCAGCACCCCGAGATCGCCTTCCTCGATAGCGCCGCCACCGCGCAGCGCCCTGCCTGTGTGCTCGACGCCGAACGCGACTTCTATCAGCGTATGAACGCCAACCCCCTTCGCGGCCTGTACTCGCTGTCCGTCGAGGCCACCGACGCCATCGCGAAGGTCCGCCAACAGATCGCCGACCTCATCGGCGCCGCCCAGGCCAACGAGGTCGTCTTCACCCGCAACACGAGCGAGTCGCTCAACCTGGTCGCCAAGAGCTTTGCACCCACGGTGCTCGAGCCCGGTGACGAGGTCGTCATCACCATCATGGAGCACCACTCCAACCTAATCCCGTGGCAGCAGGTCTGCCGCGAAACCGGCGCCAAGCTCGTCTACCTCTACCCCACCAAGACCGGCCAGCTCACCACCGAGGAGGTTCTTACCAAGGTTGGTCCCAAGACCAAAATTCTGGCCGTGGGTCAGGTTTCTAACGTGCTGGGCGTCGAGAACCCGGTCAAGAACCTCGGCAAGCTCGTCCATAAGTACGGCGGCTATCTGGTCGTCGACGGCGCGCAGTCGCTGCCGCACATGCCGGTCGATGTGGCCGACCTGGGAGCCGACTTCTTTGCCTTTAGCGCACACAAGGCCATGGGCCCCATGGGCATCGGCGTGCTGTGGGGCAAGATGGACCTGCTCAACGCCATGCCGCCCATGCTCACCGGCGGCGAAATGATCGACTCTGTCACCGAGCAGGACGCCGTCTGGGCGCCCGTCCCCGAGAAGTTCGAGGCCGGCACGCAGGACGCCGCCGGCATCTTCGCCACGGGCGCGGCACTCGACTACCTGGTCAACACGGTGGGTTACGAGAACATTCAGGCCCGCGAGCAGGCACTCGTCCACTACCTGATGGGCGAACTCATGCAGCTCGACTTTGTCCAGATCATCGGCTCCATCTATTGGGACAACCACCACGGCGTCGTGAGCTTTAACGTCAAGGGCATCCACCCGCACGACGTCGCGAGCATCATGGACATGGACGGCGTCTGCATCCGCGCCGGCCACCACTGCGCGCAGCCGCTGCTTACCTGGCTGGGCGTCGAGAACCTTGCCTGCTGCCGCGCCAGCGTGGCCTTCTACAACGACAAGGCCGACATCGACAAGTTCATCGCCGGCCTGCATCACGTTTGGAGCACGTTCAATGGGTAATCTGTACACCTCCACCACATTTATGGAGCACAACTCGCACCCCGACTATAAGTACGAGATGGATGCTCCCACGCACGAGCACGACGGCATCAACCCCAGCTGCGGAGACGAGCTCACCCTGCAGCTACGTGTCGAGAACAACGTGATCGAGGAGGCCTCCTTTACCGGCCACGGCTGCGCCATCAGCCAGGCCAGTGCCGACATCATGGCCGACCTCATCACCGGCGAGACCGTCGAGGAAGCTCACCGCCTGGCAGAGCTCTTCCTCGCCATGATCCGCGGCGAGCAGCTCTCCGAGGAAGACCTGGAAGACCTGGACGAGGCCGCCCAGCTTCAGGACATCTCGCACATGCCCGCCCGCGTCAAATGCGCCGAGCTCGCCTGGCGCACCCTCGACGGCATGCTCACGGGACAAAATAATCAGTAGTATTTGTCCCAAATCTTAAGAATTTTGTTGGCCGAATCGCTTGACAAGAGTGGTTCGGCCATTTTCTATTCCGAGCCCTCAGCCTGAGCATTCACCCGCGCATAAGCGCGCACGATACGAGAGACGGTACTCTTGCTGATTCCCGTATACCGTTCGATCTCGCGCACCGTGTAGCCGCCATCGTGCAGGGCGAAAATGATTCCGTCTCGCCGCGAGGGTGCTACGGTCTTGAGTTTGTTGAGCGGCACACCCAGGCGCTTCGCCATCTTGTCGGCAAACGCACGCCGCTCCCACTCTGTCTCATCCATATCGTGAATCACCGGATCGGAACCATCGGGCATTAACAGAGAATAATCCAGAAACCCCCTGACAGACTCAAAGAGCTCGAGCACACAAGAAGGGTCCGAAAATCCCCTCGTCATATCGTTGTCATACGCTCGCAGATACTCGGCAAAGCTGCTCCACGGATAGCGCTCGATCAGGGCGATACCCGCCTCCTGCGGATTAGCATGAACATAGCGAATGGCGGCCATTAGATAACGGTCGGTATCGAGCGAGCGCCGGTCAAAACGGTTCTGGAACAGATGGCCCGTGCGCCCCGTGCGTTTATTGAACCGACGAGCGTACGTCAAAAGCAGTCGTTGCATCGCCGCGCTCATCGTGTCCTCATAATCCGAGAGTACCAGATCCACGTGATTGCCCATAAGGCACCAGGCGATAACCGTCACGCCCGCCTCGCGGCAGCACTCGCGCATCAGCTCCAAAAACTCCCACCGGTCTTCATCGCCCTCAAAGATGAGCTGCTTGCCCGTACCGCGGGCACAAACATGGTAAAAGCCGGTAACCGTTCTCCAAACGCGCTGCATGGCGCTCCCTTCGCCTGGATCTGCTTGCCATCCAATACAACACGATTGAAGCGTGCCACCAAAACATTCACGCAAAACAATACATTCGCGCGGCCAAAGGCAATAAACAGGCGGCGAACGGCACCGTTGCAACAGGTCAGCCCCTGCAACGCTTACAAGAGCTGACCAATAGCTTGCCCAAGACGGACCCCCTCTACGGAAGTTCGCGACCACAGAACATAGAGTTAAACCGTTTCAATTAAAACTTCCGGACTTCTCGCTACGAAAACTGAGCCGTTCGCCGAATATTCCGTGCATTTCGCGGTATTATAGGGGCTGCATGTCATGTCCCTTTCGAAGGGTCGCCCGGCAATCGCCAGCCACGACCCCCAGACGGGACGCCAACACGATAGAGAGGAGAGGCATGCAGTACTCACAGGAAGTGGAGAACATGTGCCCCGTTGCCAAGGGTGCATACCACGGCCCCGCACCCATCCCCGAGGAGGGCAAGTGGGTCCAGGCTAAGGAGATTTCCGACATCTCCGGTCTTACGCACGGTGTGGGTTGGTGCGCACCTCAGCAGGGCGCCTGCAAGCTCACGCTGAACGTCAAGGACGGCATCATCGAGGAGGCCCTCGTTGAGACCATCGGCTGCTCGGGTATGACCCACTCTGCCGCCATGGCTTCCGAGATCCTTCCCGGTAAGACCATCCTCGAGGCCCTCAACACCGACCTCGTCTGCGACGCCATCAACGTTGCTATGCGCGAGATCTTCCTGCAGATCGTTTACGGCCGCAGCCAGACCGCGTTCTCCGAGGGCGGCCTGCCCGTGGGCGCCTCCCTCGACGACCTCGGCAAGGGCCTTCGCTCTCAGGTCGGCACCATGTTCGGCACCAAGGCCAAGGGCGCTCGTTACCTCGAGCTCGCTCAGGGCTACGTCACCCGCATGGCTCTCAACGACAAGAACGAGATCATCGCATTCGAGTTCCTGAACCTCGGCAAGTTCACCGACGCCGTCAAGGCCGGCAAGACCCCCGAGGAGGCCATCGCTGGCGCTATGGGCCACTATGGTCAGTGGGAGAACGCTGCCAAGTACATCGACCCGCGCACCGACGAGGAGACTCACTCCGTCGCCAGCGTGTTCCCGGTTCACGAGTAGAAAGGGAGGGAAATAACTATGACTGTTACGTTCGAAGGTTACGAGCGCCGCGCTGACAAGATCAACAAGTGCCTCGCCGACAACGGCATCGCCTCCCTCGAGGAAGCTCTGCAGATCTGCACCGACAAGGGCTTCAACCCGCGTGAGATCGTCAACAACACCCAGTCCATCGCCTTCCAGAACGCCGAGTGGGCCTACACCCTCGGATGCGCTCTCGCTGTCAAGCGTGGCGCCAAGTCCGCTTCTGAGGCTGCCGCTATCATCGGCGAGGGCATCCAGGCCTTCACCGTTCCCGGCTCCGTCGCCGAGGACCGCAAGGTCGGTCTGGGCCACGGCAACCTGGGCGCTATGCTGCTCTCCGACGACACCGAGTGCTTCGCCTTCCTGGCCGGTCACGAGTCCTTCGCTGCCGCTGAGGGTGCTATCGGCCTGGCTCTGAACGCCAACAAGGCTCGCAAGAAGCCGCTGCGCGTCATCCTCAACGGTCTGG
Organism: Collinsella sp.; assembly: GCA_019414385.1. Taxonomy (GTDB): domain Bacteria; phylum Actinomycetota; class Coriobacteriia; order Coriobacteriales; family Coriobacteriaceae; genus Collinsella. The sequence continues at coordinate 10,808 of DXMD01000032.1, read as the reverse complement.
GCAAGGACGCTGCTCAGATCATCGCCCGCATCAACGGCTTCACCTACGTGAAGACCCAGTTCGACTACTTCACGGGCGAGCTCAAGGTCGTCGAGACCATCCCCTACTCCGATGGTCCCCGCGCCGCCGTCAACTGCTACGGCGCCGACGACGTCCGCGAGGGCGTTGCCATCATGTGGCACGAGAACGTCGACATCTCGATCACCGGTAACTCCACCAACCCCACGCGCTTCCAGCACCCCGTCGCTGGCACCTACAAGAAGGAGCGCCTCGAGGCTGGCAAGAAGTACTTCTCTGTCGCTTCTGGTGGCGGCACTGGCCGTACCCTGCACCCGGACAACATGGGCGCCGGCCCTGCCTCTTACGGCATGACCGACACCATGGGCCGCATGCACTCCGACGCCCAGTTCGCCGGTTCTTCCTCCGTGCCTGCGCACGTCGACATGATGGGTCTCATCGGCATGGGCAACAACCCCATGGTCGGTGCCACCGTCGCCTGCGCTGTCGCCGTCGAGGAGGCCCTCAAGGCCTAATCGCGCCCGCGCGATGCTCATATAGCTGAGCTTTGGAGCCGCTACCCACCCGGGTAGCGGCTCTTTTTGTTTGCGCTGTCGCAGGGTAGCTAATGCCGATATATCAGTTGGGGCGAAATACAAGATGTGATGAGATGGAGCGTCAGAGCGTCCATGACGCCCACCTGCCATATTTGCCCTTTACCGATTTGCCGAGTTTTTGCGGCCCCATTGCCGATCACCCGTGCGACAATGCGCCGGACGAGAAAGGAATCCGATGGAATCGACTGATGTACTGGTAATTGGATCTGGCATTGCGGGCCTTTGCGCCGCCATCGAAGCGGCACGCACGGGTGCAACCGTCACTGTGGCAAGCGCCGGCAAGACTATGAGTGGATCGAGCTTCTTCCCCGGAACCTGGGGCCTAGGGCTTATCGGACCCGTTAACGAAGACGACGAGCAGGACCTCATCGACACCATCCTGGCCGTCGGCGGCGGCGTTGCCGACCCCGAACTCGTCCAAGCGTTCGTCCACGGCATTCCCCAAGCGATTGACTGGCTCGAGCAAGACCTGGGCGTTGAGCTCCAGCGTCCGCAAAGCGCCAAGAGTGCTCAACAAAAGCAATTTATCCCCTGCTTTGACCACAAGACGCGCATGTGGCGCGGCCTCACCCGCAAGCCCCTTGAGGACGCTCTGACAACCTGGATCGAGTCGCTCGGCATTCGCCTGCTCCCCCGCCATGAGCTTATCGACCTTGTTGAGGACACGAACGGCAGAATAACCGGAACCGTGCTCTACGACCTCACCGAAAATCGAATCGTGCCCCTTGCTGCCAAGGCCACGATCATCGCAGCCGGTGGCACAGGCGGCCTGTTTGAGCGCAGCCTTACGTCGGCCGATGTGCTCAGCTCCTCGCAGGCCATCGCACTCGCGCACGGCGCATCGCTTACTAATATAGAGTTCATGCAGATGATGCCCGGCTTCATCGAGCCCAAGCGCAACCTGGTCTTCAACGAGAAAACCTGGCGCTACGTACATGTAGACCAGCCGGCAGATATTGCCGACGACAAGCTGGACGACCTGCTCGAGCAGCGCTCTGGATATGGTCCTTTCACGTCACGCTTGGCCTCCCGCGCTATCGATCTTGCCATCGATCAGGCAGGCGCCGAAGGCCTGGCGCTCCGCTACGACTTCCCCCGCGAGGATGTCCCAGAGTTTGTGCAGACCTTTGCCACCTGGCTGCAAGACGAGCACGGCATCGCCCCGACTGACGAGATGCGCGTTGCGATGTATGCCCATGCCGCTAACGGCGGCATCAAGATCGATAAGACCGCGTACACGGGCGTTGAGGGTCTCTACGCTTGCGGCGAGGCGACAGGCGGCATGCACGGAGCCGACCGCATTGGTGGCTTGTCAAGCGCCAACGGCATCGTGTTCGGGCGCATCGCAGGCGCATCGGCAGCCCTTGCAGCGCAGAAAGAGCCTAAGACAGCCCTGAAGGCGGATATCGCCCTCCCCCAGCACGGCATTGCCACAACAGATGCCGAGCGCCTGACCCGCAGCCTTAAGCACACGATGAGTACCTATTGCATGATCAACAGAACCGAAGCAGGTCTATCCAAGGCTCTGCAACAGCTTGAAAGCCTGCAAGACGAGGCAACGGCGCTGAGCAAGCCACACTCCAATGACAGCGAAATCGCAGCCCTCGCCCGCCTGCAATCGCAGATTCAACTAGCACAGGAAATGATCAAAGCCATGCGTAAGCGAACCGAAAGTCTCGGATCGCACTATCGAGCGAATTAAACTGGACACCTATCTAAAGCAAAACACAACTAATCGATATCTATGGGCCCCGTGAACTCGAAGTGGCACGGGGCCCATTCGTGTCCGCACGGCAGCGTATCCTATTTCTGAATACAGAGCGGGCAAAGCCCGCATAGACAGTAGGCCAGCGAGGAGGAGATATGGACAGTAGAGATATCGAGAAGTGGCGTGTCAAACTTGATAGCTACGCCAATGTGGAAGACGGCGTTGAGTATTGGCTCGCACGCGATTTAATGGAACCCATGGGGTACACTCGATGGGAGAACTTTGCCGAAGTTGTTAAGAGGGCAAAAGTCTCGTGCGAAACAAACAAAACTCCAGTTGATTCCCATTTTCGTGACACCACGAAAATGGTAACTGCCGGTGTCGCCGCTCGCGCGGTTAAAGACTACAAACTTACGCGCTATGCATGCTATTTAATCGCCCAGAACGGAGATTCAAACAAGCAAGAAATCGCGCTCGCACAGGCGTACTTCGCCGTGCAGACGCGCCGGTTTTACTGATCCCCAGGGCAGACTCGATCTGTGAAAGCGGCTGTGCCCTTTCGGGTTCGACCCCAAGCGAGGTCAACAAAAAAGACGGCCAACCTTCGTTGACCGTCTTAATCATCTTTGGGTGGGCCGTCAGGGGGTCGAACCCTGGACCTTGGGATTAAGAGTCCCCTGCTCTACCAACTGAGCTAACGACCCAAAGCTAAAGTCCGTTGTGGCGGACTTTAGAGGAGATATCGTGTGGTGGGCCGTCAGGGGGTCGAACCCTGGACCTTGGGATTAAGAGTCCCCTGCTCT
>DXMD01000032.1:1922-7583 GCA_019414385.1 Collinsella sp. | reverse complement strand
ACCAACTGAGCTAACGACCCGATATCAACACGAAGCAAGAACTGGGGTGGGTAAAGGGACTCGAACCCTCGACCTACGGGACCACAACCCGTCGCTCTAGCCAACTGAGCTACACCCACCGTGTCCTGTGCGCTTCGCGCTCGACTATTATTGCAAGGAACGCCACGCGATGCAAGCCCCAATTTTCAAGAATTTTGAAAAGAGTTTTTCAAGCGCGTTTCGAGCAATTCCCACCGGTTTCATAGGAGTAAGCTTGCCCCACTGCAAATGCTCGAAAGGACCGGCATGAAAGAACTCTCCAACCGTACGGCAACGTTTACCGATTCGGTCATCCGCCGCATGACACGCATCTCCAATAAGTACGGCGCTGTCAATCTCTCGCAGGGCTTCCCTGACTTCGATCCCCCGGCGCAGCTGCTCAATAGCCTGAGCACCATCGCCGCCGACCCCAAGCCGCTTTACCACCAGTACTCCATCACCTGGGGCTCCCAGGCCATGCGCGAGGCGCTCGCCGCCAAGCAGGAGCACTTTATGGGCATGCCGGTGAACCCCAACGAGAATATCGTAGTCACTTGCGGCTCCACCGAGGCCATGATGGCCGCCATGATGACGGTCACGAACCCCGGCGACAAGGTCGTCATTTTCTCGCCGTTCTACGAAAACTACGGCGCCGACACGATCCTTTCGGGCGCCGAGCCCATCTACGTGCCGCTCAACCCGCCCACATTCGACTTTGACCGCGAGACGCTCGAGGCAGCCTTCCGCGACAACGATCCCAAGGCGATCGTCCTGTGCAACCCGTCCAACCCCTGCGGCAAGGTCTTTACCCGCGAGGAGCTCACCTTTATCGCCGACCTCTGCAAAAAGTACGACGCCTACTGCATCACCGACGAAGTCTACGAACACATCGTCTACGCGCCCCACGAGCACGTGTACATGGCCACGCTGCCCGGCATGTTTGAGCGCACCATCAGCTGCAGCTCACTGTCTAAGACGTACTCCATCACCGGCTGGCGTCTGGGCTACACCATTGCCCCAGCCCAGATCACCGAGCGCATCAAGAAGGTCCACGACTTCCTCACCGTAGGCGCCGCCGCTCCCCTGCAGGAAGCCGTCGTCACCGCCCTCAACTTCGACGACAGCTATTACCAGGAGGTCCTCGACCTCTACACCGCCAAGCGCGACCTATTCTGTCAGGGACTCGACAGCATCGGCCTCACGCACAACGTGCCGCAGGGCGCCTACTACGTGATGATGGACATCTCTGAGTTTGGCTATGACAGCGACCTCAACTTCTGCGAGGATCTGGCCTCCAAGGTGGGCGTGGGCGCCGTTCCGGGCTCCAGCTTCTTCCGCGAGCCCGTCAACCACCTCATCCGCTTCCACTTTGCCAAGCGAGACGAGACGCTCAACGCAGCACTGGAGAACCTCAAGTTCCTGCGTGATAAAATCAAACCGCGCGGGTAAGGACGGCCCGGCACTAAATGCATCCCGAGGCCGGCCACATCCTGGTCACTCGCGACCCGCGCGACACCATTGGCGAGCACAGCGGCTGCCCCTTCCACGACAACTGCCTCGAGGGCCTCATCGCCGGTCCCGGCGTCAAAAAGCGCTGGGGTGGCAAGAGCGCCGGAGAGATGGCCGATGACCCGGAGGCCATGGACCTGCTCGCCGGCTATCTGGCGCAGGCGCTCATGACCTACATCCTGTGCTACGCACCGCAAAAGATCGTCATCGGTGGCGGCGTGGCCGACCACACCCCCATCGCGCCGCTCGCACGCAAGAAGTGCGCCGAGATGCTCAACGGCTACATCGTCACGCCCGAGATGGCCGACATCGATAGCTACATCGTCAACAACAGCCTCGAGGGCAAGCAGGGCATTATGGGCTGCCTGGCCCTGGGCGCACAGGCGCTTCAGTAGCAGACGCACCCACAGGACGTGGCGCGCCCGGCAAATCCGACCTACGGAACGACGCCACCACGCCTCATATAAGCTCTCAAATAAAAAAGGCCGCCTAGGACCAAACAATACGTCCTAGGCGGCCTTTTTGGCGCACATCAGCGACCGTAAGAGATATCGGAGCACAACGCCCGTTGCCGCACCACAGCAGTCGATCATCACATCGGTGATCATGCCGGCGCGTCCCGGCACAAAGAGCTGAATCGTCTCGTCGATCGAGGGAATCAGCAGCAGGAACACCGCCGTGGGCAGCAGCACGTCAAAGGTGCGCCGGCCCTCAAAATCAAAGGCGTGCGTTGCCAAGATGCCGAGCACCATATACTCGGTAAAATGCGCGCACTTGCGAACAACAAAGTTGGTCACCCATTCATATGGAAGTCCCACGCCGTGCAGGAAACCGCGGATAGCTTCCATGACCGTTAGGCTCAGCGAGCCCGACCCCGAGCCGGGAACCAGCGAATTGCCCCAGATCAAGAGCGCCATCAGGCAGGTCACGACCGCCCATTTTCGATTGATCTTAACCATGCAGAAGTTATGCCTCCGCGCGGAGCGGCGCGAAGCTGGCGGTACCGCCCTCGATAACGCTCAGATAGGCACGGCCCGTACGCTTGGCGGTAGAGGACTGCAGGCGCTCGATCTCTTCCTCGAGGATCTGATTGACGCGCTCGTGACGACGATTTTCCATAATGCCGGCGGCAATAGCCTCGGCTCGCTCGATGCCCTCGCGCGAGATACGGGCGGTATCCTCGGGGAACACAGCGCTGTGACGGCCGACATAGGCGGGTGCAGCAGGCTGAGGGGCAGCGACGGGAGCGGGAGCTGCAACAGGAGCAGGCTCGTCGATCTCGTCCAGAATCGCGGTGGCAGCGGCCCACATGTCCTCGTGGCCCGAGTAATCGGCCATGGGGACATCAACCTCGAGTGAGGCATCCGGAAGGTCGCCGGTGTCGATGCGATCTTGGGCATCAATCGATGCGGTGATGGCTGCAGGCTCATCGAGGTCATCGAGATCGATGTCCGCGGCACCGAAAATGATAGGCATGCTGGCGAGGTTTGCGTTGTACGGCGCAGCCTCAGCCGCCTGCTGCTGGGCAGGAGCGCCCCAAAGCGAGCTTTCGGCGGCACGGCGGGCGGCAACGGCCTCCTCGTCCGCGGTCATGGCTTCATCAACGTACGAATTATCGGCAGAAGCGTTCGCGTCCGCCGAGGTGGCGCTGCAGGCGTTATTGGCTGCCGCGTTGGCAACGAGTGCCACAAAAGCCGCCGTGCTGCCCGCAGGGGCGGCCTGGGAGCCAGACACGGCGCGTGCCGCGGCGGCGATGTCGTCGCGATTGAAGGAGCCGGTCTGCCCGCCGTTGGTGAGCTCGTCGATGGCGACTTGATAGACGTCGCGCGAGCGCGCAGGGTCGCAGCTCACCGGCGAATCGTCGTCGAGCATGCTGTCGATCATGGACCAAGCCTCGGCCTCGTCCATGGCATCTGCGGCTCGAGCGATGGTAGGGACACCATCATCGGCATGACGGCGCTGGAACGCACCAGTCAGGCCGGAAAGGAATGCCGAGGTAGACTGCTCCGACTGAGCCTGAGAAGCAGAAGTCGCAGCGTAAGGAGTCGCATCCTGCTGCTGAGCTGGAATCGAGGCGGTCTTGAACTCGCTTTGATGCTGATTGAGATTGGCGGCACCGCCCATGGCATCGGGCTGGAACAGACGCTCTTCACGCTGCACACGGTACTCGGAGATACCCAGCGAGGCGGCATAGATACCCACGCCCGCCACCGCGCCCACGGCGAAGGGAACCGCACCCGCCACGACCGTCTCGTTCACCGACGAAAACGGCAGCGTCGCGGCATACATAACCACGGGAGCGGCAAGACCGATCCCGCACGAAAGTCCGGCAAGGACTGCTCGTTGTGTTGCATCAGAAGAAGCCATGAGCTCTCCCCATCTTCCAGCACCCAAATCGCATCATTCAGTTGGCTGCGCGAGAGAAGATGAGGCGGGGCTATGCCCCAAAGCAACGGTATATGGTTCGTTTCATCTGCGTTTTCCGTCGCGAAGCTTAAAAGCTATTATGCGAAACCACCCTGCCGATTGCAAGCGACGATGTCGGATTGAAACGGGAAACCTGCTGCTCGTCGGTCTTACGGTCAAAAATAAGCGCGGAGCGGCGCAATGGAAAGGGGCCGAGGCTCAAAGCCCCGACCCTTTATCGCATTGATGACTATCGCAGCGCGTGGATGACAACCTAGAACGTCTGCTCGTAGTCGCTGTGTTTTTTGGCCGAACGCACCAGGAACTCCTGGTTGGTGTTGGTGCCCTTCAGACCCTTGATAAACGACGCCGCCGCACGCTCGGTATTGTTCATGCCGGCAAGAATGCGACGCAGACCAAAGACAAACGGACGCATCTGCTCGTCGACCAACAGGTCCTCGTTACGCGTACCGGAGGCAACGGGGTCGATAGCCGGGAAGATGCGGCGGTCGGCCAGGTCGCGGTCGAGCTTAAGCTCCATGTTGCCGGTGCCCTTGAACTCCTCGAAAATGACCTCGTCCATCTTGGAACCGGTGTCGATGAGGGCAGAGGCCAGGATGGTGAGCGAGCCGCCGTTCTCGATATTGCGGGCTGCACCCAGGAAGCGCTTGGGCGGATACAGTGCCGCCGAATCGACGCCGCCCGAAAGGATGCGGCCCGAGGCAGGCGCCGCCAAGTTGTAGGCGCGGGCGAGGCGCGTGATGGAGTCGAGCACCACCACGACGTCGCCACCCAGCTCTACGATGCGCTTGGCGCGCTCGATGACGAGCTCTGCCACGCGGGTGTGGTTGTCGGCAGGCATATCGAAGGTCGACGCCACAACCTCACCCTTGATGGAACGCTGCATATCGGTGACCTCTTCGGGGCGCTCGTCGACGAGCAGGCAGATGAGGTGCACCTCGGGGTTGTTAATCGAGATAGACTGGCAGATCTTCTTGAGGATCGTGGTCTTGCCGGCCTTGGGCGGGGACACGATCAGGCCGCGCTGGCCCTTGCCGATCGGTGACACGATGTCGATGGCGCGACCGGTAATAGAGTCCTTGCCGTGCTCCATGCGCAGCGGCTCGTTGGGATAGACCGGGGTGAGGTCGCCGAACTTGGGACGGTTGCGAATCTGCTCGGGGTCCAGACCGTTGACGGTCGTGATTTTGGCGAGGCCGGCGCGCTTGTCGCCGCCGCGCGAAGGACGCAGCGAGCCCTCGATGACGTCGCCCGTGCGCAGGCGCGCGGAGCGGATGAGGTAGGCGGGCACGAAGGCGTCGTCGTTGGACTTCATGTAGCCATGGGCGTGGATGATGCCGGAGCTGTCCGGGCGAATCTGCAGAATGCCCTTGATGTCGCGGAAGCCCTCGGCCTTCGCAGCGGTGACGTAGATTTCCTCGACGAGCTCGGCCTTCTTCTTGCCGGTCGTCTCGATCTCGAACTCCTTGGCCTTCTCGCGAAGTTCGGCAACCTTCATGGCAGCGAGCTCCTCGCGCGAAAGCGTAGGCTCGGTGGGAGCGGCATTACGCTCCTTGTTGCGTTGCTTGCGATCGCGCTGGCGGTTGCGACGGTCGTTGTTGCGCTCGTCCTTGCGCTCGTTGCGCTCCTCGTTGCGCTTGTGCTGGCGACGGTTGGGGCGAGCGCCGTCTTCGCTCTCGGCGGGGGCGGCACCATCGGTTGCGGTGG
>DXMD01000032.1:0-1912 GCA_019414385.1 Collinsella sp. | reverse complement strand
CGGTGGTGTCAACATTGGCCGCAGCGGCGTCATTGGCCTCGGCGCCAGAATCAACCTGCGCTTCGACATCAGCATGCTGCTCGGCGGCCTTGGCCTTAACGGACTTCTTGCGACCGCGCTTGGGCTTCTCGGATGCAGGCTGTTCGACGTCCTGGGGCTCGGCGGCATCAGTCGATACATCGGCGGTCGTCTCGGTGGAATCCTCGGACGCGCCCTTCTTGGCAGCCTTAGCCTTGGACGTGCGCTTAGCAGCAGTGCGACGCCTGCGACCGGGACGGACGTCGGCGGGCTCGGCATCGGCAGAAACGGCCTCGGAAGTCGTAGCATCCTGGACGGGTTCATCGGCAGCAGTTGAGGACTTGGCGGTCGCCGCAGCATCCCGAGCGGCGGCGGCTGCGGCTGCGGCCTTCTCGGCCTCGACAAAGGCCTTAGGCTTGCGACCGCGACGGTGCGGGCGCAAAGCCGGATCGACAACGGGAACTTCGCTGGCCTCGACAGGCGCAGCGGGCTCAACAGACGATGCACCCTCCCCTGCCGCGGAACGGACCGAAGTCTCAGTGGGCTCGGGGACTACCTGTTCCGCAACCTGCTCGGCCTTAGCAGCCGTGCGACGGCGTGTGCGCGGTGCCAGCTTCTCGGTCGGCTGGTCGGCGGCAGGAACCTCGGTGGCGGCAGGGGTCTCGAGTACAGACGGAGCTGCAAGCTCGGTCAGAGCCGCGGCCTCGCGCTCGGCAGCACGACGGCGGGCGCGCACCACCTGAGCCTCGCTAATCTGCGCCAACGCACGTGCCTGCGCGACCTCATCGGAAATCGGCGCCGAGGAGTCAGCTGCAACGGTGAGCTTGGCGCGCGTCGTGCGCGTGGTACGGCGCTTTGGCTTGGTGACCTCCTCGCCGTCAGCGGCAGGCTTGGCCGTGCGGCGCGTGCGCTTGGGCTTTGCCGGAGCAGCCTCCTCACCAGTTGCAGGCACGGCCTTCTCAGCCGCTACAGGCATAGGCGTCGAAGCAGCCTTAGGCGTCTCAGGAGCCGAGGCTTGAGCGGGCGCCGCGACCTGGTCCGACGCAACCGGTGCAGCGGGAGCGGCCTGCGTCGTCGTTATTTCGTTTTCTTGCTGTTGATCAGACACAGTGTTTGCTCAACTTTCTTTTCAAGCCCTGTGATCACATGCTCCCTGCATAAACCTTCAGGGCGGCTAAACAGTCTAGTTCCGTTCAAAACGACGGACATCATTGATCTGTATCGAGATGATTGCGTCAACTACGCAGCGTTAGTGTAACACAACCGCCGCCACCTGCAACTTAGTCATTGGGGACGTTCTTAAACGACTAGTCATCAGGGACACTCCTCCTCAAAAGCGCCTTGAAATGTCGCGCCAGAGGAGTGAAGCCGTGGCACCCGGAATAGCCGCGCCACGAATCGCGCCCATCTACTACGTTTGCACCCGAGCCCCTGACCATACCCTTGTTTTTTTCATAAACAACGAGTCTGCTACCTGCGGTTTTAATATCGTACTTTTCGGCATGGTTCGGGATATGCGTCCAAACGTAGGAGATGAGCACGATTCGCGGCGGACGGTATCCCACCACCCCTCCGCGAGACGAAAATGATCCATTTTCCTCCGTCCCCAAGGGACAATTTTCAAAACTACGCCGGATTACGGGGCCAGAATGCTGCAAGCCAACCATACCCTGCATTTTCAAGAAACAATAAACCGTCTAGCTGCGGTTTTATTTTCACTGCTGTCGCTATGGTCGCCAGGCAGCGATTCAGCCCCGTAAACCGGTATAGTTGCGATTTGGTAGCATTTTCCAACACGCCTAAAAGCCCCGCCAAACGAAAAAAGCCCGACCTCCGCCATTGAACTGCCTCCCATTTCTTGGACATGAGAAATGGGAGGCTTTCTTTATGCGCG
>DXMD01000031.1:0-19623 GCA_019414385.1 Collinsella sp. | reverse complement strand
GAGATGTGTATAAGAGACAGGATTTAGGCTTATTCGAGCCTTTCAGGAACTATTCCACCGCAACTTTCTGTAAGGGTGGTTTTTAGTGCCGCCGAGGGGCACTAATCAACCGTTTGCCGATATGTTTGGCTACGACTCATGACTCTGACCTGCCCCGTCAAGCTTTTGGTCAGTTCATGGCAAGGTCTGGCGGACCAAATATGGGATAGCGTAGTGTCATTCACTCCCCCTCGAGACCATGGGGTCGAAAATGAGTCACGATAAACGCTGTTCCAAACCGCAAGTAGAGCTGTTCTTCCGGTTATTCGAGGCCCATCATGGCGGGCACCTGTTTGTAGCTACCAAAAAATGGGATGAACGCTGCGCCTACGCGCTCATGCAAAAAGAGATGATTATTCGACTCTACAACCATGTCTACGCTGATCCCACGTATTGGAATGACCTCGGCGTCGAAGATCGCATCTTTCAATTGGCATCCGCTATTGCGGTCGTTGAACCGGATGCCGTGTTTGTGGAGCAACGGCGGCACTGCTCTATGGCATCCGTTCTGTATATTCGCTTCTCGACAAGGTGCAAGTGCTGTTGCCGCGTTCTACCAGGCGTGATACGTATGAATTCGTTGAGTATCGTCGCTGGCGGGCGGGCGAAGTGTGGCAGCTCGGTCCGTTTACGCTCACGGATCCGTATCGAACGGTTGTCGATATCGCCCGAACGACCGCGTTTCGCTATGCGCTGGGTTATGTCGATGGCTTGGCCCGTGAGTACGATGCCGAGCGCGAAGAACTGCGGGCATACGCGCAGGCCAATTGCCGAGGGCTGCATGGCATCGCACGCGCATTTGACGTTTTTGAACACATGGATGGCAGATCGGATAACGGTGGAGAATCCGAAGCACGGGCGGCAATGATTCTGGCGGGAGTTGCCGCTCCCGAACTTCAGGTTGAAATCACTCGACCGGGAAACGCCGGCTATTATTTGGCAGATTACGGCTGGCAGATGCCAAACGGCTCTTGGATGCTGGCTGAGCTGCATGGACTAGGCAAGTTTGAGGACGATGCCCAAAATGATCCGGAACATACTGCGGCAAAAACCTATCGAGCTGCCCTCATGCGCGACGCGAACTTGCGTGCCATGGGCCACAACGTCATTCATTTCAAGCTCTCAGACACCTACGATGTCAAAGCGTTCGGCTCCATGATGCGCGGTTACGGTATACCAACCACAAAACCCTACGCAGACTCCTGACAGGCTGCCCTCATCTTCTCGACAACAGAACCCATCATCGACCCAGGCCGCTCGGCCTCAATAAGTTGCGGTGAAATAGTTCCTGGATAACAGCTTTTGCGGCTAATCCAGGAACTATTTCACCGCAACTTAGGAGGGGATGTGGGGTCCCCGGCATGTATATGAAAATGGCTCTAGTCCCAAAAGGAACCAGAGCCATTCATCTATCTTATGGAGCGGGCGACGGGAATCGAACCCGCGTCATCAGCTTGGAAGGCTGGGGTTCTACCATTGAACTACGCCCGCAAGATATGGTCGGGACGACAGGATTTGAACCTGCGACATCCTGCTCCCAAAGCAGGCGCGCTACCAAACTGCGCCACGTCCCGAAGGTGTTGAGCAGCTAAGGTCTAAACCTTGCGTGTCCCAAAGCGAAGGAAATTATAGGGGAGACTCCCCGCCTGTGCAAGCGACGATACCCTAGCTCCTCGAATGTACGACAAACCGACTGTGGAGCAGGCCGATCACAAACGCCACCACGGCAACCGGCGCCCACGCGGCTCCAAAGTCTGCCAGCGGCAGCGCATCGAACGGCAGCCACGCGCCCGTAAAGAACGCATCGCGGACCGAGGTAATCACGCTCTGCACTGCGACAACGCCGCCGACCCAGACCCACACCTGCGGATGCGCGTCGCAAAAACCGTGCACCAGACCCATCAGTACCAGCACGATGGCGACGGGGTACAGGGCGTTGAGCATGGGCACCGAGAACATAAGAATCACGTCGAGGCCCACGTTGGAGAGCACGCACGAAAACGCTGCGAACACAAAGGCGAGTACCGCAAAGGGACGGCGCATGGCCTCCTCAGAGGCCTCCGCTCCCCCTTCGACCACATACGTCTCGCAGAAGTAACGCGAGCAGCAGCTGATGAGGCCGATGCACACGTTCATGCAGGCGAGGAAGAAAATCGCAAAGACCACGACCGTGCCGGCAAGGCCAAAGTGCATGGAGGCCGAACGGGCAAGGATGGCGGCACCGTTGGTGGCATCGGGCATCACGGTGCTGAGCTGCGCGCCGGCAAGCGCCAGGCCGCAGTAGATGATGGCCATGAGCACACCGGCGATCACGCCGGAGCGCGAAATCTCGAAGGCAACGCGCTTGTCATCGGTAACGCCCAGCTCGTGGATAGTCTCGGCGATGATGATGCCAAAGGCGAGCGACGCGAGCAGGTCCATGGTCTGATAGCCGGTCAAAAAGCCCTGCACGGCAGCACCGGCATTATAGGGAGCCTGCGGCGCGGCAGCGGGACCCAGCGGCGAGACCACGGCGGCACCCACGACCAACACGATAAGGGCAATGAGCGCGGGGCCCGTAATGCGGCCGAGCACGCGTGTGATGACGCCCGGGCGCAGCGTGAGCGCAAACGCGACGACGAAGAAGCCGACGGCAAACACCAGGCGCGCCGTGCCGAGCGAGACGCCCTCGGGCAACAGCGGCACCAGCATTTCGAACGCCGTAGAGCTTGTGCGCGGAATGGCCAGGCACGGACCGATGGCCAGGTAGACCGCCGCAACGAAGAATTCACCAAACTTAGGATGCACGCGCCCGGCCAGCTCGCGGGCCGTGCCGGCGAGCGCGACGGCGATAAAGCCCATGACGGGCAGGCCGATGGCGGCAATCAAAAAGCCAATCATGGCAAGCGGCGTGGCCGTGCCGGCCTGAAGTGCCAGCAACGGCGGAATGATGAGGTTACCGGCGCCAAAGAGCATCGAAAACAGCGCAATGCCGACGGTGACGACATGGTCGGAGCGCAAACCGCGCGGAGCGGATGAGGCCATATGCACACCTTTCGGGTCGAAACAAAAACGGGACGGGCAAAAACACCCGTCCCGCAAGTATAAACGGTCTAGCAGCTTTAGCAGGCTAAATCGCACAGAGCATCGATAGCCGTGTCGACTTCTTCGGTAGTGTTGAAATACCCAAACGAGAAGCGGACGACGCCCTGGCGCTCGGTCCCCAGCGCACGGTGCATGAGCGGGGCGCAATGGGCGCCGGGGCGCGTCGCAATCCCCCACCCTTGCATGAGTGCATCCGAGATCTCGGCAGAGTCGATATCGCCCACGTTGAGCGACACAATCGCAGAGCGCGTCGGCTGGTCAAAGGCACCGTAGAGCTTAATCCCCGAAATCTCGCGCACACCGGAAAGGAAGCGATCAGCGAGTGCACGCTCGTGGGCAGCAATCGCCTCGACCCCACCCTGGGCCTCGATAAAGTCGAGGCCTGCGGAAAAGCCCGCGATGCCGTGGCCGTTGAGCGTGCCCGCCTCAAGGCGCGTGGGCCACTCAAGCGGCTGCAGTGGGTCGAAGCTGTGCACGCCCGTGCCGCCCATGGCCCACGGAGCCACGTCAATGCCCTCCGCCACGGCCAGGCCGCCGGTCCCCTGCGGACCCATGAGCCCCTTATGGCCGGTAAAGCACACAATGTCGAGGCCCATGGCCTGCATATCGATATGCGCCGTGCCGGCAGACTGCGAGGCATCGACGATCACCAGCGCACCGGCCGCATGCGCGATGGCAGCCACGCGCGCAATGTCGACCGCGTTGCCGGTCACATTGGAGGCGTGCGTCACCACCACAGCACGCGTACCGGGCGTGACAAGCCGCTCGAGCTCGTCGTAGTCGAGCACGCCGTTGGTATCACAGCCCGCATGCTCAACCGTCACACCCTGCTCTGCCGCCAGGCGGTTGAGCGGACGCAGTACGGAGTTGTGCTCGAGCACCGTTGTGACCACATGGTCGCCGGGGCGCACCACCCCGTTGATGGCGGTGTTGAGCGCCGCCGTGGAGTTGGGCGTAAAGCACACATGGTCCGCCCTCGGGCAACCCAAAAGGCGCGCGAGCTTGGCACGGCAAGCGTGAATCGTACGAGCGGCATCGAGGGCACCCGACGTGGCGCCGCGCCCGGCATTGCCGAGCGAGCACATCGCCTGCGTCACGGCATCGATGACCACCTGCGGCTTGTGCATGGTCGTTGCCGCGTTATCCAGATAGATCATCGCACGACCTCCCACATATCGATCACGGTGAAGCCCTCGGTGGGAACGCCCGCCGAGGCAAGTTCGCCGCGCAGCAGTTCCTCATCGGCAGGCAACGCCTTCCACGCCAAACCGCAGCCGGCAGCGACCTCCCCGGGCACGGGAATCGTCCGCCCGGGAAGACCGCGCTCGATGCACAGGGATTCGCAACCCATGGCGGCCGCCGTGGTGGGAAACGTGATGACAAGCGCCGGGCGCTTCTCCCTCATGGCAACTCCAACCAATACGCTACGGGCGCACGACGCGCACGGCCTGCTCCATCTTCTCCACGATCACGTACATGTTGGTGACCTCGCCCACCGCAAGCTGGTCTTTAATGCCATAGTGGTCGAGGCAGGTACCGCAGGTGAGAATCTCGACACCCTGCTCCGCCAAGCCCTTCAGGTCATCGAGCACCGGCGAGCCCTCGACGGTGAGCTTGGCACCGCCGTTGTAGAACAGCATGGTCACGGGCAGCTCCTCCTGCTGCGTCACGGCAAAGACAAACGCCTTCATGAGCTTGTGGCCCAGCTCGTCGTCGCCACGGCCCATGCAATCGGTATAGACGGAAATGACAAGTTTGCCCTTGCCGGCGCTGGCGTCGCAGAAAGCGGCGCCGTCCTGCTCGGGGTCCGCAACGGCCACGGCACCGGCGGTCGCGACGGTCACGTGCCACTCAGCGTCAGAAACCTTCTCGACTGAGGCCGTGCAGCCCTTCTCCTGCGCCATCTTCGAGATGTTCTTGACGGCGGTCTCGTTGTCGACCGAGGTCACGACTGTGCCCTCGCCATCGAGTTGCTTCAGGGCTTTGAGCGTCTTGACGACGGGCAGCGGGCAGGCATCGCCCATGGCATTGACTTCAATTTTGGTAGACATAGTTTTTCCTTTCAAAAGGGACCGCCCAGAACAGTAGGCGGTCGCATAAACGGTTTTCCTTAATGCACAACGCGAACGGCAGGACCGCCTGGTACCGGCTCGTACACGCGACCGACGACGGCGGCGATACGTCCTTCGGCATGTAGACGGCTCGCAAGCTCATCCACATCGGCAGCAGGTGCCGCGATAAGCAGGCCACCAGACGTCTGCGGGTCGTACAGCGCGTCGAGCATGCCCGGCTCAAGGTCCTCGTCGGCCGTCACGCGCGGGCCAAAGAAGTCCTGGTTGCGGTAGGAGCCCGCGGGGATAATGCCCAAACGCGCCATGTCGAGCACCTGGTCAAAGAGCGGCACCGCCCCCGACGCAAGCTCAATCTGCACGCCCGAGCCCTCGGCCATCTCGCACGCATGCCCGATCAGGCCAAAGCCCGTGATGTCGGTGCAGCCGTGAAGCTCAAGTCCCTCGGCCAGACGAATCGGAGCCTCGTTGAGGGTGCGCATCGAGTCAAACATGGCTGCGGCCTCGTCCCGCTCGATGAGCTCGCCCTTAATGGCCGTGGTGATGATGCCCGAGCCAACCGCCTTGGTCAGCAGTAACGCATCGCCCACGCGCGCGCCGCTGTTGGCGAGCATGCGGTCGAGCGCGACAAACCCGCTCACGGACAGGCCGTACTTGGGCTCGTCGTCGTTGATGGTGTGACCGCCCGCGATGGAGCAACCCGCCTCGACGCACTTGTCGGCGCCGCCCGCCAGAATCTGACCGGCAACCTCAACGCCCAGACAGCTCGGGATGCACAGCAAGTTCATGGCATGGCTCGGCCGCCCGCCCATGGCGTAGATGTCCGACAGCGAGTTTGCCGCGGCGATCTGGCCAAACAAAAACGGGTCGTCGACCATCGGTGGGAAGAAGTCGATGGACTGCACGAGACCCAAGTTATCGCCAACGCGAAAGACGCTCGCATCGTCGGAGGTATCGAACCCCACGAGCAAGTTGTCGTTATGCACATTGGGTAAATCGCCCAGGACCTGGGCGAGGGCTCCAGGAGCCAACTTAGCGGCTCAACCGCTCGCGGCAGTCATAGACGTGAGCTTAATCTGATCGTCAGCCATCGATACCTCCTCTCATCGGTCAATCATTTTCTCCCAGTATACGCATGAATGCGAGCCTGCGGCGGATGCATTAATTGAGCGCCTGTGCGCGAATCGCCGCGCCGATGGCACCGGCAAAGCGAGCCTGGGGCGAGGTGGTCACCGGCGACCCCAGCAGCTCGCCCAACCGCTCCACCACGAAGGCGTTCTCGCACAGGCCACCGGTCAGGTAGTACGGGGCGCCCGCGGCCTGCCCGGCCATGGTCGCCACGCGCGAGACCACGCTGTCGATCACGCCACGCGCAATGTTCTCGCGCGGCTCACCGCGACCGATCAGGCTGATAACCTCGCTTTCGGCAAACACCGTGCACATGCTGCTGATCTTGGTGGGCTCGCCGATGCGAGCGAGGTCCGCCATCTGCTGCTGGGAAATGCCTAGGCGGTCGGCCATGATCTCCAAAAAGCGCCCCGTGCCGGCGGCGCACTTGTCGTTCATGGCAAACTTGGCCACGCGGCCACTTTTAAGCTGAATAACCTTGGTGTCCTGGCCGCCCACGTCGATCACGGTGCCGTGGTCGCCAAACAGGCGCACGGCACCGGTGCCGTGACAGGTGATCTCGGTCACGACCTTGTGCGCATAGGGCACGGCGACACGACCGTAGCCGGTCGCGACCACACGCACATCGTCGGCTGCCACGTCATAGCCGGCCGCTGCCAGCGCCTCGCGCAGCCGCTCGGAAGCATCGACCGAGGAGAACCCGGTTGGCTGCACGCACGTCCACGCCACCGAACCCTCCCCGTCGACCACAGCAGCCTTAGCCGCCGTAGACCCGATATCGATCCCGATCCCTATCATGGCTCTCTCCCAATCTAAACATCAAAGACAGCTGCGCGTTCAGGCGCCTTAGCTCTAGGTTTCTCAGGTGCCGGAGATTGCCCCGAAAGAGGAGCGCAGCGTACTTTGGGTACGCAAGCGACGGTTTGAGGAGCAAGATCCGGTGCCTGAGGAAGCTAGAGGGTTTCGATGAAGGCGGCGATGCGAGTCTCGATCTGGCCCATGTCACCGTTGCTGTAGTCGGTCTCGATCTTCATATACGGAATACCCACACCCTCGACAGCCCCCTGCATGCGCGCGCTCTCAACGTTGAAGGTGTGGCAGGCCTGTAGCACGCTCTCTACCACGCCATCGACATGGTACTTCTCGCACATGGCCAGCGTATTTTCCATACGGCCGTCGTTGGGCGTCATGACCGAGCAGTTGATGTCCAGGTAACGGTCGGCGATGGCGCGCAGGATATCGGGAGCCTCCGGGTCGATCATCATGGCCGCCGTGCGCTCACCCGAGCAGTCGTCCATGCACACGACCACACCGCCGTTGGACTCGATGGTGCGACCGATCTTGTTGATTACGCCACCCACTGGGCAGCCGGTGATCAGAATGCGCTTGGCATCCGCCGCGACCGGGCGCTCGCCCGCGTCGTAGGCCTCGCGCAGCTTGACAATCTTTTGCTCCAGCTGCTGCGCATAGGCCTCGATATCAAAGCTGAACGTGCCGGCAAACATGGTGCTCATCAGGTCGACGCCGCTCATGGCCGCCGGCTGGTTGGCCTGCAGCGCAAACATCTCGAGCTGGGCCGCACGCAAGCGGTTGCGACGACGGACGGCAGCGCGCAGGTCATCGTCGGTAATCGTGATGCCGTAGAAGTTCTCGAGCTCCTCCTGGAGCAGGCAGCACTCCTCGTACCAGCCTTCACGCTCGTAGGCGCGATCGCGACCCTGCGGAAGATGCAGAATGTGCGTGCGCTTGAGCTCGTTGAGCAGCTCGTACATCTTCTTCTTGCCGTCGCAGGTGGTCTCACCGATGATCATGTCGCTAAAGTACGTAAACGGGCACTTTTGCGAATAGGCAAAACCATACGTCGACTTGATGAGCGGACACAGATTTGCCGGCAGCACCTTCTCGGCCTCGGGAATCACCTCATCGGACGTACCGCAAAGGGCCACGCTCGAGGCGCCCGCGGCATCGATAATCTCGAGCGGCGTATAGCTGCACAAAAAGCCGACCAGACGATTGCCCGCCTGCTTGTAATCCTTGACACGAATAAACGCCGCCTTGCGCTGCTCGTTGAACTCCTCAAACGTGGATGGCAACGGCTGCTCCATATTTTCCGACATATAACTCCTTAACAAACCTTTTGACCAACCAAGGAAACGGCTTTCCCAGGTGCCCGAGGTTGCCGTGAAAGAGAAGCGCCGCGTACTTTGGTACGCGAACGATGGTTTGAACGGCAAGATCGGGTGCCTGGGGAAGCCGCCGGGACGGATACCCCTAAATGGTTTCCAAGAAAGCCTCAATCCTGGTTTGCAGTTGGCCTGCATCCTCGCCGGCGTAGTCGGTCGTGATGTGCATAAACGGAATGCCGGCCTCCTCGGCAGCCTTCTCCACGGCAAACGACTCCATCTCGTAGAGCGTGCAGAACTGCAGGGCCACGTCGACGATGCCGTCGGCATGCAAGTCCTTGGCCATCTGGACAATGTCCTTCATACGCTGATCGTTGGGCGTAAAGACGGCGCAGTTAATCTTAAAGTAGCGCTCGGCGATGGCGTCGAGCATCTCGTCGACCGTCTCACCGGACTCGTCGACCAGGTCCTTGTAGTAGCGCGAGCCCGTGCAGGACTCCTCGCCTACCACAACGCCGCCGGCCTTCTCGATGAGGTTGAACAGCTTCCAGTTGGGCACGGCCATGGGCGTGCCGGTGTACAGGATGCGCTTGGTCCCCTTGGGCACCACGCCCTCGCCGGCCTCAACGCGCTGCTCGCACTCGGCGGCCATCTCGTTGATGGCTCCGGTCAGACGCGGCGTGTCGTCCATAAAGGCGGCCTGAACGGTCAGCAGGCTGTCGAGACCGCTGATGGGCGCCGGATCGGCAGCGCGCGTGGCAGCGAGGCGCTGCAGGGCGCGACGCTTCTCGTTGACGGCGTGGATGGCAGCCTTCAGGCGCTCGGGCGTAATCTTGACGCCGCACTCTTCCTCGATCTTGGCGGCAAGCTTTTTAACCTCGGCCTTCCAGGTCACGAGCGTCGACTCGTCGTGCACGTTGGGGATATCCATGACGTACATGTTCTTTTGCGTGGCAAAGAACTCGTAGGCCTTCTTCTTGCCATCGCAGGTGTTCTCGCCCACCACCAGATCACTCGACTCAATGTAGGGGCAGACCTCGCCCAGCTTAAAGCCGGCAAAGCTCTTGATGAGCGGGCAGGTGTTGCGCGGCAGATGCTCCTCGACCTTGTCGGTCGCCCAGTCGGCACCCGAGCACAGGCCAACGGGGATGCCATCGCAGGCAAGCACGATCTCCTCGGGCACGTACACACAGAACGAACCGACGATCTTGGTGGCCTCGCCGGCCTCCTTCTTGTCGAGCATCTCCTTAATACGGCCGCTGTGGATGTTGGTGGCGACAAAATCCAGGTAGGACGTGGACTTGGGGCGATTGTTCTGCGTCAGGAACATATCGCCGTACATCTGGCCCACAGCGCCCAGCAGCATGTCGTGATCGGCAAGATTCATGCCGAGGCTCTCCCACATCGGATGGAAATCGAATTCTTCAGCCATGACGGTTCCCCTCTCGAACCAAATACGGATAACTACGGTATTGCTGCACGGTGGGCGGCGAAAACCCAGCCGTGCCTAAACCCGGAATTTTGGGGAACCTGCTTTGCGGTCGATTATTTAGTTGTGCGTCGTCTCTCCCGGAGCCGTGAACATACCTGCTCATATGCGACTCCGAGCCATATACAGGGCGCGCGCGGCAACGCGGCGAATGTATGTCGTCTGCGGCATGTGCGCGTCCTCCTTTACAAGTTAAGGTCAACTATATCAACGGTCGTCGACCATGCGAACACCGTTGACATTCGTACGACAGCGTCGTGTGCCGCCGTTTAATAAATAATTATCTGTGTTGATAAGAGTTTGTCATTCCCCATTAGGCGAACGGCAAGACAAAGCCGCCGAGACTTATATCCCCGACGGCATTACCCGGCGCTACCGACAAACCAGATGGATCCTGCTGGCATCAAAATGCATACGCAGGGTCTCGCCTTCTTGCGGTAACCCATCCGCTGGTACGCTCAATTTGTTGACCTTCCACTGCAGACGCGTTGGCGCATCGGCCCGCGGCGCATCCAACAGCACCAGGCGCTCAAAACGCGAATCGCTCACGCGCGCCACGTGCAGGTCGTAGCTGTTGCGACCCCGCTCGGCACGGTTGTCCACATGGAAGTAGCTCGCGCGAATGCCCAGGTACGCCACATTATCGGGAACCTCGCGACCCACGTTAAAGGTCATGCCCCAATCGAGCGCCTCAACTTCTTCGTCGCCGATCTTGCGCGCCCGGCTTGTGTTCTTGCAGCCCGTCAGGCGCAGCGCCGCCAGCGTCTGCGGACGGCGGACCACGTCCTCGTCGGAGCCGATCTCCTCAACATGCCCGTCGTGCATCACGCAGATGCGCTGGCACAGGCGGCACGCTTCGTCGATGTCGTGGCTCACATAGAGCACGGTGCGGTTGCATACATCGAACAGGTCGAGCATGTTCTGTTCGAGGGCGCTCTTAAGATAGGAATCGAGTGCGCTCATGGGCTCGTCGAACATAAAGATGCCCGGGTGAGCCGCCACCATACGGGCAAGCGCCACACGTTGCTGCTGACCGCCCGAGAGGCGCGCGGGATAGCGGTCGGCAAAATCGGCTAGGCCAAAGATGCCCAGGTAGCGCTCGGCAAGTTTTTTACGCGCCGCGGCGTCGCCCGCGTCCTTTACGCCGGCACATACGTTATCGGCCACCGTCATGTTGGGAAACAGCTGATAGTTTTGGAACAGCAGGGCGCATTTGCGCTCCTGGGGCGACAGGTTGATGCCCGCCGCCGAGTCAAAAAAGGTCACGCCGTTGACGACGATCTTGCCCTCGTCGGGCGTCTCCACACCGGCAATGCAGCGCAAGGTGCAGCTCTTGCCGCAACCCGAGGCACCGAGCAGCGCCACACGCTCCTCGCCGGCCTCAAGCTGCATGTCGAGCATAAACCCGGGATAGCGCTTTTTAATATCCAGAACGAGCGACATGGCCTATCGACCTCCCTGCAAAGCGGCATCATCGCGCATGAGCTCGGCCAGCGCCTCGCGATCGATACGCAGCGCATCGCCGCCCACCGGGTCAAGCGAATCGCCCTGTCCGGCGAGCTCTTTGGCCTGTTTGCGCTCCGCACGGGAAAGGCCCCGCTCGCGATACTTTTGCGAATGCGCCGTGTACATGTTAATGAACAGAATGACCAGAAAGCTGAACGCGATTACGACCACGACCCAAAAGAGGGCCACCGACGTATTGCCGCCCATCCATTCAAAGTAAATCGCAATCGGAATGGTCTGCGTAATGCCGGCATAGTTGCCCGCAAAGAACAGCGTGCAGCCAAACTCTCCCATGGCGCGGGCAAAGGCGAGGACCGTACCGGCGGCAATCGAAGGCCAGCCAAGCGGCATCATAAGCTTGGTAAAGATGCGACGCTCGGACCAGCCCAGGGTTCGCGCGGCATCGAGCATCTGCGTGTCAAGGCTCTCAAAGGCACCGAGCGCCGTACGGTAGACCAGGGGAAACGACACCACCACGGCAGATATCACCGCCGCGGGCCACGTAAAGACGATCGAGACACCGTGTGCGATGAGCCACTGGCCCACCCCGGTCGAGCGACCAAACAGCATGAGGAGCAGAAAGCCGCAGACCGTGGGCGGCAGCACCATGGGAATCGTAAAGACCGAATCGAGCAGGCCCTTGATGCGACTCGAGGTACCCATAGTCTTCCACGCGGCGAACAGACCCAGCGCAAAGGAGATCAGCAGGGCAAGACCGCTCGTTTTAATGGACACCCAAAACGGGCGATAGTCGATGCCGCCCAAAAAGGAGGCCAGAGAGGTCAAGGGCCCCTGCTCATCCCGCAACACGACAGACGATGCCTCTACCATTTGAGCGCTATCAAGCCAACGCGCGCCGCCCTTGGCATCACCCGAGGCTGATGCGATCACTACATAGCGGTCCCCATCCGCACCGTGCTCGTCAAAGCCATAGGTATACCCGCCGGCATCAAACATTGTTTCCGCCGTAACATACCAAGGAAGATCCACGTCCCCTAGCTGCGCACCTCCCATGCAGTTTGCGCTGTCGAGCTTGCAGACGAGGGCCTTGAGACCCGATACGCACTCGCTGTCCTGCGGATCTAATCCATACTTCTCGACCGCCTTGGGCGATATCCACACCACAACGCGATCGGCAGCAGGCGCCACTACAAGGTCCACGTCCTCGTCAACGGGAAACCGGTAGCCCTCAGGCTGGCCCTCCATGGCACGAGCGGTCCCCTTGGCCAGCCGCTCAAAACCCTCGATCCCATAGGAAAGCCCATGAGCGGTCGCAGCAACCTGGGCCCCGTCCTCAACGTCCCCAGCAAACGCAAATCCCGGCACCCAGCAAAGCGCGAAGGTCAAAGCACAGGCGACAAGCATGCGGAATCTATTAAGCACGAAAAGCTCCAAGCGAATACAAGGACGGAGTGAAACACAAAACGATGGAATTATCGCGCCAAGCCGCACTAGGCGGAAAGCTCAAAGCCGTACTTGGCCCAAATCTTCTGGGCTTTCTTGTTGGTCAGGCAGAAGTCGATGAACGCCTTGGCCTCGTCGGCATGCTCAGAGCTATCGGCGACAGCACCGGGATACACGATGGGCTTGTGCGAATCCTCGGGGCAAACGAAGGCCTCCTCGATCCCGTCGTAGCGGAAGATATCGGAGCTATAGACAAAGCCAGCCACGCAGTCGCCCGTAGAGACGTAAGACGCAGCAGTGCCGACCTTGTCGGCCAGGGCCACCTTGTCGGCGATCTCGGGCGCATACTCGCCGTCGTCGCCCTCGGTGCCGGTGTAGAGGCCCACGGAGGCCAGGGCTTGGTTGGCGTACTTGCCGGCGGGGACGGTCTTGGCGTCGCCGATGGCGATCTTGCTGTCCAGGTTCGCAACGTCGGCGATGGCCTCGACCTTGGTGTCGGAGCCCTCGGCGCGAATGATCACAAGGTCGTTGACGAACATGTCCTCACGCGTGTCGGCGTCGACGAGCTCAGCGGCCTCGGCGTCGTCCATGGTGCCCTTGGAGGCCGTGATGAGCACGTCGACGGCAGCACCGGCGCGCATCTGCTCGACAAGGTCGCCAGACGCCTTAAACTGCGTGTCGGCAAACGTGGTGCCGGTCTGCTCGGTGAAAAGCTCCTGAACCTCGGGCAGAGCCTTCTCGAGCGAGTTGGCGGCAAAGACCTGCAGCTCGACAGCTTTCTTGGAAGATGCCTTAGCAGAACTGGCATCGGATCCGGCCGGCTCGGACGTCTTGTTGCCCGAGCAGCCGGCAAGACCAAGGCCAGCAGCGGCGACAGCAGAAAGCGAGACGAATCCGCGGCGAGAAACCATATCGAACATGTTCAACCCTTTCGAACGCCATGCCCGGGCACCCCGCCGCAGGCTTTATTCTGTTACTAGATTATACTTCTGCGCGAATAATGTTTGTGATAATTAGTTCTCGTCTAATAAGTTTCTTTTACCGATAACCCCGAGATGGCTGCACTGTCGCTGCATAAGAAAGGTGCATAAAAAAGGCGGAGCAGCCCGTAAGGTCGCTCCGCCGCAGGTAGTGCGCTTATTTGGCGTGCCCGCCGCCCGCCGTCATCTGGGCCGCATGCTCCAGCTGATCGCTCACGGCCTCCCAGCTTTCGCGGGCCGCTTTCGTGGATCCCGGAAAGTTGATGACAAGCGTATACCCACGCTGCATGCACACGGCGCGCGAGAGCATGGCGCGGCGCGTCTTGGTCATGGAGTACGCACGGATTGCCTCTGCAATACCCGGCACATCGCGGTCGCAGACGGCACGCGTCGCTTCGGGCGTTACATCGCGCATCGAAAGCCCCGTGCCGCCGCAGGTGAGCACGACATTGGCGTGGCACTCATCGGCGGCTTCCACAATGGCATCACCGATCTCGCTGGCGTCGTCGCGCACGACCACATGCGAGGCGACCGTCCATCCCTGTGCCTCGATAAGTTCCTCGAGTGCGGCTCCAGCCTCGTCCTGGGCAAGATCGCGCGTATCCGAGCACGTCACGATCGAAATCTTCAACTCCATAGCATTCCTCCTACAACACGGCGTCCTCAGGCAGGTCGACACGCATGACATCCACAACGTCGCCCGCCTTGAGCTCGCACGGTCCTTCGTCAATACGCAGCAGGCAGTTGGCCCGCTGCATCGTGCCGAGCAGCGCCGAATTCTGCGTCTTGGCCTCGGTCACCAACAGCTCACCGGTCTCGGGGTCGCGCAAAACCGTGGCGCGATCGAAGAAACGTCGGTCCTGGCGCTTTTTCACACCGTGCGTGAGCGTCGCCTGCTGCACGGGACGCGCACCCTCGGCAAAGCCGCGCATCTTGTGGATCGCCGGGCGGGCGAGCATCTCAAAGCCTACATACGCCGCGGCCGGATTACCTGAAAGCCCCAGGTAGGGCTTACCTGCGAGCAAGCCAAACGTGATGGCCTTGCCCGGACGCATCGAGATGCGGTCAAACAGCACCTCGCCCTCGCGCTTAACCAACGCCGTCACGTAATCGTAGTCGCCCGCTGAGGCGCCACCGCTCGTAATGACAAAATCGCACTCCTGCACGGCACGATGCACCAGCTCGGCAATCGCCTGCTCATCATCGGGCGCAATGCCGTAGAACACGGGCTCGGCGCCGGCATCGAGTGCTTCGGCCATCAACGCCGACGAATTGGAGTCGCGAATCTGCCCGCGCGCCGGCACGCTGCTCGGTGCGACCAGTTCCGTGCCCAGCGAGATAATGCCCACACGCGGGGCAGCGTGCACCTTCACGCTCGCGTATCCGGCGCTTGCCAGCAGACCCGCGCCCGCCGGAGCCACGACCTCGCCGGCATGCATCACAACATCGCCGGCATGGGCCTCCTCGGCGGCAGAGCGAACGTTCTCCCCTACCTTGGCAGGCGCCGAGAACCTCACATGCGAGCCCTCGTTGCCGTCGCCATCGAGCACGTCGACGATCTCATACTTCACCACGGCATCGGCACCTTCGGGTACCGGCGCGCCCGTCATGATGCGGACCGTCTCGCCCACGCCGACCGCGCCCTCAAAGACATGACCCGCTGCCTCGTGTCCGATAACGTCGAGTGTCACTGGCGCCTCGCCAGACGTCTGCGCCAAGTCCGCCGAGCGCACGGCATACCCGTCCATGGCGCTGTTGGCAAACGGCGAGATGTCGATATCGGCCACCGCGTCCTCTGCCAAGGGAAGACCGGCGGCCTGCCACACGGGAATCTCGATGAGATCCGTCGGAGCAACGTGCGACAAAACAATCGACTGCGCATCCTCCAGCGGAATGAGTTTCTCTGCCATATGCACCTCTTAATGCCACGGCGCACATCACGGGCGCCGATTCTTTATGTTTATCTCAGTATAATCCCCCGCCGCACGACGGCGGCACGGCCTGTACCCGCAAATACGCCTGTCGGTTGCAGGCCGCGAAACAGAATAGAAACCAACCCACCGGCTCGTCGCGTTTACCGCGTTTTATAATGCTTGCGTTGCAACCTAAAAGAGGAACATATGGCTCATAACGACAAACCCGAAAGCGCAAACGAGGCGCAGGATCATTCCCAGCCGTTCGACGCCGGCGGCTTTTTCTCCCTTAACGACGTCATCATGGCAGGCAGGCATCAGCTCACCCGCTCCGAGCATCTCTTGGCTGCCGACACGCGCCGCAACGCCCGCAACCTACTCGCGAGCGCCAAGTTGCTCGTGCTCGTCGTCATCGTCTCGCTCGCCATGGGCGTTGCCGCTTGGGCGTTTTTGGCCTCGTTGAATATCGCGACCGACTATCGCGAACACCATGCATGGATTTACGCGCTGCTTCCCGTTGTGGGCGTTGCCACCGCATGGGTGTACAAAAACCACGGCCTTGCCGCCAAGCGTGGCAACAACCTGGTCATCGACTCCGCCCTGGGCACACGCCTCATCCATATGCGCATGGCCGTCCTCACCTTCGTCTGCTCCACGCTCACGCACCTAACGGGCGGATCGGCCGGTCGCGAGGGAGCCGCGGTGCAGATCGGCGGCACCATCGCCAGCAACATCTCGAGCCTCGCCCACCTCAAAAAGCATGACCACCACGACCTCATGCTCGCCGGCATCTCGTCGGCCTTTGGCGCCGTATTCGGTTCGCCCCTTGCCGGAGCTTTCTTTGGCATGGAGATGTGCTTTATCGGCAAGATCGACTACACCGCAGGCATCTACTGCCTGGTCGCCTCGTTTACCGGCTACTTTACGTCGCTCGCCTTGGGAACCGAGTACGAAGCGAATGTCATCGCCAGCGTTCCCGCCATGACGCCCAAAACGGTCGTCATCGTAGTCATCAGCGCCATCATCTTTGGTCTCACCGCACGTCTCTTTGCCTGGTCGGTTCGAACCGTCAAGGGCCTGTACGGCCGCTTTATCACCAACTACCTTGCTCGCGCACTCGTGGGCGCGCTCATTGTGCTCGCGGCCTACGCGATGCTCGACGCCTGGAAGTACGCCGGCCTTGCCACCTGGCTCTCGGGCGCCGGTTTTGCCGGCAACACGACCCTAGCCGATGCGGCCATCAAACTCGTCGTGACGGCGCTCACCTTGGGCGCCGGCTTCCAAGGCGGCGAGGTCACGCCCCTGTTTGGCATCGGTGCGGCACTCGGTGGCTGGATCGGTTGCCTTGCCGGGCTCGATCCCAGTTTTCTGGCGGCTCTCGGCATGCTCGGCGTGTTCTGCGCCGGCCTCAACGTGCCCATCACCACCTGCATGATGGCCATCGACCTGTTCCACGGCACGGCCGCCGGGTTCTTTGTCATCGTGGCCTTTATCAGCTACCTAACCGGCGGGCACCGCGGCGTGTACCCCGCCCAGCGCATCATCTCACCCAAGCGCCGTTCGCTTATTGTGGATGAGGGCGGTACGGTAGCGGATGCTATCGAGCGCCACAACGACCTGATAGAGTAGATGCAATAATCGCCGTGCAGCCACAATCAGGGGCAATTCGACCTGAGCGCGACCGCACTGCCATGTCACACGCCGGGAGTCGCCCCATGCACGCAACTGATTTTGGTCGCACGCTCATCATCGCCAACCCAGCCGCCCAGTCGGGTGCGGCGCGCGAATTTGCCGAGCACCTGCAGCGCTTTTTGGACATGACCGCACGCGCATCCCAGTTTGACCTGGTGTTGACCGAGCGTATGGGACACGCCAAGGAGCTGGCCGCACAGGCTCAGGACTACCGCACCGTTATCGCACTCGGCGGCGACGGCGTGATTCACGAGGTCGTCAACGGGCTTATGGCGCAAAAGGAGGACGCCCGCCCCGCTCTTGCAGTTCTGCCCGTGGGCTCCGGCAACGATTTCGCTCAGACGCTCGGTATCGACGATTTCTCCGGCAAAGATTTTGGCGCGCTGCTCACCTGCGAGCTGCAACACCAGGATATCGGACGCATTCGCTCATGGAACCCCGCAAGCGGCAGCGGCGAGGCGACCGTCGAGTATTACGACCAGACGCTTTCGGTCGGCATCGATGCCGCCATCGGCCTGGGCACCACCGAGCTGCGCAAAAAGACCGGCTTGACGGGCGCGCCGCTCTACACCCTCTCGGGACTTGAGCAGTTTGGCCTGCGCTATCGCAACTACCCCATGGCAGTCAGCTTTGACGGGGCGCCCGCCGAGCGCGTGAGGGCAATCATCATGGCGATTCAGCTGGGACCCACGTATGGCTCGGGCTATCGCATCTGTCCCGACGCCGACCCGTGCGACGGCATACTCGACGTCTGCTACGCCTGCGGCCCCGTTCCGCGCGCGGTCGCACTTCCCATGTTCCTTTCGGCCAAAGATGGCCACCATACCAAACTGCCACCGGTTCGCATGCGCCGCTGTCGCCATGCCGAGCTTACCTTTGAGGAGCCCGACTACCCCATCCAGGCCGACGGCGAGCCCGTTGTCGCCTCGCGCATCGAGGTCGACGTCCTCGGCGGAGCCCTTCACGTCTGGCACCCCACCCTCTAAACCCACCTAAGTTGCGGTGAAATAGGGACTGTTTATGCAGCTAAAGCCGCAAAACAGTCCCTATTTCACCGCAACTTATGAGGAGGCTATTCGTCGCTGCCCGGTTTGCGTCGGTTAGCCTTTTTAATGGCGTTGAAGTGCTTGTCGTTGAGCCTTCGCTGGCGCGATCGCTGTGGCACTTTGGTCTTGACGCGACGGCGCGGCGGGCGCCCGCAACGCTCAAGCTCTGCCCTCAGCTTACGCAGACAGCTCGCACGATTCTGGAACTGACTGCGGCTCTCGCGCGCCGTCACGACAATCCCCGTGGGCCCATGTTTCATGCGCACCGCAGAGTCCGTCGTGTTCACGCCCTGTCCGCCCGGGCCCGTCGCACGAAACACCTGCACCTCGCAATCGCGCGTCAACTCCTCGACTGACATCTCGGCATATCGCGCATACTCGCTCCATCCCATCTTGTTCTCATCCATATCAACACCACCCCTCATACAAAAAAATGTGACAAAGGGACAGTCCCTTTGTCACATCGCATACCAATCGCTTGTGTTGCGCGTCTAGGCGAACGTGATCTCGCCGTTCTCGCAGTCCATTTCGGCGATACGGGCCAGGCTCTCAACGCGGAAGCCGCGCTCGCGGAGCTTATCGCCACCGCCCTGGAAGCCCTTCTCAACGGCGATGCCAATGCCGGCAACTTCGGCGCCCGCAGCCTCACAGATTTTAATAAGACCCTCAAGCGCGCAACCGTTGGCTAGGAAGTCGTCGATAATCAGGACCTTATCGCCCTCAGACAGGAAGCGCTTGCCCACGATAACCGGATACTCCTTCTGCTTGGTAAAGGAGTAAATGGTCGTGGCATACTGCTCGCCGTCAAGGTTGATGGACTGTGCCTTCTTGGCAAAGACCACCGGCACGCCGCCAAAATGCTGGGCTGCGATGCAAGCCATGCCAATGCCCGAAGCCTCGATCGTCAGGATCTTGTTGATCTCGACACCCTCGAACAGACGGGCCCACTCGGCACCCATGTGGTCGAACAGCTCAACGTCGCACTGGTGGTTGAGGAAGGCATCAACCTTAAGGACGTTACCGGCCTTTACGATGCCGTCATGGCGAATACGATCCTCAAGCTCCTGCATGGCGCAACCCCTTCTCGCGGCAACGATACCGCGCGATTAATAAACGTTGTTCGATAGTCTACCACGGACCGACCCCCGCC
>DXMD01000030.1:0-19733 GCA_019414385.1 Collinsella sp. | reverse complement strand
CGCGCATGCGCGCTGCTCGTATAACCACGAAGGAACGTTTGTAAGGAGGGACGTGTAGACCATGGATCTTTCGACTTTGATGCCGCAACAACTGCAAGTCGTCAAAACGCTCGACCGCCCGCTGTTTGTCTCGGCAGGTGCCGGCTCGGGCAAGACCTTTACCCTCACGCGCCGCATCGTCTATGCGCTCTCGCCCGAATCCGGTCCGTTTGTCGAGCATCTGGATCAGGTGCTCGCCATTACCTTTACCAAAGATGCCGCGGCCGAGATTCGCGACCGCGTGCGTCGCGCGCTTATCGAAGAGGGTATGGACGAGGAGGCCCTGACCGTCGACGATGCGTGGATCTCGACCATTCACGGCATGTGTTCGCGCATCCTGCGCGCGCATGCGTTGGAGCTGGGCATCGATCCCGAGTTCACGGTGCTTACCGATACCGATGAGCTTATGGATCAGGCTGTTGAGCATGTGCTGGCCCGAGCGACGGCGCCCGATGCCGCCCCCGAGCTCGCCGCTTCGCTTAAAAGCCTCTACGCCTGGTATCCCATGGCAGGCGAGGGTGGCCTCTTTGGCGCCGGCACCACCATCAAGGGCCTGGTGCGTGAGCTGCTGGAGCTCTCGAGCCAGCTGCCGGGCGGTATGGACGACGTGTGCGTGGCGCGCGGCCAGGCCGATACCTCGGCACTCGCCGATGCCTATCGTGCGGCGCTGGGCGCAAGCAAGGCCGCGACCGAGAAAGCGCAGGTGGCACTCGATGCCATCGACGCGTTTGAGGCGAGCGGCAAAACCATGGAGGATGCGGCGCGACTCATGATGTCGTGCAGCATGCCTCGGGCGAGCAAGGCGTTTCCTAAGGAGCAGGTGGAGCTGCTCAAGGCCGAGGCCGCCGATGCATTTATCAATATCGTGCTTGCCTGCGGCGGTCCGGCGCTCGATGCGCTGGTGGGGCTTGCTCGTGCTGTGGAGGCTGAGTATCGCGCGCTGAAGGCCGGCCAGTCCGCGCTCGATAACAACGACCTACTGCGTATGGCGTACGAGGCGCTGCGCGACTATCCGGCTATTCGAGCGGCCTATGAGGGCCGCTTTAAGATGGTCATGATCGACGAGTTCCAGGATACCGACCAGATGCAGGTCGATTTGATCCGTTACCTGACGGGCGCGGGGGAGCGCGCACTGTGCACCGTAGGCGATGCGCAGCAGTCGATCTACCGCTTCCGTGGTGCCGAGGTCGAGGTGTTCCGTCGCCAGGAGCGCAAGGTGGGTTCGACGACGGCGTCCGAGACGGTCGCCACGTCCGATGCCCCCGCCGGCGAGCTCGTCAAGCTTGTACGCAACTTCCGCAGCCACGACGAGGTGCTGCGCTATGTGGCGCGCGTCTTTGACGGCGACACCGGTGGTTTGATGCAGGGGTTCTTGGATCTTGAACCGAGCGACGAACGCGAGGACAAGCTCAAGGCGAAGGCATCGCGCCGCCAGGCGATCTTCGTTGCCGGTGACAGTACGCAGGAGCGAACGCAGGCGAAAGCTCGTGCGATTGCGGAGCGATTCCAAGCACTCGTTAAAGCGGGCCAGCCCCAGGGCAGCATGGTCCTGCTGCTGGGCCGCATGACCAACGCCGATGTCTATGCGCAGGCCTTCCGCGACCAGGGGCTCGACTGCGTCATCGCGGGCGGCTCGGTCTTTGCCCAGGCTGCCGAGGTCCAAACGGTGCGTGCTCTGGTGTGCGCGCTTGCTAACCCGGCCGATACGGCGCAGGGTCTTATGCCGCTGCTGGCCTCGCCGATGTTTGCGCTCGGCGGTCAGGAGTTCCTGGCGCTGGCGACCAAGCTGGACGACCAGACGGGGGAGACCTCGCGCCGCAACATCGACGTGGGCATCATGAGCGATTGCGATGTGCCGGGGCTGCGGGATCTGCCGCTGCTGACGCGCGCCCGCGAGGTGCTGCGCTATGCGCTTCGTCGCGTGGGGCGCGATTCGTTCGCCGCCATCGCGCGCGATACTGTCAACGCCTCCGGCTGGTTTGTGCGTCTGGCGCAGCGTGGTCCCGAGGGCAAGGCCATCGCCGCCAACGTGCTCAAGGCACTCGACGCCGTGGCCGAGGCAGAGGCCGAGCTCGGCAATTCTCCGCGCTCCATCGCGCTCGCCTTCGACCGCTTCTTGGCGGGCAAGGAGGCCCCGGGCGCGCTCAACGAGGAGGGCGACGGCGCGGTGCGCATCATGACGGTGCATGCGTCCAAGGGTCTGGAGTATCCGGTCGTAGCGGTTGCCGAGTGTTTTGGCGTGCGCAAATCGTTCGGTGCGGCTCAGATGGGGCGTGTCGAGGGCGGAGCGCAGGTCGTGGCGCTGCCGGCACGCTTCGACGGCGTTAAACTCGCGGACGGCACGTTCGTGAAGGGCGATGACGTCAAAAAGCAGTTTGAGCACGCGTTTAAGGGCAAGGGCATGTCGCTGTGGCTGCCGCCAGAGCTCATGGAGGACGTCTGTGCGACGGGCTCTCCCGCCGAGGCATTTGCCCGCCTGCGTAACGACGACCTGCAGCTTTCGCTCGAGGAGCGGGCTCGCTTGCTCTATGTCGCCATGACGCGTGCGCGAGAGCTGGTCATTCTGGCGATGGATGCCGGCGTGAGCCGCGGCAAGGTGACGGCGCCGACCTTCGACGTCGAGACCGATCTGACCTATGACGTGCTGCGTCGTATTCTGCCTACCGACGCTCTGGACATGCCGCAGCTCGATGCCGACCGCCTGGTGTTCGACAACTCCAAGCCGGGCGACTACGAGCTCATTTCGCTTTCGGACTTTACCTTTGGCGAGCAGGCGTTTGAGGCCAACGCTTCGCTGGATGCCGAGGGCAGGCTTGTCCGCGGCGATGCGGAGCCGGAGGGCGCCGGTGCGGATGCCCGCGCCGCCGTTCCCGGCCCTGCCGACCCCGAGCCCGATGCGTTTGAGCTCGTGTATCCCCAGACGGTGGGCGTGCGCATGGGCGCCTGCCCGTATCCGGCGCGCGATTCGTACAGCTACTCGTCAATTGCCGCGGCGCTGCATGCCGAGTCCGAGGACCGTGCCGCCGAGGCACACACGCCCATGGACGAGGCCGGCGATGATGCGGAGTCGGATGGTTCCGAGATGACGGATGCAGGCGTGGCCGCCGTTGAGCCCGCCGGCAACCCCATGGCGCTGGGCTCGGCGTTCCATGCCGCCTGCCAGTGGCTGATCGAGATGGGTGCCGATGCGCTGCCCGCTGAGCGTGCCGATGCGCTGGCGCGCCTGTGGTGCCTGACGCCGGAGCAGCGCGAACGCTTCGACGTTGCCCTGGACCGCTGGCTCAAGTCGGCGGTCCGTGCCG
This sequence comes from Collinsella sp., assembly GCA_019414385.1. Taxonomy (GTDB): domain Bacteria; phylum Actinomycetota; class Coriobacteriia; order Coriobacteriales; family Coriobacteriaceae; genus Collinsella. The sequence continues at coordinate 16,392 of DXMD01000030.1, read as the reverse complement.
AGCTGCTTGCCTGGCCGTGCATCCGTGCCGAGGTGCCGTTCTTCTCGCTGGGCTGCGAGGACGAGGACATCGCCCGCTACGGTGCATATGCCGAGGGCGCCATCGACGCCTTGGCGACGAACCCGGCGGATTCGTCACGCGCGCTGGTCATCGACTACAAGACGGGCGGCACACCGGACGAGACGCCGGAACAGCTGCGGGAGAAGCACGCCCTGCAGGCGCGCGTCTACGCCGATGTTCTGCACAAGGCGGGCTTTGAGGCCGTGACCGTCAAGTTCGTCCGCGCGGAGCAGGTCGACCCCGCCAACCCCTGCGAGCCCCAAGTGGTCACCTACAACCTTTAGCCCTCAACAACCTGCGGTGGAATCCCTATCGATTCCACCGCAGTCTTTTTGGGACGGGGCTTTTTTAGCTACTTTGGGCAAACCAACGCGGCCGCCCCGGATAAAGCCCTCAATCGTCCAAATAGCACCGCAACGCATGGGAGAGCCTGGGACGGTACAATAGCTCGAACGGTTCAAACGAATAAGGAGCCATATGCAGCTCACCAAAACGCTTGGGGTGACGCCGGAGGAGCTTTTTGACGCCCTAGCGGGGTCCATCATGCAGGATATCGAAAACGCCACGGGCAAGCGCTCCAGCCGCAACAGGCTCAACGGCAATAAGTACGAGAAGCGTGCCCAGGCCGCAAAAAGGCAAGGTAGCTCTTCATCGGAAACTGTGAACACTTCAGGCTTCGAGTCAGTAGCGAGCGGCCCGACAAAAGTAGTTGATGGAAGTGCCAAATGAATAAGAATGCCGCTACGCAACTGCACATCTATTCCGCCTTTTTCGTTCTCGCGGGATTTGTTTTAAATCGGGGAGTGTTTCTACTTTTCCTTGCGGAGAAAGGAATGTCTGTCACGGAAATCGCGCTTTATCAAGCCCTGTTTAACATTACAACGGTCGTCCTCGAGCTGCCAACAGGGCTGATAGGCGATTTCTTTGGAAAGAAGTTTTCGATTCAAGTGGGCGTGCTGCTGCTTTTCTTCCATACGGCTGGCATGCTGTTGCTCTCAGGTCCCTTTCTTGTCGTGCTTTCCCTTGTTGAGGCACTCGCCTACTCCCTTCAATCGGGATCCGAACAAGCACTTTTATATGAAATTGCCCGGAATGCCGGTCAAGGAGAGCGTTTCCTCACCATCAACGCTCGGCTGCTTGCCGCGCAATCAATCGCTACGGGAATGGCGATTGTGCTCGGATCTTTCATTGCCCAAGTATCTTGGAGCGCCCTCTACGTATGTGTCTCCGTTTTCTATCTCCTGCAGCTTTTCCTTCTGTATCCCATTGAGAGGACGGAAGCGACCCGTTCTGAAAGCTCTGAAAAGGGAAGGTTTGACGCGGCCAAGATGTTCAGACGCGAAACCTGGCGTGTTGGAGAATCCGCTTTTGCGGTATTGCTTCTTCTAATCGGCACAAGCATGCTCGATGGATTCTATGGGAGTTATTACAACTTGAATCAGTTGGTATTCGACGCATTTGATGCTCCCGTCTCCATAATAGGAATCTTTTTCGGTGCATCCTATGCAGTAAATGCGACGGCCTACATTGCAGCAGATTTCTTCTCATTGCGTTTCGGGAAAAGAAATACCATGCTCGGCTCGATGCTAATCGAGGCTGGCCTTTTCATGATTCTTCCGTGGTTCGCTTCAAATCCGCTGTGTTTGTTTGGCCTTAGCATGGTGCTTTGTTTTCTCCCAGAAGTGGTGTACATCACTTCGGAAAACTTAATCCAAGACGCGATAGCGGACGATCTCCGCGCGACGATCCTTTCCGTCGCGTCTCTGGTAAGGGCTCTCTTTTCTGCAGTGTTTTTCTCCATATTTGGACATGTGTTGGGGTTATATCCCATTCAGATAGCGCTCGGTATTATTGGTGCAATCGCGATAGCAATTACCGCCGTTGTTTCATTAAAAATGGTTGGAATACAGGTCTCCAAGAATTGATATATCGATTGACGAGCTATCCGAAGCGTCGAGCCTTCTTGATGGACATGACTATTCGTCACAAATCATTCCGCGCATCGCCGGGGTTCCAGTAATACTCGATATATCTGGATGCCCTCATTCCCCTTTTTGAAGGTCCCAAATTGACTACCCGTGTTGGTTTGGCTAGGTTCGGGTGCTATCCGCGCCGTGCGGTAAAATCGTTCAGTCAGAACACGAACCCGCATCGGAGCTCATCACATGGCATTCGTCCATCTGCACAACCACACCGTTTTCTCCATGCTCGACGGCGCAACCCGTATCCAGGATATGGTCAACCGTGCCGTAGAGCTGGGCATGCCCGCCGTGGCCATTACCGACCACGGCTACATGTATGGCGTACCCGACCTGGCGCTGGCCTGCGACGCCGTCAACCACAACACGCCCGAGTACAAAACCTGGAGCCACGACAAGGCCTTTTTGGAAAAGGATCGCCGCGACGAGCTGGTGGAGCCCGATCCCGAGGAAAACCCGCGCGAGCATGCCCAGTATGTGAAGGACATGGCCATGTGGGACGAGAAGGGCAACATCGACGAGCTCAAGCCGCCTCTGGTCATCAAGCCCATCTTTGGCTGCGAGGTCTACTTTACGCCGGACGAGACGCTTGCCCGCGACCATAAGCCCGAGCTCTACCACATGATCCTTCTGGCCAAGGACCAGGAGGGCTACGTCAACCTGATGCAGACGGTTTCCGAGGCAGCCGTGCAGGGCTTTTACTACAAGCCCCGCGTGACGCTCGACAACCTGCGCCGCCACGCCAAGGGCATGATCTGCACGAGCGCCTGCATCGCGGGCATCATCCCCAAGTACATCGACCGCGGTGACATGGAGGGCGCCATCAAGTGGGCCGAGACCTTCCGTGATACCTTCGAACCTGGCGACTTTTATATCGAGATCCAGGAACACGGCATCACCACCGACAACGGCCTGACCGATGAGCAGATGGACCGCACGCTCATCGACATCGCCAAGCAGGTAGGCGTCAAGGTCATCGCTACCAACGACTTCCACTACCTGCGCCGCGAGGACGCTCCCGTGCAGGACGTCATCATGTGTATTGGCATGAACGCCAAGGTCGATGACCCCAACCGCATGCGCATGACCGGCTCGGAGTTTTACATGAAGACCGAGGAGGAGATGCGGGCGATGTTCCCGTATTGCCCCGAGGCCTGCGACAACACGCTCGAGATCGCCGACAAGTGCTACGTTGAGCTGGACTGGGACTCCATCATCCTGCCGCGCTTCCCGTTGCTCGATCCCGGCGAGACGCACGAGAGCCAGTTCCGCCGCGAGTGCGAGAAGGGCCTGCGCCAGCACTACGGTGACGACTGGGCCACGCGCGAGATCGGTGGCGTCAACATCAAAGAGCGCTTTGAGTACGAATACAAGGTCATCTGCGACAAGGGCTTTGCCGCCTACTTTTTGATCGTCGCCGAGTACGTGCAATGGGCCAAGGACAACGGCATCGGCGTCGGCCCCGGCCGTGGCTCGGCCGCCGGCGCTATCGTCGCCTACGCCATGAACATCACCGCGTTCGACCCGCTCGAGAACGGTCTGATGTTCGAGAGGTTCCTGTCCCCGCAGCGTACCGAGATGCCCGATATCGATATGGACTTCGACGATGAGCGGCGCCTCGAGGTCGTGGAGCACGTTCGCCAGCTCTACGGCCCCGAGAAGGTCACCCACGTCATCACCTACTCGACCATTAAGGCCAAGCAGGCCATCAACGACGCCGCTCGCGTCCTGGACTACCCGGTCTACATGGGCCAGCGTCTGTCCAAGATGGTCTCGAGCGACCCCAAGGTCAAGCTCAAGCAGGTGCTCGAAAAGCAACCCGGCAAAGAGGACCTGTTTAACCCCGATTTTGCCGAGGCATATAAAAAGGACGACGACGCCCGCCGCATCATCGACACGGCGCTCTCAATCGAGGGCCTCACCCGTGGCGAGGGCGTGCACGCGTGCGCCGTTCTGATCTGCCGCGACCCCGTCAACGAGCACGTGCCCACCAAGCTCGACACCAAGGGCGGCGTCGAGATTACCCAGTACGAGGGCCATACCGTTGCCGACATGGGCTTGCTCAAGATGGACTTCTTGGGCCTGCGCACGCTGACTGTTATCTCCAAGGCCAAGGCAAACATCAAAAAGAACTTCGGCATCGACATCAAAGAGGAAGAGATTCCCTTTGACGATCCCGAGATCTTTAAGCTCATGGGTTCCGGCCACACCGCCGGCGTCTTCCAAGTCGAGTCCGCCGGCATGACGGCCACGATCAAGAACATGAAGCCCACCGAGTACAAGCACGTCGTAGCATTGATCGCCCTGTACCGCCCGGGCCCGCTGGGCGCCGGCATGGTTTCGTCCTACATCAACCGTATGAACGGCAAGGAGCCGGCGGTCTCCTACGACGACCGCCTGGACGACATCCTGGGCGAAACCTACGGCACCATGGTCTACCAGGAGCAGGTTATGCTCATCTCCGTCGAGATGTGCGGCTTCTCCAAGGGCGAATCGGACTCGCGTATCCGTAAGCCCGTGGCTAAGAAGAAAATCAAGCTGCTCACGTCGACGGTGCTCCACTGGGAGGATGGCTCCGACGAGACCACCTACGACCACTGGATGAACGGCGCCATCAAGAACAACTATACGCGCGAGGTCGCCCAGAAGATTTGGGACGATGTTCTCGAGTTCGCGTCCTACGCCTTCAACAAGTCGCACTCCGCCGGCTACGCCATCTTGGTTATGCAGACGGCGTGGCTCAAGGCGCACTATCCGCACGAGTACATGGCGGCCGTTCTGACGTCCTATACGGGCAAGACCGACAAGATCGTGCACTACGTCTCGGCATGCCGTCACGACGGCATCCCCGTGCTGTCGCCAGATGTCAACGAGTCCGGTACCGAGTTCACGGCTACCAAGGAGGGCGTGCGCTTTGGTCTGGCCGGCATCCGCGGCGTGGGCACCGGCGTGGCGCAGGCGATTATCGCCGAGCGCGAGGCGGGCGGCCCGTTTAAGACGCTGCACGACTTTGTCGAGCGCGTGGACTCGAGCCAGGCCAACCGCCGCGTGATCGAATCGCTCATCAAGGCAGGCGCCTTCGACTCCACGGGGTATCCGCGTCGCCAGATGATGCACTTTGTGGATAAGAACAACCCCGAGAACATCATCGATGCCGCGGTGAAGCGCCAGAAGGATCGCGCGAGCGGTCAGACGTCGTTCTTTGATATGTTTGGCGACGTTGAGGGCTCGGGCTTTGAGGTGAGCGTGCCCGATCCGGATGGTCAGGAGTGGGACCGCCACCTTAAGCTGAGCCAGGAGAAGGAGGTTCTGGGCATCTATGTCTCGGACCACCCGCTGCGCCCGTTTGAGTATGCACTAGCCAAGGCGCGCGACTTCTCGTTCTCGCAGATCGATACCGGCTACGAAGTCCAGAATCCTACGGGCGGCACCATCAACCAGGAGATTCCCGAGGGCAAGGCGCTGTGGTGGGCCGGCATGGTCTCGAGCGTGTCCAAACGCGTGACCAAAAACGGTGACCCCATGGGCATCGTGCAGCTCGAGGACATGGAAGGCGAGGCCACCGTCGTCGTGTTCCCCAAGACCTATAAAGAGGCCGAGGGGTACCTGTACGGCGAGGTCGATCCCGAGACCGGCGCGCAGCTGTCCGATGCCTTTGTGCGCATTAAGGGCAAACTCGAGCGCTCGGACCGCGGCGACCAGATCATCGCGCAGGAGATCGTGCCGCTCGAGCTCAACGAGGAGAACAACAAGCCCAAGGTGTTTGAGGTCATGGTGCCCAACAGCCGCTTTAGCCAGGGCAATATGGCGCGCCTGGCCACGGTGCTCACCGCTAACCCGGGCGGCGACCGCGTGGAGATCTTTATCGAGCAGGTGGACGGGCGCGTGCTGCGTGCCGAGGTACCTGCCAAGGTCAACGCGCGTTCGATTCCGCTGCTGGCCGAGGCCAAGGCCATTGTGGGTAACCAGGGCCGCGTGACGGTGATCTAAGCTACCCCGGGTGAGATTGGAGGAAGTGATGGCGCAGGGGACGTTTGTGCAGGCGCTTCGCAAAGAGGCGGCGTTGAGCGGCACCTTTATGAAGGGGCGTTCGCTCATGCTCAACGGCGCCGTGCTGTCGATCGAGGACAGCGGCTCGCGCTTCTCCAAAAACGTGACGGTTGAGGGCTCGGTGCGCGGCTCGCGCGGCGACCTGTACAAGACGCACGTGGCGCTCGACATGGACGAGCACGAGGTGATCGACTACGACTGCGATTGTCCCGCCGCCTATCGTTACCCCGGTATGTGTAAGCACGCTATTGCCACGGCGCTGGCGTATTTGGATGCCAGCGGCGCCGAGCCCGTCGAAGGTTTGCGCACGCCGGTTCGCACGTTTACGGCGCAGCCGAAACAGCCCGCGCGCGCCGCGTCCGCCGCGCCGGCCGTCAACCCCAACTTTCCCTTCCCGGCGCCCGTCCCCACGAGCCCGAGCCTTGTGGCGGCGCTTTCCGATCTTTCGGACGCGCGCATGGATGAGCTGGCGAGCATGCGCCGCAAGCTTGCCGGTGCCGTTGATCCCGACGCCCCCAAAGCGGCGTTGGAGCCCTCGTTGGTGCCGTACTACAATCCGCTGTTCGCTGACCGCTTTAGCTGGGCGCTCGAGTTCCGCATTCGCTGTGGATCGGTCTCCTACGTGGTCAAGGACATCGACGGCATGGCCGATGCCTACGTGCGCGGCGGCACGTTCTCCTATGGCAAGAAGCTCACGTTTGTCCATTCACCTGAGGCCTTTGACGAAACATCGGCAAAGCTGCTCAACCTTGTTGCGACGACAGTTGCCTATCTCGATGACATCACAAGCTCGCGTTCGGCGTCGTACGACTTTGCCCGCAGTGGTTTTGTTGCCGAGCGTCAGTTGCCGCTGTCCGAGCATAGCATCGTATATGTGCTGGACCTGCTGCGCGGCCAGACCATCTCCTTTGAGCCCGCCTGGTCGCGGGGGATGACGACGCATCGCACCTACGACGTGGCGGTTGAGCTGTCTCCGCAAGGGGAGGACGAGGCATCCGCTAAGCGCCCACCGCTGCTTGCCGCCAAAATCGCGCCGGCGGCTGGTGGTAGCTATGACCTGCGCCTGCCCGCCGATATGTACTGCTTTGCGTCGGGCGATGCCGCCTACTTGGTTGACACGCGCCGCGCGCGCCGTACCGACGCTGCATTTGCTCAGCATGCCGCACCTTTTTTGTCGCGCTTGCTGCCGTGCCGCACGCCCGCCCATATTGCCGCCGAGCAGGTGGGTGAGTTCTGCCGTATGGCGCTGCCCATTTTGCGCGACTACACCGACCTCACCGCGCCCGCCGCGCTCGATACCGTGGCACCCGAGCCGAGCTTTGCTATGGCGATCGGTGTCGACGATGGGCTCGTGACCTGCAAAATTACGGTTACCTACGGCGATTGGTCGGCGGATCTCTTTAGCCTGGGCGCTCCGGGCAGCCCCTTCGAAGAGCAGCGCCCCGGTGTGCCGCCCCGCGACGAGGTGGCGGAGTTTCGCGTTATGGATACGGCGGCCCTGTACTTCGATTTCTACGAGCGCGGTCTGGCGTTTGAGGAGCGCGATGACGCCCGCTTGTTCTGCCTGCTGACCGAGGGCCTGTCTGCCCTGTCCGAACTGGGTGAGATCATGCTCAGCGACCGTCTGCGCCAGATCTCGGTCCGCCCCGCGCCCAAGCTCTCGGTTCGTGCGACCGTTAAGAGCAATCTGCTCGATGTCGAGCTGGGCGCGAGCGGGCTTTCGGCCGCGGACCTTGCCGTCTATCTCGATTCGTACAAGCGCCATCAAACGTTTGCGCGCCTTACGTCCGGCGACATCATTCGCCTGGACGAGGGGGCGCGCGCCGCGTTTGGCCTTGCCGAGGACCTGGGTGTCGATGCCGTCGACCTGCTCGACGGCGTGTCGCTTCCCGCGTCGAGCACCCTGTTCGTCGACAGCATGCTCGCACGCACGCCGGCGCTCGAGGCCGATCGCGACGCTGCGTTCCGCCGTACCGTCGAGCGCCTGGACACGCTCGGCAAGATGGACTTTACGGTGCCGGCATCGCTCAAGGCAACGATGCGCGGCTACCAGGTCGACGGATACCAGTGGCTCGGCTCGCTCGAACACCTGGGCCTTGGCGGCATCTTGGCCGACGACATGGGCCTGGGCAAAACGCTCCAGATGATTGCGCATATTCTGGCGCGCGTGGAGGCGGGGGACACCAAGCCCACGCTCGTGGTATGCCCGGCCTCACTCGTGTACAACTGGACTGCCGAGCTGGAGCGCTTTGCCCCGTCGCTCGATGTGTGCGCCATTGTGGGCGCCAAGGCTCAACGCCGCGTGCAGATCGCCGGCGTGGCCGAGCATAGCGTGGTCGTGACGTCGTATGACCTTATGCGGCGCGATATCGACGAGTACGTCGAGCGGGATTTTGCCCGCGTGGTGCTCGATGAGGCACAGTACATTAAAAATCCGCTCACGCAGGTGGCGCGCGCCGCCAAGCGCCTGCCTGCCGGCGTGCGCTTTGCCCTGACGGGCACGCCCATCGAAAACCGCCTGTCCGAGCTCTGGAGCATCTTCGACTTTTTGATGCCGGGCCTTTTGGGGACGCGCGAGTCGTTTGCCAAGCGCTTTGAGAGCCCCGTCGAGCATGCCGAGGGCGATAGCGCCGCTCGCCTGCAGGCGCTCGTGTCGCCGTTTGTGCTGCGCCGTGTTAAGGAAGACGTGGTGGCCGACCTGCCCGAGAAGATCGAAGACACCGTCATGGCGCAGCTTACCGGCGAGCAGCGCAAGCTCTACCTGGCCAACCAGGACCGCATCGCCCAGCAGGTGCAGCACCGCGAGGCTGGGGAGTTTAAGAAGGACAAACTCAAGGTGCTCGCCGAGCTCACCAAGCTGCGCCAGATCTGCTGCGACCCGCGTCTACACTACGAGGATTACAAGGCGGGGAGCGCCAAGCTCGATACGTGCATGGAGCTCGTGCACGGCGCACTCGACGGCGGGCATCGCATCCTGTTGTTCAGCCAGTTTACGGGTATGCTCGATATCATCGGTAAGCGCTTGGCCAAGGAGGACATCGCCTTCCTTAAGCTCACGGGTGCTTCGTCTAAGGAGAGCCGCGCCAAGATGGTCGCGCAGTTCCAAGCGGGCGAGGTTCCGGTCTTTTTGATTTCGCTCAAGGCGGGCGGCGTGGGCCTTAACCTGACGGCGGCCGACGTGGTCATCCACTACGACCCGTGGTGGAACGTGGCGGCGCAGGACCAGGCGACCGATCGCGCGCACCGTATTGGCCAGCAACATACCGTGACCGTGTACAAGCTCATCGCCAAGGACACGATCGAGGAGCGCATTATGCAGATGCAGGAGTCCAAGCGCGACCTGGTCAACAGCGTGCTCGGCGGCGACGGCATCTCGTCGGCGCTGTTTACCCGCGAAGATGTTCTGGCGCTGCTGGGCGGCGACGGGCGCTAACCCGCTCGGGTGGGGCCGCCAGGGCGGATAGCGCACGCTGCCCCATCGTCCCCGCCCGTTATGTGTTCATTTGCAATGCCGTGGATGGTTTGTCTGCCTTTGGGCATAAGAACCATCAAGAACATTGGCACGTCAGCAAAGGAGAACATCATGGCGAAATTCTTTAAGGACCCCGACGGTAAGCTCATTGCCGCCTTTGGCAACGACGTTGCAACCCCTGCCGGTTGCACGGAACTGACCGCAAACACTGAGGACGCGGCGCACGAGAAGCACGTGCCTGTTGTCGAGACCGAGCGCGACGGTCACGTGATTCGCGCACGCGTTGGCTCGGTCGAGCACCCCAGCCTGCCCGAGCACTATATTGAGTGGATCGCCCTTGAGGCCGAGGGCCGCTTAGAGGTCCATTACCTTGAGCCCGGCATGAAGCCCGCGACGTTTTTTGCCGGCGGTTCCAAGATCGGTACCGTCTATGCCTACTGCAACCTGCACGGGCTGTGGTCCGCGACGTTCTAGGAGCGCGCCCCCGCTCGGGGTATCATAGCTAGCATATGCACATGCGAGCGCCGACTGCATCATGCGGCCGGCGCTTTTACTACGATTTCGATGGTTTACGACGGAAAGGGCTGAGCCATGAAGCTCGCGCTTGCACAGATCGATATGCGCCTGGGTGATATTGAGGGCATTTGCGGCCGCATCGAGGACCAGGCTCGTCTGGCCCACGAGCGCGGGGCGCGCGTGCTGTGCGTTCCGGCTCCGCTCTTTATGGGCGCCATGCCCGGTGGCCTGGTGGGCGCTGCCGACTTTGAGCACGACATGCTTGCCGGCTTGACTGGTGTCGCCGAGCGCATCCAGGAGCTTGACATGATCTGCATCGTGCCCGCGGCGGTTTCGTTTGAGGGCCAGCCGCTACTCGACTACATGATGCTCAAGGACGGTCATGTGGTGCCGGCGCGTTCGAGCATTGCCCTGCAGCGTGGCGAGAACAACGACACGCGTTGGGCGCCGCCGGTGTTCGACGTGGATGGCGTGCGCATCGCCGTGATTTTTGACTTGGACCGCGAGCTCGAGATGTTGCCGACCGGTGTTGACCTCATTGCGTATTTCCAATTCAACGCGTTTGACATGACCGACCGCGAGACTGCTGCCATTGCCGCCGTTCGCAGCGGCGCCTACCGCAAGATCGCATCCAAGCGCAGCGTGTGGTTTGCCTGCATGGCGCCGGTCGGTGCCTATGACGAGTCGGTGTATACCGGCGGTTCGTTTGTGCTCGACGACTGCGGTCGCGTGGTGGCCCAGGCGCCGTGTTTTGAGGAGAGCCTGCTGGTTCAGGAGATTCAGCGCGGCGTGATGCTCGATGCCCTGGAAGATCACGAACTGCCCGAGTTCCGTTCCGAGGAGTGGCTGTGGCAGGCGCTGGTGCTTGCCGTGCGCGACAACGCCCGGGCCCACGGTGCGTCGCGCGCCGTGGTGGCACTCGAGGGCGACTTGCCGTCGTCCCTGCTGGCGGCGCTGGCCGTCGACGCTCTGGGCCCACGTAATGTGATTGGCCTGGTGCTGGGGCGCAACCGCATCTTTACGCCGGCGCAGGAGGAGGCCGAGGCTGCTCGCTGTGCCGCCGTTCGCGCCATTGCCGAGCACCTGCATATTCGCACGGTTGAGCGCGATGCGCCGGATGCCGCGCGCGTGCTCGACCGCGATGTGTCGGCGGGCGACGCCGAGCGCCTGCGCTCTCGCACGCTGGGCCTCATGCTGGAGGATACGGCGCTCGAGCTGGGTGCGATGGCGTTGAGTCCGCTGTCCAAAACCGAGTACGCGCTGGCGGCGCCGGCGCTTTGCGGCGGCTACCAGGGCGATTACGCGCCCTTTGGCGATGTGTACCTGTCGACGCTTGAGTTTGTGGCGCGTGTGCGCAACCGCGCGTCTGCCGTGGTGCCCCAAGAGCTTGTGACGCTCAACGCGGTGGAAGATTGTATGGAGCGCGTGCTGGCGCAGGCGCTCTCGACGCTCGACGGTCCGGTCGATATGCTCGACCGCGCGGCACAGCTGCTCGGCGGGGTCGAGCCGGGTGAGATCGATGGCGCGCTTGAGGCGCACGTGGACCGCAATCGATCTTTCGACGACATCCCGATGGCCGCTGGCAAGCCTGAGGCCTGCTCGCTGCTGCTGATGCTCGTTCGACAGGGTGAGGCTGCCCGCCGCATGTTGCCGACGGCGCCGATCGTTTCGTCCCGTTCGTTTGCCGAGCGCTCCTGGCCGTACATGCTCGCGTGGTCCGACCTGGGGCTTAACGGCAAGGAGCGTATGACGGTCGATTCGCTGGCGCGCGCCGAGGTGCGCCGTTTTGCTGACGAGGATACGAGCGAGCGCGTGCGAAACGAGATGATGGGCGTGCTGGGCGAGCTACTGGGTATTTCGCCCGAACAAATGGAGGAGTTGCGCTCTGAAGACGGTCAGCGTCGTTTACACGAGGGAATGAAAAAGTTCGAGGGCGAGGTTCAGGACGCCATCGATAAGATGATGGGCGGCCAGGGCGAACCGCAAGGTGGTCCTCAGGGTGGCCCGATGCCGCATCCGCCGGTTGATCCCCGACAGTTCCCATTCTTCTCGCAGAACTAAACTGGGGATGGGATTCGCTCTCAACCCCGATACTTCAACTAAGCATCTTGATCCCGTTGTGTTATTCTAGAACAGACGTTCGTGAGTAGTGCGCGGGGCCTTGCCTTGTGCTGTACTTGTGACGAGGGGAGGTTGGCTTGGTTATTTTGGGCATCGACCCCGGTTTGGCTCATACGGGTTGGGGGATTATCGAGGAGCGGCGTGGCGAGGTCCGCTGTCGTGCCTATGGCTGCATCGAGACCAGTGCCGGAAGTCCGCTCGCGGTGCGCCTGTCGCATATCGCCCATGACCTTAAGGGTGTCGTGGAGCGCTATCGACCCGATACTGCTGCTATCGAGAGCATCTACTTTGGCGCCAACGTTCGCTCGGCCATCCCTACGGCGCATGCCCGCGGCGCCGCGCTCGTGGCGCTTTCGGAGTGCGCGCTCGAGATCGGCGAGTATACGCCTATGCAGATTAAGCAGGCTGTGGTGGGTACCGGTGCCGCAGATAAGCGGCAGGTCGCCTACATGGTACGCACGCTCACGCAGCTCGATCACGACCCGCATCCCGACCATGCCGCCGATGCCCTGGCCTGCGCCATCTGCCACGTTAACCTCAGCCGTACCCGGGCGCTTACCGGCGGCGAGTTCTATCAACAGAGAGGAACCGGATACTGATGATCTCCCAGCTCCACGGAACGCTTGTCGAGGCCACGATGAGCTCTGCTGTCGTCGATGTGTCGGGCGTTGGCTTTGAGCTCGGCATTTCGGGCAGCACTGCGGCCACGTTGCCGACGCCCGGCGGCGAGGTCCGCCTCTACACGCGTATGCAGGTGCGCGAGGACGCCATGACACTTTTCGGTTTTTCCTCAAAGGATGAGCGCACGATGTTCGATCGGCTCGTGTCCGTCTCGGGCGTTGGCCCGCGCTTGGCGCTCGCCGTTCTTTCCACCTATACCGTGGGGCAGCTGTATTCGCTGGTGATGGCCGAGGACGACAAAGGTATGGCCAAGGTGCCCGGTGTGGGCAAAAAGACAGCTCAACGTCTGATCCTGGAGCTCAAGAGCACCTTTGCCAAGGATAAGGGCTTTGTGCCGGTCGACGCGATTCCCGGACAGGTTGCGATGCCCGTGCCCGCTGCCGCTCCCTCGGCGATCGATGACGCCCGTGCGGCGCTCCTTTCCATGGGCTTTAGCCCGCAGGAGACCGATGTCGCTCTGAGCGGGTATGATGGGCAGGATATGCGTGTCGAGGATCTGCTCGGCGCGGCGCTTAAGCGACTCGGAATGGATGCGTGATGTGGGAAGCCGATGACTCTCAGGACCTGTGGGCGACGCCCGGCAACTCGCCGGCGGCATCCATGGCGCACGGCGAGCGCATGGTGGGCTCGGAGCTGACGGCCGAGGACCTCGATGTCGACCGCACTTTGCGCCCCCAGCGCTTGGACGATTACTGCGGCCAGGAGCACATCAAGCAGAGCCTGCGCGTGTTGATCGAAGCGGCGCAGAGCCGTGGGGAGACGCTCGACCACGTGATTTTCTCGGGTCCTCCGGGCCTGGGCAAGACCACGCTGGCCACCGTTATCGCCAACGAGCTGGGCGCTCAGATCAAGACCACGAGTGGCCCCGCCATCGCGCGTACGGGCGACCTGGCGGCCATCCTTACTAACTTGCAGCCGGGCGATGTGCTGTTTATTGACGAGATCCACCGCCTCAACCGTTCGGTCGAGGAGGTCCTGTACCCCGCGATGGAGGACTTTGCGCTCGATATCGTGATCGGTAAAGGCCCGGCCGCACGATCGATTCGCCTGGATATCCCCAAGTTTACGCTGGTGGCGGCAACGACCCGCTCGGGTATGTTGACTGGCCCGCTGCGCGACCGCTTTGGCATTTCATATCGCCTGGATTACTACACGGTCGAAGAACTCGCGCAGATTGTGACGCGCTCGGCGTCCATCCTGGGCGTGACGATCGACCACCCCAGTGCGCTCGAGATCGGCTCGCGTTCGCGCGGCACGCCACGTCTTGCCAACCGCCTGCTCAAGCGCGTGCGCGATTACGCACAGGTGCGCGGCAACGGCCCTATCGAGCTCGATATCTGCCGCCAGGCGCTCGAGTTCTTCGAGATCGATGAGCTTGGTCTGGACTGGATGGATATTCGCATTTTGGAGACACTCGCTAAGACGTTCTCCGGACGTGCCGTGGGCCTGACAACGCTTGCCAGCGCGGTGGGCGAGGACCCGGGAACGCTCGAGGATGTCTATGAGCCCTATCTGCTGCAGTGCGGCTTGATGATTCGCACGCCCCAGGGCCGCCAGGCAACGCTTCGCACCTTTGAGCACTTGGGGATTGAACCTACCATTTAGGGCGCTTTGTTTTGGCGGGCTGTTAAGCTATCGCTGAGCATTGGATAAACATATCGCCATTCATCGGTTACGGGTGTTTTACTATTGCGCGCCCGTGCTATGCTGAATTGGTCTTTTTCTCATTCGGTAACGAAAGGACCGCCCATGCCTACTGACATCGAAATCGCACGTTCTGTCACGCCGCTGCCTATTACCGAGGTGGCCAAGAACGCCGGCGTCGACGTTAAGCACCTGATTCCGTACGGCTTCGACAAGGCTAAGGTCGACTATTCACTGCTCAACGAGCCGACTGATCACCAGGCCAAGCTCGTCCTCGTGACCGCTATCAACCCAACGCCTGCGGGCGAGGGTAAGACCACCACGACCATCGGTCTGGCCGATGGCTTGCGCCGACGCGGCGTCAAGAGTGCCGTGGCCCTGCGCGAGCCTTCGCTCGGCCCCGTCTTTGGCGTTAAGGGCGGCGCTGCCGGCGGCGGCTGGGCTCAGGTCATCCCCATGGAGGATATCAACCTGCACTTTACCGGCGACTTCCATGCCATCGGTGCTGCCAACAACCTGCTGGCCGCCATGCTTGATAACCACATCCAGCAGGGCAACCAGCTCGGTATCGACGTTAAACGCATCACTTGGAAGCGCGTCGTCGATATGAACGACCGTCAGCTGCGCCACGTCATCGACGGTATTGGCGGTAAGGCCCAGGGCGTGCCGCGCGAGGACGGCTTCGATATCACCGTCGCCTCCGAGGTCATGGCAATCCTGTGCCTGTCTACGAGCATTAACGACCTCAAGGAGCGCCTGGGCGAGATTGTTGTCGGCTACAGCTATGCCGGCGAGCCCGTTCGCGCCCGTGACCTTAAGGCTCAGGGTGCCATGGCGGCCCTGCTTAAGGATGCGCTCAAGCCCAATCTGGTGCAGACGCTCGAGGGTACGCCCGCGTTTGTCCACGGCGGTCCCTTCGCCAATATTGCCCACGGCTGCAACTCCATCATGGCCACGCGTATGGCGATGCGCTTTGGCGATGTCGCCATTACCGAGGCCGGCTTCGGTGCTGATCTGGGTGCCGAGAAGTTCCTCGACATCAAGTGCCGCATGACGGGCGTTCGCCCCAGCGCCGTCGTGGTCGTCGCGACCGCTCGTGCGCTGAAGTACAACGGTGGCGTCGCCAAGGCCGACCTCAACGAGGAGAACCTCGAGGCACTCAAGGCCGGCATGCCCAACCTGCTGCGTCACGTCGACAACATCCAGAACGTTTATGGTCTGCCCTGCGTAGTCGCCATCAACCGCTTCCCGACGGACACCGAGGCCGAGCTTGCGCTCATCGAGTCCGAGTGTCAGAAGCTCGGCGTCAACGTTAAGCTTTCCGAGGTCTGGGCCAAGGGCGGCGAGGGCGCGCTCGAGCTTGCCGATGAGGTCATGCGTCTGATTGAGCAGCCGAGCGAGCTCAAGTTTGCCTATGAGGACGGCGCCGATGTGGCCGACGCTCTTGAGGCCATTGCCACCAAGGTCTACCGCGCCGACGGCGTCGACTTTACGCCGGCCGCCAAGCGCCAGCTCGCCGAGCTGCGCGAGAACGGCTTTGGCAACCTGCCGGTGTGCGTGGCCAAGACGCAGTACAGCTTTAGCGACAACGCCAAGGCCCTGGGCGCTCCCGAGAACTTCCGCATCACGGTGCGCGAGCTCAAGGTTTCCGCCGGTGCCCACTTTGTGGTCGCACTGACTGGCAGTGTTCTGACCATGCCGGGCCTGCCCAAGGTCCCCGCGGCCGAGAACATCGACGTCGACAACGACGGCAACATCACCGGCCTGTTCTAAGCCTGCTGTCCATAGCTGCTAGCCCGCCCCGCCGTGCCTACCTGAACTGCCTCCCATTTCTTGGACATGAGAAATGGGAGGCTTTCTTTATGCGCG